>CAYSLU010000080.1:0-25606 GCA_964431965.1 uncultured Verrucomicrobiota bacterium
GCCGCCTGCCGGGCGGCGCCCGATGGAGGGCGGCAATCCCTTGCCGCCGCGGGGGCCCGCTGGATCCGGCCGTCCGCGGCTCGGATGTGAAAGACCGGAGAACGGCGGGGACCGTCTCCAGGCTGCAGCATCAAGATGGCGAACGCGATGTCCTGCGGGCTCGACCAAGGTCATTCATCGCCACGACCGAGCGTAAGCCCATGAATCTTGAGTTCCCCCGACGAGGAGCTGATGATCAGCCGCTTGGGCGGACGGGACAGAGCGAACCGCTGCGGCGGCTGACTTCCCACCTGCAGGGAGAACGAGTCATTGCTCCAGAACATTCGGATGGGCGTCTTTTCGCGCACGGCCACCTTGCCCGGAACGACGGCCTCTTCGGGTGCTTTCCCCTTTCGGCCGCGGGTTCTTTTCACGACGAGCGGAGGCTGCCCCGGTGGCGCGCTGAGCGACAAGCCTGCGTACTCAGCATCCGTTTCCACCCGGATGGCAAAGTACGGAAAGAACAGCTCATGAGCGCCGAGCCGCCTTATCTCCAATTCGCCGACACCCGCTGACATCGAGGAGATATCAAGGTGACGCCATTCGGAAAAGGCGCCGTCTCTCGAGTCCAAGTCCATATAGAACTGTTGGCCCGGCGTTGCGGTGAACGATTGTCCTTGGGCGGGCGCCGGCGGAGCCGGAGCGATCATGAAGATGAGCGCGGCCAGCAGAGCCAGGGCGATCATGACGATGAGCGCGGCCAGCGTGAGGCGGATCGATATTCTTCCTGGCTGCTTCATATGCGTCTCTCCTGTCCCGTCAAACCTGGGCGAGCCCCAAACGCAGCATATGGGCGGTAGTCTATTGCACAAGGATGGGGTGTAAAGGCTGAACACTCAACGTTGAGCATCGAAGTCGGGATCGGGTTTTCAGCGTTCGACTGTCCGCTGGAGCCGGCCGTCCACGGCCGGATGCGGCAGGCCGGAGAACGGCGGGGGACCACCGACTCCAAATCGGCGCGGAGGATGAGTCTGGCGAGCGGCGGCCCGAACGGCTAGCTTACCGGACGGCTGACGCGCGCGATCGACGGCGCGCTTGGGCGCAACGAACGCACACCGGGAGGACGAACGTGCCGAAACTCGACTTGAGCGATCTCCATGCCAAACGCGGTCAGACGCTGACAAGCTGGCTGTGGCACTACAAGGGCGATCTGGCCGTGCGGCTGGCCGAAAGCAGGAAGCTCTTTGGCAAGCGCCTTCTGGCCGTCGACATCCATTCGCATTCCATCCATAGCGACGGCCGGGCTACCGTTCAGGAAAACGTCGAGATGGCCCGGCGCGTGGGGCTGGATTTCCTGTTCGCGACTGATCACCAAAGCCTCGCCCAGAAGCGGGATACCCTGAAGTGTCCGGACCTGTCATGGGGCCAGGAGCCCGGCGCCGGCCCGCATCACATCGGGCTCCTGTGCGGGAAACGGCTCTTCAAGCCGGAGGGGCGTAGCATAGCGGATGACTTCGCGGCGGCGGCCCGCGTCGCCCCGTTCGTTTGGATTCCTCACCCGGCTGGCTGGTACCCGACGACGTGGTACACCGACGAGGCGATTGCCACGCTCTGGACGCTCGGTCCGTCGTTTGCCGTGGAGGTGCTGAACGGAGCCGTCAAGATCGTGAACGCCTACGATCCCTTTGACGCGAAGGCGGTGCAGGTGTGGGACCGGCTGCTGTGCGACGGCCGGAAGGTTGCCGCGCTCGGCGCGAGCGATGCTCATGTCCCCGAGTCCATCGGCACCGCTTGGACGGGCGTTTTCGCCGCGCGTCCAACGGCGCCCTCAATCATCAGCTCCCTCCGGAACGGGCTGTGCTTCGCCACCGAATCGGCCCTGATTGACTTCTCCGGCGATGGCCGGCCGATGGGCTCGACCGTGCAACGCCGGAGGGGTAGCAGCGTCACACTCCGCTTTCGGGTCGCAGACGCGGCGGGCCTCGCGTGGGTGCGGGTCGTGTCCCAGGGGAAGGTCGTCCGGGATTACGCCCTTCGCGGCACGAAGATCTTCGAGGAGAGCCTGGCGTGTCGGGCCCTGAAGGCCGGCTATTACCGGATCGAAAGCGCGGCCATCGACAACCGGCGCGCGTTCTCGACACCCATTTACATCGAACTCCGCGGGTGAGTGGGGTGCGGAACAGAGGTCGTACTAGTGTGTGCTGTCTCAGAAGTAGGCGTACAGAATGAAGGTCATCCTGAGCAAAGCGAAGGATCTCTTGCCGTGCGATCAGGCCCGAGATTCCTCGCTCCGCTCGGAATGACAAGCACTTACGCGTTTTGCATAGTCATCTGCGGTACAGCACACTAGCGGATGATCACGACGGTTCGTATGTACGGGGCCAGCTCGTAGGCGCCCATGTCGACGGCGGATCGGATCACGCGCGGGTTTCCGTCGAGATCGCGGGCGCCGCTCACCCAGTCGAGGTTGAGGCCGCTGTCGGCGCACGGCGAGCCAGACCGGAGGCGATAGCTGGAGGCGTTGGTGTCGGCGAAGCGCGGGTCGGAGCTGATGTTGCCGCGGGATCCAGGCGTCAGGGCGGGCGAGCAGGATCGGCCGATATTCGTCCCGGCGCCGCCGATATCCCCGCCGGTCTGGCCCAGCGCGATGTTGTAGTACACGATGCAGTTCGTGGCCGCGCCGCCGCTCATGTACAGGCCGGACACGGCGCCCGTCGGGTTCAGCGTCACGTTGCCCGCGATGGTCGCGTTCTGGAGTCGGCCGGCATCCATGTAGACCCCTGCGCCCGAGTTGGTGACCGTGTTGGCCGCGATCAGGCAGTTCCGGTTCGTCCCGCCAGCCATGTAGACGCCGCCGCCGCCGGCGTCCGTTCCGTTCACAACGACGTTGGAGCGAATATCGCAGTTCCAGAGCAGTCCGCCCGTCATCCAGACGCCGCCGCCGTACCGGCCGGCGTTTCCGCCGCTCCTCCGGTTGGCGCGGATGGTGCAGTTGGAGACCAGGCCGCCAGTCAGATAGACGCCGCCGCCGCCGTCGTTGGCCGTGTTGCCGGCGATCAGCGAGTCGCACACGAGTCCGCCCGTCATGCGGACCCCTCCGCCGAAGCCAGAGTTCTGATGGCTCGCGGTGTTATTCGTGATGACGCAGCGGTCCACCAGGCCGGTCGCCACGTAGACGCCGCCGCAGCTCCCGATGCTGTTGCCGGCCACGATGCAGCGGCGCAGCGTGCCGCCGGCCAGGTTGGCCGCCCCGTAATAGCCGAAGCCGAGGCTGCCGCCGGTCAGGAGGAATCCGTCCACTTCCGCTGCGGGGTGGGAGATGAGGAATATCTGCGATCCGGTGCTGCGGAGAACGGTGTTCGTGGGGCCATCGACGCCCAGCACCGTGATCGGCCGGCCGATGCTGATGGGCGCGGTGATGCTGTAGATGCCGTTCGACACGTGCACGGTTCCGTTGTCCGCCACGACGGTCACCGCGTCGGCGAGATTGCGGGCGGCGGTCGCCCACGTGTGGTACGGCGCGCGGTTGGCGCCGGTTGTCGATACATACGCGTCGGACGAGTAGACGACGATGTACGCGACGCGGGTCTGCGAGGCGGCCTGGCCCAGCGCGTTCGTGCAGTTCAGCGTCACCGAGTAGAAGCCGGGCTCGGCGTAGGTGTGCGACGCCACGGCGAGGTCGGTGCCCGCCTCGTCGTTCTCCCCGTCGCTCGTCCAGTCCCATGTGTAGAACACGCTGCTGGTGCCCGGGCCGGCGACCGTGGCGGTGAAGACGGCCGCCACGCTGTTCGTGCCGACAGCCGGTATCGCGGAGAAGGCGCAGGCGAACGTGGCGGTCGTCGTTGGCCGCTCGTAGGCCCCCATGTCGGACACGGCCGCGCCGTCGCCGTTACCGTCCTGGGGGCGGGTGGAGCCGTCGAGATCCACGGTCAGCTCCGGTAGGTTCGTCGCTGTGTCGGCGCAAGGCGAACCGAACGCCAGGCGGTAGTCCCCGCCGGACCGGTCGATGAACGACGGGTCGTCGCCGATGTTGGCGGTCCCGGCGGGAGCCGGTTGCGCGCACGAGTAGCCGATCACGCCCCCGCTCCGGAAGACGTTCTCCACGCCGGCGGCCGGGAAGGCCGTTCCGTTGTAGAAGGCGACCGAGTTGGTGACGCCGCCGCCGGTCATGTAGATTCCCGAGTAGCTGTCCAGCGCGCGCTGGTTGTCGGCCACCGTGCAGTGGACAAGGGCGCCGCCGGTCATGTAGACCCCGCCGCCGAAGCCGGTCGGGCTTGCGGCCGTCAGGCGGTTCCGAACGATGAGGCAGTTCTCCGCTCGTCCGCCGGCGAGCCAGAGGCCACCGGCATTGGCGGGCGCGTAGGCGGTGGAGTTGCTGGCGATGCGGCAGTTCCGGATGGTGCCGCCGGAGCTGTAGACTCCGCCCGCTCCGTCCATGCATCGATTGTTCTCGATCAGGCAGTTGCTCACGACGCCGGCGCTCATCCACACGCCGCCGCCGAAGCCGGTGTTCTGGTGGGTGGCCCCGTTGTTCGTCAGGATGCAGTCGTGCACGAATCCGCCTTCCATGTGGACGGCGCCGCCGTACGTGCCGAGCGTGTTGCCGGTGATGCGGCAGTTCCGGACCTCGCCGCCGGTCATGTAGATCGCCCCGGAGTGGGGATAGCCGAGGCTGATGCCGGAGAGCGTGAAGCCGTCGATCAGCGCCCCCGGGTGGAAGAGATCCAGGATGCGCGAGGGGCCCGGGCTCCGGAGCGTCGTGGCGGCGTACCCGCCCTCGGCGACCAGTCGCGTCCCGCGGGTCACGGCGATCTTTGTGCCGACCGCGTAGGTCCCCGCCGCCACGTGAACGGTCCCGGTTCCCAGCACGGCGTCCACCGCGGCCTGCACGGTGGTGGCCGCCTTGGCCCACGTGTCGTAGGGGGCGACGTGCGCCCCGCTGGTGGCGACGTACGCATCGGGCGACCAGACGAAGATGTAGCGGGAGCGCGACGCGGACGCCGTGCCGCCGAAGGCGTTGGTGCAGACGAGCGTGACGGTGTAGACGCCCGGCGAGGCGTACAGGTGAGTCGCCGCCGCGAGCTCGGGCCCGGCCGCATCGACCAGCCCGTCGCTCTCCCAGTCCCAGCAGTATGTCACGGTCCCGGTGCCCGGTCCGGTCGTTACGGCGGAGAAGAGCGCGTCGAGCGAGTTCGTGCCTTCGGTCGCAGCAGCGGAGAACGAGCACTCAAACGTGGCGCCGGCCGCGATGCGCTCGCGGCAGCCCATGTCCGGCGCGGCGGCACCATCGCCGTCGCCGTCGGCCGGACGCGGCGCGCCAGCCTGGTCGGCCGTCACCCACGAAAGCGGCAGCGCCGCGTCGACGCAGGGCGAGCCGAAAGCCAGCCCGCCGTCGAGGGCGGAGCCCGCGGCCAGTTCCGGCGGCAGATCGATGTTTCCGGTCCCGGCTGGGCGGGGCTGGGCGCAGGTGTAGGCGATGGCGCCTCCGGTGGCGCTGATGTTCTCCTCGGCCGTCGCGGGAAACCGCGACCCGTTGCCGTACACGATGCAGTTGGTCACTCCGCCGCCGGTCATGTAGACGCCCGACCCCCGGTCCAGGCTGGAGCACGCGTTGGCGGTGATCGTGCAGTGGACAAGCGAGCCCCCGGTCATGCGGACCCCGGCTCCCTGGTAGGCGCCCAGCATCACGTTGTTCAGGCTGTTCCGGGCGATCAGGCAGTTGATCAGCCGGCCGCCTTCGAGGTCCACGCCGCCTCCGCCGACGATGCTTGCGCGGGCGGTTGTGTTGCTGATGATCGTGCAGGCGTCGACGTTTCCGGCGCCCACGTAGAGGCCGCCGCCGCCGTCCACGGCGTAGTTGCCGACGATCAGGCAGTTGCTGACCGCGCCGCCGGTCACCCGCAGGCCGCCGCCCAGCCCGGTGTTCTGATGCACGGCGGAGTTGCCCTCGACGACCGAGTCACGGAGCACACCACCGCTGATGCAGCCGCCGCCGTTGCTGTAGTTCGAGTTCCGGGCCACGATGCAGCGCTGGACCAGCCCGCGCTTCACGTACAGCGGGCCGAACACCCCGTAGTTGAGCTGGTTGACGCAGCCGGTGATGGCG
This sequence comes from uncultured Verrucomicrobiota bacterium, assembly GCA_964431965.1. GTDB lineage: Bacteria > Verrucomicrobiota > Kiritimatiellia > CAIKKV01 > CAYSLU01 > CAYSLU01. Next base: position 6,086 of record CAYSLU010000080.1, read on the forward strand.
AAACCGTCCAGAAACGCGCCCGGGTGATCGACCACGATGGGTGATACCGATCCGTAGGCGGGAAGGCGGCAGACGATGATCGCGTTGGTCGATGGCCCCACGCCGATCACGCTGACCGCGGTCGTGAGGGACAGCCCGGCCGTGATGGGGTAGGTGCCCGGCGCGACCAGGACGGCGTCGCCGGCGTTTGTAGCCGCGGCCAGTGCGTTGCTGATCGTGGTCGCAGCGGTGGCCCAGGTGTCGAACGGATACGCGTTCGAGCCGTTCGTCGCGACGTGGAACGGGCCGCGCGTCATGAACGCAGCGGCCTCGGACCAGACGATGCCGGCTGCGTTTGAGGCGCTGATCGCGTAGGCGTAGGCGGTCGTTGGCCAGAGTCCCGCGACCGCGGCCTGGAACGTGCCGGTCTGAACGCCGAGTACGACGGTGGATGTGGCGGCCGCCCCATCCGCCCAGTACCGGACTTCCACGGTCGGCGCCTGCTCGACGATGCGGACGACGGCTCCGCGCAGGATCGCCGTTGTCGCGGTGACATTGGTGGCGCCGGTGTTTGTGATCCCGGCGAGGCCGATCGTGCGGAAGGCTACAAGCTCGGGCGACCAGGCCGCTCCCGTCGAATTGGTCGCATAGGTTCGGTAGACGTAGTCCTGGCCGGCTGCGAGCGGCGCAGCGACCGCCGCGAACGTGTCGCCGGCCGCCGGCGGCACGGCGACGGCGAGGCGGGTCGCCCAGGCCGCCGGGTCGTTCGTGCCCTGATCGGAGGTGTCGATGCAGAAGAGGACCGACGGGTTCTCGGCGCCGCCGGCGCTGATCAGCCGGCCGCTCACGGCCGCCGTCGTCGCGCCCACCGCCGATGGGGCGAGTGCGCGAACTGTGAGATTGCTCGCCTGGAGCTCGACCGGGCCGACCGTCTGGAACGATGCGTTCGACGCCACGTTCAGCCATGCGGCCCAGATCCAGTTCGAGGCGCGGGCTTCGCCGGACACCTGGACCTCATCGATGATTCCCTGGAACTGCCTCGGGAAGCCGGCGGTGCCCCAGTGGCCGATGTGCAACTCGGTATCCGCGAGCGCGTAGGAAAGGGCGCCCGTCTGCGAGAGCGAGTTCTCCAGTCGGCCGTTCAGATAGAGGCGGATGGCCGTGCGGTCGTATGACGCGGCCAGGTGAACGAACCCGAGCGCCGACGTGTTCGTTGTGGCGGACGAGAGAAGCGCGAAGCCGTTCGTGATGCCGAACCCGGTGTCGAGGCGGTTGCCGGGGGTTGGCGAGTGCCGGAGCCCGTACGACAGGAAGGGCATGGCGGCGGTGCGACCCTTTGTGATGATCCAGTTTCCGTCGGCGTTCGATCCGGCGCCGATCGGCCGCACCCAGGCCGATACGGTCACATTCGATGGCGCGAGCGCGGGGGCGTTGCTGCAGTTGATGTAATCGTTCGTCCCGTCAAAGAGCAGCGCGTCGCCCGCGATTCCGCTGACGCGCTGCGACGTCGTCATCGCGCCCGCGATCCGCCCGTGGCTGCGCCAGCCGGTGCTGTCGCGGATCTGCGGAGCCGTGCCGGCCGGGTCCTCGCCCATGTGCCAGACGCCGACGAATCCGTTGGACCAGGCCGCTCCGTTCGTGGCGTACGCTGGCGTGCCGGCGCCCGTGCCGCCCCAGTAGGCGTGCACGACGGTGTCGGTCCCCGTGATCTCGGGCGTCAGCACCCACACCAGCGAGGTGCCGACCGGGTCCCATCGCTCCACTTCGTAGGGCAGGGGCGTGACCCCGTCCGCCGCGGCGAAGCGCAGATCCGACCCGGCGGGCGTGTCGAACTGGCTGTAGCTGAAGCCGGCGATCGCATCCGGTGCGAAGCGGACGAGCACGGGCAGATTGGTGGCGGCTCCCGGAGCCGTGTAGCCGGCGAAGCGAATGGGGGCGTGGTAGTGCCAGTCCTGAAAGACCTGGGCGCGCGCGCTGGCCGGTGCGCCGGCTAGAACCGACAAGATCCCGAGCATCAGCCGTCTATGTATGCCGCTCATCGTGGTTGTTCCTCCTCAGGCTCCGCCCGGCAGTCCAGCATATGGAACGGCGCCCTGAAAGCAAGGGGCGAAAGCGGTGTTCCGTTGCCAAGATCCGGCGTTTGGGGCATCTTCCTGCCATGCGATCGAACACGATGGCGAGGGGGTGCGGTGTTGGGCTGGGGCTTGTGGTTGGAGCCGTTCTGGCTGTCTCGTCTCCAATTGCCCGCGCGGTGGACGGCGTGTGGACCAATCCGGGCAGCGGGAACTGGTCGGAGGCGGGCAAGTGGAAGGATGGCGTCATCGCCGACGGCGTTGACAGCACGGCCGCCATCGCGGCTCCCATCACGACCAGCACCAACGTGGTCACGCTCGACGGCTCGCGCGAGATCGGTTCGCTGGTCTTCAGCGACCCCGCCTCGCAGAACAACGATTGGACGCTCTCGGATGCGAGCAATGATACCGTGACGCTGACGCTGACGAACACAGTCGGCGATGCGCCTGCCATCGTTGTTTCCAACAGCGCGGCCTACGTGGATGTTGCCCTGGCTGGCGGGCAGGGCTTGCTGGTCCTCGGCAATCCCGGTCAGGCCAAGTACCTTGTCCTGCGGCGGACCAACACGTATTCCGGCGTGACGACCATCCGGCGCGGCGAAGTTCTGCTTGGCACCAACGCCCTCGCTGGCGGTGCCGCCGGCGCGCTCGGGACGGACTCCAGCGCCATCCAAGTCGGCGATGCCGGCACGCTCCCCTCGGACAATCTGGGGCTCCGACTGACGAAGCTCGTCACGTTCGAGCGCGATATCGAGGTGAACAACGTCGGCAGCAATGTCACGATCGGCGCGGGCGATGACATCTCCGCCTTCAACCGGACGTTCAGGGGCAGCATCCGGCTGAACCGCGATGTCTACATCAGCAACGGATCCAACGGGAAGATCAGCCTGGAGGGGTTGATCTCGGGCGGCGGCGGCATCACGATCAACCCCTATGGCACTGCGCTGTCGACCGTAGACATCTACAACACGAACACCTTCTCCGGCCCAACCGTCATCTCGAAGGGCGTGGTCAACATCTACACCAATGCCATTAGCGGCGAGAACGGAGCGCTGGGCAACGCCACCTCGGAGGTCATCCTCGGCGATGCCCGGACGGGCGGCGTCCTCATTGAGTTGTACGTCAAGCCGGGCCTCACCTTCGGCCGGAGTATCTGGGTCCCGGCCGTCGGGGCCGGGAACAGCGTTTCCATCGGCGCCATGAACGCCGGAACGGTGCGGTTCACGGGCGATATCCGCATTGATCGGCGGGTCCTGCTGAGGGCGCCCACGACGGCGTATCGGCCCGTCTTCTCCGGCACGATCTCCGGGACCGGCACCGTCGAGACCTCCGGCACCGGCGAGATCGTCCTCGATGGAACGAACACGTTCACGGGCGACTTCATCCACTCGGTGGGCAACTGCCGCGTATACATCGGACAGAACATAGCCGCCGGCCAACCGGGGCCGCTCGGCCACTCCACCAATCCGGTCTACTTCCGCCTCGCCGGGCCGAACCTGCACTACCTGTGGGTCACGAATACGTTGCTGTTCAGCCGCGCCATCCGGATCGAAGAGGGCGTCCGGACCCAGTTGGGCACGGCCTACGCCTTGATCTACCCCGAGTTCAGCGGCGACATCGACTACGCGGGCGATCTGGTGTTCTCTGCCGCCGACAGCTCGCAGATCCGCGTGTCCGGGCGTCTGACGACCTCGACGAATAGTCTGACCATAGCCGGCGTAGCGAGCCAGGGGAACCTCGTGTTCGTGACGAATCCGAGCAATCGGTTGGGCGGCGCGGTCAGCATCGGGCAGGCGGCTCGCCTGGTGGTGGAGAGCAGCGGAGCGATGCACGGCGCCACGCAGATCGTGCTCTCCGCCGCCAGCGGGGTCAATCCGACGGCCCTGTTCGCCGGCGATGGCGTGACGCTCACCCAGGCGGTCTACATGCCGCTCACGCTCTATGCCGCCTCGACGCTGGTGGATATCGGCATGCGGACAAATGGCGCGGCGGTCTTCGCCGGGCCGGTGTCGCTGTTCCGGACGAACACGACGCCCATCGTGAACTTCACGGCTCCATCCGGCGGCGTTGCGCGGTTCACGCAGCCGGTCGGCGGCTTCTTCCAGATGCGGAAGACGGGCCTCGGGACCGTCTCGCTCGAAGGCGCCGGAGGCTGGACCAACGACACCGAGCTGACCGCCGGGACCCTGCGCGGGGTGGACGGCGTCGGCCTGCCGGCGGCCAGCCGGCTCGTGTTCGCGCCCGGGAACGCCGCGGGTGGCGTCCTCGAGTCCCGGGGGACGTTCACGCGGTCGCTCGGGCCGGACGCCGGCCAGGTCTACTGGTCCACCAACACATCGGGCCACGGGGGATTCGCCGCCTACGGCGGCAAGCTGACAGTTGACCTCAATGGCGGCGGCGCCGACACGCTGCTCTGGGGCGGCACGACCGGATTCGTGCGCTCGGGCAACCAGCTGCGGTTCGGATCGCCGTATGCGGACAGCGAGGTGGAGTTCGTCGACCACATCGACCTGACCAACGCCGGAACGATCGTCGTCTACGACAATCCGGCGACCCGCTCGGACAAGGTTACGCTCTCGGGTGTTCTCTCGGGAGGCAAGGCCCTCACGAAGAGCGGGCCGGGCGTCCTGGCGCTTGACGCGCTGAACACCGTCACGGGGGCCGTAACCATCAGCTCCGACGGGGGCACGCTCCTGGTGAACGGCGAACTCCCGGCAAGCGGCGGCACGCTGACTGTGAACAGCAACGGCTTTCTGGGCGGGACGGGCACCATTCGCACCCGTACGATCGTCATGCGCGACGGCAGCGGCTTCGACTGGGCGGACGAGCCCGGCATGCTGACGATCACGAACCGGCTCATCTTCCCGACGAACGGCGTGTTCCGCTTTGTCTACGGTCCCGGCGGCGCGGCGCGCGTTCACTGCGCGGGCACGCTTACCCTGCCGACCAATGCCACGGTCGTGATCACGCCACTGGGCGGCTTCGCCCCGGTGTCGGCGGTCATCCTTTCCTCCTCCAACACAGTCGGCGATCCGAGCGGCTGGACGCTGGTTAGCAACTCGCTGGGATATGTCATTTCCAGGTTCGGGCAGAATGTGGTTCTCTGGCGGGGGGGCAAGGGTGGACTGATTTCGATCCGGTAGGCGCAACGAGGAAACAGGAGGATGCCATGGTGGACGTGAGCCGCGTGTTGGGTGTGCAGAGCTGGTGCCTGAGGAGCTTCAAGGACAACCAGAAGGTCGCCGAGCTGGTGAAGTCGCTCGGGCTGAGCCGCATCGAGCTGTGCGGCGTGCACTGCGACTTCAACAAGCCGGAGCTGTTCGACGGCGTGATCGAGACGTACCGCGCGGCCGGCGTGAAGATTGTCTCGATCGGCGTCGAAGGATTCGGCCCGGACGAGGCGGCGGCCCGGAAGCGGTTCGACTTCGTGAAGAAGGCCGGCAGCAAGGTCATCTCGGCCAACTTCTCGCCCTCGACGTTCCTGGCCGCGCTGCCGGTGGTGTACCGGCTGTGCGACGAGTACGGCGTCAACCTCGCGATCCACAACCACGGCGGCTACCACTGGCTCGGCAGCGGCGAGATCCTGGACTGGGTCTTCTCGTTTACCCGCCCGTGCATCGGCCTGAACATGGACACCGCCTGGGCGCAGGACGCCAAGCAGGACCCGGTACAGTGGGCCGAGCGCTTCGCGGCGCGCCTCTACGCCGTGCACATCAAGGACTTCGTGTTCGACCGCGCCCGCCAGCCGAAGGACGTGGTGGTCGGCACCGGCAACCTCGACCTGCCCAAGCTCCTGGCCACCCTGAAGGCCAAGGGGTTCGCCGGCGAGATGATCCTCGAGTACGAGGGCGACGTCGAGAATCCGATCCCGGCTCTTTCGCAGTGTGTCGAGGCCATCCGGAAGGCGGGCTGATCCGATGAACGTGTCGATCGCGTCCTACTCGTTTCATGGCCTGCTCGCCCAGGGGAAGATGGATGTCTTCGGCTACCTGGAGAGCTGCCGCTACCGCTACGGCCTCCACACGGCGGACATCTGGAACGGCATGCTGGCCGCGACGGACGAGCCGTACCTGAAGAAGGTGCGGGAGGCCATGGACGAGAAGGAGCTGCTCCTGGTGAACTTGTGCGTGGACGGCGCGCACCTGTGGGAGGACGATCCCGCGGCGCGCGAGCGGAACTACAAGCTGGCCTTGGAGTACCTGAGAGCGGCCGAGGTCCTCGGCGCCCGCACGCTGCGCATCGACATGGGCGGTAAGGGGGAGCGCTTCACTCAGGAGCAGGTCGATTACGTTGTCATGCGGTATGCGGAATACTGCCGTCGCGCCCACGACGGCGGGTTCCGCGTGGGGCCCGAGACGCACTGGGGGCCCGAGCTGACGCTCGGCGAGATGAAGCGCGTGACCGAGGCCGTGGCGCATCCGGCCTACGGGATCCTGCTTCACATCGGGCACTGGAACGGCGGCCCGGAGGCCGAGGAGCTGGGCGACCGGACGGCGGCGGCCTGGGCGGTCCACACGCACGTGGACGCGCGGATCACGCGGACGTGCCTGGAGGCGAAGATGCGTGTTCTGCTCGATGCCGGCTACCAGGGGTGCTGGGGCGTCGAGCACCACTCCGGCGTCAACGAGTACAGCGAGACCGACTGGCAGCTGGCGTCGGTCCGCCGGGCCGTGGTGCGCATCCGGACGGGCGTCAAAGAAGCGTAGCGGCGGAGCAAGGAGGCTGGATCGGTGAACCCTATTCGCATCGGCATCATCGGAGTCGGTCAGATTGGCAAGCATCACATCGCGGGCTACGCCAAGGTCCCGGGCGCGCAGATCGTGGCCGCCGCGGATGTAAACGAGGCGGAGCTGCGGCGGGTGGCGGCGGAGAACCAGATTCCGAACGTGACCACCGACTTCCGCCAGCTGCTCAAGCGGAGCGACGTGGATGCGGTGGACGTGTGCCTGCACAACAACTTCCACATGCCGGTGACGGTGGCGGCGCTCAAGGCGGGCAAGCACGTCTACTGCGAGAAGCCGATGGCGGGCGCGTACGTCGACGCCGTGAAGATGATGGAGACGTCCAAGGCCTGCAAGCGGAAGCTCAGTATCCAGCTCAGCACGCTGTTCGCGAAGGAGACCAAGGTCGCCAAGCGGCTCATTCGGGGCGGGCACCTCGGGCGCGTCTACTTGGCCCGCTCCACGGGCTTCCGCCGCCGCGGCCGGCCGTATGTCGATGGCTACGGGACGGCCTCTTTCGTCCAGAAGAAGGTGGCCGCCGGGGGCGCCCTGTATGACATGGGCGTCTACCACATTGCGCAGATGCTGTACCTGCTCGACAGCCCCGAGGTCGAGCGCATCAGCGGAAAGGTCTACCAGGAGACCGGGATGGACGCGGCGCGCCGGCGCAAGAGCGGCTACGACGTCGAGGAACTCGGGCTCGGCATGGTCCGGTTCAAGGGCGACGTGGTTCTGGATCTGATCGAGTCATGGGCCATCCACCTGAACTCGTTCGAGAGCAGCTACATCGTGGGCTCGAAGGGCGGCATCCGGCTGAGCCCGTTCAGCTTCCACTCGGCGATGAGCGATGTGGAGATGGACGCCACCTTCCAGATCGACGGAGCGGACTGGCGCTGGCACCAGCTGAACGAGGACGAGACGGCGTACGACTCGGCCCAGCACCACTGGATCGCCGCGCTGCAGGGCCGCGTCGAGCTGCTTCCCTGCGCCGAGATAGCGCTGAAGACCATGCTGATCAGCGAGGGCGTCTATCTCTCGAACCGCCTGAAGCGCGAGGTGACCGCCCGCGAAGTCCTGGCCGCCTCGAAATCGACGGCCGTGAAGGTGTGACGCGCGATCAGGCCGCTGCGCCCGGCCGGTCGAGCGAGCGAGGAGCGCGGCGGCCCGATTGTCCGCGGTTCCGGAGCGCGGTTCGAGACCGCTGGCGGCTTGGGGCGGAGTGGGGGTGAAGCCGGAGGCGATGCGATGAAGTGCCCGCAATGCCGGGTTGAGGCCACCCCGGTCGGTGCATTCTGGATCTGTCCGACTCACGGGCAGCTGCCGGGTGCAGCGACCCCAGCCGCCCTCCGCATCTTCCTCAGCTATGGGCATGACAGCAACGAGTCGCTGGTCCGCCGCATCAAGGACGACTTGGAGCATCGCGGGCACGACGTCTGGTTTGACAAGAGCGAGATCAAGTTTGGCGACGAGTGGCGGCGTGCCATCACCGATGGGATCCTGAAGAGCCAGCGCGTGCTGTCCTTCCTGTCGAAGTACTCCACACGCGATCCCGGCGTGTGCCGCGATGAGATCGCCATCGCCATCGGCGTGAAGGGCGGCAGCATCCAGACCATCCTGGTCGAGAGCGAGCAGGACGTGCAGCCGCCGGTCAGCATCGGCCACGTCCAGTGGCTCGACATGCACGACTGGCAAGAGCGGCGCGCCGCGGGCGAGCCGGCGTGGGAGGAATGGTATCAGGCCAAGTTCGCCGAGATCGTCCGGGTGGTGGAGAGCGACGAGAGCCGCCGCTTTTCGGGCGAGATCGAAACGCTCAGCGGCTATCTCAAGCCGATCAAGTCCGAGGCGCGCATCGGCCAACTGCTGGGCAAGGGCTTCCTGGGGCGCCGATGGCTGTTCGATGCGGTTGAGCGGTGGCGACAGGATGCCAAGCCGGATTCGCGGCTGTTTTGGATCCAGGGCGCGCCGGGCGTGGGCAAGAGCGCTTTTGCCGCCCAGCTGACCCATACGCGAGGGGATACGGTGCTGGCCGCCCAGTTCTGCGAATGGGACAAGCCGGACCACCGCAGCGCGCAACGCGTGGTTCGCAGCATCGCCTTTCAGCTCGCCACCCGGCTCCCGGACTATCGCAAGCTTCTGCTGACCCTGCCGGAGCTGGACCTGCTGGACCGGAAGGACGCAGCGGAGCTGTTTGACTACCTCCTCGCGAATCCGCTGCGCTCCGCCATCGACGGCGGGCGCGATCGGCAGCTGATCGTGATCGATGCCCTCGATGAAGCCTGCGAGGGCGGGCGCAACCCGCTGGTGGAGATGCTCGCGCGGAATGCCCGAAGCCTTCCCGCCTGGATCGGGATCCTTGTGACCAGCCGGCCGGAGTTCGACGTCCAGACCCCGTTGCAGTCCCTGAATCCGGTCCCGCTCGATACGGCGTCCGAGGCCAACCGCGCGGACATCCGGGACTACGTGCGGCGCGGACTCGCGGCGCCGCTGCGAAGCCGACCGGACGCCGATCTTCTGGTGGAGCGCATCCTCGAGAAGAGCGAGGGTGTGTTTTTGTACGTCGAGCGGGTCTGCGATGACGTCCAGCGCGGCGATCTCTCGCTCGATCGTCTGGAGCAGTTCCCGCAAGGCCTCGGCGGCATCTTCTGCCAGTACTTCCAGCGGCAGTTCCCCGACTTGGACCGGTTCCGACAGAGCGTGCGCCCCGCGCTACGCGCCATCCTTGCCGCCCGAGAGCCGCTGCCCGTTGAGACGCTCCAACGCCTCTTCAGTTGGCAGAAGGAGGATCTGCGCGACTTCATACGCCCGCTCGCCTCGCTGTTCCCCGTCGCGACCGAGGGCGGGCACGAAGTCATCAAGCCTTACCACAAGTCGCTCGCCGACTGGCTGGCCGAAGAAGCGAAGGCGGGGCCGCATTTCGTGAGCCTGGTCGAAGGGCATCGGATGCTGGCCGATTTCCTGTTGGATTGCTGGGGTCGCATCGTTGCGCCCGCCGCCGGCGGCCGACGCATGACGGAAGCCGGCCCGGGCGCGTATCAGGGCGACTCCGCGTCTACGTGGAAGTACCTGCTTGCGTGCCTTCCCGCTCACCTGGCCAAGGCGGAGCGATGGGATCAGCTGGTCACGATCCTGACGTCCATCGAGTTCATCGAGGCGAAGTGCGTGGCCGACAGGGCCTATGAACTGGCGAATGACTATGCCGCCGCCCTCCGGGTCATGCGGGACCGTGGCGCGGCCGGCGGTGTGCCTCTGTCCGAGCTGTCGGGGTTCGCGGAGTTCTTTGGAGCCCAGATCCACGTCCTCGCGGCTCATCCGCGACTGACGTGGCAGCAGGCGGCGAATCAGCCGGCTGACTCCCCCGTGTCCGCGGCGGTTGAGGCGCTCCGAAAGCAGGGCCGGGGCGGGCGTATGTGGCTGCAACGATTGAACAAGCCGTCTTCCATCTGCGCCCGCCCGCTGACCCTCATCGGCCACTCACGGCGCGTCACGACTTGCGCATTTTCTGCGTCGGGATTCGTCGTTACCGGGAGCGAAGATGGGACGCTCAGGTCGTGGAGCGCAGACGATGGGCGGCCGCTGCACACGTTCTCGCCGCCCGATGGCAGAAGCCTCCTTTCGGGCGATCCCGCTGATCTGGTCAAACTTATCGTCGCGGTCCATCATCTGTCGGCGGCCCCTCCCGCAAACGCTCATGAGCTGGATCTGGCGCTGCGGAAGCTGAGGCCGTGGGGCATCTCTTCCTGTGCGGCGGCGGCGGATGGTCGGGGGGTTGCCTTGGGGGGCGCGGATGGTTCTCTGCGCCTTCTCGACTCAGGCATGGAGATCGTGTCGCTAGTCGACGACGCGCCGACGAACCGGGCGCCGGCGGTGACGGCTTGTTGGGTCTCCGGCGATCGCCGATCCGCTGTCTTTGGCATGGGGGACGGGCAGGTGCGCTTCGCCGACTTCGTGAGTCGAAAGGCCGGAACGCTCAGGGAAGCCGGGAAGCAGGGCGAGGTGCTCCACTGCGGGTATCAGCGATCCGGAAACTCGATCTTCGCGTGTTTTGCGGACGGGAGTCTTTCCGCCTGGGATCTGGAAGCACGGGCGCCGCAGTTCGACCTGCGGCTCGCACCGGGAGCCATCGTGTCCGCCTGCTACGCGCCGGACGAGGGCATCCTCGTCGCGCTATCAGATGAGCAAGAGGCTGTCGCCTGGGATTTGAAGCAACGCGTGAGGAAATACGGTGCAAAGCTGGCGATGGAGGGAACGGCGTGCGCGATCTCCCCTGACGCTCGCTGCCTCGTAACGGCTGGAGCGCGCAAGGTCGAGATTCGGTGCGGAAGGACCGGTCGCGTTCTGGCCGGAGTCGCCCGGCCGCACGGGTCGATGGGCTGCGTCGCGTGCGCTCCGGACGGCTCCCGGTTCCTGATTGGTCTGGTCGACGGCTCTGCCGAGATTCACCGGACTCCCGACCGTCAGCCGGCGTGGGACCGCGCGAGCGCGAACGGGTCGATCGGCGCGGTGCGCTTCATAGCCCCAACGAAGTTTGCCGCTTTGACCCGGTGGAGCATCTTGACCGGGGACGTCACGCAGCGCGCGCTGGCGCAGGCCGCTGATCTCGTCGATGGCGCTTCGCCCATGGCGTTCGCCGTCCGGCCCGGGGGTGCCTCGTTTGCATACGCCCGGGACGATTGCTCCGTGGTGCACGTTGTCGCGGGAGGCGCGGAGCCGCCCCGCGTCCTTTCCGGTCATGAGTTTGATGTCACGTGCCTGGCCTTTCACCCGAGCGGGAAGCTGCTGGCCTCATCGTCCTGCGATTCGACCGCGCGGCTCTGGGATCTCGAGGGAGGGCAATGTGCTGGCGTGTTCGAGCACACGGGCCCGCTTTCCGTGTGTCAGTTCTCGCCGGACGGTGATCGGTTGGGCACGTTCGGTTTCGAGGGCATCGCCCGCGTCTGGGACGCTCGCTCCGGGGCGTTGCTTCGCGAAGTGAGCGTGGGCCCCCGGAAGTGGACGAACCCTTTCGTCAACGAACGCTGCCCGGAGGTGCAGATGGGGGGACGCGCCCTCGTACCGCCTCAGGAGTCGGCGCACCGCTTTACGACCTTGTCCACGCATCCCTTCGTGGAGCTCGCGCACCCGCATGTGCCGTTTGCCTTCTCCCCGGGGCTGCGGTTCTGCGCGGTCGCGGACGGGGCGCGCCTGCGCGTGTGCGACCTGCTCTCCGGCGAGACTGTGCTCGAGTTCAAGGATCCGGCCGCCCAGATTGTTGCCACCGGATTCAGCCCCGATGGCGCCGCGGTGTTGGCTTGTGACCGGGCGGGAAGAGCCCGCGTGTGGGACATGGCCGCGCCAACCTGGCCCTGCCGCGTCTACGAGTCTTCTGTCGCTCCGCTGAGGTTCGGCGCGATCTCAGCCTTGGGACACATGGCTGCGGTTGCCGGAAAGGCGCCAGGTCTGTCGGGCGGCGATCGGGCGGCTCTCACCGTCTGGCCGTTTGGCCTCGCGGATTGCCCCTTGGTCTATCCCGATGCGCCCGCCGCCACGTGCCTGCAGTGGAACGCGACCGGCGAACTCTGCGTCCTGGGGGAGTCCGGGGGTGACGTGCACGTGCTTGCGGTCGAGGGCGTGGCGACGCCGGAGGATCGGGAGCCCCCCGCGACTCACAGGGCCCCGCAGCTATTGGACACGTGGCCGGCTCAGTCGCCTTGGCGGCCGGCTGCGGAGGCCCATCGGTGGCGGTGTCCGGAGGATCCACTGGTTGCCTTGGTGCGCAGGGCCGAGGCGCGGATCGAGGCGGGCGACTATTCCGAGGCGGTCCCGGTCTGGCAGGATACGATCGCGCGAATCGTCGATTCCGGCGGGCTGGGATCGCTGCATCATCGCCGGATCCTCTTTCATCTGGGCCGGACCCGCTTCCGGACGCGGGAGTTTGCGCTCGCGGTCCGCTGCCACATGCAGGCCTTGGACGTGATCCACATCGAGGATGCGACGGACTTCGGTGGCGTCACGCCTGACACGGAGACCGAGTACGCCGTCGCCGCCTGGCATGTCGCCGCGGCTCTGCGGGACAGCGGCTCACTGGCCAGTTGGTCGGACGAACTTGCCGCCGAGCAGAAAGAGATCTTGGCGATGCCGCGCGGGCCGGTGCGGAGCGTGCGTGCGGCCATGATGCTCTGGCGGTTCGGCATTGCCGCCATCAGGAGCGGCAACTTGGTTCAGTTCGAGGGATCGCCCGTGATCACACTTGCGAAATCGCTGCTGCGCGAGCACGGCTGTCTTGCGCGACGATATGCCGGCAGCCTGCTGGCCCTGTGGTCGGCACTCCGCATGGCCACGCAGGGATGCGAAGACGGCCGGCGAGAGATCGAGGGCGTGCTGCGCGAGGTCAGAGGCGACGAATACCACGTCTTCAACCTCACGAACGCGATATGTGATGCCGGCGTTCTGCTATCGAGGTGGGGTGCTCATGCCGCCGCCGAGGTCGTCTCGCAATACTACATCCGGCTGGCGGGCGAGATTGCGAACGAAGATGCACTGAACATCGGCTGGCACAATCTCGGCGTCGCGCTCATGCACGCCGGCCGGTTGGCCGAGGGTGAGGCCCTGATTCGCCGTTCCATCGAGGCCGCCGGTCGGGCGGGCAAGGAAGCGGCGAATCACAATGCGTGGGCCAACCTGTCGGAGTGCCTGGTGCTTGAGGGGCGCCTCGAGGAGGCGGGTGACATGATTGAGCGCGCTGCTGCTGGGCTCGCGGAATCGGACTTCCGCTGGCTGAAGGTGCTGCGCGTCAGGGGGTTGGTCGCCGAAGCCAAGTGCGGGGACGATGCGGCGAAGGCTTGGATGAGGAAGCTGCTGGATCGAATCGAGGAGACCGACCGTCCGATCGCCGACTTTCAGCGCGCCGCGCGCATGGGTCTGGTCTGACGAGCCCCGGAGCCGACGTGTTGGGATGAGCGGGAGACCGGTGCGCGCATGCCGCATGTCGCCGAACGTCGAGCTGACAAACAGCCGGATGACTGGCCGGAGACGTGCCCTGGGGTGTGGGTCTGTCGAAGACCGCAGTGGCGACAGAGCAACGGCGCATGGGGTTCGGGCGGCTATTTCTGGACCGCCGGATCCGCGGGCTCAATGCGAAAGCCGACGCGCTGTACTCGCTTCAAGTAGTTCGGAACCTCTGGGGTGGTGCCGGCCGCCTTCTGTCCCTTCACAACGCGACGGTCCTTGTCCTGTTCCGCGTGGTGAAGCTGAGCATATGGTATCAGCAAGGGGTGGAGTTTCTTGATCGGGTCCTTCTTTGGCAGCCGGGCGTAACGCCAGCCGGCGAGCATCCGCTCTACCATCCAGCCATTGTGCTCTGCTTCGGCCAGTATTTCCGCATGTTTCTTGATGGTCCGGCAGATGCGGGCCGCTGAAGAAGCCGAGACGGCCCCCCCCTTGACCACGCGAAGGCCGGCCAGTGCGACTATGGAAGGAATCCGTGCAGCTTGGGCTACATTGGAATTGCGGGTGTCGCTGTCGAGGGCGTCCCACGGCTTCGCGTTCGGGTTCTCCTTCCTCTGTGCGGCCGACAGGCTTCTCAGCCAATCTTCGTGAAGACCCTCCGCCAGCGCAATCGCCGCCGGCGCGAATTCCATGTCGCTCTCGCAGAGCGGCCAGAACTCCTCCGCATTCACATGCATGTTGAGGAGTTCGTAGCCCGGCAGACAGGAGCGACCAAGCTTCCCGGAGCTGTTCTTCTTGAGTTGCGTACAGAGGAACTGCAACGAGCGGCCGGCACCCTTGTAGACGGGGATCTCCAGCATGGCCCGGAGAACACTGGGATCCAACTCCAGCCGCTCGCCCTTCTTCAGGTCGAACAAGGAGCGCATAAACAGGGCTCGCCGGATCGGAAAGCAGAGGTCGCTCGGATCATCCACCCACCGACGACGGCCACCTTCCTCTTTGCATACCTGCCGACGATTCATGCCCAGAAGGTTCAGGTAGGCCACGAGGCGGGACTTGAAATCGGGCCCTTTGGCGAGCACGAACTCCCGCCATGCCTTCTCGACCTCCCGCAGATGATCCGGCTTCTTCTCTGCCAGATGCTTCAGTTGGTCCTCGTCCAGCAAGCCCGGGTTGACAGGGCCAAACTTCTCGAAGGTGGCGGAAGTGGCGCCCGCGAACGCGAAGATGCACTTGCCGAGGGGATGAGTGAGCTGACCGTCCTGAAACTCCCCGTCCTCCATCGGCGCCAGCAGGTACTGCAGCCACCGGTACCCCTGTGAGTCAAACTCATCCCAGAATACGAACGGCGTGGCACCCTTGAGAACTCTGTCCCGAATCTGGTGGAACGCTCCACAGATGTCGCCGGCATCTTTGAACTGAGACAGGTTGAAGAGCAGGACGTCCTCTTTCGGGATGTTCAGGGCTTTGGCAATCTGAACCACGATATACGACTTGCCGGAGCCGGGCGGCCCGAACACGCCCAAGTTGAGCGGGGTCTTTGGGTGATCCTCTTTGAGGTAGCCGTTGATGAGCTGGCGGATGGTCCGCAGGCTCTCAATTTCCTTCCGATCCACAGTCTGGTACTTCCCGAACTGGGCTACGGGGAATCGCTCCAACGCCTCAGGCCCAAGCACCGCCACGGCCAACGCCGGCTCATAGTGAGGGCGTGGCTTGTCCGTGCTCTGGGCAACAATCTGCCACTCGTCCAGCATCATCCAGCAGCCCCGATTGCGCTTGCCCTGAGGAATCAGCGCGCTCACGAACTTGGTCGCTGGTTGCCGGATTTTCCCGACAATCCGGTCGAAGGGGAAGCCCGGCTTGGGTTCCTTTTCGCCGAGAACGACCTCGCCGTGACCAATCTGCCTCAACTCGCGGCTGGCGCTCAAGCCAGCCCCCAAGGCTGCTTCGATATCAGGCTTGCTCTGTCCGGGCTCCGTGTTGTCTGATGGCCGGCACAGTTCCCGGACCACCGCCGCGGTGAGGCACGACAGATAGCCGAAGGCGCCACCCTCCCCCTGGCTCTCAGACCACTCCCTTTCGGCTCGCGACGCATCAAAGACCAGCAGGGACTTTGTCCCCGTAGGATTGTTGTCGAGCCAGAACGCTCCGTCAGACTGGAATGTGACGATGAGATGGCGCGCCTTCAACATCGGTGTCATTTGTGGGTTGTTCTGGAGTTCAGCGGCCAGATCCTCCGCCGTTGCCTCCCAGGAAAGCCCCCTGCTTAGACGCACGTCCCGTCGGCGAAGCTCCTCGGCGGGGACGATCACAACCAGATTGTTCCGGCATTGGCGGGTGACCTCATCCCACAGGGGACTCTTTCCAATTGGACCCGTCAGCTTGAGGACGACCCACTCCGGGCACTGCGTCTTGCTTCCGTCCTGAACAAAGGGCCACAGACTGCGGCGTGCGGAATCGCGGAAGCCAATACCCGCGTCGTCAATCACGACAATATCGGGCCTCTGTGTGAGTGATGTGGGCCGCGGCGAGTAGGCGTCGGCGCGAGGTTTGGGGCAAATCCCGGTCGGCTGCTCCTCGGCTGAATGCCCGTAGCCGAGCGGGGGTTCGATGGCCCGCCAATACGGGGTTCTGGCCTTGTCCCCTCCGCCAGCCTGCGGCTCCCAGATGCAGTACGAGTGATACGCGAGCGGCAGCGATTCGAAATCCGGATCCAGGCCAAACTCCGCGATCCACTCCGGGTCGTCCGGCTTCTCTCCCGTCATCGTTGCGGCGATCAGGTCCCGGAGCAGCAACGCGCCACCACCCGCGCGGTAATAGCGAAAGCCTCGCTTCTCGCCTGAATCGGCCGTCAGACGCTTGCCCTTGTAGTAGTTGTGGTCACAGATGGGATCGCCGGTAACCAGGATGGTCTTCTTCATGGTGCTTGCTCCTCCAATGCGTGGACTGCTATTTCGCGATCCGGTAGCCGAGCACCTGGATCGTCTTGATGGTTTCCATCGCGGTTCTGCGATCGTATTCCTTCTCCGACTCGGCCAGTTGCTCGTATGGCACCAGGCAGGGGTGCTCCTTCCGGGTGTCGTCGCGCTTCGCGCCGTAGCGCCATCCTTCGCTCATCCGCAGCTTGCCCCAGTTCTCGTGGGCGTTCTTGGCGAGCAACTCGGTCAGCTGTGTAACCTCGGGAGGCAAGACGACCTGAGAGGTATCTATGGGCTGGGGCTGATAGCTCATGATTTCCATTTCGTTTGTTTCACGATCTGCGCAAAGCTAGCGGTCGAGGCGTGCAGCACCGTCAGGCCGTGCGGCGTGAGGTCAACCTGTCGAGGTCGTCGGCAGGCCGTACAGTAGCGCAACGCTCTACATGGTGTCATGCGGGTGGCCCTCAGATGACAAGCAGGGAGCTTAGGTTGAGAACACATCGAACTCAACCGTGAAGTGCAGGAACTCGACGTTGAGATACGAAGCCGTGGAAACACGACCGTTCTCCCGCGTGGAGGGACGACCTCCGTCGATTCCCACACAGCCTCCGCGCACGCGCTGCGGACCGCCCGAATCCTCCTTTTGTGATGTGCAATCCGCTTGCCTATTAGCTACGCTCCTGCCCCGTGGCTGTCGGTGTCGTGAAGGGCAGGAATGCCGAGATTGGGTGAGTAGGCGCCGCCTGCCGGGCGGCGCCCTCCGGGGGGTGCGCGTGCGCAGCTTCAGCAGAGCGTTGGCGGGATGATCTGGACCATTCGACGTGTTGTTTGTTCCGAAAGCTGCCGTTCGCACCCCACAGGCAGTCAGCGAAGTCAGGAGAGTAATGACAACAGACATGACAGATCCAAACGCCAACGTCCGCCTTCGCCCAGTCATCCGAGTCTTCGTCAGCTCAACCTTCAGCGACATGCGGCACGAGCGGAATGCGCTGCAGAAGGACGTCTTCCCGAAACTGGAACAGCTCTGCCAGAAGAACGGCTTCCAGTTCCAGGCCATTGACCTGCGTTGGGGGGTGTCGAGCGAAGCCGGGCTCGACCACCGCACAATGCGGATCTGCTTTGACGAGTTGCGGCGCGCGCAGGAGATCTCGCCTCGGCCCAACTTCCTGATCCTGCTGGGCAACCGCTATGGTTGGCGGCCGTTGCCGGAAGAGATTTCCGTTGCCGAATTCCAGGCCCTTGAGGGCGCTGCGAGTGCGGTGGGAGAAACGGCGGTGGCCGCGCTGCGCAAGTGGTATCGCCAGGACGCGAATGCGGTTCCACCCGTCTACCTGCTCCGGTCCCGCCTGCCGCAACTGCCCGACTGGAAGGGCTGCCTGGAGAATGCGGCATGGAATGAGGTCCAGGCGGTTCTGTGGGCGATCATGAACCGGGCCATGCCGCCGGCTCGATTGCAGGGGCGGTTCAACGAGGCGAGGCAGGCGGCCGGCGCGATGCCGGCCATCGTGCGATTCCAAGCCTCCGCCACAGAGCAGGAG
Organism: uncultured Verrucomicrobiota bacterium; assembly: GCA_964431965.1. Classification (GTDB taxonomy): domain Bacteria; phylum Verrucomicrobiota; class Kiritimatiellia; order CAIKKV01; family CAYSLU01; genus CAYSLU01. The sequence goes on from CAYSLU010000080.1 coordinate 24,238, forward strand.
ATCTGGCAGGGGGCGCTGCGGGTTCCGGATGCCAAAGAGCATGTGCTGGGGGTCTTTCGGGAGATTGAAAATGTCGGCGAGCTGAAAACGGGCTCGCTGAGCTCGCCCCTCCAGGAGACGTCGATTTCCGAAGGATCTGGAGGGCGGAGCTCCCGCGACGCCGCGCCTTCTGCAGGAGGTCTACAGCTCAAGGACTTCGTAGACGTGAAGCCCTCCGGGGAACTGGAGGCCGCCCTGTATGCGGAGCAGGAACGGCTGAAGGCCGAACTGCGTGACCGGCTTGGCGTTGCGAATGTGTTTGGAGCCCAGCCCGCACGGCTCGTTGCGGTTCGCGACCTCGAAGGCCGCCCCACCGCAGATGTCACCACGGATCACCTTGGGAAGCTTTGTTCCGAACTGGAGAACCGGTTCAGGGACATAATCCAAGCCCAGATTGACGAGTATTGGCAGCAGACGAAGCCTGGCTCCCCAGAGCGTGCCAGGCGCGAGTTGGAGATCGAGCAGCAGGAGCATGCTCGTGCGAGCCAAGAGCGGGGTGGCGCGGGATCGTTTGTCGGCCGCCAGGACAAACTGAAGGCGATCTACGATTATCTACTCAACGACTCCACCTTGCCGCTGGTAATTCACGGCGCCTCCGGTTGCGGCAAGACGGCGTTGATGGGGCGTGCGGTACAGGAGGCAGGGTTTGATCCATCTTCTGGAGTGCCCGGCTCCGTCCGGGCCGCGGCCGACACGGCGTGTCCCGCCGGAGTCTCTGGACGAAGGCGGAAGGTCGGCCCTCCAGATGGATCGGACCATCAGAAACCCACCCCGCCCTGCGGGCACCCCTCCGAGGAGGGGACCAAAGAAGCGCAGATCCCCTCCTTGGAGGGGTCCGCGAAGCGGGGGGTGGGTAGACGTCCCAGCCCAGACTCAGGCGAAGAACTTCAACTCGCAGCCAGCGCTGTGGTTATCACTCGCTTCATCGGCACGACGCCGCGCTCCTCCGATCTTCGCGGCCTGCTCACCAGCCTCTGCCAGGAGTTGCGGATGCGGTATCCGCGTGACGGTGAACTGCCCACGGACATCAAGCTGTTGGAAGTGGAACTGCAGGACCAGTTCAAGAAGGCCACGGCGGAGCAACCGCTGACCCTGTTCCTGGACGCCCTCGATCAACTGGCCGATACCGATGGCGGCAGGCTTCTGCACTGGATACCACATGGAGCATTGCCGGCACATGTGAAACTCGTGGTGTCCTGTCTGTCCGACCGGGGCAAGGACGATCCGGCCGGCCAGCCGTATGCCGAACTCCAGCGCCGCCAACTTCCGGCGACACAGTTCATCAATCTGGACGCGTTCTCGGAGGACGAGGCTAGGACGCTGCTGTTCG
>CAYSLU010000081.1:0-25382 GCA_964431965.1 uncultured Verrucomicrobiota bacterium
GGACTCGGAACGGTGGGTCAGGGGGTCGTCAAGCCGATGCGATGTGGTTCCGCTGGGGCAGGGACGCCTCGCTCTTCTCCGGATGCTTCTTGCCGCGACTTCCTGTATTACTATTTACGGGACACTCAAGCGGACGGGGCGACTGTGAGACTGGAGAGACATTGGCGATGAATGCAGCCGCTTCGCGATCCGTTCCGCTGGTCTTGCGTACGACATGCGCTGCACTGGGCTTCGATCCCGCCACGGGGCGCCTGATCTCCTTTCGCTCCCATGCGGCTCCGGACATGGAGATGGTGGCCTCGCTGCCGGAGCATCCGACCTTTGTCATCCGGTGCCTTGACGATCGGCGCGAGTTCCTGCACCTGCTTTCCACCGAGGCAGAAGGCGTCTCGGTCACAGCTCGGCGTGAAGCGGACGGGGCGGACCTGCTGACCGCACGCTACGCCCGCGTCGGCGGGCGCGATCTTCACGTCGAGTTCAGCGTTCGCGCGGCCGCCCTGGACCGTTTCAGCCGCTGGCGGCTGACCGTCGAGAACGGGGCCGACCTCGAGATCGTGCACGTGGAGTTCCCGTTTGTGGTGTGCGCCGACGATCTGGGCGGGCGCCCGGATGACACGGTCGTGGTGCTCCCGCAGGGCTACGGCAGCGGCCGCGTCATTCGCAACCCGCGGCGTGATTCTGTCGCCGCCAGCCCCGCGCTCGGGACGGACACCGCCGCGGCCTGGGATCTGACGCGCGGTGACGGCCACTACCCCGGGCTGACCTACGCCCAGTTTCTGGCCTGCCACAACGAGTGGGCTGGCCTCTACCTCGCATGCGAAGACACGTCGGGCGGCACCAAGCTGCTCAAGGCGGTGCATCGAGCTCCGGGCCTGCGCGTCGGCGTGGCGCACGTGGGCGACTGGCCGTGCCGCGGAACCCGATGCCTGGAGTACGACGTCGTCATGGGCAGTTTCGCCGGAGACTGGTACGCGGCGGCCGGCCTCTACCGCGACTGGTCGCTGCAACAGAAATGGGGCGTCCCGCTGCACCGGCGCCCGGATGTGCCGGCCTGGCTTCTCGGCTCGCCGGTCTACGTCACCGTTCATCCGGAATGGAACTGCCGGGAGCGTCTCGACCTGCACCCGCCGGTCATGCCCTGTCCTGAGTTCGTCCCGTTCGATCGCCGCCTGCCGCCTCTGCTGGGCCGGATCGCCGAGCGGGTTGACGCGCCTCTGGCCGTGATCCTGATGGGATGGGAGCGCGCCGGCGCGTGGGTCTATCCGGACAGCCTGCCGTGGGCCGGCGGCGAAGCATCCGTCCGCGCGTTCGCGGGTTGGGCCCGCAGCCGCGGGTGGCACGTGGGCACATTCTGCAGCGGCAGCCGCTGGGCGATCGGACACGCGGGCAGCGGGTACGACGGCACCGCCGACTACCAAGCGCGCGGCGGCGAACAGAGCGTCTGCCGGACGCCGCGCGGCGATCCGGTGCGGGAGGGCTGGGATGCCAGCTGGCGTCCCAGTTACGAGTGTTGTCTCGCGGAGGAGCTGACCCGGCGCCTGGCGGCAGATCATGTCCGGCACCTCGTGGACTGGGGGCTCGAGTCGCTTCAGTTCTTCGATCAGAACAACGGAGCGGCCACTTTCCCCTGCTACGCCGGGAGCCACGGCCATGCCCCGGTGCCCGGCCAATGGATGGCCGAGCGAATGGCGCAGGCGATCGGCGAACTGCGGCACGTGGCCGAAGCGGCTGGCGAGCCCGGCGTCGTGCAGTCGTCCGAGTCGGGCGTGAACGAGTACTGCCTGCCCCTGTTCCAGCTGACCGAGTTCCGCCTCCATGTGCCCGGGCCAGGCAGCGACGACGGACTTCTCTCCCACATCCCCCTGTATCAGTTCCTGTTCCATGAGTGCATCGTGATTCAGGGGATGATGGGGTTCGGGCCGGAACCCTATCACGTGCCGATCGCCAATGCCGTGAACGTGGTCATGGGCAGCCTCCCGGGCGGGGTCCTGACCGGTGACGGGTCGCTGCTCGACAAGGACACGGCGCACTTTGCGCCGTGGCAGCCCCGGGTCGGAAACGATGCCGACGGGCTCGAGATGATCCGGACCGTCGCGGCGTTGCGGCGGGGGCCGGGAGGCGACTTCCTCGTGTTCGGCCGCATGCAGAAGCCCGGCCGCCTCAGGGAGGTGCGACGGATGCGATGGCGGTTTGAGGCCCGCGAACACGACCTCCCCGCCGTGTTTCATGCGCTCTGGCAGGCCCCGGACGGCCGTCTCGGGATCGTCCTGGCGAACTGGACCGACGAGTCGCAGGCGGTGACGGTGGAGGACGACCACCTTCCGCCCGCCGGAAGCAGGATCGAGGTGCGCTGTCACCGCTCCGCGCGCCGCCTCACGGCCGAACCGTTACCCGGACCGGCCGGGATCCGGACTCTGACCTTGGAGTCTCTGTCCTGCGCGTTACTTGAGATTTCCGACATGTCCACAAGGCCGATTACAGGAGGTTGATATGCTTACCGGAAGTGTTCTGGAGGATTCGGCTTGCCCGCAGCTCGCGGGTGGCCGACCATCAACATCGTCCGCGCTGTGAGACGCGAGTCATGCAGAACGTTCACACCCACTGTTTGGATCAGGCGGCGCACCTGCAGGCCGAGACGGTCCGCGAGACCGATCTGTCGCGGGGGCGCCCGCTGGATCTCACGGTCGAGTTCGACGCGTTCATGAGCGATATGGCGCCGTTCGACCGGGTGGTCGTCTTCGGCCTCAAGGCGCGGCTCACGGGTTACTGGGTGCCGGACGAGTTCGTGGCCTCCTTCGTCGCCCGCGCACCTGAGAAGCTCCGGGGCTTCGCCTCGGCCGACCCCTCGCAGCCCGGCTGCCTCGAGGAGCTCCGCCACGGGATCGAGCGACTGGGCCTGTGCGGCCTCAAGCTCGGCCCGGTCTACAGCGGCGTCGATCCCCGCGACCCGCGCTGCGAGCCCCTCTACGCCTACTGCGAGGAGCGCGGCCTGCCGGTCCTGTTCCATACGGGCACGACGTTCAACCGCGCGGCGCCGCTCGCGGTCACCCGGCCCTGGGTCTTCGACGAGGTGGCCATCCGTCACCCGGGCCTGCGCATGGTGCTCGCGCACCTGGGGCACCCGTGGTTCGAGGAGTGCCTGGTGGTCATCCGCAAGCACCCGCATGTCTACGCCGATATCGCGGCCCTGCACTACCGGCCGTGGCAGTTCTACAACATGCTGGTGACGGCGCAGGAGTACCGGGTGACACACAAGATTCTGTTCGGCACGGACTATCCGTTCGCGAAGACGCAGGAGTCGATCGACGGCCTGCGGAACGTCAACGCCGTCACCGGGGCTGCGGGCATGCCCCGGGTGTCGGCCGAAACCATCGAAGGCATCCTGGAGCGCGATGCCTTCAACCTGCTTGGAATACGCTGATGAAGGCACTGCAACTGACGGCCGTCGGGCAACTCGACGAGGTGGATATTCCTGTGCCGGCACCCGGGGCCGACGAGGTGCTGGTCCGGACGCGCGCCGGGGTCGTGTGTACGTCCGACCTCAACGACCTGCGGGAGAATCCGTTCGGGATCGCGCTGCCCGTCATCATGGGCCACGAGGGCGCGGGCACGGTGGAGCGGGTCGGCCCGGCCGTGCGGGGCATCCGTGCGGGTGATCGCGTGGCCGCGCATCCGGTTCACCCCTGCGGGACCTGCGAGAACTGCCGGGAGGGGCTCGCGCACCACTGCGGCAACTTCCGTCACTTTGCCTTCAACATGCCCGGCGTCTTCGCCGAGCGGTTTGTGGCGCGCGCCGACCGCGTGCGCAAGCTGCCCGGCGGCGTTTCCTTCGAGACGGGCGCGCTGCTGGAGCCCGTGTGCGTCTGCCTTGAGGCGCTGGCCCAGGCGAACCTGACGGATGGCGGGCGGCTGCTCACGATCGGCGACGGCCCGTTCGGCGTGCTGATCGCGCGCCTCGCGCTCGGGCGCCTGCTGTCCGCGAACGTGCTGGCGGGGCACCATGATTTCCGGCTGGGCTTCGCGGCTCCGGCGCGAACCGTGAACATCCGCGGCGCGGCGTCCGCCGAGGACGCGCTGCGCGCGGCGGCCCGGGGCGGGCGGTACGACGCGGTGATCATCGCGGTCGGTCGGCCGGCCGCGATCGAGCTGGGGCTGCGCCTGCTCCGGCCCAAGGGCCGGCTCGTCATGTTCTCCGCCATTCCGGGCCTGACCCCGGTCAACCTGCTCGACGTGCATTTCCGCGAGATCGAGGTGGTCGGCGCGTGCAACGACGACAACCGGCTCGACGAGGCGGTGCGCGCGCTGGCGGACCCCGGCCTGGCGGTCGGCCGGGTGGTCACGCACCGGTTCCCGTTCAGCCAGCACGCGGAGGCGTTCCGCCTGGCGGACAGCGGCCATGACCGGGCCATGAAGGTGGCCCTCACGTTCCCGGAGGCCCCGTGAAGATCACCGGCGTCGAGGCGATGGTATTGGACAGCGGCAAGAACTATCCCAATCCTTCGGAGGCGGCCGAGGCGCACGGCGTGCGCTTTGTCTCGCTCCTCAAGATCACCACCGACGAGGGGATCACCGGCTGGGCGGATATCGAGACCCAGCCGCACGTGGCGAAGGCGATCGTCGACGCGCCCAGCAGCGGCGTGATGGGATTCGAGTCGCTGCGAAACCTGCTCGTCGGCGAGGACCCGCTCGAGCGCGAGCGGATCTGGCAGAAACTCTACCGCGGCATGGCCTACTTCGGGCGGCAGGGCGCAGGCATGCAGCTTATCAGCGGCGCGGACATCGCGCTGTGGGACATCGCCGGCAAGGCGCTGGGCCTGCCCGTCTGGCGCCTGCTGGGCGCGAAGTACCGCGACCGCGTGAAGGCGTATGCCTCCACGCTCTTCCGGCCGACGGCCGACGACATGAAGCGGGCGGTGGATGGATACCGCGCGCAGGGGTTCCGCGCGATCAAGTTCGGCTGGGGCGTGTTCGGGCGCGACCTGGCGCACGATGTCGCGCTGGTCCGAGCCGCTCGCGAGGCCGCCGGGCCGGACGTGGATCTGATGGTCGACGGCGGGTGGTACGACCCCGAGCCGGGCCGCGTGTTCAAGCCGCGGCCGGTGAAGGACTGGATCCGGCTCGCGCGCGAGCTGGAGGAGCTGAACGTCTACTGGCTCGAGGACTTCATCCATCCGGAGAACGTCGCCGGCTACGCCGAGGTGTCGGCCCATACGCGCACGCTGCGGATCGCGGCGGGCGAGCAGGCGGCCGGCGTGACCGAGTTCGAGCGGCTCGCGCGCGAGGGGCGCGTGCACGTCCTGCAGCCCGACCTGAGCCGCTGCGGCGGCCTCACCGTGGGGCGCCAGATCGCCGACCTGGCGGGCCGGATGCAGATCGACTGCTGCCCGCACGCGTGGCTGACCGACGTGCTCAAGGCGGCGTCGCTGCACCTGAACGCCTATCTCATGAACTCGCTGTTTCTGGAGTTCAACGTCTCGAGCGCAAGCCTGCTGAACAACCTGTGCACCGAGCCCATCGGCATGGCGGACGGCTGGATCCGAGTGCCCGACGGCCCGGGCCTGGGCGTGACCGTGGACGAGCGCGCGGTCGAGCGCTACCGGGTTCTGTAGCGGCCTGCAACGGAGGTGCATGATGCGCAGCGAAGTGCGCCGGCGGCTCTCGCCGGTTCCGTGGAACCAGGTGCGGATCGACGACCCCTTCTGGTCGCCCCGCCTGAGGACGAACCGGGAGGTCACGCTTCCCCTCGAGTATGCGATCAACCGGAAGAACGGCGTCCTCGACGTCTACCAGTGGGATTGGTGGGACCCCAAGCGCGGCAATCCGCCGTGGCGCATCTGGGTGGGCGACGTCCCGAAGTGGATTGAGGCCGCCTCGTACAGCCTGGCGACGAATCCGGACCGGGGTCTGGCCGCGCGCGTGGACGACGCGGTCGCGCGCCTGATCCGCGGCCAGAAGGCCGACGGCTATCTCTATGCCAACCCGCTGCCCCGCGCCTGGCGGTTTGCGAATCTGCAGGAGCTTCACGAGCTGTACGACATGGGGCACGCGATGGAGGCGGCCGTGGCCCATCACACGGCCACCGGGCGAACCGAGTTCCTCGACGCCATGCGGCGGAACGCGGACCTGCTGTGCGCCCGCTTCGGGCGGCGGCCGGGCCAGATCCGGGGCTACGACGGGCACCCCGAGATCGAGCTGGCGCTCATGAAGCTCTACCGGGCCACGGGCGAGCGGCGCTACCTCGACCTGGCGAAGTTCTACGTCGACGAGCGCGGGCGGAAGCCGAGCTACTTCACCCGGGAGCGCGCCCGCGCGCAGAGCCGGGGCGTCATGATGATGAACTGGTACCGCGGTCCGGATGCCTACCGGTCGTGCCAGGCCGACCGGCCGGTCCGCGGGCAGAGCGACGCCGTGGGGCACGCGGTGCGCGCGCTTTACCTGTTCTCCGGCATGGCGGATGTCGCGGCCGAGACGGCCGACGCCGGGCTGCTGGACACGTGCCGGCGCATGTGGCGGAGCATCGTGCGCCGCCGCATGTATGTGACCGGCGGGGTCGGCTCCAGCGTGCACGGCGAGGCGTTCACCGTCGACTACGACCTGCCGAACGAGACGGCCTATGCCGAGACGTGCGCCGCGGTTGCGCTCGTGTTCTTCGCGCACCGCATGCTGCAGATCGACGCCGACGGCGAATACGCCGATGTCATGGAGCGGGCGCTCTACAACGGAGCGCTGAGCGGCGTGTCGCTCGATGGCCGCAGCTTCTACTACGCGAATCGGCTCACGCTCTATCCGGCGGCCCTCGCGGGGCAGGTGTCGGATTCCGTGGCCGGACAGCGGCAGAAGTGGTTCGGCTGCGCCTGCTGCCCGCCGAACATCGCGCGGCTGCTCGCCTCGCTGGGCGGCTACGCCTATTCGACGGGCCGCGGGCGGCTGGCGGTGCACCTGTACATGGGCGGCTCGGCGACCTGCGCCGTTGACGGGAGGCCGGTGACTATCACGCAGCGCACGCAGTACCCATGGCGCGAGCGGGTGGCGATCGCGGTGGATCCCGGCGCCCCGCGCGCTTTCACGCTGGCGCTGCGCATCCCGGGCTGGTGCCGGAAGGCGCGCGTCCGCGTGAACGGGCGCCCCGTGCGGATCGAGGGTGCGATGGAGAAGGGCTACGCCTGCATCCGCCGCGTGTGGGCTCGGGGCGATCGCGTGGAGCTGACGCTGCCGATGCCGGTCGAGCGCGTGGAAGCCAACCCGGCGGTGCGGATGGACTGCGGCAAGGTGGCGCTGCAGCGCGGGCCGGTCGTCTACGCCGTCGAGCAAGTCGACAACGGACCCGACCTGGCCGACCTGCGGCTGCCGCGCTTGGCTCCGCTCAAGGCCGTGTTCCGGAAGGATCTGCTGGGCGGGGTGGTGGTGATCCGAGGCCGTGCGGTCAGACGCGTCCAGGACGGATGGCCCGGCCAGCTCTATCGCGCCGCATCCTCTCGCGCCAAGCCGGTTTCCCTCGTGGCCGTTCCGTACGCGCTGTGGGCGAACCGCGGTGGCGGCGAGATGATCGTGTGGCTGCGCGAGTGATGCGGGGCTACTCCGCGTGCCCCTCGGGGCCGTGCGCGATGGCCTGCGGCTGGACGCCCCAGAACGCGCCGGGCTCGCACATCCACAGCGGCTTGCCGCCGGGATCCTTCATCGGTACGGCCGGCTCCGGCGCTCGCTGCGCGGCCGCGCGCAGGCCGAGGAAGTCGAGAATGCCGTCGACCGTCGCCGCCGCGTCCCGGTCTGGATTCCACTGCGCCTCGGCCAGCGCGACGTGCGGGAACGGCGTGCGCCGGCAGAAGACCGAGTGGTCGGCGACGACGCTGGCGTGCGCGCGAGCGGAGGGCTTGCCGAGGAAGCGGCGGGCCCAGCCCTGGAGGTGGCGCATGTACTGGCGGTGGCTCGCGACGCCGCCCTGAACGACGTACTGCAGCGCGGTTCGGTCCATCCACGCGCGCAGCGAGTCCTCGGTGAAGGGCGGGTCCGCCGGGCAGTCCTTCCCATAGCCGTGGCCATACGGGATGCTCTTGTGGATGTAACCGAAGTCCTCGTCCACGCCGCGCACGCTGGTGCCGGATTCGCAGTTCTCCCAGAGGATGTTGCAGCGTGGATCGAGGCGGCTCAGGTGGGAGAAGTCGCCGAAGTCGTAGTGGATGCCGCATGAGATCCAGAGGCCCGGAAACTCGCGGCTGAGGTCGTCGACGATGGGATTGACGAATTCCAGCATCAGCTCGCCCATGGTGCGCTTCGCGCATCCCGGGCACTGGCACTTCGGGCACTCCGTGAACGCCTGGAAGTAGATGCCGTCACAGCCGGTCGGCGCGTACAGCTCGCGGACCTTGCGCCGGATCTCCTCGCGAAAGAAGCGGCGGTTGAATGCGCTGCTGCCACACATCTCGACGCCGGTTCCCCGTCCGCGATCGAAGCCCGCTGGGAGCGTGTAGTTCCACTCCGGAACCCAGCCCCAGCCGAAGCCCCAGGCGACGCGCACGCCTCGCGCGTGGGCGAAGTCGACGTACTCGCGGGCGCGGGTCGGCGGAGTGTTGTCCCAGTGAATCAGCTCGTTGAGCTTCCAGCGGCTCATGTTCTCGATCCAGGCCGGCTTGTCCGGCATGTTGCAGCCCCACGTCCAGTGGCCGCGGTAGGCGATGCGCGGGTAGTCGCTCCGCTCGAAGGGTTCGGCGGGAAGGCGGGCTTCGCCGCGGCGGAAGCGGCCGAGCTCATAGTGCTCGAGGTCGCGTAGCGCGTAGAGCGCGCCGGCGGCGTCCGAGCCGATGATGGCGAGCAGCCGTCGGGCGGGCTCGCGCGGGTCCGGGGCGCATCGCATCGAGTAGCCCTGGGCCCGCTCGGGCTCCCGCAGGAATCCCGCGTCGAGCAGCGCCCGGCATGCGGGATCGGCGCGCGTGCCGAAGACAATGCGATCCCCGCCGGCGGCGGGGGTGACCGAGCCCGGCGCGGGCAGCTCCAGCCCGGCGCCCTCGCGGAGGACCCGCTGCAGCTCGCGAGCGGAATAGCCGGTGAGCCCGGCTTCGCTCCCGGCTGGTCCCTCAGTCCGCATCATGACCGTCCGTGCCTCCTGTCCGACTGACTGATGGAAGCTCGCACCATATCCGCCTTGCGGAGATCCTGCCCGATACTCCGCTGTTCGTTGCGTCGCCGCCAAGCATCATTTCGAGTCCGGGGGGCAGCGCCGGATTCCCCGGCTTTCCGAACGCGCCCGCTCCGGCGGGATGCGGTCCACGCCGTCGACGCCATGGCGATATGATCGATGCGAGAGGACTATTAGTCGATGAATCGTTCTGGCCCGGAGGAGGACGGTTCTGGCAGGATGAGCGCGGCTTGCGATCGAACACCGCGAGCGGGAGAGAGCATCATGAATCCTGTGACCCTGGCGCTGTGGCCGGAAGGCAAGCGCTTCGCCGTGACCTTCAGCTATGACGACGGGCGCCTTCATGACCGGCGGCTCATCGAGATCCTGAACCGGCACGGGCTCAAGGGCACGTTCAACCTCAACAGCGGCATGATCGGCCGCGAGGGCTACGTGACGGCAGAGGAGATCCGCGCGCTCTACGCGGGCCACGAGGTGGCCGTGCACTCGGTGACGCATCCGTTCCCGACGCGCATCCCGCGCGAGCGGCTGATCCATGAGATCGCGGAGGACCGGAGGCGCCTGGAGGAGCTGTCGGGCCAGATCGTGCAGGGGATGTCGTACCCCTTCGGTGACTGGAACCGCGACGTGATCGACGTGCTGCGGATGTGCGGAATCCGGTACAGCCGAACCACGCGCGCCACGGAGGGATTCGAGTGGGCGCCGGAGGACTGGCTGGCATGGCATCCGACCTGTCATGATCGCGGGGCCAAGCCCGAGCTGGCGGAGAAGTTCCTGAACGTGCCGCGCTGGAGCTCGCCGCAGCGCCTGCTCTACATCTGGGGCCACAGCTACGAGTTCGACCGCGAGGGCGGTTGGGACGCGATCGAGGCGGTGTGCCGCAACCTGCGCGAGCGGGGCGGCGACACGCTCTGGTGCGCCACCAACGGCATGGTCCACGACTACGTGACGGCGGCGCGCGCTCTCCGCTTCAGCGCCAGCTGTGACCGCGTGCTGAACCTCTCCTCGCTTGATGTCTGGATCATGGTGGGAGCCAACCCGGTCAGGATTCCGGCTGGCTCGACGACGGCGCTGTAGCCCGTAATGGCGCCGTGGAGCGATACTGTTATAGTACTCGGACGCGAACCCCAGTGAGGTGTATATGTCTCCAGCTGTTGCCCCCGTGGCGAAACCCGAATTCGTGTGGCCATCCGGCATCCGCGGCGCGGTGAGCTTGACCTTTGACGACGGTCGTACGAGTCAGGCGGATAACGGCATTCCGCTGTTCGACCGGTTCGGCGTCCGGGCGACCTTCTATGTCACCCCCAGCCGCGTCCCCGACCGGCTCGATGTATGGCGGCGGGCCGCCGCCGCCGGCCATGAGGTGGCCGCCCACACGCTCACCCATCCATGCACGGGCAACTTCGGCTTCACGGGCGCTCGCGGTCCGACTCTGGAGGCCATGACGCTCGAGCAGATGGAGGCGGAGATCCTGGAGTCCAACGCACAGATCGAGAAGCTGGTCGGAATCCGGCCGGTCAGCTTCGCCTATCCCTGCGGCCAGAAGTTCGTGGGCCGCGGCGAGAGCCTGAAGAGCTATGTGCCGCTGATCGCCCGCCACTACCTGACGGGCCGCGGCTGGCGCGATGAGTACTTCAACGCGCCGGACCGGTGCGACCTGGCCCAGCTGGCCGGCATCGAGTTCGACGGAGTCGACTTTGAGGACGTTCGCCCGCAGATTGACGAGGCGGCGCGGACGGGCAACTGGCTGGTGTTGGCCGGGCACGACATCACCGCGGCCGGCGGCCGGCAGACCACGAAGACCGCGACGCTCGAAGCGATTTGCCGGTACTGCACCGATCCGGCGAACGGGATCTGGATCGACACGGTCGGCGCGATCGGCGCCTGCATCCGGAAGGCGCGCGGCGCGTAGGCGATACGCCCGGCGATGGGGCCGTCAGGGCTCCCGAGCCGCCGGCGGCGAACCGGGCGTGCCGCCCGCCGCCAGCCCCGCGACGAAGAACCCCCATTCGCGCCCCCCGCTCGGCGCGACCCGCACGAGGGGTGTGAGCTGAAACTCCGGCCCGAGCTCGCGCGCCTCCTGCGTTTCCGTGCCGCACGGGATCAGCATCACGACTTGGCGGCCGCGCGTGATGAAGCCACGCGTGAGCTCGACTCGCATCGCACGCAGCTCGTCCGCCGAGTGGGTGGCGTAGAACTGCCGGAGCCGCTCGTACCGCACCGGCTGCCACCGCGGGTTGCTGTCCGCAGACCGCTCGAGGGGGAAGCGGGGCGTGAAGGCCCGCAAGTCGTAGTACCGGAAATCGCGCCGGCTGCCGATGGCGTTGCCGCGCCGCCAGCGCGAGAAGATGACCGCGTCGGGCTGGAGCGAGGCGCCGGCGGTCCGTCCGAGCGCCGCCAGTTCACGGGTGCCGGGGTTCGATACCACCGCCGGCACCAGGCGCCATCCGCCCGCGGCGGCCAGACTGACGGCCAGCGCGCACCAGCAGACGGCCGCGATGATGCGCCGCCGCAGGGAGCCGGCCAGTCGGTCGAGCGCGCCGAGCGTGGCTCCCACGAGCAACGGGAACAGGAAGAGGTAGAACCGCAGATGCTCGGTCCGGGCGCCCGACCAGTAGTACGAGGCATAGGCGAGGAACGCCGGGACGAACCACAGCAGACGCATCGCCAGCTCCACGCGGGGGCCCATGACCAGAAGGGCGAGCAGGCCGGCTTGGAAGGTCAGGGCCGGCATCTCCCGCGACAGGCCGGCGAAGACCGCGGTGATGTTCCCGCCCAGCTGCGCGAGCGAGAAGGCGCTCTGCTCCTCGGAGAGGCCGTAGCCGGTGACGAGCGGCGAGCCGAACAGGGCGAAATCATAGGCGGCCAGGAGGGCTGGGCCGACCGCGTATGACCCGATGAGCCAGGCGATCGATCCGGCGCTGGCCGGCTCCGGCGCCGACGGGTCCCGGAGGCGCCGGCGGCGGGCGAGGAAGAGCTGGTCGAAGATGGCGACGGCGGCGACGCCGGCCAGCAGCACGTGGGTGTGGCGTACGGTGCAGGCGAAGCCGAGCAGGAGCCCGGCCCGGGCGGCGTCCAGCCGCCGCCCCGCCCGCCGCCAGCGGAAGAGGAAGAGCATGCCCCATGCAACGATGGCGGTGTCCAAGCCATGCGTCAGCGGATAGCCGGTGTAGACGAGAAACATCGGGTTCGCGGCGAGCGCGGCGGCGCCCAGCGCCGACGTGATCGGCGACGCCCAGAGGCGGAACAGGAGGAAGCAGCCGACCAGGCCGATCAGCCCGGCGGCGGGTCCGACCCAGTAGATGGCGTCGTCTCCGCCGAGGCGGTAGAAGACGGCGAGGATGGCCGAGTACCCCGGCGCGAACTTGGGCGCCAGCTCGCCGCGGGCATTCTCCACCCAGACGTGGGACTGGTGCTGGAAGATGTCGTCGTCGCGCACCGCGAGCGGCTGCATCGCCGCCATTCGCTTGGCGAGCGCGATGTAGCCGTCCGGATCCACTTCCGGGTACGCGGGCGTGAAGACCTGGTGCTGCACCGTGGCGTAGGCCGCGAGCACGAGGGCCAGCAACCCCCAGGCCAGAACGACCTGCCATCGGCCTCGCGGATCTTCGCCGGGCTCCATCATGGCGGTGGAGTCTGGACGCTCGGCTGCCTCGGCGCAAGCTCAAGCATGGCATCGAACGCGTGCGGACGACTCCACGGAACCGGCTGATCCGATTTGCGGGCGATGCCGCGATGGGGTACATTCGGCCCGTTTCTAGCGGGGCGATGGGGTTCCCGCGCAGGCGCGGAGGAGCGAATCGATGAAGAGCCGGATGATGTCGGTGAAACTGGGCAAGGGCCGCGCGCGGCGGCTGCCCGTGACGTGGGTGCACACGCTGGTCGTCGGAAGCGGGGCCGCCGGACTGAACACGGCCGTCCAGCTGCACCGGCAGGGCGTGACCGACTTGCTGATCGTGACCGAGGGCCTGAAGATGGGCACCTCGATCAACACGGGCAGCGACAAGCAGACCTACTACAAGATCGGGCTGTACGGCGAGGTGCAGGACTCGCCCGTGCAGGTGGCCGAGGCGCTCTTCTCCGGCGGCAGCATGCACGGCGATCTCGCGCTGGCCGAGGCCAGCACGTCGGCGCGCGCGTTCCTGAACCTGGTCAATCTGGGCGTGCCGTTCCCGCGCGATCGCTACGGGCAGTTCGTGGGCTACAAGACCGATCACGATCCGCGGCAGCGGGCCACGTCGATCGGCCCGTACACCTCGCGCGAGATGTGCCGGGCGCTGATCCGCGAGGTCGAGCGAAACGGGATCGCGGTGCGCGAGGGGCGCACGGTGGCCTCCCTGATCGTCGCGGGCGAGGGGGCTCGGCGTCGGGCGGCCGGCGCCGTGGCTCTGAACGCCCGCGGTCAGTTCGAGGTGTACGCGGCCGAGAACGTCGTCTTCGCGACCGGCGGCCCGGGCGGGCTGTACCAGACCAGCGTGTATCCCAAGGTCCACAACGGCGGCATCGGCGTGGCCCTGCTGGCGGGCGCGAAGGCCCAGAGCCTGCCGGAGTCGCAGTACGGGCTGGCCTCGACCCAGTTCCGCTGGAACGTCTCGGGCACCTACATGCAGGTCGTGCCGCGATTCATCAGCACGGCGGCGGACGGCAAGAGCGACGCGCGCGAGTTCCTGCGCGAGTACTTCGACACGCCGGGCCAGATGAACTCCATGGTGTTCCTGAAGGGATACCAGTGGCCGTTCGACTCGCGCAAGATCGCGGGCGGGTCGTCGATCGTCGATATCCTCGTCTACATCGAGAACGTCGTCCGCGGGCGGCGGATCTTTCTGGACTTCCGGTCCAACCCGCAGGACTTCTCGTTCGACGAGCTCAGCCCCGAGGCGCGCGAGTACCTGGTGAAGTCGAAGGCGCTCCAGGCCACGCCGATCGAGCGCCTGCGCACGATGAACCCGGGCGCGATCGAGCTGTACCGCGACCACCAGATCGACATCACGAAAGAGCCCCTGGAGATCGCCGTGTGCGCGCAGCACAACAACGGCGGGCTCGCGGGCAGCGCGTGGTGGGAGTCGGCGAACCTGCGGCACCTGTTCCCGGTCGGCGAGGTGAACGGGTCGCACGGCGTATATCGGCCGGGCGGATCGGCCCTGAACTCGGGCCAGGTGGCGGGCTTCCGGGCGAGCGAGTTTATTGCGAACCGCTACGCGAAGTGGACGCTCGACGCGCGGGCATTCGGGCCGGTTGCGGCTGGCGCGGCGGCGGGGGTGCTGGAGTGGGTCGAGAAGGGGAAGGCGAGCCGGCGTCCGTGGAAGCGGGAACTGGACGAACTGCGCCAGCGCATGACCCGGGCGGGCGCGCACATCCGGTCGCGCGCGGAGCTGGATCGGGCGGCGGCCGAGGCGCGGACGCAGTGGGAGCGCATCGAGGCCGACGGCGTGTCCGCGAAGGCGAAGGATCTTCCCGCCGCGCTGATGATGCGCCAGATGTGCTTCGCGCACCTCGTCTACCTGGAGGCGGTCCGCTTTGCCGTCGCCAGCGGCGTCGGCAGCCGCGGCTCGGCGATGGTTCTCGATCCGGCCGGGACGGTGGCGCACGGGAAGCTGGGGCCGGAGTGGAGCTTTGTGCCCGAGGATCCGGCGTTCCGGGAACGCGTGCTTGAGACGGCGGCGCAGCCGGACGGCTCCGTGTCGCACGAGTGGGTGCCCCGGCGTCCGATGCCCGCGAGCGATGCGTGGTTCGAGACGGCGTGGGCCGCCTTCCGCAAGGGCGAGATCTACGAAGGCTGAGGGCTCGGCGTCCGGAACAGGCGGGCGGCGTTGGCAGCCGTGAGCGCGGCGATGTGCGCTTCGGAGACGCCGCGGGCGGCGGCCAGTGCGCGGGCGATCAGCGGGAGGTTCGCCGGCTCGTTCGGATGCCCGCGGTGCGGCTCGGGCGCGAGCAGGGGCGAGTCCGTCTCGATCAGCAGGCGATCGTCCGGTACCACGCAGGCCGCCTCGCGTACGAGCCCGGCGTTCCGGAAGGTGAGGATGCCGCTGAAGCTGACGTGATAGCCGAGCGCCGCGACTTGGCGCGCGAACGCGGCGCTGCCGGTGAAACAGTGCAGGACGCCGAGCCCCGCCGGATCCGCCGGCCAGCCGGCGGCGTGCTCCGTGAGAGCCGCCATCGTGGCGGCCTCCGCTTCCCGGCTGTGAACCACGACGGGCAGCCGCCGCTCGCGGGCCAGGGCGAGCATGGCGCGGAACAGCTCCTCCTGCGCCGCCGCGGTTTCCGGGTGGTAGTGGAAATCCAGGCCGATCTCGCCGACCGCAACAACCGATGGATCGGCGAGGCAGGAGGCCAGCGCGTCGAGCGAGTCTTCGAGGCCGGCTCGGTCGCGATCATAGCCGACGGCGGCGCGCACCTGGGATGGGAAGCGGTTGGCGATCGCGATTGCGGCGGCGTTGGCCTCCGGCGAGCCGCCCACGGCGATCAGCCGGTCGACGCCGGCCGCGGCCGCGCGACGGATGACGCTGCTGAGCTCGCCATGGCGTATCAGGTCAAAGTGAACATGTGTGTCGTAGATCATTCTGTGGTCCCAGCTCCGGATGGCGCCTTTTTTGCGCGTGTTCCGACTCGGAATCCACCCCGCCCTTCGGGCACCCCCCCGTAGGAGGGGATCGTTCCTATCGCGTCCGTCATCCGCGCCATCCCCTCCTGGGAGGGGTGCCCGAAGGGCGGGGTGGGCATTGATGAATGTCCCAATAACGTGCCATTCGTTTCAAGGTCGCGAAACACCAGCTATCGCCGTGTTCAGGGGCCATCCAGCCGGAGCCGGCGCGCCGCGCTGCGCTTGTTCGAGGACTTCCAGAACTTCCGGAAGTCCTCGTTGAATTTCCCGAGGTCGATCCCGTCGAACGCGGTCGCCGTGGCGGCGTCGGGATCGCGGGTGGCCCAGAGCGCCTCGACGTAGCGCGGCACCACGTTCGTGTAGACGGGCGGGTTCTCGGAAGGGCCGCCCTTGCGCAGGTAGTATACGAGCGCCCACGCCATGACGTAGTTGTCCCGCAGGATATCCTCGTTGCGGGCGTAGAACGTCTCGTAGGACATGGCCAGCATGGGCTCCACGTCTGCGTGCCCGGCTGAGATGAGCGCCTCGATCCGCTGGGTCTTGAACGGGTCCTCCTGGATGTCGAAGCGGCTTCCGGAGATATCGACGGCGTCGAAGAACGCCGCATGCCCCTCGTTGAACCAGGCGGCGGGCGTCAGGCGCTGGAGGGCGTAGAAGACGTACTGGTGGAACGCCTCGTGGTAGATGATGCGCAGGATCTGATCCCGCTGCTGGCTGTTGCTGCCAAACTCCGCCGGCTTCACGACGAGCTCGGTCGTGTTGGGGACCCAGAGGCCGGCCGTCCACGCGCGATCCTCGCCGACATAGCGGTCGTACTCGTCGGCCGTGTTGAAGATCCGGATCTGGCTGACGGCGCTGATTCCGGACCGGGGCGGCAGCAGGCGCTCGTAGAAGCCGTGGAGCGAATCCAAGTCGGTCTGCAGTCGCCGCACCAGAAGGCTGGAGCGGGACTTCAGGTTCGACAGGATGATGTAGTGCTTCGTCTCGACGTACCACCAGTCCTTCAGGTTCCGGATGCCGTCGACGACGGCCTGGCGGCTCGCGAGGAATTCGGGCGAGCGGGTGGCGTCCGCCGTGCTCCCGGACGATCGCCCGGGCGCGCCCGACGCTCCGAGCGGCGCAGCGGGGGCGCCCGCTCCCGCGAAGCTGATAGACGGGAGGAGGTCGGCCAGCACGGCGGTCCGCGCCTTCTCCTGGTCGACGCCTGGCGCGAGCGAGACGGCGACGCAGAACCAGTGGCGGGGGCAGCGGCTCTGTCCGGCGGCGGACGGATTCAGCCGGAATGCCCAGAGCATCCCGGGCGGCAACCCGCCGCCGGACAGCGCGACCAGCGCGTCGAACTTGCTGGGGCGCTTGAAGATGGGCTCGGCGCGCAGGCCCGGCGTCTCCAGGTAGTCGGAGGCCCAGGCGGCGAGCCGGTCGGAGGACCACTCGGCGTTGGTGACGGCGGCCAGAGCCCGCTCGTAGTCGGCGCGGCTGGCGTGCTCGCGGGGGAATCCGGTTGGCAGCGCCGTGCGCACGGCGGCAAGCGAGAGGGAGTTTCCGAACCGGTCGGTCCAGTGGCCGACATACTGGCCTCTCCGCCAGATATCGGCGGGCGCGAACAGATCCTCCTGGCGGGTGCCGCTCCGGTCGGTGATCGTGTAGGTGTAGACCTTGGGCGGTGTCGGGGGGGTCTCGCGGGCGTTGGACATGAGGTTCAGGCGGAGCCCGATGCCGGGCAGCTCGGTCGCCTTGAGGAACTTGAGCTCGGGCTTTTCGGCCAGTGCCGCGCCGGCCGTGAGCAGCGCCGCCATGCAGACGGCCGCACCTCGTGAATGTCCCGTCATCGGTGTCCCCTCCCTCCGCCGCGCATTCTCGGGATCGGGCTGGTGGTGTCAACCCCCAACACGCAGCAGTTCAGCACCCGTGGTGGGCCGCCTCGCCGAGGCGGCCGGGGGATGACTCGGCGGATCGGGTGCATCGCCCAGCGGGAGGGGCGACGGCCTCGTCGCCCGGTGCCTGTTGAGATCGTCATCGATAGGGTCGAGCGGCTGGCGTTGAGGAAGCGACGCGGCTTGGGCCGAACGGCGGCGGGGCATCTCGCCCCGGCTGCGGCGTTTCCGGGGGACGGCGCGTACAGGAGTACAGCGCCGCCCCGGCGCCTTGCATCCGAGGCAATCTGCCCCACCACCGTTCGGGCCCCTCGCAGACTCGGGGCAACCCAAGCCGCGTCGCGATCCGCCCCGTTCCGTCGCGGACTCGGAACGGTGGGTCAGGGGCGTGTCGGCCTTCGAGCCCTGGTTATCTTCTGTGCGGAATTCATCGCCCCGAGCCAGGCGGGACCAGGCAGTCGGGGTTGCGGCCGATCAGGTCCTCGCGGCCGGCCTCGCAGAGGGCTTCGCGGGCCTTGGCGAAGAATTCGGGCTTGTGGCAGAGCAGCAGGGCGCGCTGGAGCGCCTTTTCGCGGTCGGTCCGGGCGACGTACACGGGCTCGCCGGTCAGCGGATCGCGGCCCGTGTAGAACATGGCGGCGGCGAGCGTCAGCGGCGCCGGGTAGAAATCCTGAACCTGCTGGGGCTCGATCCGGTTGCGGCGCAGGTACTGGGCAAGCTCGATCATGTCGGCGAGCGTGCAGCCCGGGTGGCCGCTCATGAAGTACTCCACGACCGCGTAGCGGTGGCCGGCGCGGCGCACGGCGGACTGGAAGCGGTCGACGAAGTCGCGGTAGGCTTTCGCGCCGGGTTTGCGCATCGCGCGCAGCACGCGATCCGACACATGCTCGGGGGCGATCTTGAGCAGCCCGCACACGTGGTGCCCCGCCAGTTCGTCGATGTATGCTTCGCCGCCGCCGGCGAGCGCCAGGTCGAACCGGATGCCGCTTGTGACGAACACATGCTTCACGCCCGGCACGCGGCGCGAGGCGCGCATGAGCCCGAGCAGGCGCTCGTGGCTGGTGTTCAGGTTCCGGCAGACCGAGGGTGACAGGCAGTTCCGGCCGGGGCAACCCGGCCGTCCGGCGCGGCAGCCGGTTCCGTACATGTTCGCCGTCGGCCCGCCCAGATCGCTGACGGTGCCGTGGAAGTTGCGGTCTTCGGACATGCGCGACAGCTCGGCGAGAATCGATGCCTCGCTCCGCGACGTGATGGGGATGCCTTGGTGCCGCGTAATGGCGCAGAACGAGCAGTCGGCGTAGCAGCCGCGGTGCGTGGTGACCGAATCGCGGATCATCTCGTACGCGGGAATATGGGCCGCCCCGTAGGACGGATGCGGGCGCCGCGTGAACGGAAGGGCGTAGAGCGCGTCGAGCTCGGGCGTGGTCAGCGGCGCGGGCGGCGGATGGGCGACGAGCCAGCGGTCGCCATGCCGCTGCGCCAGCGGGCGGTCGCCAAAAGATCCGTGGTTCAGGTGGACCAGCCGCGCCATTTCGGCGAAGGCGGCCCGACCCTCGTCGGTCGGGGCGGAAAGCGTTTCGTAGGGCGGGAGGATGAGGGATGAGGGCGGAAGGTCGGAGTCCGTGATTCCCTCGCTGGCGGCGCGGACCGCTTCCGCCGTTCCGGCGATACCGTGCAGGTCTTTGCTGTCCGCGAGTCGGAGGGCGACTTCGGCGATGGCGCGCTCGGCCATTCCGTAGACCAGGAGGTCGGCCTTGGAGTCGAACAGGATCGAGCGCTTCACGCGGTCGGTCCAGTAGTCGTAGTAGGCGAATCGGCGCAGGGACGACTCGACACCGCCGAGCACGACCGGTACGCCTTTGAACGCCTGTCGGGCCAGGGCCGTGTAGACGATCGACGCGTTCGGCGGCCGGCGGCCGGCTGTTCCGCCGGGGGCGTAGGGGTCGTCCCGCCGGGCCTTCCGCATGACGGTCAGGCGCATCAGGTTGCTATCCACGTTTCCGGCGGTGACGCCCCAGAAGAGGCGGGGGCGGCCGAGGGCGCGGAGTGAATCGGCGTCCAGGGTGTCCGGTTGGGCGATGATGCCGACCCGGTAGCCGAGCGATTCGAGGTGGCGGCCGACCAGCGCCGCGCCGAACGAGGGGTGGTCCACGTAGGCGTCGCCGGTCACGATCACGATATCGCAGGCATCCCAGCCGCGCGCATCCATTTCGGCGCGGGTCATCGGCAGTGGCTGGGCCGGTTTGGCTGCTGGCGCGGAGGCGGGCGGACGCCGCGAAGGGGACGGATGGTTCGGTTTCACGCTGGCCGGATCTTAGCACGCGGCCCTTGAGATTCCGAGGCGCTCAACGGGCCGTCATGCCTGTCATGGCGAAGGCGGGCTGCGCGATACGAGAGAGCTCGGAGGGTTCTCGGACTCACCCGACTCAATCCGCCTCGCGGTGTGCCCCGTTCCGTCGCGGACTCGGAACGGTGAGGCGGGGTCATGTCAGACTTCGGAATGGGCGGGCTTCTGTTCGGATGCTCATCTCACCCCAGTTCGGGCCCGGCGATCGCGAAGTACTTCTCGGTCGTCCCGGCGACGTTGGCGCGGTAGTACATCCGGGTGAATGGCCGCTGCGCGACGAAGCCCAGCATGTGCAGCCACTCGATCAGCTCGGGGTGGTGGTCCGGCACATCGATCACGGCCGGCCGGCCCTGCAGGTCGGCGAGCGCGGCGGAGAGGACGGTCAGCGCCTCGTCGAGGCTTTCCCCGGCCACGGGGCCAACCTGGGTGTAGTTCGTGCCCGGCCGGCCGAGGCAGAGCGCGCGGGTCACGCCGTCCCGGTCGATCTGCCAGGCCAGCTCGGGCGCGAGCGACACCAGGTGGCGGAGCACGCCCGCGCGCTCGGCGCCGAACGCGTCCGCGTCGAACCCGGCCACGTGGTCCACGTCCGCCTCGGTGACCGGGCCGATGCTGCCCTCCGGCACCTCGATGTGCGGCACGGCGCGGCAGACCATGCGCTTGAGGTCGTACTCGGCGACGAACCCCAGCTTCTCGTAGACCGGCCGGCCGGCCGGGGTGGCGTCCAGCTTGATGCTGGCGCAGGCGGCCAGGCTGTCCATGGTCTGGCGCATGAGCCGGGTGGCGATGCCCATGCGGCGGAACGCGGGATCCACGAGCATCATCCCGATCCAGGCGACGGCCCGGCCGAAGGCGATGCCAGCCGAGGTGCCGACGAGCGCGCCGTTGTGCAGCATGCCGAAGCACGTGTCGGGGTTGGCGGCCAGGAACGACGACCAGTCACGCTCGGTCTGGTTCCACCCGGCCGTGTTGCTGAGCCGCATGCAGCCGGAGAGATCGCCGGCCACCAGCGGCCGCATGGCCATTCCGCCGGCGCCGGAGTATCGCGGCTGCTCGTCGAGGCGGCGGAGCCGATCGCGGATGTGGGCCATCATGCCGGCCCGCACGGACGCGATGAGCTTTTCGCCCTTCTCGCGCGACGCGAGGCTGGGGTGGCCCATGGCGCCATCGGGGGCCAGGTGGCCGGTGCCGAACGTGGTCAGGTCCTGGGCGCGCAGGGGGCGCTCGCCCGGCGGCGCCACGTCCACCCGCTCGGCGCCCACGTGGGCGGGGTCGATGGCCAGCATGATCGATGTCTCGAACTCACCGGCGTGGACCTCGGTGTGTCCGGTCTCGAGCGGGCCCATATCCGCGAACTCCCACCAGTTCACGAGCAGGATCTTGAGCGGGCGGTTGCGGCGGTTGATGTCCCGGATGACGGGGACGAGGCTGTGGTTGCCGCCGTGGCCGCTGATGACGACGAGCCGCTGGAAGCCCTGCTCCTCGAGGGCGGCGGCGAAGTCGCGGACGATGGCCATCAGGGTTTCCGGGCTGAGGGTGATGCTGCCGCGGAAGCCGGAGTGCTCCAGGCAGTTGCCATAGGGGAGCGCGGGGAGCAGGGCGGCGTCGAGTTCCTCGGCGGCCATGCGCGAGAAATAGGCGGCGCCCTGGCCATCTGTGTTGAGCGGCAGGTGATGGCTGTGCTGCTCAAACGAGCCGATGCCCCAGACCGCGATGCGGCCGGTGTGTCGCTGCCAGTCGAACGTCGTGCTGAATCCGTCGATCATGATCGCATCTCCCGCTCGGCGCCGGCGGCCGCCATGGCCCCCTTCGCGCGAATGGGTATTATGGGACGGCGGGGGAGGCGGACAAGGAGTTTGTCGGGGGAAGGGGGCTGCTCGCAGGGGCTCTTGTTTCAACTCCTTTCGGGCCGGCCGGGACGGAGCCCGGCCCGCCAAGATGAGGGAAATCGCCCGTTCCGGACATGGAGGGACGACCTCCGTGTCGTCCGCTGACCGGGATCAGGCCAAGACAAGAGCCCCTGGGGCTCCGCTGTTGTGTCTGAGCGAGGTTGACTCGGCATGCGGGGGGGCGATACTGGAGGGCGTGAGGCTTTGAGTCCGGCGTGTCGCCTGGCGGGGGAGCCCGACCTGCCGCGAATCGGTTGGCCCCACGGTGAACCCGGCTGACGGAGGCTACGCATGCGACGTACGATCGTTCTCATGGCAGCGGCGCTGCTGGCGTCGGCCGGCTCGGTGCGGGCGGGGACGGCGACGTGGAGCCAGCCGTCCGGGACGAACGACTGGTTCGACCCCGCGAGCTGGACTCCGTCCGCCGTGCCGGGCGCCGGCGACGATGTCGTCATCACCAACTCCGGCGCGTTCGTCTTCCTCACCAACTCGACGGCCGGCCTCGCCTCATTCACGATCAGCAACCGCGCGACGCTGGTCTTCTCCAACTGGGGCACGGCGCTTTCGGCCGAGAGCGTGTGGATCATGAGCAGCGCCGTCGTGACATGCGCGGGGCCCTTTTCGAGCAATGAGATGTCCAACGCCGTTGTCATTCTGGCGACGAGCGTGTGGGTCGGCGTCGGGGGCGGGATCAGCGTCGACGGACGAGGATATCGCTCGGATGGTGGCGGGGCTGCGACCGCTCCGAGTTCGGGGCCGGGCGGCGCATACTACCGCGGCGGCGGGAGTCACGGCGGTCGAGGCGGCTATGTGGCAGAGTCGTTCTTCCTGGAGGCGGGACTGGTGAACGGGAGCGCGTCGGCGCCGGTAACCCCCGGCAGCGGCGGGGGGAGCAGCGGAGGCGGGCATGGCGGCGGCGTGGTGCGGGTGGACGCGGCCGACGGTACGATCACGGTCAACGGCTCGATTACGGCCCGGGGTGCCAATCGCTCCTCCGGCACCTACGTCGGCGCGGGGGCCGGCGGCTCGATCCACATCACGTGCGGGACGTTCGCCGGAGCCGGCATGCTGAATGCGGACGGAGGCAATGCCGCGGGGTCGCTGAACGGCGGCGGCGGTGGCGGCGGGCGGATCGCGGTCGTCTACGATACCGCTGCGCAGGCGGCGCTGCCGGTGCCAGGGGCGACCTTCAGCGTCGCGGGCGGGGCGGGCACGAGCACCGGCATGTGGGACGGGACAATCGGCAGCCTGTATTTCACGGACGCCCGCTTCCTGACGCCCCGGATCCGGTCGCTCACGGGGCAGATCGTGATCCCCGGCTTCACGAACTGGGTGGTGCCGGGCCTGGAAGTCACCAACGTGGCGGTGCGCTTCGTGGGGAACGGCTTCACGCTGAGCGCCAGCAACGACGTTGTGGTGACCGGGGCCAAAGGGCGGCTGGAGCTGGGTGGGAACATGCTGACGCGCGGAGACTACTACCCGTACAGCGCGATGGACGCCCCGCCGAGGCTGCTGGTGGGCGGCAATCTCGTGGTCCGGGATCGGGCGCGTCTGTACATGTATGGCGCGGCGACCAACTCCGGCGGCCCGGGCTACGGCGGCCTGGTCGCCGTGGCCGGGCAGATGACGGTCGGGTCGAACTCGTGGGTCTATCCGTTCGCGCACAATACGAACGGCGGGATCGTCGTGTTCCGCGTGGGTGACCTGGTGATGCAGGGCGGCTTCAATGCCGACGCGGCCGGCTGGCTGTGGCGGTACGGCAACCGTGGTCTGCGGGGCAGTGCGGCACCAGCCGGCGGCGCCGGCTATTACCGGGGTGGCGGGGGGTACGGCGGTGAGGGCGGGTACGTGGCGTCGTCGCTAGATGACGAGCGAGGGCTCGCCTATGGCGACTCGAATGCGCCGTCGCTGCCGGGGAGCGGCGGCGGGAGCGGCTACGGCGGCAAGGGCGGGGGGGCGATCTGGATCGAGTGCGCGCGGAGCGCCTACCTGGCCGGCACCATGAGCGCGTCCGGCGGCACCGGTGGCAGCCAGTACTCGGGCGGCGGCGCGGGTGGGGCGATCTACGTGGCGTGCGCCCGGCTGTACGGAACCGGTGCGGTTTTGCGTGCGGCGGGCGGGAACGGAATCAGCGTCAACGGTGGCGGCGGCGGCGGCGGCCGGGTGGCGGTCTGGCGCGGCCTGGACCGTTACAGCGGGATCATATCGAACAACGTGGCGGGCGGGTTCGGCACGGCGACGAACAGCTTCTACTTCGGCCAGCCGGGCACGGTCGTCTACGGGTTCCTCCGCCTGCCCCCGCCGGGCCTGCTCATCCTTTCGCGCTGAATCGCTCTGTTCGAGGAGGAGTACCCCGGGCGCGGCTCGAACGCGCGACCTGCGGTTTAGGAAACCGCTGCTCTGTCCAACTGAGCTACCGGGGCATCATGAGCGGGGGAGATAGTAGCCGACGGGGACGGGAAGGGGAATATCGAACCGCAGAACCGCAGAACACGGAACCGCAGAATGTCGAAGTGCGGAGATCCGGGCAGGCGCCGCCTGCCGGGCGGCGCCCGATGGAGGGCGGCAATCCCTTGCCGCCGCGGGGTTGCGCTGGAGCCAGGCGTCCCCAGCCGGATGCGGAAGTCCGGAGAACGGCGGGGGACAGCCGTCTCCAAGGAGGCGAACAGGTGGAGGCCTGATGGCCAAGGGCTGCGGCTGGGAGAACCCGGAGCAATTCCGGCTATGGGTGCGGAAGCAGTTCGGGCGAAGTGGGCGTATCGGCCACGCGGCTGTGTCCAGAAGCGCCGGCAGCACGAACGGCTTTCGCTCAGATCCCTCTCTGCAGCTCTTCGCGGGTGATCTCGCAGTCCCGAAGAATCTGGGCAAGGAGTCCCCGACCGATTGCTTCACCCCGGTGGACAGGAACAACGGTGCACCGGCCGTCAGGATGGCGGAGGAAATGGTGGCTGCCCTTGATGCGGATGAGTTCAAACCCCAGGCGTCGCAGCGCCTTGGCGAGTTGGGCGCCGTTGAGTGCGGGAAACGTGCTCATGCCATGACGGCCACCCGCTGAACGCCGACGAACTGGTTCGACACGGGTTTCTCAACCTCCAAACACAGTTCGATGGCCTCCTTAACCCGCTTCATCAGGACATCGAGGGACTTTGCCTGCGTGTGGCAGCCGCGCAAAGCAGGCACGGAAGCGACGAAGAACCCATCCTCGTCCCGCTCAATTACAACGCTGAACTCTCTGGTCATTTCCCCTCCTCCATCGACACCAACCACGATAGCACCCGACGGCGGAACCATCATCCCTATTCTTCCAGCGCGCGCAGTGACGATGCGGAGATCCGGGTAGGCGCCGCCTGCCGGGCGGCGCCCGCTGGCGGGCGGCAATCCTTTGCCGTCGCGGGGCCCCGCTGGAGCCGGCCGTCCCCGGCCGGATGCGGAAGTCCGGAGAACGGCGGAGGACCGCCGTCTCCACGGAGGCGAACAGGCGGAGGACTGGTGGCGCAAGGCTGCGGCTGCGAGAACCTGGAGCAGTTCCGGCTATGGGCGC
>CAYSLU010000082.1:0-24975 GCA_964431965.1 uncultured Verrucomicrobiota bacterium
GACACGTTAGAGCCGTGGCCCAGGCGACCGGTTCGAGCGTGAAGCCGTTGAACCCCGCCTGAACTCCGCCCCAGAACACGAGCAGCTCGGCGCTCGGAAAAGAGGGAACGCCCATGGCCGAGAATCGGTGTCGGACGGTGGTGAGGAGCGAATCGAAGACGGCCTCTGCGATTACGCCATCCGGCCGGATGCCGCCGCGGTGTATGGCCCGCAGGATGGCGGCGGCGCCCATCGACTGGCCGTAGAGGAGGATGCGGCGATGGGATAGGGAGTTCGTCGCGTAGCGCATGGCGGCCGACACGTCGTCCGCCTCGCGAAATCCGATTGTGGTATACGACTCCGACGATTCGCCGGAGCCGCGGAAATCGACGAGGAGCACGGAGGCGCCGAGGTCGAGGAAGATGCGGGCCTCCGTCAGGAGCGAACTCTTCTCGGCCGAATAGCCGTGAAACAGGATGACCAGCGGAGTGCCGGTCCCGCGGTCGCAGTACCAGGCGCCCAGCATGACGCTATCGGCGCCGGTGATCGACACCCGCCGGCACTTCGGGTCCAGATCCGTTGCCCGGCGCTCGCTCGCGGGGCGCGGGATGCTGACACCGAACGCGAGAACCCTGAGCCTCTGGGAGAACGACAGCTGCTCGGGTTTCCCGGTTCGCGCTCCGCCGGGGGTGAATCGCATCATCGAGCGGGCGTGGTTCCAGGCGAGCGCGTTGAGCAGGATGAAGCCTGTGGCGAACAGGGCCAGGAATGCGCCCATCCAGCGTTTCGGTGTTCGGGTCATGTGGCGATGTGCCGGGGCTGACCGAGGTCGTCGGAGGCGCAGCGCATCGACGCGGTCCGAACGGCACGTCTGCTGGAGTGTAGTCCGGGGCTCCGGCGGCGACAAGGAATCCGCGGCGTGGCGCCTCCGTGCCGCGCGTAGGACGTCAGTGACGCCCGGGGGGGCGGCGGAGACCGCCGTCTCCACGCATGAGCCAAGCCCCGGCTCCTGCCTGGCACATCCTTTGCCCTTGACGGCGCGGGCATGTTCGGATGACCTTTTATGGGCATGCCGAATGGGCACGGCGCGGTGGGACTGGCGCTGCGCCCGACATCGGGGGAGCCAAGATGAGAATCACTGCAGTCGTCCTGATGCTGGTCGCGCTCGCGTGGAATGGAGCGCTCGGCGCGCCGAAGCCGGATGCGCTCGACCAAGCCAAGGCGCTGCTGGATGCTCAAGTCGGCGGCGAGTGGCAGCCCGAGGCGACGGAGCCGGACATCGGACCCATGCTGCGGCTGAAGACGATGCCGCCCGGTCTGACGAGCGGCTTTTTCGGCGTGTTGGCCTTTCCGCAGGATGCCAAGGGGAAGAAGAGGCTTCAGTCCTACCTGTCGACGCGTCAGGCTCCGCTGTACGTCCTCGGGGCCAACGATCGCTACACGGTCATCACGTACACACCGCGGCAACAGCCGGTCTCACGGAAGGTGGTTGCGGCGCTCCAACTCGTCGAGCCGAAGCCGGCCGCCGCCAAGCCCTCGCGCTGATGGACCTGGACCGCGCCCAGATGACGACCGGAAGACCCATTCCGCCGATGATACCCGCCCCGCCTGACGACACGTCATTGGCGCCCTGCATCGGCGCCCGGAGCGGCGTACGACGGTGGGGGGCAGCGTTCGCTTCCGTGTTGGTGCTGGCTGGCGCGTGGACGTCTTCGGCCGGCTCCGCTCTCCGGTTCGTGGCGGACTCGGTTGCTGATTTCGCCGTGTGCTCCGGGCGGCAGGGACGGGCCGACTGGTACTATGGCTATCACCGCGCCGATCTGGGCGGGTACAGCCGCGCGAGTTTCATCCCGTTCCCGGACGACAAGGGCCCTGGCGTGGGCACGAATGACTTCTGGAGTGGCTCCGAATGGCGCTGGGATACGCAGCCGCCCTGGACATCCGTTTCGTCCGACTGGCAGCATCCCACGACTGCTGGAGGCAAGGGCGTGCATTGGGCTGCTCGGCGCTACGTGGCGCCGACGAATGCTTTCCTGTTCATCAGCTACACCGCAGCGGATCGTGACGCCGGAGGAGGCGACGGGGTGGATGCCTATGTCTTCATCGACGGCATCAGCCGGGCGTATCACAGCATCACGAACGGCAACGCCATCGGGTTTTCCGGGCATGTGACGAATGTCTTCGTGCTGGCGGGTACGCCCGTCGACTTCGTTGTGGGCCCCAAGGCGGAAAGCGGGTACGACGGCACGCGGTTTGCGGCGACGATCACGGGCCGAACCGCCAGCCTTCTGCCCGCGGCGCGCTACGCTCCGGACTTCCAGGGGCCGACGCCCAAGGAGGGGTGGCAGTATCTCTGGAACGCGAACGGGGCCATCACGAATCCGGCCAACTACCGCGCGCTCGTCTGGACGAACATTGGAGCATGGCGGGCGAACGGGCCCGCGTATCCCGCGGCGGCCCCGGCGGGCTACGTCGCGGCGTGGAGCACATGGGGACACCCGGGGCAGGGAACCGCCCAGGGATCGGCGGTGGATCGCTTCGTCATCGCTGCCTTCACGGTCCGCAAGTCCGCCACCTACGCCATAACTGATGGGGATGTCCGGCTGGGCAGCGCGGCTTCCACGGGGATCGAGTTGATGGTCCGGGTCAACAGCTCAACCCGCTTCTCCCAGGTCATCACGAGTACGAACCGGACACCCCTGTTCGTCGACCTGAAGCAACTGGCCTCAAACGACACCGTCTACGTGATGGTCGGACCGAACGGAAATCACGGCTCGGACACGTTCTCGTGGGACTTCACACTGTCCGAGGTGTTCGCCGCTCCCGTCGTCAGCGGCGGGGCGCAGATCATCCTCCGCTAGCTTTGCATGCACCGCCACGCGTGTGATACGGTGGGCGGCGGAACAGTTCGTAAATACGCACGAAACAAGGGAGTGGCAACATCATGGCTAAGGCATCTGCTCGGCATATTCTGGTGGACAGCGAGGCGAAGTGTCTGGAGATCAAGACGAAGATTGCGGGCGGCGCGGACTTCGCCGATATGGCGAAGAAGCACTCCTCGTGCCCCTCCGGCCGGAGCGGCGGCGCGCTCGGCAGTTTCTCGCCGGGTCAGATGGTCCCCGAGTTCGATCGCGTGGTCTTCACGGAAGCCGTCGGCCAGGTACACGGCCCGATCAAGACCCAGTTCGGGTACCACCTCGTCGAGATCACGAGCCGGACGTAGGGGCGACAGAGGACAGAGGTCAGAGAGCACTGTCCTCTGATTTCTGTCCTCTGATCTCTTCCGGCGGCGCGGCCACCACGGTGCCTTCGCGCACGAGGACGTGCTGGACGGTGATGCCGAGCTCGGCCTGGTAGCGCCGGGCCAGCCGGACCTCGGGCCCGGTCAGCAGCGAGATCGCGTACCCTTTTGCGCCGGCGCGGGCCGTACGGCCCACCCGGTGCAGGTAGGCCTTGCTCTCGGTGGGGGCGTCAAAGTTGACGATATGCGTGACGCCCCGGATGTCCAGGCCGCGTGACGCGAGGTCGGAGGCGATCAGCACGTTCACGCGGCCGGCGCGGAAGTCGTCCATCGCCCGCTTTCGCTCCTCCTTCACGAACGCGCCGTGCAGGTCGGCCGCGGGTATCTTGTAGTGCTCCAGCTTGGATGCGACGAGCTCGGCGCTGTTGTTGCGGTGGACGAAGACGATGGCCCGCTCGGGCTTGAGGGCATGGAGAAGCTTGCGGAGCACGTCGGCCTTGTCCCGCTCCTCGCACACGACGTAGGCGTGCTCGATGTTGGGATTCACGGGGCCGGCGCCGGCGCGGAGCATGACCAGCCCGGGCGCGAGCGCGGCCACGTCGGCGGCGCACTCGGGCTGCTCGGTGGCCGAAACGAAGACCAGCTGCCGGGCGGGCGGGGCGGCCTTGACGATCTTGCGGACCAGCTCGCGGCTCTCGCCCGCGAGCAGCCGATCCGCCTCGTCGATCACGATGCATCGCACCTCGTGCGCCCGGAGCTTGCCCATGCCGATCAGTTCCAGGATTCGGCCCGGCGAGCCAACCACCAGCTGCGGCTTCTTCTTGAGCTTGTCGACCTGGCGCTGCATCAGCGTGCCGCCGATCAGGAGCAGCGTCCGAATCGGGAGGGCGGCGTTCTGCGCCAGGTCGCACGCCTGGTGCTGGATCTGGATTGCCAGCTCATGGGTGGGAGCGATGACCACGATCTGCGGCGCCGCCAGAGCCGGGTCGATGCGGCAGAAGAGCGGCAGCAGATAGGCCAGCGTCTTGCCGGTTCCGGTCTCCGAGTGGATGTAGGCGTCCTTGCCGGACAGGAGCACCGGCAGGGCCTCGACCTGAATGGGCATCGGCTCGGTGATGCTCTGCCTGGCCAGCGCGCCGATCAGCGCGGGGGGAAGTCCGAGTTCGGAGAAGTTCATGTGGCAGGCATGGTGCGGTGCGCGGGTGCGAAAAGCAAGAAGGGCGTCGGCCGGGCGCGCCCCGGGGGTCGCGGCCGGTGGCGGATCGAAGGCGCAGGCGGGGACCAGGGTGAAATCGGGATTGACGCCCGCGGTCCCGATGGTCACATTGTTATAACCATTTGGGGAGACCATGGCGTACAAGGCGGGAACGGCGTATGGGGTGCTGGCGCAGTCGCTGCGGGAGCAGATCCTGTCGGGCGCGCTGAAGGGCGGGGCGCAGCTGCCGACCGAGCGCGACCTGTGCGCGCGGTCGGGCGTCTCCCGGATCACCGTACGGCGGGCGCTGCAGATCCTCGAGGAGGAGACCCTCGTCGTTCGGCGGCAGGGAAACGGCACGTTCGTGCGGCCGCGGGCGAGCCGGCGGATTCCGATCGTCAACGTCGATTTCTCGCGCAGCGTACGCCGGCATGCGCCGGAGCTGCAGCGGTCGGTCCAGGCGCAGGCGTGGCGCACGGCCGACCCGGACGTGGCGGCCGCCCTCGGCATCCCGGCCGGGGAGCGGGTTCTGTACGTGCGCCGGGCGGACGCGATGGGGGGGCGAACCGTGGCGGTCGACGAGGCCCATCTCGTGGGCCGGTTCGCGGACCGGCTGACCGAGGGCGATCTCGCGGCCGTGGCCTTCCTGGAGCGCTGGCAGGGCGCGCAGGGGATCACGCTGGACTACGAGTCGCAGACGATCGAAGCCCTGGCGGCGGCCGGGCCGCTGGCCGCCTGGCTCGGCGTGCGGAAAGGATCACCGGTGCTGAAGGAGACCAACGTGGTCTACCTGCCCGGCGGCCGCGCCGCCGGGCTCTTTGTGAGCTACTATCGGCATGAGTATTACCAGTTCAACTCGATGGCGCGGATCGGGGCGCGGGAACGTGCGAAGTAGAGCGGGAGCATGGGGAACAATCTGGAACTCATGAACTCAGGAAGATGAGAAGGAGAGGGGAGTCGCCCGGACTTTTCCTGATTTCCTGAGTTCCAGATTGAAAAGCGGGACCGATAGCAGCAGCGGCGAGACACAGCAGGAGGAGACGGACATGGCGAAGGCACGGTTGGCAATTGATGGCGGCAAGGCGATCCTGAAGCGGAGCGACTACGGCAACTGGCCGGTGGTTACGGCCGACGACCGGAAGTACGTGAAGCAGGTGCTCGACAGCGGGATCTTCGCGGGC
Source organism: uncultured Verrucomicrobiota bacterium (assembly GCA_964431965.1). Classification (GTDB taxonomy): domain Bacteria; phylum Verrucomicrobiota; class Kiritimatiellia; order CAIKKV01; family CAYSLU01; genus CAYSLU01. Next base: position 5,597 of record CAYSLU010000082.1, read on the forward strand.
GGGACCGCGCCGCAGGCCGTCGCGCTCGAGAAGGAGTGGGCCAAGTACGTCGGGCGCAAGCACTGCCTGACCACGTGCAGCGGCACGGCGGCTCTCCACATGGGCCTGGCGGCGGCGGGCGTCGGGCCGGGCGACGAGGTGATCACGTCGGCCTTCACGTTCCTCGCGTCGGCCTCGTGCGCGCTGCACCAGAACGCGGTGCCCGTGTTCGTGGACATCGATCCCCGGACGTACAACATGGATCCCTCGAAGCTCGAGGCGGCCATCACCGAGCGGACGAAGGTCATCATCCCGGTTCACATTCAGGGGCTGCCTGCGGACATGGATCCGATCATGAAGATCGCGCGCAAGCACAAGCTGTTCGTGCTGGAGGACGCGGCCCAGGCGCACGGCGCGATGTACAAGGGGAAGATGGTCGGGACGTTCGGCGACGCGGCCGAGTACAGCCTGAACGTGCTGAAGAACCTCGCGGGCGGGGAGGGCGGGCTGTTCGTGACCGACAACGACGACGTGCTGAAGAAGGCCGGCCTGGTGCGCTGCTTCGGCGACGAGGTGGACGAGGTCACGCACCGCCGGAAGTACAACGCCTCGATTCTCGGGTACATGTACCGCAACCAGGAGCTGCCGGCGGCGCTCGCGCGCGGCCAGCTCAAGCACCTGAACGCGAACAACGCGGTGCGCATCCGCAACTCGAACTACCTGACGAAGCGGCTGGGCCGGCTGCCCGGCGTGATCACCCCGTATGTGCCGGAAGGGTGCAAGCACGTGTACTTCTTCTACAACGTGCGGTTCGATCCGAAGGCGGCGGGCGTGGACTGCGAGCCGAGGCGCTTCCGGATCGCGGTCGAGAAGGCGCTCTACCGCGAGGGGTTGCAGATCGGGCAGTGGCAGACGATGCCGGTTCCGGCGCAGGATCTGTTCCAGAGCAAGCTCGGCTACGGCGCGACGGGCTTCCCGTGGTCGGTGAACGAGGCCAAGGGCGTGAGGTACAGCTACGACCTCGATCAGTATCCGGTGGCGAAGATGCTCTGCGACACGTATACGGTGGTGCACGGCATACACCCGCCGAACGGCCGCGAGCTGATGGATGGGATCGTCGAGGCGTTCCACAAGGTGTGGGAGAACCTCGACGTGGCGCTGGCGCATGCGGACGACGTGGTGTATCCGGGCATGGACAGCAAGATGTACGGCGCGGCGTGATCGGGCCGGGCGGCGGGGCGCGCTCCGCGGGGAGCGCGCGGCGCCGCCGGGCGAGCGGAGGACAGCGGATGAAGAGCAGGGGCTTGTTCGGGAAGAAGCTCTTGGACGTTCAGGTCCGGGAGCAGGAGATCGGCGCGCCGGGCGACGACTACGCGATCGTCCGCGTGCGGGCGTGCGGCGTGTGCGGGACAGACATCAACTTCGTGCGCGACTGGGCGGACCAGCCCATGGCGCTCGGGCACGAGGTGGCGGCCGAGGTGATGGAGGTCGGCCGGAACGTGACCAGCGTGAAGCCGGGCGACCGGGTGATCGTCGAAGACTGCTCGATGTGCGGGATCTGCGAGAACTGCAAGAGCGGCCACCCGGAGTTCTGCCGGAACATGTTCAACATGGAAGGCCAGCCGGGCATGGGCGAGTACATGCACGTGCGGCACAACCTGCTGAACACGTTCGAGGGGCTCGACTACGCGGCGGCGAGCCTGACGGAGCCGCTGGCGGTGTGCCTGACGGCCGTGCTGCACGCGGAAATCCCGATGGGCGGGAGCGTGGTGGTGCTGGGCAACGGGCCGCTGGGCATCATGACGGCGCGGCTGGCCCGCATCCGCGGCGCGAGCTTCGTGGCCGTCACGGGCCTGCCGTCCGGGAACCCGGCCGCGAAGGCCCGCTTCAAGGCGGCCGAGGCGATGGGCGTCGACCAGGTGATCCGCGCGGACCGGGAGAGCGTCGAGGACGAGATCAAGAAGCGGTTTCCGGACGGGGTGGACCGCGTGATCGTGAGCTCGCCCCCGGAGAGCATCTATGACGCGCTCAAGATCATCCGCTTCGGCGGGATCATCGTGTTCTTCGGCCTGCACTTCGGCGGGCGCAGCAAGATCGAGGTCGACGTCAACGACCTGATCTTCCGGAAGATCACGCTTCGGCCGACGTTCGCCGAGCCGGCGATCAACTTCCCGGTGTCGAACCGCCTGCTGCGCTCCGGGCAGGTGGACGCCTCGAAGATCATCTCGCACACGTTCGGATTCGCCGACGCCAAGGCCGTGATGCAGTCGATCGTGGACGGTACGAAGCCGATCATCAAGGCGGTCATGCTGCCGAACGGCCCCGCGAAGGGCCGTGGAAAGGGAACGCGATGACGAAGAGCTGGACTGCGAAGGATATTCCGGGCGGGGTGTGGTCGGCGGCCCCGACGCCGTTCAAGAGCGACATGGATGTAGACGTGGCGGCGGTGCGCCGCATGGTGGACCACCACGTGCGGCTGGGCATCCGCGGGCTCTTTCTTTTGGGCACGAACGGCGAGGGGCCGTGGATGACCGACGGGCAGCGCGAGCGCCTGGTGCGGGAGGTCGTGGCGCGGGTGCGCGGCCGGATGCCGGTGGCCGTTCAGGTCAGCGACAACTCCGCGGCGCGGATCCTCGAGAACATGGAGATGGCGAAGCGCGCGGGCGCGGACATCGCCGTGATCGCCCCGCCGTTCTTCCTGGTGAACGGGACGCCGGAGGTCGTGCTGGGACTTTACCGCGAGGCCATCCGGAAGAGTCCGCTGCCGGTGGGCATCTACGACCGCGGGACATTCAGCTCCGTGGCCGTGCCGGACGACGTGATCGCGGCGATCTACGCCGAGCGCAAAGTCGTGATGATCAAGGACAGCTCCACGAAGCCCGAGCGGATGGAGATCGCTCTGGCGGCGAAGCGGAAGCGGCCGGCGCTCAAGCTGCTGAACGGCTGGGAGTTCAACTGCGTGCCGTACCTGGAGGCCGGGTACGACGGGCTGCTGCTGGGCGGGGGCGTGTTCAACGGGCACTTGGCGGGCGCCATCGTGCATGCGGTCCGGGCTGGCGATGCGGGTCGGGCGGCGCGGCTGCAGGCCCGGATGAACCGGCAGATGTACGACGTGTACGGCGGCAAGAAGATCTCCTGCTGGCTGGCCGGCGAGAAGCAGCTCCTCGTCCGCATGGGCATCTTCGGGACCTCGCGCAACCACCTGGGCTACACCGTCTCGGCCGCGTGCGCGAAGGCGATCGGCCGCGCCATGAAGCGCGACGCCGAGTGGCTGCTGCCGGCTCGGGGAGGGCGCTGAGCATGCCGAAGGAAGTGATGCGGAGGCAGGCGTCGGACAACGCATACCTGCACAAGGACTTCCACGGGGCGCTGAGCGGCGGGCTGGAGTACATCCAGGACCGGTACGGCGAGCAGGCGGTCCGGGACTACCTGCGTCAGTTCGCGCTCTCCTACTACGCCCCGCTGCGCGAGCAGCTCCGGGAGAAGGGGCTCGAGGCGCTGAAGCAGCACATCGAGCGCACCTATGTGATCGAAGGCGGCGCGCCGCGGATCACGGGCGGGCCGGACGAGCTTCGCGTGGAGGTCGACGCCTGCCCGGCCGTGCAGCACATGCGCGCGCACGGTTACCCGGTCGCCCGGATGTGGCACGAAACGACGAAGGCGGTGAATGAGGCGATCTGCGAGGGCTCGCCGTTCGCCGCCGAGCTGGTGTCCTACGACCCGCAGAGCGGGGCCAGCGTGCAGCGGTTCTACCGGAGGCGCCCATGATCTCCTGCACCGAGTTCATCCCGGCCTACAGCGAGCTGTTCCGCTTTCTCGACGCGAAGGGCGGCAAGCCCGCCGTCGTAGATTTCTGGAACTACCTGTCGGACAACTTCCTCGGGAACCTGAAGAGCCACGTTCAGCGCGACGGCATCCGCGGCTGCTGGCTCTACTGGACGCACACGCTGAACGAGGAGGCGGCCGACTTCACGATGGAGCTGGACGAGGAGGCGGGCGAGTTCCGGATCGCCATGCACCGTTGCCCGTCGAAGGGGCGTCTGCTGAAGCACAGCCACATCAAGCCGTACCCGGACTACTGCGAGCACTGCGACGTGCTCTACCGCCGCGTCCTGGAGCCGCTCGGGTACGAATATGTGTTCGACGGGTCGCGGGTCGATCAGGCAGCCTGTTCGATCGTCGTTCGTCGGAAGGCCGCCGGAGGGAAGGGATCGTGACAACTGCCGCACAGCCGCTGGTGACCCGCCCCACGATCCGTCTGGCGATGCTGGGCATGGTGGACGGCAACGGGCACCCGTATTCGTGGAGCGCCATGTTCAACGGGTACGACCCGGACGAGATGGCGAAGTGCCCGTTCGCGGGCATCCCGGTCTACCTGAACAAGGAGCCGAAGGAGACGCTGCGGATCCCGAACGCGCAGGTGACGCATGTGTGGACCGACGATCCCGAGGACGCGCGGCGCGTGTCGCGGGCGTCGCTGGTGCCCAACGTCGTGGCGCGGGCGGAGGACGTGATCGGGCAGGTGGACGCCGTGATCGTGGCGACCGACAAGGGCCATGAGCACGTCGCGCGCTGCCGCCCGTTCGTCGAGGCCGGGCTGCCGGTCTTCGTCGACAAGCCGCTCGTGGACAACGAGGCCGACCTGCGCACGTTCACCCGCTGGGTGGACGATGGGCGGGCCATCCTGTCGTCGAGCTGCATGCGCTACGCGAAGGAGTACCTGCCGTACCGGCTCTCGACCCATGAGCTGGGCCGGCTCCGGTTCGCGAGCATGACGATGGCGAAGACGTGGGAGCGCTACGGCATCCACGCGCTCGAAGGGCTGTACCCCGTCCTGGGGCCGGGGTTCCGGAGCGTCCGGAACACGGGGACCGTCGAGCAGAACGTCGTGCACCTGAAGCACGAGAGCGGCGCGGACGCCGTGATCGCCGTGGTGGGCGACATGTATGGGAGCTTCGGGTGCCTGCAGCTGTGCGGGACGGTCGGGAACGCGCACGTCAGCTTCGTCGACACCTTCTTCGCGTTCAAGTCGCAGCTGGCGGCGTTCGTGCAGTACCTGCGCACGGGGGTGCGGCCGTTCCCGTTCACGGAGACGGTGGAGCTGATGAAGGTGATCGTGGCGGGGATCCGGAGCCGCGACGAAGGCGGGCGGGAGGTCGGTCTGACGGAGATCGTGGAGCGGCCGTGAGGCGCCCGCAGTGATCGCCAACGGTGGGCGCCGGCCTCCGGGCGGCGCAATGGACTGAGGAACAGACGCCGGCGCGTAATGCCGGATCAAGGAGAGGAGCACGTGTCATGGGTGAGATCAAGATGAGGCCGAGCCGGGTTCTGCGCAAGCTGCGGGCCGGGGAAGTCGTCGTGTCGTACAAGATCAACTTCGATTCGTCCCGGGTGGCGGAGATTGCCGCGATGGCGGGCTTCGACTGCATCTGGACGGACATGGAGCACACGCCGAACGACTGGTCGCTGATCGAGCGCCAGATCATGGCGGCGAAGCTGCACGACGCGGACGTCATGGTGCGCGTCGCGCGCGGAAGCTACAGCGACTATGTCCGCCCGCTGGAGCTGGACGCGTCGGGCATCATGGTCCCGCACATCATGAGCGCGGCGGACGCCAAGGCGGTGGCCCGGATGACGCGCTTCCATCCCGTGGGGCGGCGCCCGGCGGACGGCGGCAACGCAGACGGCGCATACTGCGCCATCGACTTCATCGACTACATCAAGCAGGCGAACCGGGAGCGGTTCGTATTCGTGCAGATCGAGGATCCCGAGCCCCTGGCGGAGCTGGATGAGATCGCTTCGATCGACGGCATCGACATGCTCTTCTTCGGGCCGGGCGATTTCAGCCAGGGCATCGGGGCCCCGGGCGATTTCAATCATCCGAAGCTGATCGAGACCCGCAAGCGCGTGGCCGACGTGTGCCGCAAGCACGGGAAGTTCGCCGGGACGGTCGGCTCGCCCGAGACGGCCGGAGATCTGATCGCGATGGGCTATCAGTTCCTGAACATCGGATCGGATGTGTTCGGGGTCCGGCTCCAGTGCCTGGACCTGCTGAAGCGCATGCCGAAGGCCTAACGGGAGCCAGACATGTTCAAGCTGACGGGAAAGGCGGCGCTCGTGGCGGGGGGCGCGGGGTACCTGGGCGTGCCGGTGTGCCGGGGTCTGGCGGAGCAGGGAGCGGCGGTGATGATCGCCGACCTGACGTCCGAGCGGGCCGAGGCGGCGGCGGCGCAGGTGCGGGCAGTGGTGCCGGGGGCGTCCGTACGCAGCTGCGCGATGGACGTGGGCGATCCGGCGGCGTGCCGTCGGACCGTCGAGGCGACGGTCGCCGCCTTCGGCCGGCTGGACATCCTGGTGGTGGCGACGTTCGGCAAGGCGGGCCAGACGTTCGACGGGCTGACGGCCGAAGGGTTTGACGGCGCCAACCGGGTGAACATTACCGGCCCGTTCTGCCTGGCCCGGGATGCGGCGGCCGCCATGACGGCGGGCGGCAGCATCGTTTTCTATGCGTCGATGTACGGGCTCGTGTCGCCTGAGCCGGCGATCTACGAGCCGCCGATGCAGCCGAACGCGATCGAGTACGGGGTGGGCAAGGCGGCGACGGTGCAGATGACCCGGTATCTCGCCGCTACGTGGGGCCCGCGCGGGATTCGCGTGAACGGCATCGCGCCGGGGCCGTTCCCGCACCCGGACAAGGACGCGCGGAACGAGGCGTTCACCCAGCGGCTGTCGCGCAAGACCATGCTGGGGCGCATCGGGCGGCAGGACGAGACGGCCGGCGCGGTGGTGTTCCTGGCGTCCGACGAGGCGTCGTACGTGACGGGGCAGACCCTGGCCGTCGATGGCGGCTGGACGTCCTGGTAGGCGGAGCGATGGTGACCATATGGGTGCTGCTGTGTCCACGGAGTTCAAGCTGTCCCGGCTCATGCTGGGCACGGTCCAGTGGGGCATGGACTACGGAGTGGCCAACCGCTCCGGGCAGCCGCCCTATGCGGCGGTCTGCGAGATGCTGGCCGCGGCGGCCGAAGGCGGGGTGAACAGCCTCGACACGGCGGCCATGTACGGGACGAGCGAAGAGGTGATCGGCCGCGCGCTGCAGGAGCTGCGGCTGGCGGACCGGTTCACGGTCGTCACCAAGGTACGCCACCTGAAGGATGTCGATCCGGCGGACAGCCGGAAGACCATCGAGTCGTCGGTGCGCGAGTCGCTGCGCCGGCTGCGTCTGGACTGCCTGCCCATCTGCCTGTTCCACTCGGACGCGGATTTCCGGTACATCGACGAGCTGGCGCGGCTGAAGGAGATGGGCCTGATCCGGCACGCGGGCGTCTCCCTGGGGAGTCGGGCGGAGCCGGCCGCCGCCGTGCTGGCGAGTCCGATCGTCGAGGCCGTGCAGGCCCCGATCAACATGCTGGACGGCCGGCACGTGGGCGGGGGCACGCTTCGGGCCGCCCAGGCGAGGGGGGCGGCCGTGTTCGTGCGCAGCGTGTTCCTGCAAGGGCTGCTCGTGATGCCGGAGGGCGAGATGCCGGCCGAGACGGCGCCGGCTGTTCCGGTTCGGCGGCGCCTGGAGGCACTGGCGAAAGAGGCCGGCATGAGCATGGCGGAGATGGCCGTGCGCTACATCCTGGGGCTGGACGGGGTGACGTGCGCCATCGCGGGGGTCGAAACCGTGGCGCAGGTGCGCGACAACCTGGCGGTCTACGCGAAGGGGCCGCTCGGCGCGGAGCTAATGCGGGCCGTGAAAGAGGCGGTCCCGGAGCTGCCCGAGGCGGCCATCACGCCGTACCTGTGGGCCGCCGTGAACCGGAAGTACCACGAGCAGTCGCGAAAGTGAAGGCGGGGACATGAAGCGGAAGACGAAGACGTTGGTTGTTCGGGGCGGCCGGGTCCTGCTTCCGGACGGGCGGCTGGTGCGGACGGATCTGCGCATCGAGGGCCAGCGCATCGCCGCCGTGGGCGCGGGCGGGCGGGCGGACGAGGTGATCGCCGCCGCCGGCGCGATGGTGGTGCCCGGCTTCGTGGACATCCACACGCACGGCATCGGCTACGAGTCCACCTCGGGCTCGCTGGCCAAGTACGCGGAGCTGGAGGCCCCGGAGGGCGGCACCTCGCTCTTCCCCACGCTGTTCGGTCATCCCGACGAGACCACGGCGCATATCCGCCGGCACATGGAGGAGACCGACGGGCTGCGCGCAACGCCGCAGATCACCGGGCTCCGGCTGGAGTCGCCCTACCTGGCGCGGACCGGCGCCGGCGTCTCGAAGGACCTGGCGAAGCCGACCCGGAACCTGACGGAGCACCTGCTCAAGACGGGCGCCGGGCACGTCCGGATCTGGGACGTGTCCCCCGAGCTGCCGGGGGCGATCGAAACGATTTCATCCCTGACGCGCCGCGGGATCGTGTGCAGCATGGCGCACACCAGCTGCACGATCGATCAGGCCCGCGCCGCGGTTGAGGCAGGCATGCGCCTGGTGACGCACCTCTTCTGCACCTTCGAGGTGCCGAAGATGACCGACCCGGGCGTATACCCGGCATCGCTCACCGACTACTGCCTGCTCGAGGATCGGCTGACGTGCGAGATCATCCCCGACGGCACGCACGTGCACCCGCTGCTGGTCGAGAAGACCTTCCGCTGCAAGCCGACCGACCGGCTGGTGTTCGTGACCGACAGCAATTTCGGCGCCGGCCTGAAGCCGGGCGACTACGTCCTGCCGCAGGGGTGGGGGCGCGTGCGGATCAAGGGGCCGAACGACGGAGTTCGGCTCATCGATCGCGAGATGGGGCTGGCCGGCAGCGCGCTGACGCCGATCAACTCGTTCCGGAACGCGATCCGCATCTTCGGCAAGGACGTGGCCACCGCGAGTCGGATCTGCTCGCTGAACCCGGCCCGCCTGCTCGGGCTGAACAAGGGCGAGCTGGCCAAGGGCCGCGACGCGGATGTCGTGGTGCTGGACCGCGACCTGAACGTGCTCTGCACCATCGCTCAGGGCCAGGTGGTGTACCGGGCCGCTCGCTGTACGTAGCCGAACCAGAGAGGGTTCACCGCGGAAGGTGCAGAGTTTGCAGAGGGTTTCAGCTCCGTGGCTTCGGAGTCGCAGCGGTGAGGTTCCCGATGAGACAGAATTCGACGAGCGATCTATCCGGGCGGGTGGCATTGGTTACCGGCGCGGGGACGGGGATTGGGCGGGCGACGGCTCAGCTGCTGGCGGCGCACGGCGCGTTCGCCGGCATACACTTTCGCTCCAGCTCGGCCGGAGCGGAGGCGGCGCTGGCGGCGATCCGCGCGGGCGGCGGCGACGGGATGCTGCTCCGCGGCGACTTGACGGATGAGGCGGCGGCGAACCGGGTGGTGGACGAGCTGGTCGCGCGCGCCGGCCGCCTGGACATCCTGGTGAACAACGCCGGGTCGCTGATTCGCCGGAGCCGGATCGAGGACTGCACGCTCGACCTCTGGCGCGAGGTGCTGGACGCCAATCTCACGAGCGCGTTTCTGGTCACGCGTCGCGCGATCCCGCACCTCCGCACGAGCGGGCGAGGCGCCATCGTGAACAACCTCTCGCTCTCGGTGCAGACCGGCGGTGCGAACGGCGGCGGGGCCTATGGGATCGCGAAGGGCGGGCTGCAGGTGATGACTCGGACGCTGGCGCGGGAGCTGGCCCCGGAGGTCCGCGTGAATGCCGTGATGCCGGGTGTGATCGAGACCCCGCACCACGAGCAGTTCACGACGGCCGAGCGGATGGCGCAGTACGCCGCCGAGACGCCGCTCAAGCGCAACGGCCGGCCGGCTGAAGTGGCGGAGGCCATCCTGTTTCTCGCGAGCGACGCCTCGAGCTTCATGAACGGCGCCCTCCTGGACATCAGCGGCGGACGGTTCTTGCGCTGAGTGCGTCCGGCCTGCGCGATGAAAGATAGCGCGACGGATTGGGCCGAAGGCGGGCGCGTGATCTCGGCCCATCTGCTGCGTTGTCGCGGGCGGCGCGGACAGGAGTCCAGCGCCACCCGCGACGCCTTGCATCTGGGCCAAGCTGACGCGTCCGCGTTCGGACCCCTCGCAGACTCGGGGCGACCCAATCCGCCGCGCGGTTCGCCCGTTCCATCGCGGACTCGGAACGGTGGGTCAGGGATTGCCCTGGTCTTTGAAATGACGACGGACGGGACGAAGCCCGTTCCGCCATTGAGCGGAACTCACTCCTGGAGGGCCGACCTCCGTGTCGGCCGGGATCGGATGCCCGAGCGTCAGACGCAACACCCACCCGAGGGAGTGCCCGCGGCCTCGCGGGCCGGATGCTGACGAACCGACCCCAAGAGCATGTCGTGCGCTGGGTCTTCGCGGGGCGCCGAGGCCGTCGCCCCTCCCGCCACCGGATGCGGGTCAAATACCGCCCGCGGTGAGGCGCTTGGCTTCGTCGATCATGGCCCAGAGGTTTTCCTCGGGCGTCTCGCGGCCGACCTGGTCGCCGGTTCCGATGATCACGCGGCGGCTGCCCGCGAAGGCTTCCAGCACCTCCCGCACCTCGCGGCGCGCGTCGTCGGGCGTGCCGCGGATCAGCGTCTCAACGGTGTGGATGTTGCCGTTCATGGTGACGCGGCCGTCGAGCAGGCGCGCCACCTCGCGCAGGCCAGCCAGCCCCTCGACGTCCCCGCCCGGCGGACGCTCGAACGGGCAGACGCAGTCGATCGCGATCTCGGCGAACTCCGCGACGCTCTCCATGCAGCGGCCGTGGAAGTGGATGTGGAGGAGCCGCCCGTGCCGGTGGACGGCCTCCGCCACGGCGGCGATGACCGGCTTGTCCCATCGCCGCCAGAGAACCGGGCCTTCAAGAGAGTTGCAACTCCACGAGCAGCCGATGGCCAGGCTCTCGAAGGGGGTCCGCTCGCAGATGACCTCGGCTTTTCGCACCATGTGCTCGATATAGCGGCGCTGCAGGTCGAGCAGCTGGTCCTCGCGAAGGAGGAAGTCCTCGATGACCGCCTCGATGCCGCCTTCGCGGGCGCCGCCGATGTAGTCGAAGAAGGGGACCCCCACCCATGCTTCGACGAGATAGGCATCGCCCACCTCGTTCCACGCGCGGATGAGGCCGTCAACGGGAAGCCCGGCCGGGTCGCCGAGCGTCAGGTGCTCGTAGGCCGGCATGTCGCGGTCGAAGTCCTTGATCGGGCGCTCGATGGTCCAGCTGGGCTCGTGCCGCTCGTAGCGCGTGGCGCTGCTGAGCGTGCCGAGGGGGGTCTTCGTGACCGTTCTCGACTCCAGCACGTCCGGCGTCACCCAGCGCTCCGCCGTCTCGTGTGTGGCCTCGGCGGGCACGCCGGCAAAGGCGGCGCCCCAGCCCTCGCAACCGAACTTCTCGAAGGTGGTCTTGAGCGCCAGGTGGAAGGGGACCTCGCGCTGGAACTGGATCATGTCCACGCCCAGCACCTTGGCCGGATAGTAGTACCAGAACTCGGGCGCGATCGCGACGCGGTCGCTCGGAAGCCCGCGGTAGGCGTTGAGCATCCTTTCCTTTCCCGTCATGCCGTCACGCTCCTTTGGTTCCGGCCAGGATGGCGTCGGCCCAGAGATCCGCCATCAGCCGCATGCCGTCCACATTCGGGTGGACCGGGTCGGCGCCGTACCAGCGGGCCCTGTCGCGCGCGAACGCGGCGTAGAAGTCGGGGCCGGCCTGCACGCCAAGCGATGAGCGGATGCGGTCGATCTCGGCCACGTAGGCGGCCAGGAGCTCGGGTGCACCCGGCCAGTAATCATAGCTGGGGCGCGCCACGAAGATGCGGCTGGCATCGGCGCCGTAGTCCCTCTGGAGCGATCCGATGATGGCGGACAGGCCGGACGAGAAGTCGGCCGGGGATGTCCGGCCGCGCTCGTCATTGACCCCGAGGTGGATCAGCCAGAGCGTCGGTGCCAGCGCCCGGATACGGGCGCCCCAGCCCGTATCCGCGCGCATCATCTCTCCGTAGCTCGCGGTGGTGGCGCCGCCCCATCCTTCGTTGGCGACGAAGACGGGGCGGGCGAGGGCGTCGGCCAACCGGTCGTTCAGTCGGGTCATCCAGCTCTCGAAGCACGTGGTGCCCGGGCTGTGGCGGTGCGTGGTTGGCGAGTGCTGGGGAAAGTTACGGCCGTCGCGCGACACGCTCTCGGGAGGGAACTGCGCCGCATTCAGGTCGGCGCCGCGTGCATAGCCGCGGCTCCAGTACCCCTCGGTGAGGCTGTCGCCAATGGCCGCCACGACGAGCCCGATTCCGATGCGGGATATCTCGACTGGACCGGGCCGTCCCGGCGCGTGCGCTCGGAGCGTGTATTCGGCCGGTGCGAGCCCGGCGAAGGTGTGGCTCGGCCGGGCGGGCTCAAGCCGCCCCCGGGCCACAGCCGGTCCGGACGGCGCGAGCAGCTCGAGGTCGAGCGAGAGGGCGGGCCCGGCGGCGAAGTCACAGGCGACCGTCAGTTCGGGCTGGGACTGGATGTACGGGATCGTGTACGACCCCGCGACATCCCGGATCCGTCGCAGGAGCGGGCCGCCCTCCGCCGGGGCCGCCGCTGGCCCGATGTGGAGCGGGGGCAGAGCCGTCTCTGGCGACGCGGGGGTCATGCCAGGCGATCGATCTCCTCGCGGGCGATCGCGACCCAGCGGGGGAGGCGCTGCGGCTCGTTGTTGAGGGTGTGGACATCCTTCATGATCAGCTCGACCCGGACCCCGCGCGTGGCCTCGAGCGTGCGCCGGATGTCCTGCCGGATCGCGCCCTCGTCGAAGACCGACGTGCTGATCAGCGTGGGGTTCGGCTTCCGCGAGAAGACGTAGCGCGATCCGAACTCGCGCGCGAGCGCCTCCTCGTCGGCCCACGGCGATACGGAGACGCGCGCCAGGTTGGGCATGCGGCGCAGCACGTGCCAGCGGGTATGCACCGGCTCGCAGCAGCCGTAGTAGATGCGCCCGAAGCGCTCGGCGATGGCCATCTGGTAGGGGAAGATGAACTCCTCGAACTGGTCGGGCCCGACGCCGACGGTCTCCTGCGATTCGAGCAGGAGCCAGAGGTCGCGCGTGCGGGCGGGTGCACCGGAAGGAAGGCCGGGGGCCGGCAAATCGCGTGTATACCCCATCGAGCCCGAGCCGATGTAGTCGTTCTCGTTGTTCAGCGTCAGCACGCCGGCCGCCTCCAGCTGGGCGGCGTAGCCGATGTGGTCGTCGCGGAGGAAGGCCATCAGCCGATGCAGCCCGGCGGGGTTGTCGTACATGGCCATCATCAGCGGCTCGAGGCCGATCAGGTCGATGGCCACGATGGTCATGCCCATGGTCCACCAGTATCCCCCGCGGATGCGGACGGGGAGGATGCCCGCGAAGATCTCGCTCAGACGCTCCGCGCCCGCGAGCGTGGCCTCGCGGTCAACGGTTACCTGTCGGGGGCGGAGCCGCTCGAGGTCGCGGTCGAGGTCGGCGAGGGCGGGCTCCCAGCGGCGGGCGCCGAGCCGCCCGTCGTTGTCGGCGTGCTGGGGCACAGCCTGGACGCCATAGCCGGTCGACTGCACGGTCCAGCCGGTCTGGATGAACGGCTCGATGACGTGGTCGTCGCGAAGCACGTCGAACTGGTAGAGCTCCATGCGGAGGCCGTACTCGAGGCGCCGCGCCCACGGATCCGAGCACTGGCAGACCGAATCGGGGAATGCCTCCGCGCGCACCCCGCCGACCTCGGCGAGGACCATGGGACGGCTACCGGCGGAGCCGGCGTCGTGGCGGAGCCACAGCTCGCGCCGCTGCAGGTTGTCGGGGTGAGCGGCCGCGGCGGCCTTGCGGCGGGCGAGGTCGCGGAGGATGGCCAGGTCGGAGGCGGAGAGTGCGGGCGATTCGTTCATATGTCAGTTACCCGGATTCCGGTGTCACGCGGCCGCTGGATTCTATGGGCGGCCGTTGCTGTGTGGCTCGCGCCGCTCGCGTTCCTCGATCTGTGCCTCAATGTCGATGGGAGCCGTCAGCTCGTCGCGCGGCTTGGCGCGAAGCGTGCGCCAGAGGGCGAACCCGGTGAGGCCCGCAATGGCGCCCCACGATGCGGCGAGCATGATCCATCCGGCGACTGTCATCGGGTCAGCCCTCCCACATCGGGCGCGCCCTCGCGGCGGCGCCAGGCGATCCGGATCAGCAGGCACCCGCCGGCCACGAGCGCGAGGCACAGCAGGCGGGTGCCCCAGACCCACGGCACCTGGTCCGGCGCGTACATGTCGGCCAGCGTGCCGTCCGGGAGCCGCCTCTTCAGGATCACGGTCTGCCAGCCGTCAGTGACGGCCCAGAAGATGAGGATGGCGGCGAGGTAGACCGGCGTGACGTAGGTTGTCAGGCGGCGGAAGAACTCCGGAATCCGTATGTCGGCTCCCTCATGCAGCTCCGTCCAGCCGCGCTTCGAGCCGAGCAGGAGCACGAAGAACAGGATCTCGATGAGCCCGAAGACGGGCAGCCCGAACGAGCTGAACCAGAAGTCGAGCTCGTCGATGACGCCGTTCCCGAAGATCGCGAGGTGGCACACGGCGAAGCAGAGGCCCGCGATCCAGAGGATCGCGGTCTTGCGCCGGATGCCCAGCTCCTCCTCGAGGAAGGAAAGGGGGGGCTGGAGGAGCGAGATGGAACTGGTGATGCCGGCGATGAAGAGCAGGATGAACCAGTAGAAACCGAAGATCTCGCCGCCGGGCATCTGGTTGAAGATCAGGGGCATCGTGACGAACCCGAGCCCGAAGATCCCTCCGTCGGCCGCCGTGGCCGCGCCCGCGGGGCCGAAGAAGCAGACGGCCGCCGTGATCACGATCGAGCCGCCCATGATGACCTCGGCGAACTCGTTCATGGACGAGGCGGTGAGGGAGGAGAGCGCGATGTCCTGGCGCGATTTGACGTAGCTCGCGTAGGTCAGGATGACGCCGATGCCGACGGATAGCGTGAAGAAGATCTGCCCCGCGGCCTTGAGCCACACGGCGCCGCTGGCCAGGCGGCTGAAGTCCGGGTTCCAGATGAAGCCCAGCCCGGCCTGAACGTTCCATTCCGGGTGCGCGGCGAGCGGCGCCCCGAGCGTGAGCACCCGGATCATGAGGACGATGCCGGCGATGAACAGCAGGGGCAGCGCCAGCTCGCAGAACGCCTCGATGCCCCGGGCGATGCCGCGGTAGATGACGACGAAGTTGAGGGCAAAGGTGGCGAGGAAGAAGGCGTAGGCGATTCCGATGCCGCCGAAGAAGCCGCCGGGCCCGCCCAGGAAGTTGCCGAAGAACTGCTTCATGACCGCCGGCTCGCCGACGGCCCGATACTTGCCGACGATGCTGAACGCGCTGTACGCCAGGGTCCAGGACTCCACGTAGACGTAGTAAAACAAGATGCCGAGGGGGCCGAGGATGCCGAGCACGCCGAGATACTTCGCCCACGGCCGGCCGCCGGAGACGACGTGGAAGATGCCGGGTGCGCTGCCGTGGCCGTGGCGCCCGCCGAACCGGCCCATCGTCCATTCGATCCAGCACAGGGGCAAGCCGAGCAGGAGGAAGGCGATGAAGTAGGGGATCATGAACGCGCCGCCCCCGTTCTGGGCGACGAGGCCGGGGAAGCGCAGGAAGTTCCCGAGGCCGATTGCGCTTCCGGCTACGGCCAGAATGATCCCGAATCGGGAGGCCCATCCCTCCCGCTGCGGCTGCCTGGATGTCATGGCGCCTCGTCCCCCGGCGGCGTGCGGTTCCTACCAGTCCGGCGTTCCGCCCTCGGCGAACCACCTGGTGATGTAGTCGTAAATATCGTGAAGATGCGTGTTGGCGAACTGGAACGAGTCGAGCCCGAACGCGACCAGCAGTGCGGCGCAGACGGCGCGGGTGTAGAAGGCGTCCGTGACGAGGAAGAGGTAGTAGAGCGTGTACCCGGGAACGAACAGGCACAGCACGCCGTGGAAGA
Organism: uncultured Verrucomicrobiota bacterium; assembly: GCA_964431965.1. Taxonomy (GTDB): domain Bacteria; phylum Verrucomicrobiota; class Kiritimatiellia; order CAIKKV01; family CAYSLU01; genus CAYSLU01. The sequence continues at coordinate 21,478 of CAYSLU010000082.1, forward strand.
AGTCCTCGGTGAACGCCAGGCTCATCACGTACAGGTGCATGAAGGCGACGCCCAGCATGCCCGCGTTGACGAGCATCTCGTGGTGCTGGGCGCCGAGCACCAGGCGGTACCGGGCAAACCAGAGCGCTCCGGCGAGGCCGACGAACAGAAGCCAGCTGAGCACGAGGACCATGCGATCGGTGGGCCCCTCGCGCTGGCGCCGGCGCCGGCGGCCCTCCGGGAAGCGGGCTAGGATGGCCGCCCGCTCCTGCGTCGTGGGCGCGCTCTGAGCCACCGGCTCCTCGTGGGCCCGAACGGTGAGCGAGCGGAGAGAGGGCCGGTCCGATGGCGTCCCCGTCCGCTGCAGGGGGGTGCCGCATCCGTCGCAGGCCAGGCCCGCCGCCGAGACGTACTCGGAGAGCGTCTTCTGAGCCCTGCACTTCGCGCATACTAGGACAATGTCGGCCATCGGATACTCCTGGCAGAGGTTAGAGCGTAGCGACACGCCGCGACAAGGGAAAACGGGCACTCGACACGGCGCTTGACGCTGCGAGGGGTCTTTTGTCATAAGCGGGCCTCTGTTTTGACGAGTGGCATGGCGCGACGGGAAAGGACCAGCGATGCAGGAACCCACGAAGAAGCTGATTGAGCCTCAGTCGATTGCGCGACGCGGGGCGTTCGACCTCCGCGCGCAGGTGACCCCGCTCTACGGGGCGAACCTGGTATCGTTCTCGGTGGACGGCAGCGAGCTGATCTTCTGGGACCCGAAGGGGCTGCTGGCGGGCCGGACGTTCACCGGCGCGTTCAACATGTGGCCGACGCCCTGTCGCCTGGCCAACTGCAGCTACCCGTTCGAGGGCCGCAAGATCGTGCAGCGCAAGCACGGCGAGGATCTGTTCATCCACGGGCTGGTCCGCGACGAGTCGATGCAGTTCCGGAATGACGGCGATTCCATCACCTCATGGGTCGAGATCGGCCCCGGGCATGCCGCGTATGAAGGGTTTCCCTTCCGCTGCGTCTTCCGCGTCACGCACGCGTTGCACGAGTCCGGGCTGACGATCAGCTACGAGGTGGAGAACCGCGACACGCGGAACCTGCCGTTCGGATTCGGCGTGCATCCGTTCTGGCGGATCCATGGCTCGCGCCGCGACATGGTACTTCGCATCCCGTGCGACTACACCCTGGAGCTCAAGGATCTGGTTCCGACGGGGAACGTCGAGAAGGTGGAGGGCACGAAGCTCGACCTGCGCAAGCCGCGGCACATCGACAAGTTCTTCGTCGATAACGCGTTCTGGAAGCGTAACCCGGGCGATACGGCGGAGGTTCGGTTCTCGGCCCTTGGCAAGCGCATGACGATCGAGGCGAGCGACGAGTTCGCGCACATGATCGTGTACGCGCCGGCGCGCAAGAAGTTCGTGTGCGTGGAGAATCTGACCGCATGCCCGAATGCGCAGAACCTCGCCGCGGTTGGAAAGAAGGACGTGGCGGGCCTGACCGTGGTGCCCGCCGGACAGAAGGCCGGCGGCTGGATCAAGTACACGATCACGGCGGCCTAGTTCGGTCGGCCGCGGGTGGAATCGAAGTCACATCGAGGGAGACCATACGACATGACGTTGAAGAGCAGGGACCTGGAGCAGGCGGCCAAGAAGGCCACGGCCTGGCTGGCGGCGCAGCTGACGCCGATGGGCAACTATCGCGGAGCCGACGCTCAGAGGCCGGACGGAGTCTACCCGGATACGGACGACATCGGGTGCTACTACAAGAGCGTCTACACGCTCCGCGCGACCGGGCAGTCCGAGGCGGCCGGCCGCTGCCTCGCGTATGTCATCAAGCGCTTCCGCTCCCCGGACGGCGACTACTTCAACACGCCCACCGTGCGCAGCTCGGGCAGCTACGGCCCGTACTTCTGCCAGCTGTACCAGAACGCCTGGCTGGTTCGCGGCGCGGCCGCGCTCTACTGGTTTGGGGCGCTGAAGGAGATGGTCGCGTTCATGAACACGCAGCGCGATCCCGAGTTCGGCGGGTACTACACGCACGTCAACTCCAAGACCGGGGTCATGGACTCGAACTCCATCGCCGTCGGCGCGTGGTCGTGCATCCTGGCCGGGCGGACCGACCTGGGCCGGCAGAGCGCGGACCTGCTGCTGAAGATGCTCGCGAGCCAGAAGGACGGAGCGGTCCTCTGGTCGCGCTGCCGCAAGGACGGGGCGCTGGTCACGGACCTGTCGGACGTCGACCCCAAGAACCACCGCTACGTGCGGGTCTCGTCCACCGAGCCGCAGCAGGCGTACTGGATCTGGGCGTGGCCGATGAACCTGCTGATTGCGGTTCATGAGCTCACGGGCGAGAAGAAGTACCTTGACGGGGCCATTCGGATCTTCGACTTCCTGGCCGGCTCCCATGCGAACGCCTTCGGCTTCACGACGTCGGGCAAGAACGCGTGGGGCGCGGCGAAGCTCTTCCGCCTCACGGGCGACCGCCGATATCTCGACAAGGCGATGCTGCAGATGCAGTACATCCTCGATCACCAGCATGCGGACGGGTACATGCTGGGCGAGGGCGTGAAGGACGAGTCGGGCCAGCCCAAGCGCACGACGTTCGACTTCACGGCGGACTTCGGAAGCTGGTTGATCGACAATGCGGCCGAGTTCGCGGCCCGGGGCCTGTAAAGGAGCGATGCCATGGCGGATCAGAAGCGCCGGTATGTGATGGGATTCGACGTGGGCGGGACGAAGACCGCCTGCATCATCGTGGACGACCGCGGCGTGGTGGTCGGCGCGGGGTATGGCGGATCGGGGAACACGAACTTCATCCCGCTGGCGATCGCCACGAAGTCCTTCACGGATGCGATCACGGCGGCGAAGAAGAAGACGAAGATCCGCGACCTGGCGATCGACTGCGTGGTGGTGGGCACGGAGCCCGACCCGGCGCCGGTGGCGCCGGTGATCCGCAAGCTCACCGGCTGCAGCCGCATCCTCCACCGCAAGGAGGGCGAGTGCTCCATGGTCGGCGGCTTGGTCTCCAAGGTCGGCCTGTCGCTCATCTGCGGCACGGGCTCGGTCGGCTGGGGCCGGAACGCGAGGGGCGCGACCAGCATGACGAGTTGCTGGGGCCCGATCGGCGATGAAGGGTCGGCGTACGATCTGGCTCGCCGCGGCGTGAACGCCGCGTTCTGGGCGTGGGACGGCCGCGGGCGGAAGACGATCCTGGTGAACAAGCTGCTGAAGATGTTCGGGCAGAAGGATCTCCGGGACGTCTGCACGCCGCTCTACACGAGCCCGAACCTGCGCAAGGATTTCGCCAGCCTGGCGAAGCTGGTAACCGAGGCAGCGGACCAGGGCGACCGCGTGGCGCGGGAGGTGATGGAGGAGGGGGCTCGCCAGGTGGCGCACTTCCTGGCGACGTGCGCCAACAACCTCAAGATGGGGAAGTCCGGCTACCGGGTGGCCGCGCCGGTGAGCGGCTTGATCGTGGGATCGAACTACCGGTACTTCAAGATGATCGACCGCGCGCTGCGGA
>CAYSLU010000083.1:0-24581 GCA_964431965.1 uncultured Verrucomicrobiota bacterium
TGCGCTTGCGCAGCAAACCGTCAATAGCGTAAACGCGGTCGGCTTCGTCAAGATCAGCGTGCCGGCCGGCAAGTTCGTGATGGCGTCCGCGCCGTTCGCCGACTTCCAGCCCACGATTCAGGACATGTTCAAGGGACAGCTCTCGGGCAACGTCAACGCCAGCATTGCTGACATGGTAATGGTCTGGAATCCGACGCCGGCACCAGGTGCGTACGTCTACTATTACAAGGACGAGTTTGGCGATTGGCTGAACCTCGACACCTTGGAAGTGGCAACGAACGCCGTAGATACAGTTCTGCCCGGACAAGGCTTCTGGATCTGGAGCAAGGCATCCAGCAACCAGACGGTGGTTCTGAAGGGGGAGGTGCCGAACGAGGTTTCCGCCACCAATGCCATCGGTCAAGGGTTTACAATGATCGGATACCCTTACTCGTCAGCGCAATCGATAACTAACACGGGGTTCGCTGCGAGCGGAGCCTTCGGAAATGTGAACGCCGGGATCGCGGATCAGATCATCTTCTTCGATAGCGTGACAGGGTCCTACATCTACAACTACCTTGATGAAAACGGCGTGTGGACGGACGAGGACCTGAATCCTTCATCGCAGAAATTTGAACTGGGCAAGGGCGCGTGGTACTGGCGGAGGGGGACCGGCGGATTCGCGTGGGTTGAGTCACGCAGCTATCCCTCCGTCAGCCAGTAGGTTGGTTTGGTATAGATTATCTGCGATGTCACTACAGGTTGCTGAATAGGGGAGTGTGCGCGCGATGAAAAAAAGTCTGGTAGTCTTGGCTGCTGTGCTGTCTCTGAACGGTGTTCACGAGTGTCACGCTACCGCGTCGATCACATGGGCCGCTGGAGCGACCGGCAGAGTATACTCTGACGTTGCGCAAACGATTCTGCTGGCCCCTTTTGGCGGCAACTCCTCGCCGACGGTAGGTTGCTTCGTTCAGTTGATCTACACGGCCAACGGGAGTTTCGGTATAGCTGACTTGACTACTGCAAACGGCATTGCAGCATCCGATGCTGCGAATCTTGCCGTTGTTGCAACCTGCTGGATCGGCCGTGCCTTTGGTTCGGCGGGTGGGTTTACGGGGAAGTCATTCACCAGTCCGTACGACGCAGGCGCTCGCTTCTTCGTTCGCGCTTGGACTGCCCCATCGGCCGATCTGACCACAGCATGTCTGACTACCGCAAGTGTTCCGACCGGTGGATCTGTCAAGTACGGTAACTCTGTCCTCTGGACTCAGACCAAGCCCTTGGGCGGCATCACCGAGACGGATCCGCTTGATCTTTCAAATGTTGGCAGCTTTGCCACTACGTTGACTCCTGTTCCGGAGCCTGCATCGATGGCTCTCTTCGGACTTGGTGCAGTTGCGATTGCGCTGCGTCGTAAGCTGCGGAGCTAGTTGATGTAGGTGCGTTGAAACGAAGCCCTGACCGGAACCCGGTCAGGGCTTCGTGCGTTATAGGAGCATCATGTCATGACAAAGCGTACGGTGGCGGTACTGGCGGTCGTTGTCTCTATTGGCCTGGGCTCAGCAGCGCGGGCGGTTGTGACCAACGCTGCAACCGATGGGAAGACGATTGCGCTGGTCGTCTCGAATCAGATCGATCCTGCCATGACCGATCAGGTTGCTGCCTATCTCCGATCCACATTCCAGTCTGAAGTCCGATTGGCATCTCCTGTCGTCGCCACGCCCTCGGCGTCGATTGAAGTGGCGGCGGCGATCGTGGCCGGCGCGATGAAGCCATCCGACGGGATCGCGCTCGGGTTGGTGTCGCTGACCGACAGCAATAGTCTGGGAATGGTGGCCGCGGCCACCGGGCGTGTCGCCATCCTCAACGTGGCCGCACTCAAGTCCGCAAATGCAGACGCCGGTCGGTACCTGCGCCGAGTGAAGCGCGAGTCGGGCGCAACCGTTGCCCGGCTGCTAGGTCTGAAGGCGTGTCCGAATCCGACCTGCTGCCTTCTCAAGCACCGCGACGAGAAGGAGCTGGACCAGAAGGGCATGAATCTGTGTCCGCCATGTTTCGGGAAGGCGGAGTCGGCTCTTCGGTCGCTAGGCGTGAGTCCTCAGTCGCGAGCATCTCGCGGAAAGACGCCGACGACCGAGACGAAGTGACGGCCTCGCGTGCCGTCCCGGAAATGGGCGCACAAGAGGACCGTCATCCTGAGCGAAGCGAAGGATCTCTTCCCGCGCGATCAGGACCGAGATTCCTCGCTCCGCTCGGAATGACACGCACGTACGCAGGCTGAGTAATCATTTTCGGGACAGAACAGCAGCGTCCCGACCCAGGAGCCAACCAACCCCCGCGTATGTCGAAGCCGCTCTACCGTCGCGAGATTCCGGGCCACTGCATCTCCTCGGCCACCGACTGGCTGGAGTATGCCGATTGGCTGCGCTCTCACGTCAGGCTGAGCCTGGGCCTGCTCCCGCAGCCGCCACGGGCGGCGCCGCGAGCCGAAGTCTTTGGCGACTGGCAGGCCGCGGGCGTGCGCTGCGAGAAGGTCGTGATCGAGGGGCTGGCAGGAATCCAGATCACCGGAAATTTGTTCCGCCCCGAGCCGTGCCCGCGGCGTTATCCGGTCATCCTCTGCCCGCACGGTCACTGGCCGCAGGGCCGGCTGCACGACTCCGCGGCTGATGCGAGCATCATCGCGCGCTGCTTCACCCTGGCCCGCATGGGGGCGTGCGTCCTCTCCTATGACATGCTCGGCTATGGCGACTCGTCTCAACTGCCGCACGCGTCGCTCGACGACTCGCACTGGGGCCTGTCGCTGGCGGCCCTGCAGACGTGGAACAGCATCCGCGCCCTCGACTTCCTTCTGGCTCTGCCCGGCGCCGATCCGCAGCGCGTGGGCGTGACCGGCGAGTCCGGCGGCGGCACGCAGACCTTCTTCCTCGCGGCCGTCGACGACCGTGTGACGGCGGCCGCGCCGATCTGCATGATCGCGTCCGACTTCCACGGCGGCTGCGTGTGCGAGAACCCGCCGCTCCTTCGGCTGGCGGCCGGAAACGTCGATATCGCGTGCCTCATGGCTCCAAAGCCGATATTCGTGGGGAGCTGCACGGGCGACTGGACGTGCGATGTGCCAAAGCGGGAGCTGCCCGCGATCCGCCGGATCTACGCCCTGCACGGGGCTGCGCGCCGTGTGAGCGGGCTGCACGTCGATGCCGGGCACAACTACAACCTCGAGATGCGGGAAGGCGTCTACCGCTTCTTTGGGAAGTGGTTCTTCGATCGGACCATCCGGCGACCGATCGAGGAACCCGGCTTTGCACGGCCCCGGCTGCGCGACCAGATGGTGTGGTGGGGGCGGCCGGCGCCGGCGGCCGTGTCTCCGTCCGCCGTATCAGCGGCTTGGCGCGAGCACGTCCGGGCCGCACTGGCGCCGGCGCTGACCTCGAGCCGGTCCTGCCGCCGGACGCTGGGGCCCCTGCTGGCCCACACGGTCGGGCTTGGAATCTCGGCGGCGTCCCGCCGCATGACGATCAAGCGGACGGGCGACAGCCTGCTTGTCCGCCCGTCCCGCGGCGCGGCGGCTGATCCGGACTCGGCCGATCCGCACTTCCGGACCTACCGTCGGACGCCGCACGCCGAGGCGGTGATGGAAATCGTGGCGGCCGTCTCCCTGGCGCCGGGCGTCCGGTTGATCGGGCACGGAGCCGCCGGGCCGTGGTGCCTGCTGGCGGCCGCTCTATCCCCGGCCGTGGCGGCTGTTGAGGCGGACATGCGGGGCTTCGACGATGGCGACGGCTCCTGGTCCCGGTTCCTCGACATCCCGTGCCTGCGGCAGATCGGCGGGCTGGCGACCGTGTTCGCCATGATCGGCAGCCGGCCGCTTCAGCTGATCGATGCCAGCCCGTCCGTGAAGCGTCTGGCCGCGCAATATGCTCGCGCCTGAGCGGCCCGCGAATCAGCCTAGAAGGAGCAGAGAAGCCGCAGGGAGGCGCAGAAGGCGCAAGAAGGGAACTAGTTGCGGATTGCTCTTGCTACACTTGCTTGGTTCTGACCAAAGCCTCCGCAACCTATCTGTCCAGCAGTTCGCACTATGGCTGGCGTACCACCCGGACTACGGGCTGAAGCCCGCACTACAAACAGCGAATTGGCCGGTTCCGGCGTTTGTAGTGCGGCCTTCAGGCCGTACTGAGGCCATAGTGCGAATTGGTGCTATCTGTCTTGTGCCTCTTGTCTCTTTGCGGCAATCATCTGCGGAGTCCAGGATCAGTCGCGCAGGATGACCCCGTACACGCCGTTCACGTCGTCGGAGAGAACGACGGAGGTCGCCTGGAGCAGGCGGACGCCGACATCACCCAGCTCCGCGGCCCGGCTGGCTGCCGCCAGCGGGTCGGGCAGGGGGAAGCTCGTCGATTCGAGCGCCGCCCGCAGCGGGGCGGTCAGCGCAAGCTCCGACTCCTCGCCGAGCGCCGCCATCGCCCGGGTATTCACGAAGTCCGCCTGCCCCTCGGCGTTCCAGAGGACGAGTCCGATGGGCAGGCGGTTCAGCGCACGGTTGCGCCGGTCGACGTCGCCTTGGAGCCGCTCCACGGTTTCGCGGAGTTCTCCGGCCTTCTCCCGAGCCCGGTCTTCAACGAATGCGCTCAGGCTCTCGATGGCAGCCGACAGGTTGGCGCCGTCGAGGTTCAGGTCTTTCAGGCGCTTGGTGATGCCATCCGACACGGCCTGGCTGAACGCCCTGCGCGGGCGCGCGGCGCGAGCCGCCCGGGCCCGGGTCTTGCGGGCGATGCCGGCCTCGATCTGGGCCAGCTCGTCTCCCGAGACGCCCTTTGAAACGAGGAGGCCGCGAACGCGGGTCAGGAACTGATCCAGCGGCTCCTCGCGCGGGGTCATGCTCCGGATGATGTCCTCGGCCGCCTTGAGGCTTCTCTCGCCTTTCAGGAATGCGCCCGATATGCGCTTCGCCCGGACGCGGTCGGAGTACGACGTGATGACGGAGAGGATCTCGTTCACGAAGCCGGTGGCGACGCGGGACGAGGTCATCGTGCTGGCGCGGAGCCGCATCTCGTTCTCCAGCGTCATGATCGCCCGCTCCAGGTCCTCCTGTCCCTCCTTCACCTCCCCGGTCTGGTCGTCCAGGAGGTTGGCGGCGACGAGGCGGATGTTCCGGGCCAGGCTCTGGACGGCCGAGCCCTCGTCGGTCATCCCCATTTCGGCGCGGGAGACGGCGAGGTTGATGGCTTCGGAGAACAGGCCGGCCACCCGCTGCGGGTTGTTCTTGATCTCGCCGATGAGCCAGCGCTGCTCTTCCGCCTTGGACAGAACCTGGCCGACCACGTAGCGGACGAGCTCGGGATCGGAGAGGGCGCCGCCCGCCTGCTGCACGTCCTCCACCCGGGCGCTCCGGCTCACGATCTTCTGATCCTCGGTCACCATGACGTAGGAGATGTCGCGCAGCTGGATGTTCACCACCTTCGCCTCGGCCAGGAGCGGCGCGAGCCCGCCGTGCTCGTTGACGAAGCGGGCGCCCTTTCCGAGCACGCGGTAGAAGGACTGGAATTCCTCCTCCGTCACGGCCGGCTGGAACATGAGGTTCGAGGCGTGAACGTCCTCCAGGCGCGACGCGAACTTGTTGACGAGCGGGTTCTTGTCCTCGAGGGGCAGGCCGTCGAGGATGATGCGCTTGCCGGCGACGCTGACGACGACCGGCTCGCCCCGGCGCTTCAGCACGTCCTGGAGCCAGCTGAACGCGCGCGCGACATTCTGTCGGCCGATGGGGTGGTCCGCCGAGAACATCTCGACGTTGGTCAGAGCGAGGCACAGCCGCCGAACCAGCTCGGCCGTCTCCTCCACGCGCGACGGGGCGGGAGTCGGTACTTGGTCTGGCGGCATCTTCCGTCCTCCCCCGATGGCCCCTCGTGTCCGCGTCAGTGAGCCGGGTGATACAGGTGTCCGATGAACATGGCGGACAGGAGCGTAAAGATGTACGCCTGCAGGAACGCCACGCCCAGCTCGAGAATCATAATGCCGACGGCGAGGAAGACGGCGGGGAGGCCGAGCAGGCCGAACATGTAGACCATGCCGAGCAGGGAGAACATGATGATGTGCCCGGCGAACATGTTGGCGAAGAGCCGGATCATCAGGGCGAAGGTTTTGACGAAGATGCCGAGCAGCTCCAGCGGGAACGTGATGAGCAGGAGCGGCCAGGGGACGCCGGGCGGTATAAACGCGCCGAAGAACCCGCCGATTCCGTTCCGGGCGATGGTTCCGAAGATCATGATTCCGAGGACGATCGACGCGAGGGCGCCGGTCACGTTCACGTTGCTGGTCGGAGGCGTGAAGGACGGGATCTGGCCGATCAGGTTGGCGACGAGCACGAAGAAGAAGAAGCTGCAGAACAGCGGGGTCATCCGGCGCCCGTCGCGCTCTCCGAGCGCGGGAATGCACGCCTGGTTGCGGATGAACAGCACGAACACCTCGAGCAGGTTGGTCAGCCCGGTGGGCACCGGATCGCGCTTGCGGTAGAGGACGGCGAACAGGAGCAGCACGATGGCCGCCGTCACGGCCAGCATGAGGGCGTGGAGCGAGAGGTACTCCGGCAGTTCGATGCGGCCGACGAAGGGGAGCGTCCACTCGTGCGAGTTCTGCACGTGGTGCAGGATGTACTGCTCGAGCGTGGCGGATCGTTCAGCCGCCGTTACCGCGTTCGACATGCGTGGCCTGCCTCTTGATGCCGGGATCGACCCCGGACGGGCCAAGCAAACCGGTCATTTCGCCCGCCATGACGAGGAAGTACCCCATGATGGCGGATATGACGAAACTACCCCAGTGACCCCACCCGGTCCACCACAGCCCCACAATGATAAGGAGAAGCAGGAGAAAGCGCAATCCGTTCATCAGGAGCGCCCACACGAGGAACATGCCGGGCTCGCGGCCGACCGCGCGGCGGCTGATCCACGTGAAGAGCACGCCGTTCGAGGTGGCCAGGAGCCAGCCCGAGACGATTTCGGCCCAGTGCAGCGTCCGGTACAGGGCGAAGCAGACGCCGATGGCGGCCCCCGCCGCCGCCAGCGCGGTGCCGATCAGCATCGCGGGCAGGCGGCTACGGGGGCGTGGACGGGTGCCGGCGGGTGTCATCGTCTCGTTCCTGTCGGTTCAGCGCGCGGATCACTTTCCACGTCTCGTAGGCGCCGTAGAGCAGCCCCATGAACATTCCCCCCAGGGTCCAGCCGTAGCCGCCGCCCGTCTTCCGATCGAGGAAGACGCCGCCCAGCGTACACAGCAGCATGCCCGCGGCCCAGTTGAGGCTGAGCCCCATGGCCCCGCCCGCCAGGCCGGTGTCACCGGCGCGATCCTGATCCTGTCGCGGTGCGCTCGTGGTGCCGCCCCCCGGGGTTGTCCGGCCCTCATGCTACACGGGGCATGGCCGCCGGGGCAATTCATCCCTGTGCCTGAAGCCGCGGCTGGCGCACGGCAGTTCCGTCGGTCCCGGCGCACGGGCCCGGAGAGACCACTTCTCTGACAGGATTAGCAGGATTCAACAGGATTGTTGCGGCCGCAGACGGCAGGAGGCTCGCAGATGGGTGTCACTCGCGCCGTCTTTGGGGTGTATGTGCGGCTCTTGCGCTTGAACTGGAGGCTCTCGGCGCCGAAATTGAAAAGCAGGCCGACTTCGATGCGAGTGGCCGTCAGGTAGTGCACGAGCTGCACTTCGTGCGCCACGCACAGGACGCGCACGGCCTTGTTCTCGATCAGGATCCGGTCTTCCACCAGCATGTCTGCCGCAAACTCACCGACATCGACTCCGTCGTATGCCACTCGTATCGGGCACTCGCAGATGACCGTGAGACCGGCTTTGCGAATCTCGTGCGCGAGCGCCTTCTGATAGACGGACTCCAGAAACCCGGGTCCGAGTTCCCGGTGAACGGCCATCGCACAGCCGATGATCCTTTTCGTAAGCGCCTCGTATTCCAAAGCAACCATCCGTTTCTTGGATTGCACCGTCGATTCGCTCTACCGACCACACCCAAGAATCCTGCAAAATCCTGTCCATCCTGTCAAAAAAAGAGAGATACGAGCAGGGAGCAGTCATCCGTGAGACCGCTTCTTTGACAGGATTGGCAGGATTCAACAGGATTGTTGCGGCCGCCTGACCTGCCGAACACACCCCAAAAAATCCTGCAAAATCCTGTCCATCCTGTCAAAAAAAGATACGAGTTGGACCGGCGAGACTGCCGTGCGGCCTGCTTGTTCCGCGGGAGGCCCTTTGTTACGATTCGCGCCATGCACGAGACGATTCGCGTTGTCTGCGGGCTGCTCCAGAACCCGGATCACATGCGCCGGTGCGCCGCCGCCATCGTGCTCGCCGAGCTGGCGCCTCGCGATGCGGCTGTCGTTCGCGCGCTTGGAGAGGCGCTTTCCGGGGCCTCCGGAACCGAAGCCGGCTACATCCTCGACGCGCTTGAGGCCATCGGCTCGCCCGGGGCGGTCCCGTACGTGCTTCCGCTGCTGGAGACCGGCGACGTGGCGACGAAGCTCCGTGCCGCGGCCATCGTGGCGCGGGGTGGGGCGGGAGTCGTGCCCGACCTGCGCGAGCGGATCGCGGCGGCGACCGGCGCCCGGAAGCTGGTGTACGTCGATGCGCTGGCGCGCGTGCGCGCCCCGGCCGCGTTCCGCGCCATCCTGGAGTTGCTGCTCGAGTCCGACCTCGAGCTGGTCAAGGAAACGTGCGCGGCCGTGCAGCGGCATCTCGCCGGGGTACCACCAAAGGAGCGCGCGGTCCTGCACCGCGAGGCGGTCACGTTCATGACCGGCCCAAAGGCGCGCGGGAGCGAGCGGGTGCAGGTCTCCTGCCTGATCCTGCTGGGCCACATCGGCCGGCCCGAGGCGCGGGCCGTTCTTCTGAAGCACGCCGGGCCGAAGCATCCGCTTCCGGTCCGCCGTCACGCGCTGGGCGGGCTCCGGGGGCTCGAGCTGGCCGGCCCGGCGGCACGCGCGGTGGGGAAGGAGCTGGCGCCCTACCTCGACGATTCGGACGAGACGATCGTCCGGCAGGTCCTCGAGGTGCTGGGACGGCTGTCGGCGGCCGGCGTCGAAGCCCCGTGGGAAAAGCTGATGACCAGCCCGCATCCCTCGGCGCGCGCCGCGGCCGCGCGGCAGCTGGCGTCCTCGGATACGGCGGCCGCCAACCGCGCGCTCCTGCAGCTGCTCCGGCACGAGGATACCCAGCTCCAGGAAATCGCGGCCGGCGCGCTGTCGGCGCACCCCGGGGCCGCGCGGATGCTGGCGGAGGCGCTCGCGGACGAGGAGAGCGCCGAGGCGGCTTGGCGCCTCGCGAAGATCCTGAAGCCCCACGCCGGGACGGTCGATCCGAAGCTCATGAAGCGGCTGACGGGCCTGGCGGCGCGCGACCTCGCCTCCGGAGCGCCGCGCTACGAGGCGCTGCTCTACTTCCTCCGCAACGCCAGCCCCGCGGCGACCGAGGACGTGCTGCGCGAAGCCGGGCTGGATCACCGCGCGGCGGGCCGCTGGACCCAGGGCGTCGAATGCCTGAGGCGGATCGTGCACAGCGAGCGGTTCGACGATGAGGCGCGCTACGCGCTCAGCGTGTGTAACCTGAAGCTGTCGCCCAAGGACTTCGGCCCGTCCATGCGAGCCGAGGATCATGCCCTGCGCGGCTTCCATGCGCTGCTGCGCAGCCGCGCGTTTCCCCTGCTGGCGCGGCTCGGCAAGGACAAGGCGCTCGACGCGGCGGATCTGTACTACGTCGGCTTTCACTTCGCCGAGATGGTTGGCGACGAGCATGCCTTCGGCGCGCAGCTGCTCGCCCACGTGACCAAGCGCTGGCCGCGTTCCCCCGAAGGCCGCTCTGCCAAGGGCCGCCTGAAGTGATAGAGACCACAGACCTTAGACTACAGACCTTAGACTACGGACCTTAGACTACGGACTACGGACTGCGGACTAACCGATGGCTTCTGGACCGGTCTCGCCGGTCCGGATCCGGATGCACTGGTCGAGGTCGAGGACGAATATCTTCCCGTCGCCCACCTTCCCGGTGCGTGCGCCGATCGTGATGGCTTCGATCGTCTGCTGAACGAAAGCCTCGTTCACGGCGATCTCCAGTTTCACCTTTCGCAGCAGGCTGCCGGCCTCCTTGTGGCTGCGGTACACTTCGGCAACGCCCTTCTGGCGGCCGCGGCCGACGACGTCGGTCACGGTGACGAGATGGATCTCGTTTGCGGTCAGCCGGTCGAGCACTTCCTCGAGCCGGTCGGGCTGGATCACGGCGATGATGAGCTTCATGTGCCTGGTTCTCCGGGGGGTCAGTCGATGATGGTGTATCCGGCTTCCTTGTGCTGCGTGAGGTCGAGCCCGACGCGCTCCTCGTGCTCGGAGGCGCGCAGCCCGATGGTCGCGTCGATCGTCTTGAGCAGCACCCACGACGCGGCGAAGGAGTAGGTTCCGGTTATGAGCACGGCCCAGAGCTGGGTCAGCAGCAGGCCGGGGTTGCCGTGGAACCAGCCGTTGGCGCCCGCCGGATTCACCGCCGTCGTGGCCCACAGACCGGTGGCGAGGGCGCCCCACAGCCCGCCGATGCCGTGCACGCCGAATGCGTCCAGCGAGTCGTCGTAGCCGCAGCGCGGCTTCACGTAGGTCACGAAGAGCCAGGGCAGCACCCCGCCGCCCACGCCGATGGCGATCGCGCCGAGGGGTGTGACGAAGCCGGATGCGGGCGTGATGGCCACCAGGCCGCCGACCGCGCCAGTGATGACGCCCAGCACCGTGGGCTTTCCGTTGAAGAACAGGTCCAGCGCGGCCCATGTCAGTCCGGCCGCCGCCGTCGCCACGTGCGTGACCACGAAGGCGCTCACCGCCAGGCCGTTCGCGCCCAGCGCGCTGCCCGCGTTGAAGCCGAACCAGCCGAACCAGAGGAGCGCGGCGCCCAGCACGGCGAACGGCAGGTTGTGCGGGGGCGAGACCTTCGTGGGATAGCCGATCCGGCGGCCGAGGACGAGCGCCGCGGCCAGCGCGGCCATTCCCGCGTTGACGTGCACCACCGTCCCGCCCGCGAAGTCCAGCGCGCCCATTCCCCCCAGGAAGCCTCCCTTGGCCCAGACCCAGTGCGCGACCGGATCATACACGAGCGTGGACCAGAGCAGCGTGAAGACGCAGAACGCGGAGAACTTCATCCGCTCCGCGAAGGCGCCGGCGATGAGCCCGGGCGTGATCGCGGCAAACATCAACTGGAACACCATGAACGCCTGGTGGGGAATGGTGCCCGCATAGGAGCTCCCCGCGGCGGCATCCCAGTGCGGCGTGCCCGCGCTCACCCCGGAGAGCCCGATCCAGTGCAGCCCGCCGATGATCCGGCCGATGTCGGGGCCGAACGACAGGCTGTAGCCGAACAGCACCCACTGCAGGCTGATCAGGCACATGGCCGTGAAGCACTGCATGAGGATCGACAGCACATTCTTGCGCCGCACCAGCCCGCCGTAGAAGAAGGCGAGCCCGGGGATCGTCATCATCATCACGAGCGCCGAGCTCATCAGCACCCACGCCGTGTCGCCCGAGTTCACGTCCGCCGCTGTCGGCGCTCCGCCCGCCATCGCCGGCCCCGCGCCGACCGCCCACGCGCCCGCCGCCAGCCCCGCCAGCGCGAGCATACTCCTCTTCGGTGTCCGCATCACGTCAGCCCTCCCGGTGTATCCCGCCTGTATCCGCTTCACTGAGCACATATCACGGATCGTGCCAGGATACCCGCCGCGCCCGCCGGCCCGACGCAACACCATGCAGGCGAAAGAGATGATTTGTTTGGGCGATCGGATGCCCGTCCCGGCCGGTGAATTCTAGTCAGACAATTCTGGCTAACGATTCGACTGATTCGACAGATTTGTCCGATCGGTCGAATGACCTCGCCTGCCGGTGGCGCCGTCCGTTCTTGCGGCGGGCGGCGATGGCGTGGTAACGGTGGGGACATGAAGCGGCTGGGAATGCACCGGGTGGACGGGCGCTCGTTCTGGTTCGGCGGGTACTTCAACGCGTTCGACCGGGATCGGATGATCCGGCACGCGGGGGCGGTCCGGGCGGACCGGTTTGCCGAGACCTTTGGCGGTCGGGTTCCGCTCGCCGGCGCGCGGATCGTCAGCGTGTTCGATCCCGATCCGGCTGCGGCCGCCGCGTTCGGCGAGACGTTCGGAGTCCCTCCGGCCGCATCGCCGGACGTGTTCGCCGAAGGGCTTGACGGCGTGATCGTGCCGTTCCCGGCGGGCGGTCCGGCGCGCGATTACGGCGCCGTGGCGCCGCTGGCTGACCGGGGGATCGGGCTGTTTCTGGACCGGGTGATCCTGGAGCAGGCGGATGCGCTGGACGGCCTGTGCCGGTTGGCGGCCGGGCGCCGGGCGCCGCTGCACATCTCCAGCTTCATGCGCTATCTCGCGGAGCTGCTTCGGCCGTCCCCATCGGCCCGGGTTGAGGCGGTGGAGGCGGAGGTGTCGGGCGAGCCGGCCGGATACGGAGCCGACCTGCTGGATCTCGTCGACGAGTTGATGCAGGGCGAGCCGCGGACTGTCATCAACGAGGGCGGGGCGGATGCGGACGTGCTGCGGATCGGCTACGCGGACGGCCGGAGCGCCGTCCTGCGCCTGCTGCGGACTGGAAAGCGGCCGGCGGCTGCAACCGCATCGGGCGCCGGATGGGTTCGTTCGCTCGTCGTCGACGGGTCGCAGAACCACCTCGGCGCGTACCGGCAGTTCGAGGCGTTCGTTCGCGCGCTCGACACGCGGGAGCCGCCCGTGCCGTACAAGCGCGTGCTGGCGAACGCGGCGATCCTGCGCTTTGCCGAACGCCGCGAGTTCGGCCGGGAGTTTCGCGTGGCCACGCCGGCCTGAGGCCTTAGTCCGCCAGGCGGATGCCGCCGACCGTCTTCTGGGCTGCGATGAGCCGGTCCTCCCAGCTGCTCTCGTCGGAGTTCGGCACCCGGCCCGCGCGGTCCATGGCGTCGAGGACGCGCCGCATGCCTTCCTCGAGCGACACGCACGGGCGGAACTCGGGCACGTCGCGCATCAGGCGGGCCGGGCTGTAGTAGGTGTTGTGGGCGAAGATGTCGCGGCAGATCCCCACGTTCGGAACCCCGGCCTCCACGAGGCATGCGAGCGGAACGCCGACCAGCTCGACCTCCCGTCCGATGACGCGCATCGCGGTGCGGTGGTAGTCGGCCCACGTCGTGAAGCCGGGCCGCATCATGTTGTAGACCTGCCCGAGGCAGTCGGGCCGGCCGAGCACGTGCGCGAACGCGAGCGCGGCGTCATCGACGTGCAGGAACTGGTGCAGCGCCTGCCCGTCGCCGCAGACGGCGATGGGCTTGCCTTTCCGCACGCGGTCGATCCACGAGAACTCCCACGCGACCTGCCGGAGCAGGCCCATGCGGGCGCCGTAGGTCGTGGAGGGCTTGATGATCGTGACCGGGAAGCGCTCGCGGTGCCATGCCTCGAGGAGCACCGAATCGGCGGCCACCTTGTTGCGCCCGTAGTCGCTGATGGGCCGGAGCGGGTGATCCTCCCCGGCCGGGAACCAGTCGTAGGCGATGCCGTAGGTGCAGACGGTCGAGCAGTGGACCACGTGCCCGGCCCCGCGGAAGGCGCGGACCGTGCTTTCCGCGTCCTCGCGCGTGAAGCAGATCATGTCGATCGCGGCATCGAACCGCTCGGCCTGCATGGCGCGCTCGAATGCCTCGCGCTGCTGGCGGTCGCCCTCGATGGTGCGGACCCCGTCGGGCGGCCGTCCGGCCTGGCCGCGGTTGTAGCAGGTGACGTCGTGCCCCAGGCGCTGAAGCAGGGCCACGATGCTGGTGCTGATGTTGCCGGTTCCACCCACGACGCATACCTTCATGACGGATCCTCCTGGCCGGAGCGTACGAAGCGATCGACAAATTCCCGCGTGTTCCACACGTATCGGCCGAGCGCGGCGGCGCGGCCCGCCGCGCCCATCGCGCGCCGCTGAGCGGGATCGGCGGCCAGCCGGGCCATGGCGTCGGCCAGCTCCGCCGCGGACCGGAACACCAGCCCGCCGCCGTCCGCGACTTTCTCCATGAGCACCGGCCGGTCGCTCACGACGAGCGGCAGCCCGGTGAGCATGCCCTGCACGGCGACCTGCGAGAACGTTTCGCGCATGACCTCCTCGTCGCGTGACGGGACGAGCATGGCATCCATTCCCCGCAGGAACTCGCCGATCCGATCGAAGGGGAGCCATCGGTAGGGGACGATGTTCGGCTCGGGGAAGGCCGGCGGCTCGTCGTACGAGGCGAGGTGCAGCCGGCAGCGGGCGCGGACCGCATCCGGCATGAGGCGGAACGCCTCGACGGCCGTGTCCGCGCCCTTCCACTTGCGGTCGAGGTGCCCGATGACGCAGAAATCGACATCGCGCTTTTCCGCGTTCGCTGCCGCCGCCGGGAAGAACCGGTCCGCATCCGTGATGCCGTAGCTGACGGCTACGGTCGGGAAGTGTTCGCCGCGGAAGTGGTTTGCGATCTGGCGGTTCACGGCGACAACCGCGGTCGGCAGGTGCTCGAGGGCGCGGACGAACCGCCGGCTGGGCTCGCGGTGTGCGATCAGCACCGCGCGGCGCACGGCGCGGAATGCCCGCAGCAGGCCGATCAGGGGGATGAGGCGGTCCCCCACGTTGCCCAGAAGCAGGACATCGGGCTGCCGGGCCCGGAGGCGGGGGAACGCGGGCAGTCCGGCGGCGCCCCGGCAGGGGACGGGCTCGACGTCGAGCGTCGGATCCCACGCCCGCGCTGCGGCCAGCCACGACGGATGCGCGACCAGCAGGACGCGAGCGCCCAGGCGCGACAGATCCCGGACCAGGTTGAGGTTGAAGACCTCGACGCCGCACGGCTGGCCGCGGGCCGGCGACAGGAACACCTTGTCGACGAACGCGATGGTCGGCGTGCGACGTTCCAGGGTGTGCATCCGGCCGATGGGCTCCCGCTCAGTTGCAGCCGCAGCCGCCCCCGCCGACCCCGCGGCCGCCGGATGCCGACTCGCGCGTGAAGTAAACGTGCTCCTGGAGCGAATCATCAAGGGGATCGCGGTCCGCCCTCATGATGTACTCCGAGAGCGTGCCGCGCTGCCAGGGCTGGACGCGGGCGCATCCCATGCCGCCGGCCAGCAGGCCGGCGAGTCCGACTATGGCGATCAGGTATCTCACTTCGTCTTCTCCCCGGCCGGGGCCGCTTCAGCCAGGAGGCGCTCGACCTCGGCCCGGAGCGCGGTCGCCGTTTCCTCGCCTTTGAACCCGTTGTGGATCACGCGGACCCGTCCGGAGCGGTCGATGAGCAGGCTGGTCGGCATGGTCTCGACGCTTACGAACTCGACGAACTTCTGGTCGCGGTCCCGGACGATCGGGAAGGTTGCCCGGTTCTCACCCAGGAACCGATCCATATCCGCCTTCTTCTCGTCGATGTTCACGCCGAGCACGACCAGCCCTTTCTGCCGGTACGCCTGGTGCAGGGATTCGAGGGCCGGAAAGGACTTGCGGCACGGCCCGCACCACGAGGCCCAGAAATCGATCAGCACGACCTGTCCCCGCAGCGCGGGGAGGGCGCCCTCAAACCAGTCGGCTCGCATCGCGGGCAGCGGGTCGCCGGCCTTCAGCGGCCCTCCGGCGAGGGCGGCCTGGGCCAGCAGCGCCCCGAGGGCGAGCGGCGCCAGGTGCCGGGTGAAGGAGCGGTTACGGATTGCGCAGGACATGCTCGGGGAACCTCCGGGTTTGCACGACTCCAGCCGGCGTCCAGATGCAGCCGGCGGCGCCGTGGGTTGACTCGATGGCCTGGAGCCCTTCCTCCGGGCCCAGGACGAACGCGGACGTCGAAAGGATGCCGGCCTCCGTGCAGGTGGGGGCGACCACCCACACCGCCGAGGCCTGTGCCTGCGCCGGGCGCCCGGAGCGGGGATCGACGATGTGCCCGTAGCGGCGCCCGCCCCAGTCGAACCCGCGGACGTAGTCGCCGGAGCAGCAGAGTGACGCGCGGTCGAGCCCGACCCCGCCCCAGCACCGGCCGGGCTGGTCGGGCCGCTCGAGTCCCACGCGCCAGGGGCCCCCCTCCGGCGGGGAGCCGATGGCGCGGAGGTCGTGCCCGAAATCGATCAGCGCGTTCCGGATGCCGGCGTCCTCGGCCATGCGGCACACGACGTCCACGGCGTACTCCTTGCCGATGCCGCCGAAATCGATGGTCATGCCGGGCTCGGGCAGGAAGACGGCGCCGGGCTTCCGGAGCACGCGCTTCCAGCCCACGCGGGTGCGGATGCGCTCGACCTCGTCATCGGCCGGCAGGCGCGACCGGGCCTGGCGGTAGTCCCAGAGCGCGAGCAGCGGGCCGGCGGTCGGATCGAACACGCCCCGGGTTTTCCAGTGGTACCAGTCCGCCAGAGCGAACAGCTCCTCCATCTCCGGGTCGACGGCGATCCACTCCCGGCCGGCTGCGGCGTTGATGCGGGAGAGGACGCTGTCCGGGCGGAACCGGGACCAGAGCGATTCGAACCGCTCGACCCAGGCGAGAACGGCGGATCGGAACTCCGCTGCCGCGGCGGGGCTCCGGGCCGCGAACGTCAGCTCGTTCGCCGTGCCCATCGCCTGGAAGGCCATGCGGGCGTATCCGCTATCCCAGCGGAGGTCGGCCGGGGCGGCTGTGGGGGCCGGTTCGGCGATCACAACCATACGCGGACTCCCAGGATGTACAGGTTGGCGGACGGGTAGGCGTCGTCCGGGGTCAGCGAGTCCGTGCCCTCCTGCGCGTAGCGCTCGTAGCCGGCGTCGAACGACCAGCGCGCGGTGGGCGACCAGATCACCTTCAGCCCGTATCCGAAGGCGCGAAGGGCGGACAGGCGGTAGTCCGATGAGTAGTTCTCCGGGGCGCCGGAGAACCGGACCCCATAGAAGTCCGCTTCCGTCTGGTCGTAGTAGCGGATCATCGGCCGGACGACGAACGTGGAGCCCAGCTTCTGGAACCAGGCGAGCCCGACGGTGTTGGCCGATATCCCGAAGCTGTCCTCGTAGCGCCGGTAGCTGAGCTCCGCGCTGCCGTTCAGGGGGGCCACGTAGCGCGTGATCGACGTGTAGAGGATCTGCTTGTCCTTGCTGTCCGGGCGATGATCGGACACGAGCCGGCCGTCCACCTCGGCGACCTTGTACGGATCGGACAGGAAGCCGCTCGCGAAACCGAAGGTGCCGTTGACGGTGACGGCCGTGTGTCGGTCCAGGAGCTGGGTCACGCCGAGCATGACGTCCGCCGTCGTCTTCTCCTCGCTCGACGCGGAGCCGCCGTCGATCAGGTCGTACGCGAATGCGCCGCCGACCAGCAGCGTCGTGTTCTTCTGGTTGAAATCGATGGCGTCGCGCAGCGCCAGTCCGTGCGAGCGGTAATCCTGCTCGACGCTGTAGGCCAGCTGCACCGAAGGCGTGTGGCGCCCCAGCCGCTTCGTGAGCTCCAGCGTGAACCCGACCCGCTCGTCGTCTATGTCCGCCTTGGGGACCTTTCCGTTGCTGCTCGCCGCAGCCGGCGCGGCGGCGGCGGGCGCGGCCGCCGCGGGTGCGGGAGCGGACGCGCTGGTGTCGGCGGCGGGAGCCGACGGCGCGGCTGGTGTCGGAGCCGGGGCCGGGGCGGGCGCCGGGGCAGGCGCCGGAGCCGGCGTGGCTCCGGCGAGGCCCGGCAACGAACGGCTCAGAGAAGGCAGCCGGGCGTTCGGGATCCAGCGCCGCGAATCGTCGTCGCCGTCATCATCGTCATCGTCTCCCTGGACCGGCGCGGGCGGCGCCGCCGGTGTCGGGGCTGGAGTCGCGGCGATTGTGGCGGGCGCCGAAGCCGGGGAGGACGTGACGCGGGGACCGGCGGCGCTGGCCGGGGCTGGAGCGCCGGTTGGAGACGCCCCCGAGATCGCGTTGAAGATACCTTCGAGCTTGATCGTGAGCGTGGAGCTGAGGTCGCGCTCCCAGAGAAAGGTCGGGGCGATGATCTGCATGCGATCGTCGTCTTCCTGATAGATCAGGATCTTGGAGTCGAGCCGGTCTTCGGCGCCGGCCCGACGGATCGGCATGGCGTACAGCACGGCGGCGAGGAAGACCGCGCGGGCGAGGCGGTCAGTGGGCGTCGGCGTCCGAGGCGAGAAGGTCTTCATAGAGCGCAATGGTCTCCCGTGCCTGGCGGTCGAGCGAAAATCGGTTCCGTGCCTCGTCGCCGGCGGCGCGTTTCATCTCGCCGAGGGTGACCGGATTGCACAATACGCGCTCCATGATACCCGCCGCGGCGGCGGCGGACAAGCTCGGCAGCAGGCAGCCGGTGACGCCGTCGCGGATCAGCTCCGGGAGAAAGCCGGTTCGGGATGCCACCACGGGCACGCCGCAGGCCAGCGCCTCGCGCACCGTGCGGCAGGACTTGTCGGTTCCCGGCACGGGGTACAGCAGGAGGTCCATCGCCGCGTAGGCGGCCACGAGCCGGGCGTCGCGGCAGTAGCCCGGCAGGCAGACGTGACCCTCGAGCCCGTGGAGGCGGATGGGGCGATGCACCTCGGATTCGACGGCCTCCTCGCTTCCCCGCCCGATGAGGAGCAGCCGGATGCCCGGCATCCGGGGCGACAGGATCCGCACGGTGTCGATTCCGATGTCCACGCGGCGGGTCTGGCGGATCCGGGTGACCATGCCGATGACTCGCGCGTCGGGTGCAAGGCCGAACGAGGCTCGGGCCGCGTTCGCGTCGGCGGCTGGCCGGAAGCGCTCGAGGTCGATGCCCGGCTCAATCACGGCCACGCGTGGCCGGCCGCGTCGAATCCACGGGCCGAGCGCGGCCCGGGCGCGTTCCGAGATCACCGAGACGCCCTCCGCGGCCCGGCCGTGGAGCAGGCGGGAGCGCAGGCCCGGCTCGGGCCCCTCCGGCTCGTAGCAGCTGCGGACGATGGGCGGCCGGGGCGACACGCCGAGGCGGGCGAGCGCGGCGGCCAGGTGATCGTTCGGCATGTGCGAGTGGATCACGTCGAAGCGGCGCTCGCGCAGCAGGCGGCGGATCGCGGCCACATCGCGGGTGAACGCGCCCGGCCGGAAGTGCTTGGGGAAGTCGAGCGCGATCGCCTCGAGCCCCTTGCGGCGGGCTTGGAACTCCACGCCGTTCTCGTCGGCCGCGCCGGGCTGAACGCCGCATACGAACACGACCTCGGCTCCGAGCCGCTGCTGGGCCGCCGCCAGGTCGGCCGCCGGCTCGGCGCGCTCGGTCCACTTCCAGTTGCTGAGCAGGTGCAGGACCTTCACGGGGCGGCATGCTAGCCCAGCGCGCGCCCGGGATCAACCCGCGGTCTTGCGCCCAAAGATGCGCTTGACCGCATGGGGTCAAAAGATGATCCTACGACCGATCTACTTCAGGAGGATATGCATGAAGAAGCTGGCGATTGCGGCGATGGTGGCGATGGCGGCTGTGACGGGCTATGCGACGGACTTGCTGCCTCAGGGCATGCACGAGTTCCGGGTCGACGGATGCTATGATTTTGTCAGCGCCGACAACCTGCAGATCCATCCGATCAGCGGCCAGATCGGCTACTTCTGGTTCGACAACGTCGAGATGGGTGCGTACGTGAACTACCGAAAGGCCGAATGGAACAGCTATTTCGGCCCGGGCAGCGTGTGGGGGTTGGGCGGATTCGCGCAGTACAACATCACGTGGGGTACGCCCGTGGTGCCGTTCATCGGCGTGCGGGTCGGCCTCTTGGACGGCGAGCAGAACGACGACACCGTGTTCAACATCGGCGGCGGGCCCGGCGTCCGGCTCTTCCTGACCGAGAAGGTTTCGCTCTACCTCGCTGGCGAAGTCGATTGGGCCTCGCAGGACATCTATGACTTCGACCGCGTCGGCAGCAAGGCCGACGGGGACGAGATGGACGTGGTGGGCGACGGCAGTTCGGCGGAGTTCACCGCCAAGGCCGGCGTCGGCATCATCTTCTAACCGGCCATCGGGCTCGGATCAGGCGGCGCTCTGCGGGGAATCGACCCGGGAGCGCCGCTCGCTTTTCGGGGGCAAACGTTGCTACTCGACGGCGTAGGAGCCGTCGAAGCCGTAGCAGCGGTAGATGCGGAGCCGATGTGCGACGCGGCCGCCGCGACGGATCTCGATGATCGTGGGCTCCCCGTCCATGCGTTCGAACAGCCGCCGATAGCGCCCGATGCGGTCCGCGTCCTCGGTGTTGTCCACCAGGAGCGCGTCCCACCCGGCATGCTCGCCCGCGTCGAACCAGATCCGGTACTGGCTGGGCTTTCGGCTGAGCGAGGTTGCGGCCGTCTCGCGATCGAGGTACACGGCCAGCAGGCTGGCCAGGTGGAAGCGGTGGCTGAAGACGAAAGTCCGTCCCGGATGCGGCATGTCGCCGCGCAGGCGCTCGACCGCCTGGGCCGCCCGGAGCCAGCCGTACAGGTCGTTCGTCGGGTCGTACTTGAGCGCGTAGGGGCCGAGCGCCGGGATGCGCGGCCAGGCGCCGTGCAGGCGAGCCGATGCCCGCCGCGCTCCCTCGTACAACGGCTCGACCACCGGCGTGAACAGGCAGGTGTAGGTCAGCGCCACGAGGCATGCGCCCACCGCCGCGCCCGCGATGCTCCAGCGGCGCCAGCGCCGGGCGGCGCTGCCGCCGGCATCGAGCCGTTCGACCAGCACGCTGGCCAGGGCGAGCGAGCCGGTCCACCAGCCGACAAACGGCCAGTGGGGCAGGATCTTTCCGGTTGCTCCGATGACTCCGAAGAACGCGAACACGGGCAGGCTGGTCCACAGCACGAAGCGGTTCTCCTCGGAGCGGAGCCGCCGCCCGAGGATGAGGGTGGCCCAGGCGGCCACGAGGAGTCCCGCGATTACCGGCGATGCCGCGACCAGCTGGCCGCCGAGCGCCAGCAGCAGCTTGCCGACGCCGGCGTGGCCCCCGCCCCGGCCGAGCTGGAACGCATACGAGATCCAGTCGTGCCGCGCGTTCCAGGCGACGTTGGGCAGGAAGAGGAGCAGCCCGAGGGCCGCAGCCGCGTAGGGCTGCGGGCGGGTGAGCCAGACGCGGGCGACGGGCGAGGTCGCGACATAGAGGACGAGGCAGCCCCCCAGCAACACGCCGTGGTACTTGCTCAGCAGCGCGAGGCCAAAGAGGCCGCCGGCCGCGAGCCAGAGCGCCCACGACTCCCGCCGCATCGCCTGCCATGCGGCCAGCAACGCGGCGCACCAGAAGAGGTTGAGGGGGGCGTCGGGGAGGAGCGCGACGGACAGCAGATGGTGGGCGGGCATCAGGAGCAGCAGCCCGGAGGCCGCCAGCGCGATGCGCTCGTCCCGGTAGAGCGCCAGCGCGAGGCGGCGGAGCAGGATGACCGCAGCCGCTGCGCATGCGATGGGGCCCAGGCGCGCGAAGAACGAGCCGTCGCCCCACAGGCCGGTAAGGGCGGCCAGGAATCCGACCATGGGCGGATGGTCGAAGTAGCCCCACGCCAGGTGGCGGCCGTAGAGGACGTAATGCGATTCGTCGATGCCGAGCCCCAGCCGGCCGGCCAGAGCCAGTCGGACCGCCGTGGCCGCCGCCAGCAGCAGCCAGAAGGCGAGGCGGGCGCGGCTTTGGACGGCCTCCCTCATGCGAGAGCCGGCAGGGGATTCCGGCGCTCCAGCCGGACGAGCGCCCATGCGGCCAGGAGCGCCCACGCGGCGCCGACCGCGGCCCCGGCGACGCAGTCGAACGGGAAATGCGCGCCGACGTACACGCGGGATACGGCGATGCCGGCGGCCAGCGCGAGCGCGTACGGACGAAGCGGTCGCCGAGCCTGCCCGAGGTAGGTCATGAGGAAGAAGGCGAACATCGAGTGACCCGATGGGAACGAGCGATGCCGGAGGGTGTCGGTTTCCAGGTAGTTCACCTGGACCGCTCCCGAGGCGATTTCCGCGTCGAACGCCTTGAGCGGCCGGGGCCGGGCGATCGTGTCCTTCAGGGTGTTGTTGGTGGCCGAAGCCAGAGCCAGGAAGCAGGCGGCGACCAGCACATGGCGCAGGAAGCGGCGCCGGCCTTCTGAGGCCAGCGCGAAGGCGGCGACGAGCGCGATCGTCCACCCGCCGAGCTCGGACAGCCCGATGAACACGTCGTTCAGCGGTCCGCAGGACCAGCCGTTGTTGATGAAGAAGAAGACCCGATGATCGACCGCCTGAAGGATGCCCAGCATGCTCGACAAGCTACGGGAAAACGGGGGGTGTGCAAAGCACGAACCGCCTTTCGTGCTTGAGTTTTCAGGTCCGGATGCGAGCATCCACCGCATGTCTCCCGAGTGGCAGCCCATCCGGTTTGCGCCGGTCTACCAGGACTACATCTGGGGCGGGGACCGGATCCGGACCGTGTTCGGCCGTTCGGGGGCCGGGCCGACCTGCGCCGAGTCGTGGGAGATCAGCGACCGGGATGAGGGGCCGAGCATCGCTGAAAGCGGGGCATACGCGGGCCGATCCCTGCGCGATCTGGCCTTGCAGCTGGGCCCCGGCCTGCTGGGGCGCGCGGCTCGGAGCAGGCGCTTCCCGCTGCTGATCAAGATCATCGACGCCCGCGAGCGCCTCAGCCTCCAGGTCCACCCCGACGACGCCAGCGCCGACCGGGCGGGAGGCGAGGCGAAGACCGAGATGTGGTATGCGTTGCCCGGCGCGCCCGGAGCATATGTCTATGCCGGGCTCAAGCCCGGCGTGGACCGGGCCTCCTTCGAGGCGGCGCTGGGAGCGGGCCGGGTCGAGCGACTGCTGCGGCGCGAGCCGGTTCGCGCCGGCCAGGCGGTGTTCATCCCGGGCGGCCGGGTGCATGCGATCGGCGAGGGGTGCCTGCTGCTGGAGGTGCAGCAGAACTCGAACACGACGTACCGCGTGTCCGACTGGGGGCGGGTCGATCGGAGCGGACGCCCCCGGCCGACCCATCTGCGCCAGGCGCTGGAGGTCATCCGGTGGCATGACGACGCCCCGTGCCGCATTCCGGCGCCACCCGCATCCGAGCGTCGGGCGCGGGTGTTCCAGTGCCCGCATTTCCGTCTGGAGCGGCTCCGGCCCGATGGGGCGATGCGGCTGCGAAACGGCGGGGCCAGCTTCCACGTCCTCTTCGTGGCGTCCGGCCGCGTTCGCCTGACGGCGGCCGGTTTCGCGGAGGACGCGGGGCCGGGCCAGTCCTATCTGCTGCCGGCCGCTCTGTCGGCCTACGCGGTCGAGCCCGTCGGCCCGCGATCCGAGGTGCTGCGCATCTCCGTGCCGGGGCTGCGCTAGTGTGCTGTCCCGCAAATGACTACGCAAAACGCGCAAGTGCCTGTCATTCCGAGTGGAGCGAGGAATCTCGGGCTTGATCGCACGGCAAGAGATCCTTCGCTTTGCTCAGGATGACCTTCATTTTGTAAGCCTATTTCCGAGACAGCACACTAGCGCCGGACCCGGGGCACGAGCGTGATCGGCTCCTTCAGCCCGGCGATGAACTCGGCCAGCAGCTTGGAGGCGTTGTCCAGATCCTCCAGCGAGAGCACCTCGACGGGCGTGTGGATGTAGCGCGTCGGGATGCTGACGAGCGCGGTGGCCGCGCCGCTGCGGGCGATCTGCATCGCGTTGGCGTCCGTTCCAGTCGCCCGGGGCTCCGCCATGATCTGGCAGGGGATCTTGCGGCGGCGCGCGCACTCCTCGATCATGTCCTCGAGCACGGGGTTGATGTTCGGGCCGCGGTGGAGCGTGACGCCCTTGCCCATCTTGCTTTCGCCGATGAGCTTCGGATCCACGCCGGGGTAGTCCGTCGCGAAGCCGACGTCGATGGCAATGCCGATGTGCGGATCGATCCCGAACGCGCTGGTGCGGGCGCCGCGCAGGCCGATCTCCTCCTGGACGGTGCTGACCCCGTAGACGGCCACGTTGAGCTTGCGGCCCTTCAGGCGGCGCAGGGTTTCGGCGACGACAAACGCGCCGGCGCGATCGTCGAACCCGCGGCCGGTCAGCAGCCCGTTGGGCAGGTCGATCGGGGCGACGTCGATCGTGGCGTAGTCGCCGATGGCGACGCGCTTCTGGGCGTCCTTCTTGTCGCGCGCCCCGATGTCGATCCACAGCTCGTGGATCTTCATGGTCTTGCCCCGCTCCTCCGACTCCATCAGGTGGATCGGCTTGCGTCCGATGACGCCGGGAATGGGGCCGCCCTTGGTGTGAACGCGGACCCGCTGGCCGGAGATGACGCCGGCGTCGATCCCGCCGACGGCCGCGAAGTAGAGGTAGCCGCGGTCATCGATGTGCATGACCATGAAGCCGATCTCGTCGCAGTGGCCGGCGAGCATCACGCGGGTCTGGGCCTTCGGGTTGATGATGCCGATCAGGTTGCCGTGCAGGTCCGTGGTCGTCCGCTCGCAATACGATCCGATCCGCCGGCGGATCAGGTCCTGGATGCCCATCTCGTATCCGGACGGGCTCGGCGTGACGAGCAGCTGCTTGAGGAAATCGAGGGATTCTTTCTGCATGGTATGCGGTCTCCTGTTTGGGTAGCGAAGCCTAGCAGCAGGCTGGTGCCCGGATCAAGCCCGCCACTGCGATTCAGACAGTGGGGGGAGGGGCGCAGCCGCGGCAGGTGCGGTAGCTG
>CAYSLU010000084.1:0-24299 GCA_964431965.1 uncultured Verrucomicrobiota bacterium
TCGCTCCGCGACTGCATCGTCTGGCAGAACGGCGATGATCTCGTCGGCGTCGGGCCGCTCGACCACTGCGATGTCGGCAACGGCGACGGAGCGGGCACAAACGGCTGCTTCGCGGCCGACCCCCGCTTCGAGTACGGCTTCTACCTCGGCGACGGCAGCCCGTGCGCCGACACGGGCAGCGTGCCGGCCGCAGCGGCCGGCATGGACGGACGCACGACCCGCGCCGACGGGACGCCGGACGGCGGAGCGCTCGACCTGGGCTACCACTACGCCGCCGGCAAGAGCGCCGCCTTCGCCGACCTGTACGTCGCCCCCGGCGGCAGCGCCACGAACAGCGGATCCAGTTGGGGATCGGCCTTCGGCTCCATCAGCCGCGCGCTGGCGGCCGCGCGAATGGGCACGCACATCCACGTCTCGTCCGGGATCTATGACGCCGGCTCCGGCGAGTCGTTCCCGCTGACGCTCGACATCGCCGCGCTCCGCCTGCTCGGCACCAACGCGGCGGACACAGTCGTCAGCGCCGCCGGCAGCAACCGGCGTGTGGTCCGGATCGTCGAGTCGCCCTTCGTCCGCCTAGAAGGGCTGACCCTCACGCGCGGATCGATCCCGGCCTACAGCGAGAGCGCCACGGCTGGCGGCGCCGGGCTCTTCGTGGACCACGCGATCGACCTCCAGATCCGTGCCTGCGCGCTGACCAACAATGTGAACTTCGGCGGCGCCAACGAGTACCGCCAAGGCGGTGCGGTCTACGGCGAGGCCAGCACCGTCGCGATGATCGACACCCTCGTGGCCACGAACCGCGCCATGGCGAACGGCGGCCCGTGGGCCGGATACGCCTACGGTGGAGGGCTCTACCTGAACGGCGGCGCATGGGCACTGACGAACTGCGTGGTGGTCGACAACGAAGCGTATGGCAACAACTACGGTGGCGCGATCGGCGGGGGGGTCTTCCTGGCCGCGGGCCGTCATGAGTGGCGCAACGTACTCGTGGCCCGCAACAACTGCACGGTCCGCCCGTTCGGCGGTGATGGCATGTACGTGGCCTGCACCGCCGCATTCCGCAGTGTCACCGTCGCCTACAACGGAACGGCGGCCGCCTTCTACGGCGGGCCGCGCGAGGGCATCCGACAGTCCGGCGGCGCCACGGTGTTGCGCGATTCCATCATATGGGGCAATGACGATGATCTGGCCGGAACCAACGGGTTCGGGGACCTCTTCATGACCAACGTGGCCTACACGTGCATCGAGGACGGGGACTTCGCAGGAACCAACGGCTGCATGTCGCTCGATCCGCTCTTCGCCGACGCGAGCTACTTCCACATCCAGTCGCGGGGCGGCGTCTACGAAGGCGGCTACTTCTCGGGCGGAGCATGGGGCGCATCGCCCGCGAACAGTCCGGCCATCGATCGAGCGGATCCATTCGCCGAGTTCGACCAGGAGCCGTGGCCGAACGGCGGGCGCCTGAACATGGGCGCCTACGGCAACACGCCGGTCGCATCCAAGACCGAGCCGCGCCACAGCGCCCTGATCCTGGTGCGTTGAGCGATCGGTCGTCAGTCACCAGTGATCGGTGGTCGGTGATCAGTCATCAGTGACCAGCAGTCAGTTCGCTGACCTCTGATCACCGAAGGCTGGCCACCGCCTCCCCCGCCGCCAGGTCGCGCACGATGCCGATCCGGCGCTCGTCCGCGCCCGGCGGAACCTGGTCGCCGGCCGCCAGGATGATCCGGCCGCCGCGCTTGCCGAGGTCGAGCCAATCGCGGACGGCTCCGACGAACCGCTCCTCGGGCACGTCGGGCAGCCAGAGCTCGGGAGACACCCCGCCCGAGAGGATCACCCCGGAGCCAGCCTCCGCCAGGCACTCCGCCGCGGTCAGGTCGCCCATCGGCTTCGGGGTGACGGCGTCGATACAGTCGGCCCCAATCTCACGGAACATCGCGATGGCGCCGCGCAGATAGCCGTCGACGTGCACGGCGACGTGCTTGCCGGCCGCATGCAGGCGTCGGATGGCCTCGGCGTAGTAGGGCCGCGACCATTCGGCGAAGAAGGGCGGAGACTGGACGTTGCTCGAGAAGTTGTCGCCCATGATGATGATCTCGGCGGGCGACCGCGCCAGCATGTCGATCATCTCCAGGTTGCTGCCGTTGATCTGGTCCACGACCGCATGCAGCGTATCGGGCCAGTCGGCCGCCGCGTACATCGTGGCCTCGATGCCCATCCAGTAGTTGAGCAGGTAGCCCATGGCGCTGTACCCGCCGCTCAGGTAGACCACGCCGTCGTCGCCCACGCAGTCGGTCCAAGCCCGGTAGCGGTCCCAGAGCGGCTCGAACGTGCGGCCGCTCATGGCGTAGCCCAGCACCTCGAGGTCGCGCTCCGTCCGGATGCCCCACTGGTCGATGTGCCAGGAGTACGTCTGCTCATCCCAAGCCCGGCTCCGCTCGATCGCGCCGAGCGGCGTGCGATAGCGCCATACGATGCGGCCGGGAACCGGGCGCTCCGTCTCCGCCGTCACGTCGGGCCGGTTCCGGGCCGAGTACATCGAGCCGAGATTCGGAATATAGAACCCGACGCCCATGCGCCGGTGGTACTCGATCAGGTCGCGCTCGGGCTGGTCATAGGCTCGATCCAGCGCCCACGGCAGGTGATGGCGGTGGTAGTACCAGTGCGAGAGATCCAGCATGCACGGCACCGAATCGATCGGCTCGCCCCGGTAGACCGCCAGTATCCGCTCGCGAATCGTCATCCGGAACACCCCTTCTAGTGTGCTGTCTCGGAAATAGGCTTACAAAATGAAGGTCATCCTGAGCAAAGCGAAGGATCTCTTGCCGTGCGATCAAGCCCGAGATTCCTCGCTCCACTCGGAATGACAGGCACTTGCGCGTTTTGCGTAGTCATTTGCGGGACAGCACACTAGAGCTGGAGCCGCGGGTCGCCGCGGCGGTCCAGATACCCGAGGAAATGCAGGCGGCGCGACGCGTGGCCGCCCTTCTGCAGAAAGTTGTCGATCGGCGCCTTCAGCGTCGCGAGAACCGATTCGTCGCCGGTGAGCTCCAGGTAGGCCCAGACCGCGAAGAAGTCCATCGCGCGCGGGTCATCGATGCCGAAGCGCTCCGGCTGCTTCACGAACTTCTCGAGCAGCGCGACGAGGAGCGTCCGGATGCGCTCGTCCCGGGTCACCTCCCACATGCGATAGAGCCCGTAGTAGGTCGACCAGTCGCCGTACCCGGTGGTCCACTTAAGGAACCCGCCCTGAGGATACGGGTACTTCAGGTCGCCCCACCGCTCGTACCACTTCTTCTGGAAGTTCTCGATGATCGTCCAGGCGGCGCGCACGTACTTCTCGTCCGGCTCGAGCCGGTAGGCCGCCGCCAGGTTCACCAGCGGAATGCCGGCTTCGCGGCCGTCGCAGACCACGGACTCAAGCTCGTTCGCCGCCCACCAGCACTGGAGGTCGCCGACGGCCAGCACCACCTGCCGGGCGCGCGGATCGCCCGTGATGTAGTAGTAGGCCAGGATGCCCTCGGCCCACTGATGGCTCGGATAGACCTCCCCGATGAAGTGGTCCGCCGTGTGCGGGATCAGCCCGCCGTGCTTGCGCGGCGAGGAACTGAACGCGCAGAAGTCCACCTCCATGTAGTGTTCGACGGCTTCGGTGGCGAAGTCCAGGGCGTGGACCTGCCCCGTTCGGAGGTATTCGAGCAGCGGAACCAGGCAGCGCAGGTCGTCTTCGTTGTTGGTGAAGCCGCCCGCGCCTCCGCAGTCGCCGAAGTTGAACATGCCGCTCGCCCCGTGCCGCGCGTAGGTGAACCGGCTCGGCTCGCCGGGGACCACCCCGCGCAGGCGGGACTCCAGGACCGGGTACTTCTCCGGCTGGTATCGCAGCAGGTGCTGGCAGTCCAGCACCTCGCAGTAGGCCGGCCACGCGGAATCCAGCGACACCGCGATCGGCTCCTGGCACATCACCTGCCACTGCAGCATCTTCTGCTCGGCCTCATCGACCGACAGGGCCCGCGGCTCCCCGGTAATCCAGATCGTGTGGCTCTTGCTCACCCCTTGCACGATGCGCATCGGCGTCGCCCACTCCGGCCAGACGGAGAACGCCATCACGCTCTCGTCGAGGCTGAGCGACTTCGGATGCAGCTGCTGCCACCAGCGGGCCGACAGCACGAGCGTCAGATCGTCCTGCTGCCACCCGATGAACGGGGATATCTGCCGCACGCCGCCGACCATGTGCTCCGCCCGGAACTCCGTCCCGCCGGACGGATCGATGTAGAACGGGTAGTCGCCGCGGTTCTCGCGGAACGCAGACAGGCTGCGGACGAACAGCGCCCCCTGCTGGTACGGCTTGTACGCGGCGGCATAGCGGTTGACGTCGTTGACCGAGCTGGCCACGACTTCGACGTTCTCGCTGATCGTCCACCCGCGAGGCCACCAGCTCCGGCCGTGATGGGCCTGCCGTACCAGCTTCTTCGCCGCCGGATCCATGCGCGTCGGCATGACCAGCCGCATGGCCTTGATGTCCATCGGCCCCGCCGAGGGCTCGCGGCACACAAACGTGTGCATGATCGTGAGGTCGGCCCGGCCGGCACACAGCGTGAAGCGAAGCGTAAAGTCGAGGAGGGTCGAGCCGTCCCGCGCCACGTGCCGGCCATCGAGCCGCACCGTGGCACGCAGCGGCGTCCGGCGCTCGACGACCCCCGCCCACCCGGGGCCGACAGACGAGCGGTAGACCTTGCCCTCCATGTCGACCGTCTCCAGGTCCACGCGATCAGCCGGTCCGACGATCGGCCGCCCGTGCATGGTCATAGACCGGATCAGGCTGCCGCACCGGTTGAGGACCACGGTCGTGATCCCGTTCGAGAGCGTGATCGAGTCCGCCGACTCCTCAACCTGGACCGGATGCGCCGGGACGATGCCGGGGTTGGGGCCGTGCTCGATGGTCACGTCGTGGGACTGCTCAGGAGCGAAATCCAGCATGAAGTCCGCGAGCATCCACTCGACGCTGCCGTCCGGACGCCGCTGCAGCACCGTGCCGGCGCTCGGCAGCGCCCGCCCCTGCCCGTCCCGAAGCGTGACCTCGTCCGGACTCCGCACGGCCCACGCAGCCGGCAGCGGGATGCCCCGGCTGACCGGGTAGCACGG
This sequence comes from uncultured Verrucomicrobiota bacterium, assembly GCA_964431965.1. Classification (GTDB taxonomy): domain Bacteria; phylum Verrucomicrobiota; class Kiritimatiellia; order CAIKKV01; family CAYSLU01; genus CAYSLU01. The sequence goes on from CAYSLU010000084.1 coordinate 5,143, forward strand.
AAAGGCGGCGACCGTCTCGTTCTTCAGGTGGATCGATCCGTACTGCATGGCTCCCCCCCCGTGTTCGCGGCCCGACCTCAAGAACAAGGGCGCGGGCAGAAACCCGTCAGCAGTGATCGGGACTGATCACTGAGAACCGCCCGCTGATCACCCGTCTGACACGCCTAGTATGCTGTCTCGGAAATAGGCTTACAAAATGAAGGTCATCCTGAGCAAAGCGAAGGATCTCTTGCCGTGCGATCAAGCCCGAGATTCCTCGCTCCACTCGGAATGACAGGCACTTGCGCGTTTTGCGTAGTCATTTGCGGGACAGCACACTAGTCGATATGGAAGACCTCGCGGAGGGACTCGGACTTCGGGCTGTTATCGGGGTTGGACGGCATGACGTCCTTCATGTGCGCCCACCACCGGCGGCACTCGGGCGTCTTCGCGATCGCGCTCCAGCGCGCCTCGTCCTCGATCTCGACGTACCCGAACAGCTGGTTCGTCGCCGCGTTCAGGAAGATCGAGTAGTTGTGAACGCCGTGTTTCTTCAGCACCTGCTCCAGCTCCGGCCAGATCGGCCGGTGCCGGCGCTCGTACTCCGCGTGCTGGTCCGGGTTCACCGACATCACGAATGCCTTGCGGATCATGCTCTCCTCCTCCTCGGGCGGGCCAGGGTTCAGGGTGTCGGGGTTCAGTTCGGCAACTCACCTTGGCGAAGACACTCCGACCTGAACCCCGAACCCTGCGCCCCTTCTCATTCAGTCACCATCCGGCGGCTCTGCGCTGGCGGCCAACTCACCGCTGCACGCGGCCCGAGGCGTCGCCGCCGGCCAGCTTCTCGACCTCGTCCGCCGTCACCAGGTTGAAGTCGCCCATGATGCTGTGCTTCAGGCAGCTCGCGGCGACCGCGAAGTTGAGCGCGGCCTCCGGGTCCTTCCCCGACACCAGGCCGTAGATCAGCCCGCCCGCGAACGAGTCGCCGCCGCCCACGCGGTCGACGATGTCCGTGATCTCGTACTTGCGGCTGACCACGAAGCGCTTCCGGTCGTTGAGGCAGCCGGCCCAGCCGTTGCAGTCCGCGCTGTGGCTCTCGCGCAGCGTGATCGCGATCGTCTTGAGGTTCGGGAAGGCCTTGAGCACCTTCTCGGTCAGCGCCTGGTACTGGGCCAGGTCCAGCTTGCCCTCCTCGACCTTCGTGTCCATCTTGATGCCGAGGGACTTCTGGCAGTCCTCCTCGTTCGCGATGCCGACGTCGACGTACTTGACCAGCTCGCCCATCACCTCAGGCGCCGTCTTGCCGTACTTCCAGAGCTTCCCCCGGTAGTTGAAGTCGCACGACACGGTCAGCCCCGCGGCCTTCGCCGCCTTCACGGCTTCCATCGACAGGTCGGCCGCCGACTGCGTGATGGCGGGTGTGATGCCGGTGATATGGAGCCAGCCGGCCCCTTCCAGAGCCTTCGCCCAGTCGATGCAGCCCGGCTTCGCCAGGGCGATCGCCGAGTTCGCCCGGTCGTAGATCACCTTCGACGCGCGCTGGTTCGCGCCGCTCTCGAGGTAGTAGATCCCCATGCGGCCGGAGCCGCGCGCGATGCGGGAGGTGTCGACGCCGAACTTGCGCAGTTCGGCCACGCAGGCGTCCGCGATCTCGTTCTTCGGAAGCACGCTGACGAACGAGGCGTCCAGCCCGTAGTTCGCGAGCGAAACGGCCACGTTCGCCTCGCCGCCGCCGAAGGTGGCCTCGAGAGTCGGCGTCTGGAACAGCCGCTCGAACCCCGGAGACTTCAGCCGCAACATGATCTCGCCGAACGACACAACGCGCTGCTTCATGGATTCCTCCCCTGATGATCGCCTGCTGGCGGAAACACAATGGCGAATAACGTATCTTCGCCCCGCCCCGCCGTCCACTCCGTTTCACGCCAGCTGACGGCTCGCCGCCATCGCACGCCCCCTCCCGTTCATCCCCGCTTTCGTATTGCGCATCCGTCGGAAACGTAATACGGTAGCCGCATGAAGACGATGGCCTTTCGCTTGCCCGACAGCCTGGTCGCGGCGATTGCCGCGGAAGCGAAGCAGCGACGCATGTCGCGGTCGGCCGTGGTGCGCGAGCGGCTGGAGACGTACACAGCCCGGAAGCCGCCACGCACAGCGCCGTCATTCCGGGACCTGGCGGACGATATCGTCGGCAGCGTCAGCGGAGACAGCCTGCCCTCCGACCTCAGCACGCGGAAGAAGGACTACCTGAAGGCGTGGGGCTATGGCACGAAGCGTGATCGCCGATAGCGGGTTCCTCGTGGCGCTGATACGGCGCGATGACGAGCAGCATCCTTGGGCATCTGAACTGTCGATGCAGTTCGCGTCGCCGTGGCGCACGTGCGAAGCGGTCCTCTCGGAGACCTTCTTCCTCGCGGGATCCGCCGTGCGGCGCAAAGTCGCCGAAGCTCTGAGGCGCGGCGTCCTCGTCAGTGATTTCCGCCTGGCGGAGGAGCAGGAGCCGGTGTTGACCATGATGGACAAGTACGCCGACGTGCCCATGAGCCTGGCCGATGCGTGTCTGGTGCGCATGACCGAGATTCTGCCCACCCCCGTGATCTTGACCACCGATACGGACTTTCGGATCTACCGACGACACAGTCGGCAGGTCGTTCCGTGCCTGATGCCATGAATTGCACCGAACGCATATCACTGTCCAAGATCGATCGCAGCGTACTCACATTCCGCGGATTCGATCACGTGGGGTGCCACCGGTGCGGGTGCGACGACGCGTGCTGCGCATTCGGCTGCGAAGTCGATAAGTCTGCCTATGGACTGATCTACGCGCACCGGGGCATTCTCGAGCCCGTGCTCCGGACCCGCGTCGACGACTGCTTCACGCACGAGTGGGCCGGCGAACCGGAGTTCCTGGGCGGAGACTGCACAAGGACCACGGTCGAGGGCGGATTCTGCGCGTTTCGAATGAAGGAAGCGAAAGGCTGCGCGCTCTACCACCTGGTCATCAGCCGGGGGCTTCCGCGCCGGATGATCCCGTCGATATGCCGCCTCTATCCCCTGTCCTGGTCGCCCGGCGAACTGTGCCTCGCCGACGACTTCTATGAGAAGTGCAACTGCCTGCAGGAGAACCAGGGCACCCGGTCAATCGTCCAATCGCAGTGGCTCGAGATCGAGGACATCTTCGAGCTTTCGGGGGAGGCCAGGGCCATGCTTCTGCCGCAGGCTCAGTAGCCGCGGCCGTAAGGCCGTGGCAGAGGCCACACGCTCACGCGTGCGGTTTCTACAGCGATGCGGCAACCGCAGAACGCTGACCAGCGGATCTCCGAATCTCGAAGGTCCGACGGCACCCCCGCCCCACCGTTCCGAGTCCGCGACGGAACGGGGCGAACCGCGGCGCGGCTTGGGTCGCCCCGAGTCTGCGAGGGGTCCAAAGGCGGACGCGTCAGACTGGCGCGGATGGGCGGGCGCCGCAGGCGGCGCCATACTCCTGTATGCGCCGTCCTGCGGCAACGGCCCAGGCGGGCCAGGATCACGCGCCCGCCTGTGGCCCAAGCCGTGTCGCTTCTCCAACGCCGATCGCTTGGCGCTGCCGTTCGCCAAGTGCGATCACGATGGAGAGCCCGCGTCGGGCCTACACCAAGAACGCGCGGGTGAAGAACTTCGGGTTCTGCCAGAGCCCCTGGCGACCGCCGTAAGTCGGGTGGCCGCACTCGCGGCCCTCGGCCGTAGCCGGCACGAACATCCAGTCGAGCCCGATGGTCTTCGGCTGCCCCCACTCGGGCTTCACGAAGTCCGCGAACGGAAGGTCCAGCCAGACGCGGCAGCCATCCGCCGTGCGCTCGATCCGCATGTTCAGGCCGTAGCGCCGGCCCGACTTCGTTCCGTAGTCGGGAACGGCGAGAGATAGAAGAAACTGCTCCACACCATCCTCGTACGTGTTCCGCGCGCGCAGCTCAGCCGGCCGCATGTCGACGTAGAGCTCGACGCGCCCGCCGCTCGCCTCGCCCGGGCGCGCCAGCCCTTCCATCCTGGAGCGGATGTCGAGCTCGACGGCGACGCCCGCATCGCCCCACTTCAGCCCGACCGTGTAGCCATGGGTCTCGGCGATCTCCGCGTTTCCGCCAAAGCTCGCAGGCTCGAACGTCACGCGGTGCAGACGGATCCGGTCGCGCGGAATGATGAAGAACGGCAGCGAAACGGGCGTCTCGCGGATCTCCTGCTCGTGCGTCGTCACCGTCCGCCCGGTCAGCCGCCCCACCCCGTCGGGAACGCGAACGGCCAGCCGCCCCGACGCCGCCGCAAACGGACCGACCTCGCTGAACTCGGACACAGCCGGGTCGGGCTCACAGCCGTCAGCCAGCTCGACATGAACATGCGGACGGATCGGCTCGGGACGCAGGTTCCGCGTGGTCAGCTGCACCGACAGGGCGTCAGCAGACGCCGAGCGGATGGCCAGCACCGACCCGAACTCGCCGTAGGATGCATCGAGGTCGCCCATCACCTTCCTCAGCACGCCCGGAATCGCGATCTTCTGGGGACACTTCGCGACGCACGAGCCGCACTCGGCGCACACCGAGGCCCGGTCCGACAGGCCGCGATACGCCGCCTTGGCGTGCTCGGTCAGCCCGAACTGCTTGAACTCGTTGTACACCCGGAAGTTTCCCGGGATGTCCACCCCGAACGGGCACGGCATGCAGTAGCCGCAGGCCGTGCAGGGCACGCCGAGACGCGCCTTGGTGCGGGCCGCCTCCGCGTCGATCTCGGCGATCTGCGCGGCCGTGAAGGGATCCCGCTCGGAAACGATCCGCACATTCTCCTCCAGCATGCCCATCGTGGACATGCCGGACAGGGCCACGCTCACGGCCGGATGCGCCAGCACGAACCGGAACGCCGCCTCCTGCGTCGACGCGACCGCGCCGCCCGTGATCTCCCGGATCCGGTCGCTCGGCACGCCCAGCCGCCCGCCGCCCACCGGGCCCATGACGACCACGCCCACCCCCAGCTCGCCCGCCCGGTCGAGGCCGCGCTCCAGTTCGCGGAACAGCATGTTGTACTGAACCGTGACCACGTCGAACACACCGGTCTCGATCAGCTTCACGAGCGACTCCGGCGCGTCGTGGAACGAGCAGCAGATGTGTCGAATCTTTCCTTCGGCCTTGGCCCGCTCCATCAGCTTCAGCTTGCCGTTCGGGCCCAGGATGTTCCGCTCGTAGTTGGCCCAACCGTTCCCATGAAAGTTGTAGATGTCGATGTGATCGGTCTGGAGCAGCTCGAGCGACTCCTGAAGCCGCCCCCACCAGACCTCGGCGGGCGCTTCGTAGAGGTGGTTCTTGGTCGACAGCACGACGCGATCGCGGATGCCGGCCATAGCCTCACCGAGCACGCGCTGGCTGTCGCCGTTGCAGTAGCCGATGGCCGTGTCGAAATAGGTCACGCCCAGGTCGACGGCGCGCCGCAGCATCGGGATCGCCAGGCTGCGCTCGACGCGCCCCTCGGCATTCATCGGCAGCCGCATGCACCCGAACCCGAGCCGCGACACCTTCAGTCCCGTCCGCCCCAGCGTTGTGTACCGCATGTCCAATCCTCTCTCCGCGTTCGCCGCCAGCACCAGTCGGTCGCGGAGCCTACTCTAGTCGCATGAGCCGGACCACGCAAAACGCGCATCGGCCAGCACGCGGCACTGTGGATTCCTTTTCTTCAGGCTTGCCCTCAGGTCATCGGAATCCCAGTTATGGATTCGGCCAGCCAACGACTCGGAGGCGTTGCGGATCAGGTCCGGCGAGGTGCTGCCAAGCAACAGGAACCGGCATATCACAGGCACCCACCATCTCACTCCCGAGCTAGAACGGGTTCATGGAGTCACGGATCTGCTTCACGCCCCAGATCACGGCTTCCTCGATCACGCACCCCGGCGGAACGTCGATGCAGTGCACGAGCGTCCGGGCGAACTCGGCCGCGTCCGGGTACTCCTTCTGCCACGCATCGTCGAGCTTGGACGCCTTGCAGAACCCGGTTCGGGCGGCCGCCGGCATGAACGTGGTCGCCCGGCCGCCCCATGGGGCCATCTCGACTGCCAGGCAGCGGGTCAACCCCACCAGACCCGCCTTCGCCGCCGTGTAAGCGCCCCACCCGGGCCACGAGTGATGAGCGCACACGCTGGAGACGTTCACAATGAGGCCGGCCTTGCGCCGCTTCATCACCGGCAGCACCTCGCGGCACCCCCGGATGACCGACGCCAGGTTCACCTCAAGGGTCTCGGCGATGGACCGGTCGTCGAGCTGCTCGACCGGGGCGATCTTCCCGCCCGCACCGTGGTTGTTCACGAGCACGTCGATCCGGCCGAACCGCTTCACGGCGGCCTTCACCAGGCGCTTCCAGTCGGCGGTTCGCGTCGCGTCCGCCCGGACGGCCAGCAGTCTCTCGCTCGCCAGATCCCGCTCGGCCCGGTCCAGCCTCGCCCGGTCGCGTCCCGTGATGACCACCTTCGCGCCCATCTCCAGGAGCAGGCGGGCGGCCTCAAGGCCGAATCCGCTGGAGCCGCCCGTTACCACCACAACCTGTCCCGCCACATAGTGCTTCATCGGATCCTCCGCATCTGCTCAACCGCCTTCACCCCGGACATACGCATCCAGTTCCACCGGCATCGGCCACTCCAGTGCCACGTGCTGCTCGCGCAGCGAGCGCTGAAGCGCATCGAGCGGCGCATCGCGCAGGTCGACGCGCCGCTCGGCGGCGATCGCGGCGGCCGTTCCGGCCGCCTGCCCCAGCTGCATCATGGTTCGCGACAGGCGGCAGCTGCTGGCCGCGATCGACGAGAACCCCGCGCCGCGGCTGGCCACCAGCAGGTTCGAGAACCCGCGCGGGACCAGCGCGTCGAACGGGATGCCGTACGGCTGCTCCACCTCGCCGCCCCGCGCCCCCCCACCCCCGTGCCGGTCCATCGCATGGTCCGCGATCGCCACGATCCGGCCGCGGTCCTGGCCCGCCAGACCGGCCAGCAGATCCTGCTCCGTCAGCATCCGCTCGGCCACGACCCGATAGCTCTCGCGAACGCCCAGCATGGGAGCCGTGCCCGCCAGACGGAACCGCCGGAACTCCGCGAAGTGCGTCTGGACGAAATGCCAGTGCGACCGGACCCGCCGCTCGCATTCGGCCCGGGCCGCGGCGGGGCCGGCCCGGAGCGCCTCGGCCCCGTCCATCGTCGGCAGCATGTTGCAGAGGAGGTCGCCGCCCGGCAGCTCCGCGCAGCTCATGCAGGGGTGATGCGCGGCCCACCAGCACCCGGCGGCGATCCCTTCGGGCAGCGGTTGGACACCCTCGCTCGCAGCCCGCGCGATTCGGTAGACCAGCGTGACACCGTTCACGGCCGGGCGGCCTTCCACCGGCGCGTCGGGCTCGTCGAACCGGCTGCGGGGGTCGACGCCGCACAGCAGCTCCGCGCCGGCCAGACGGCACAGCGCGTCGTCGGCCGTGGCATCGACCCACGCATCCGCGGCCACGGCCTCCCCCGAGTCGAGCACGATCGCTTCGATCCGCCCGTCGCGGACGCGCGCCTCGCGCGGCTCGGCGCCGAGCCGGAGCCGGCACCGCCCGCTCTCGCGCAGCAGGTCCCCCGCCGCGGACGCGTAGGCGGAGGGCTCCATCGCCACGCCGTGCCAGTGCTCGCGCTGGAACGCCTCATCCGCCTTCCGGCCGGCCCCCGGATGGCGCCGCAGCGTATCCGCATAGCGGCGCGCCGGATCGATCCGCAGCTCGCCCCCCGGGAAGTTCACACGGTCGAGCCGGTGCGGCCAGTACCAGTTGTCCTGCCACGCGAAATGGCGGCCGAAGGAGTAGAGGCCGACGGCTCTGGGCACGCTTCGGAGCCAGCGGTACAGCTCGAGCGGCAGCCCGGTTCCCCCGACGCCCGGCTCCCACACGTTGACCCACGCCCGCGCAACCGTGCCGCCGATCCCGTCAGAGCGCTCGACGAGCAGGACCGAAAGCCCGGCCCGGGCCGCCGCTATGGCCGCGCCCAGTCCGCCGCTTCCGGCGCCCACGACCACCAGGTCATATCGCTCCATCGCCCGCTCCCGACGACCGGACCGCCCCTCGACGCAAGACAGGCGCCGCCGCGCAGCCATCCGCGGTCGGCGCCCGTCCCCTTGCCCGCAAGCGGGCTACTTCTTCTGCAGCAGGTGCACGGCGAACCCGCCGAACTCCTCCTTCAGGTACACGGCGATGAAGTTGCCCGAGGCATCCTTCTTGGCCGTGCTCATGTCCACCGCCACGCCGGTGCGCTCCAGGTAGGCCACCGCGCGCGGAATGGAGTTCGTGGAGATCGCGATGTGACCGTGCGCGCCGAGCCCGGCGCCCTTGTTCACCTCGATGCCCTTGCCGGCGAAGTTCGAGCTGTTGCCTTCCTTCAGCGGCATGTTGAACGCCGTGGCCATCTTCTTCGACAGCGACAGAGCCGCGTTGGCGTCGGCTGTGTTGATGCCGACGTGCGCCACCTCGAAGCCCAGCATGATATCGACGGCCTCGCGGGTGAGGCGCGTGATCTCGTCAAACTTGCCTTCCTTGATCAGGTCGTCCTTCACCATCCAGCTTCCGCCGCAGGCGAAGACCTTCGGGAAGAGGATGTACTCCGCCAGGTTCGCCGCCGTGATGCCGCCGGTCGGGACGAACTTCACGGCCCCGAACGGAGCCGAGATCGACTTCAGCGTCTTGATCCCGCCGAACGCATCGGCCGGGAAGAACTTCACCACGTTCAGCCCGGCTTCGAGCGCCATCTGGATATCCGTCGGCGTGGCCACGCCCGGGAAGATCGGGATCTTCCGATCGATGCAGTGCTTCACGACCGCGGGCCCGAAGCCCGGCGTCACGATGAACTTCGCGCCCGCCTTCACGGCCCGCTCGGCCTGCTCCACGGTCAGCACCGTGCCCGCGCCCAGGATCGCCCCCGGCACCTCGGCCGAAATCCGGCGCAGCGACTCCTCCGCGGCGTCCGTCCGGAAGGTCACTTCCACGACGGCCAGCCCGCCCGCCAGCACGGCCTTCGCCAGCGGCACGGCGTTCTTGGCGTCGTGAATCACGATGATCGGAATCAGCCCGTAGTCCCCAACCTGCTTCGCAACGTCGCTCATATCACCTCTCGCTCCTGATTCGCTTCACCCGTTCACTTCAGATCCAAGCACGCCAGTGCGTGCTTGTTCCGCACGATCAGCTTCCCGTCCGCTACGACCGGCGCGGTCCAGCTCTGGCCGCCGAGCGGCGTCAGCCGCCCGCGCTCCACGTACTGGACCGGATTCATCTCCGCCAGCACCACCTGCCCGGCCCCGCCGTCGACGGCGATGATCATGCCGTCGACGCCCACCAGCCCGCCCTTCTCGAACCCGGCCTGCTTCCACACGGTCTTGCGCGCCTTCACGTCGATGCAGACCAGATTCCCCGGATCGCCGATGCCATAGAGGTAGCCGTCGCGGTGAACGGGCGAGTGGAAGTGCGCGACCAGATCCTTGGACTCCCACAGCGCCGCGGCGTCGCCGCCCTTCACATCGACCAGCGCACACCCGCGCCCGTAGCCGGTGGTGATGAAGACCGTGTCGCCCAGCACGATCGGCGTCGCGGCGTTCACGTCGTAGCTGGTCTTCCACGGGAAGCGCCAGAGCAGGCGCCCCTTCTCGGCGTCCACGCCCGTCAGGGCCAAGCCGTTGAACACTACGTACTGAGGCTTGCCCCCGATCGTCGCCGCCACCGGCGTGGCATAGCCGGGCTTGTCGTCGCCGCCCCCCGCCCAGATGGTCCGGCCGGTGTCCTTGTCCAAGGCGACCACCGACGCGCCGGCGCCGCCCGGGCACAGGATCAGCTTCTTCCCGTCGATGAACGGGGACATGGACAAATGCCAGCTGGGCATCTGGCCTTTGAACGACTTCATGATGTTGGTTGACCAGATCGGCTTGCCGGTCTTCTGGTCCAGGCAGTTCACCTCGCCGAGCCGGCTCAGGGTGTACACCTTGCCGGCGTCGACGGCCGGGGTCGCGCGTGCGAAGCCGTAGTTGCCCTTTGCTGAGTCGGCGTAGGAGTAGGTCCACGCGTCCGCGCCGGTCTGCAGATCGATGGCCCGGACAACGTCATCGCTGCCCTTGTGATCCACGATGAACACCCGCCCGCCCGAAACAGCGGGCCCGGCATAGCCGCCGTCGCCCATCTCCGTCTTCCAGAGCACGGCCGGGGGCTTCGCCGCCCAGTCGCGGTTGATGCCCGTCTCGGGCGAAATCCCGTCCGCGTTCGGCCCGCGGAACCGGGGCCAGTCGGACGCGGACAACGTCGCCGGAACGGCCACAGCCGCCACGGCCATCCACCGCTTCAAAGTCTGCATCGTGCTCATTTGTCCTTCATGGCCTCCCCGATGTCCTGCTCCCGCGCGGCGTCGATCTTCTGGATCTTCGCCTTGGCCCGCTGCCCCGCCTCCACCGCGATCTTGCCCGTGAACCCATCGACCGCCAGCGCCGCGCTCGACCGCTCCGCCGGCGGATTCGTGGCCGCGCCCGCGGCCCCGCCCGGCGCGCCCCGATCACGGCACCCGCACGCCACCAGCACCGACGCCACGCAGGCTGCTGCCAGTCGATTCACGACACCCTCCTGCTGAGTCCGTCCGCCTACGGCTGAACGAGATCCTTCTGCACGATCGCGCCCGGCCGGGTCCACACGCCCGGCCAGAGCTTCCGCCCCGGATAGATGCTGGTGTGAATGCCGGTGTGCACGCCGTCGCCGATGATCGCGCCAAACTTGAGTCGACCGGTATCCACGAGCTCGCCCGACACCATCGACCGATGCGTCCGGCCGTCATGCCGGTAGTTGGACGTGATCGTCCCGGCCCCGAAATTCGTCCCCTCGCCAACGATCGAATCCCCGCAGTAGCTGAGGTGCCCCAGCCCGACGCCGGCCATGACGATGGAGTTCTTGATCTCCACGGCCTGTCCGATGTGACAGCGGTCTCCGATGCTGGTGTTTCCCCGGATGTAGCTGTTCGGGCCGATCTTGCAGTCGCGCCCGATCACGACGTTCCCCTCGATGAAGACGCCGGGCAGGATGCGGGTGCCTTCCCCGACCCGGATGAACCCTTCGATCGTGGCGCGCGGGCTGACCTCGCCCCGCCGGTCGTCTCGCTCGATGGCCCCGACGAGCGCCTCGTTCACCCGCAGGAAATCCCACGGGTACCGGATCCGGAAGCTCCCGTGGTCGGACGGAAGCGTCACCACGTCGGGCGGGCACTCCGCGTGCTCCCCGATCCAGGCCAGCACCGCCCCCGTCTCGTCGCACAGGCACCCGGCCTTCCGGCGAGTCATCAGCTTGAGCGCGACCGGCGAAATCCAGGCATCGCCGGCCACGAACAGGCAGGTGCCTTCTGGCGAGCGGTCGGTGACGTCGAACCCGGACCGCTCCAGCGCGTCCCGCTGGGCATCCGCGAAGGGCTGGTTCGCCACGGGGATCCGGTCCAGCGCACGGGTGCACGTCAGAGGGAAGCACGAGGCGGGGCTGCCCGCGTCGATAACGAACGCCTTCATCGGGTTCATTCTGGCCTCCGCTCTCCTCCCCCGAACACGCGGCGGGCATCGTCCTTCGCCCGCCAACCGGGCCGTAGTATGCGCGAATCGCCGCGCGAACACAACTTGCGGGGCCGGCCTGACGGCGACGGCCCCGCCGGGCCCGGGCGCACGGATCAAAAATAACCGAATATTTCACATTGACGCATTCACACATCCTGATATGTTTATGCGAAATGAACACCCGCTCATGCCCGTCGCCGGCGGAAATACCGGTCGAGACGCTCCGGCTGATGGCCGATACGCTCCGGCTGATCGCCCACCCGCACCGGCTCCGCATCATCGAGATGCTCGAGGCCGCCGGGACGGCGCCCGTCCACGAGATCACGGTCCGACTCGGCCTTCCCCAGGCCGCCACCTCGCAACACCTGAACCAGATGCGCCGACGCCACCTGCTCCACGCCGAGCGGCGGGGCAAGGAAGTCTGGTACTCCATCGCCGACCCGCGCTCGCTCACCATCCTCAACTGCATCCGGAAGAAACAGGAGGTCGCATGAACCGCCGCCACGTCCGCCCGATCGCCGCGCTCGCCGCCGCCGCTCTGGTCCTCGCCGCCCGCGCGGCCGGCGCCGTCACACTCGCCGACTGCGTCCGCGACGCGCTGGCGCATAACCCCGGGCTGGAGGCCGCCGAGGCCCGAGTCCAAGCCGCACGGGCGGCCATCCGCCAGGCGGAGTCGGCCCTCTACCCCATCGTCAGCGCCTCTTCCACGTACGGCCGGACCGACAATCCGCCCCAGGCGTTCATGATGATCCTCAACCAGCGCCGGTTCGACATGCAGACGGACTTCAACAGCCCCGGCGACACCGAGAACCTCAACATGGAACTCGGAGCCAAGTACCGGGTGCTCGACGGCGGCCAGCGCGGACTCACGCGCCGCATGGCCGGCGCCGGCGCGGAGGCCACCGCCCACGCGCGGGACGCTGCGCGCAACGACCTGCTCTACCAGGTGGCCCGCGGCTACTACGCGGTGCTCCAGGCCGCCGAGTTCGTGGCCGTCCGCGACGCCTCGATCCGCAGCCTCGACGAAAACCTCCGCGCGGCCCGCGAGCGGCTCTCGGCCGGCAGCGCGGTCAAGACCGACGTGCTGAACCTCGAGGTCGAACTCGCCCGCGCCCGCGAAGACCGCATTCGCGCCGGAAACGCCGTCCGCCTGGCGCTCGCCGCCCTGAACACGGCAATCGGCGACGACGCCGCGAGCGAAACCAACATGCCCGATGCCGCAACCGCCCCGGCCCAGCCCCCGCCCCCCGAGGACGCGTCGGCCGTCACCAACCGCCCCGAATACCGCGCGGCCGCGGCCGGCGTCCGGATCCGCGAACTCGCGTGGCGCAAGGCCGTCCGCGACTACTACCCCACCCTGAGCGCCTTCGGCTCGCTCGACTGGGACAGCGATGTCTCCTCGTCCTTCGAGGACAGCTACATGGTCGGCCTGATGGCCGAAGTGGACCTGTTCGACGGGTTCCGCCGCAAAGGAGCGGCCGCCGAGGCGCGGGCCCAGTTCGCAGCGGCCCGAGCCGAGTGGCGCCAGGCGGCCGCGAACCTGCGGTTCGACCTTCACGCGGCGCACCTCAACGCCTCCGAGGCATTCGAGCGGATCGAAGTCGCCCGCAAGAGCGTCGAGAGCGCGGAGGAGGCGCTCCGCATCACGCGCGAGCGCTACCAGGGAGGGGCGGCGGACGTCACGGAGCTGCTGACCGCCGAGCTTGGACTCACGGGCGTCCGCACGCGCCGCGTCGCCGCCCAGTACGACTACCTGACGGCTCTGCAGAACCTCGCCCGGGCGCGGGGCGAGCTGGCGCGGTTGGAGATCAAGTAGCAGTGACACGAAACTCAGGAGAAGCAGCCATGACAGAAACCGCGGACCGCAAAGGGCGCCCGTTCGGGCGCGTCGTGATCGGGATCGTCGTCCTCGCCGTCATCATCCTGTGGAGCGGCGGATTCCTTCAGTCCAAGACCGCGCCCGGACACGTTGAAGCCGCCCCGGGCATGGCGCTGCCCCCCGGGGCCAAGACGGCCACGGCCCGGTACGCGCCGATCGCCCCACGCATCGACATCGTCGGCACCACGGCGTCGGCGGAGAAGATCAACCTCAGCGCGCGAATCGGTGGCTACGTGCGCGAGCTGTTTGCATCGGCCGGTGACGCCGTGAAGAAGGGGCAAGTCCTCGTCACGCTGGACGACCGGGAGCTCCGGGAGCAGTTCGCCGCCGCCGAAGGCCAGCACAAGCAGGCCGAGGCGGAGTTCAACCGGACCCGCCAGCTGCTCGCCGCCAAGGCCGCGACCGAGCAGGCCATGACCTCGGCCGAGTCGGCGCTCACGGCCGCCCGCGCCCAGCTCGAGCGGGCGCGCGTCATGCTGACCTACGCGCAGATCGCCTCGCCGATCGACGGCATCGTCACCGACCGCCGCGTGGAAGTCGGCGACCTCGCGAACCCCGGGCAGCCGCTGGTATCCGTCTACGCCCCCGAGCAGATGCAGATCGAGGTGCCCGTGCCGGTCCGCCTGGTCGAGAAGCTGCCGCTGGGGACAAACGTGGAGGTCACGCTGGACCGCCCGGCGCGCGTGTTCCACGGCCGGGTCCGCGAAATCGTAAGCGAGTTCGACCCGCTCAGCCGCACGCAGCTCGTCAAGGTGCGGATCGAAGACGCCGGCGGAGCGGTCCTGCCCGGCACATTCGGCCGGATCTGGGTCGAGGGCGTGCCGCGTCCGTCGGCCCTCGTCCCGGCCTCGGCCGTATACCGGGTCGGCCAGCTCGAGATGGTCCAGGTGGCCCGCGACGGGCGCGCCCTCCGCCGCATCGTCCGGACCGGCCCCCGGCAGGGCGACCAGGTGGAAATCCTCTCCGGGCTGAACGACGGGGAGCCGGTGCTCGTCACGCCGGTGCAGGAGGACCGCTGACATGAACGACGCCCGCCCGTCCGCTCTGTCCCGGGTGATCGACTCGTTCCTGCAGGGGAACCTGGCGATTCTGCTCATCCTCATCAGCCTGGCGGCCGGCGCCGTCGCGCTGCTCGTCACGCCCCGCGAGGAGGAGCCGCAGATCGTCGTCCCGCTGGCCGACGTCCTGGTGACCTATCCCGGCGGCAGCGCCGAGGAGGTCGAGCAGCTCGTGGCCAGCCGCCTCGAGCGGCTCCTCTACCAGATCGACGGCGTGGAGTACGTCTACTCGATGTCGCGGCCCGGAATGGCCGTGGTCACCGTCCGCTTCACGGTCGGCGAAGACCGGGAGAAGAGCCTGATCAAGCTCTACAACAAGATCTTCCAGAACGTGGACCGGGTCACGCCCGGCATCTCAGGCTGGGTCGTCAAGCCGATCGAGATCGACGACGTGCCGATCGTCAGCGTGGCGCTGTACAGCCGGGCGCTCGACACGCACGGGCTGCGCCGGGTCGCCGAGGAAGTCGTGGCCAAGATCCAGCACATCCCCGACACGGCCACGCTGTCCATCCACGGCGGCCAGCGCCGCGCCATCCAGGTCTGCATCGACACCGAGCGGCTGACCGCCTACGGGCTCTCCCCGCTGGAGATCATGGGCGCGCTCAAGGTGTCGAACGTCCAGACGCAGAACGGCGCGTTCGAGCAGGGGAACCAGACGATTCACGTGGAGGCCGGCCCGTTCTTGAGCGACGCCCGGGAGGTTCGCAACCTCCTGGTCGGCGTGCACGGCGGGCGGCCGGTCTACCTGCGGGACGTCGCAACCGTCGAGGACGGCCCGGAGGAGATCCAGGCGTACACCCGCCTGGGATTCGGCCCGGGGGAGCGCGACCGCTCGCTCGCCGCGGCTGCGGATGGGCTTCCGGCGGTGACGATCGCCGTAGCCAAGAAGAAGGGCAGCAATGCCGTCCGCGTCGCGCGCGATGTCGAGCAGGCGATTGAGGAGCTGCGCGGCCGGATCATCCCCGACGACGTCAGCACCCGCGTCACCCGCAACTACGGCGAGACCGCGAACGAGAAGGTGAACAACCTGGTGGAGAGCCTGCTCGAGGCCATCATCACCGTGATCGCGCTCATCGTCTTCGTGATGAACTGGCGCGTCTCGCTGATCGTCGCCTTCGCCGTACCCCTCACGTACTCGCTCACCCTGCTGATCAACTACCTGGCCGGCTACACGATCAACCGGGTGACGCTCTTCGCCCTGATCCTCGCCCTCGGCCTGCTCGTGGACGACCCCATCGTCGCGGTCGAGAACATCTACCGCCACCTCAGCATGAAGCGGCTCTCGCGCCTGCAGGCGATCTCGGCGGCCATGAACGAGGTCATGCCCCCCATCGTGCTGGCGACCCTGGCCGTGATCGTCGCCTTCGTGCCCATGTTCTTCATCACCGGCATGATGGGCCCCTACATGCGGCCCATGGCCCTCAACGTTCCGCTGGCCATGCTGAGCTCGATGATCATCTCCATCGCCGTGACCCCGTGGATGGCGCACAAGCTGCTCCGCGTCGCCCCCGGCGACGCGACGCACGCCGACGATTCGCTCGGCGGGCCGGTCTACCGCGTCTACCGCCGCATCGTGGATCCGTTCCTGCGCTCGCGGCGGAAGTCGTGGGCGCTGCTCGGCATCACCGGCCTGCTGTTCGTGGGCTCCGCCCTGCTGGCCGCCACCGGAAAAGTGCCGCTGAAGATGCTGCCGTTCGACAACAAGAACGAGTTCCAGCTCGTCGTCGACATGCCGGAGTCCTCCACGCTCGAGCAGACGGACGCGGTCGTGCGCGACCTGGAGCAGTTCCTCCGGACCGTGCCCGAGGTGGTCGACTTCACGTCGGCGGTCGGCATCAGCTCGCCCATGGACTTCAACGGCCTGGTGCGCCATTACTACCTCCGCCAGGGGCCGCACGTCGCCGACATCCGGGTCAACCTGCTGCCGCGCAAGGAGCGCCAGATGGACAGCCATGCGCTCGGCCTGCGCCTCCGGGCCGACCTGGGGCGGATCGCCGACCGCTGGGGCGCCGGCATCAAGGTGGTCGAAGTCCCGCCGGGGCCGCCGGTGCTGGCCACGCTCGTGGCCGAGGTGTACGGCCAGCCGCACCACCGGTACGAGGACCTGATCGCCGCCGCCGGCACGGTCCGCGCCCGGATGGCGTCCGAGCAAGGCGTGGTGGACCTCGACGACACCGTCGAGGCGAACCAGCGCAAGCTGTTCTTTCGGGTCGACCGGGAGAAGGCCGGCCTGAACGGGATCTCAACCGAAGACG
This sequence comes from uncultured Verrucomicrobiota bacterium, assembly GCA_964431965.1. Taxonomy (GTDB): domain Bacteria; phylum Verrucomicrobiota; class Kiritimatiellia; order CAIKKV01; family CAYSLU01; genus CAYSLU01. The sequence goes on from CAYSLU010000084.1 coordinate 21,899, forward strand.
TGGCGCAGACGCTCGCGATCGCCCTGAACGGCGTGCCCGGGGGAGTCGTCCACGTGCCCACGGAGCAGAACGAGCTGCCCATCGTGATCCGCCTGTCGCGCGAGGCCCGCTCCGACGCGGAGCGGCTCTCGACGATCATGGTCAAGGGCCGGGGCGGACAGGCCGTTCAACTCGGCGAGCTCGGCCGCTTCGAGGAGCAGGTGGAGGACAAGACGATCTTCCACAAGAACCTCGAGCGCGTGGTCTACGTAACCGCGGAGATGGCGGGCCGCGGGCCGGCCTACGCCGTGCTCGCCCTGCAGTCTCACTTCGACAAGAGCCCGCTCCCGCCGGGCATCCGCATCGACTGGCGCGGCGAAGGGGAGTGGAAGATCACCGTGGACGTGTTTCGCGACCTCGGGCTCGCGTTTTCCGCCGCCATCGTCGGCATCTACGTGCTGCTCGTCTTCGAGACCGCGTCCTACATCCTGCCCATCGTCATCATGATGTCGATCCCGCTCACCCTCATCGGCATCATGCCGGGATTCTGGCTGCTCAACCTGCTGGTGAACCGGCCGGTCGGCGGGTTCGACAACCCGGTCTTCTTCACCGCCACGGCCATGATCGGCATGATCGCCCTCGCCGGCATCGTCGTCCGCAACGGGATCATCCTGATCGACTTCATCCGGACGGCGCTGGCCGCGGGCCGCCCGCTGCGGGACGCCATCCTGGAGGCAGGCGCCGTCCGGTTCCGCCCCATCTTCCTGACCGCCGGCACGGCGCTGCTCGGAACCTGGCCGATCACGCTCGACCCCATCTTCAGCGGGCTCGCCTGGTCGATCATCTTCGGGCTGTTCGTCTCCACCGCCTTCACCCTCGTGGTGATCCCGGTGGTCTACATGCTGATCTACGGCCGGAAAGCGGCCAAGGCGTAGCGCCGCTCAGCGAGGAGGTAGGGGACCGCTGCCGCCCGCCAAGTTCGGCCCGCCCCCACACGCCGACTCTTGCGAGCTAGTTTGCAGGCGTCGGTTGTGCAGGTCCCTCAATGTCACGCCCCTCAAAGAGCAGTGTCTCCAGCCGTGCGAACGGATCAACCGGCGGCCGCGTGGCGCATCCAGCAAGAACCGATGCGGCAATGATGATCAATCTCTTCATTTCGCCTGCACAACGTCACCATTGAGGCGTTCGAGCCCCGCGTCCGCGCGGGTTGAGAATCGCCTCGGATGGTTCGTTGGGTCAGTCCTTCAGTTTCTTGAGAATGTGGCGGGCGAGATGCTCTTTGATCTCTCGGTGGCGGGGAATCGGCTGACAGGCGCCGGTCTTCGGATTCTGGTACCAGTCGTGCCTGCCGCCGGGGCGGATGAAGACGCACCCGTTCTTCTCAATCTGCTGAATTAGGTCTCGCCGCTTCATGCGATCTGCAGTTCAGCGACGTGGCGGACGCCGGGAACCTTGCCCCCGGTGATGTCATCGTAGATGTCCTTCAGGTTTTCCTGAAGTTCCTCCAGGGTCTTCCCCTGCGTCATGTAGTCAGGGAACTCCTCCATGTACCCGAGCCACATGTCCTCGTCCTGCCAGTACACATATCGAACCGTCTTCATGAAACTACACTACCGCATCCTCTCGTTCGCTTCAATCAATCTGCTCCCGTTTTCCGACCCAAAGTTACGTCTGCGGCGCCGGTTTCCCGTCGGCACCAGCCGGTTGTTGGCTGGCGTCTTCCTTCCCACTGATTCTTCGCGTTCGTCCCTGACAGAGCCGAGAAAGAAATGGGGAGACATCTAGACATTGCGGATTCGAGCGAATCGCGCAGGCGGGTCAGTTCGCGCGTGATGCAAAGCGGCCGCCTCGGCGAGGCGGCCCAACCCAGACGGAACCATATCGCATCGGCTTGCTCCTCCCCTGCCCCACCGTTCCGAGTCTGCGACGGAACGGGCCGAACCGCGGCGCGGCTTGGGTCGGGTGAGTCCGCGAGCCCCCGAACATGGGCGCGTCAGCTTGGCCCGGATGCAAGGCGCCGCGGGTGGCGCTGTACTCCGGTACGCGCCGCCCGCGGCAACGCAGCAGGCGGGCCAAGATCACGCGCCCATGTTCGGCCCAAGCCGTGTCGCTTCATCAACGCCTGCCGCTCGCCCCCATCGACGAGCCATGATCTCGCCAGGCGCACCAGGAGACGAGAAGACACAGCAGGCGCAGGGACAGGGACAGACACCAGCTCTGCTCCTCGCGCAGCGCGTCCCTCCGGACTCCGCGACCTCGGCGTCTGGCCTACGGGCACGCAAGCGCGGTCGGAGTCCGGACAGCCGATGGCTTCGTCACCGTCGCGCGAGGTGAGCCGCCCGGACCGTCGCGCCGCTTTCGCATCGCCTGGCGCCTGTCGCGGCGAGGCTGGCCGACCGGCGGACGCGGTCAGCGGCCAACC
>CAYSLU010000085.1:0-24228 GCA_964431965.1 uncultured Verrucomicrobiota bacterium
CCGCCGGTCATGCCGTACACGGCGTTGTTCACGAAGATCACGGAGATGTTCTCGCCGCGGTTGGCCGCGTGGATCGTTTCGCCCAGGCCGATCGCGGCGAGGTCGCCGTCGCCCTGATAGGAGAACACGATCCGGTCCGGCAGCGAGCGCTTGATGCCCGTGGCCACGGCCGCCGCGCGGCCGTGCGCGGCCTCGACCATGTCGCAGGCGAGGTAGAAATAGGCGAGGACCGAGCAGCCGACCGGGGCGATCCCGATCGTTCGCTCGCGAATCTTCAGCGAATCCAGGGCCTCGGCGATCAGCTTGTGGATCATGCCGTGCCCGCAGCCCGGGCAGTAATGCGTGGGCGTATCGGTCAGCGCCTTCGGCCGGTGATATAGGGCTCGGCGTGTCATGCGCGTGCGATGCTCCGGATGGCCTTGAGGATGGCGGTCTCTTCGGGCACGCCGCCGCCCATGCGCCCTTCGAAATGCACGGGCGTCCGTCCGGCCACGGCCAGGCGTACGTCCTGTACCATCTGGCCGGCGCTCATCTCGACGACGAGTATGCCCCGCACCGTGGCCGCGAGCTCCGCGGTTCGCGCGGAGGGGAAGGGCCAGAGCGAGATCGGGCGCAGCAATCCGGCTCGAATGCCCTCGGCGCGGGCGGCCTGGACGCAGCCCTTGGCGATGCGGGCGCACGTGCCGTACGCCATGATCAGCACCTCGCAGTCGGCGACCTCGCGCTCCTCGTACCGGACTTCCTTGGGGTCGATCTCGCGGTACTTCGCCTGAAGCCGCAGGTTGTGGGCCTCCAGCTCGCCGTCGACCAGCAGCAGCGACCGGATGCAGTTCGGCTTCCGCCCCTTCGCGCCCGTGAGCGCCCAGGGCTTCTCCAGTATCGCGGGAGGGGGGCCGTCATAGAGCCGCAGCGGCTCCATCATCTGCCCCAGCCGCCCGTCCGTGAGGATCATCGCCGGGTTCCGATAGCGGTCGGCCAGCTCGAAGGCCAGCATGGTCAGATCGTGCATCTCCTGCACGGAATCGGGCGCCAGGACGAGCGTGTGGTAATCCCCGTGTCCGCCGCCCTTTACGGCCTGGAAATAGTCGCTTTGAGCCGGCGCGATGTTGCCCAGCCCGGGCCCCCCGCGCTGGACGTTCACGATCACGGACGGCAGCTCGGCGCCGGCCAGAAAGGAGATGCCTTCCTGCTTCAGGCTGATGCCGGGGGAGGACGAACTCGTCATGGCCCGCTTGCCGGCTGCGGCCGCCCCGTACACCATGCTGACGGCGGCCAGTTCGCTCTCGGCCTGGATGAACACGCGGCCGTGCGCCGCCATGTGCACGGCCATGTAAGCCGTCAGCTCATTCTGCGGGGTGATCGGATACCCGAAGTAGCAGTCGCAGCCGGCCCGGATGGCGCCCTCGCCGACCGCATCATTTCCGAGCATGAGAACGCGGTCTGCCATCCTAGTCCGTCTCCTTCTCGACCTCCACGGCCGCATCCGGGCAGATCGTGGCGCACTGAAGACACGCGATGCACTTCTCCTGATGGGCGACGGTCGCGAAGTGCAACCCCTTTGAATTCAATGCCTTGGACATGACCAGAACCTTCTTGGGGCAGATGTCGACGCAGAGGACGCAGCCCTTGCAGCGCTCCCGGTCTATCTGGACGTGATTGCTCATGGTCGAATCGTGACCGGTCGACAGGATACGCACCGGAATCACGGAAAAGTGACGGTTACATTACGCGGTTGGATGCCTTTCCGCTAGGAGAAAATCCCCTGGTGAGGCGCTCAGCCGCGGGGGGGGGGTGGCGGCTGGACCGGCGGCCGATTCCGGATGGGGCCGCCTGCCGGCTGAGGCGAACACGCAGGGGGGAACCTCGGCGCGGCTCTGCTCCAACGCTCCCGTCTGACCGCCTGTGATTGGCGGCGCCCCTTGTGTCGGTCCGCGGATTCTGCATAGCTTCCGAGGAGCCCGATCCTCCTGCACTTGGATGACCTGACGACAATAGGTTGACAACCGGTAGACCGTGTCGGACGGTACGCAATACTGAGAGTCGCGCCCGCCCGTTTTGGATCTGCACATGCAGGAGTCCCACGTGAACCGAGGCACGCGCCATTGGTGGAAGGCGGAATGCTGCTTTGTGGCGGAAGGAAGCATCCATGGTGCACTGCGCCTGTTGCTCATCCTCCGCTCGGTCGTCGCTCTCGTGCTGTTGCTGGGCGCCCTGATGACGGCCGGCTGCGCCACATTCGCCGTGTGCGCCAGGAAGCCCCCGTATCGGCAGGAGAGAGGGACCGTCAGAGAGATCGCGCTGTTCACAGACGCGGGGTCCAATCAATGGACGGCGCTGATCAGAAGCGACACATCGACGCCTGACGGCATCCAGTCAATGACAACCAATGGCTGTATCGTGCTCTCCGCATACGGCAATCGAAGCCCAGTCAGCACGCGACGTGTTGTGGAGGTGCTGCATGGTCAGCGATGCACGGCGGAGATCTCTTTTGGCGCATGTGGTGATGAGTGGCTCATGACTGTTTACGGCAAGAGAATCGGCCCTTTCTCCGATACGGACTCCGTCTACATCCCTTGGCGCTTTGTCGGGACTGATTCGGCCGCGACAGGCAGCAAAACTGTCTGCCGAATCGCCAATGCCGCTATCACGTACTCCTACCGGCCGCCAGCCTCTCGTCTCGCGTTCTATGCCGGACAGGTCGTCCTTCTTCCCTTGGCACTCTGCGCGGACATTGTGACGTCTCCGTTTCAAATCGCCATGAAGGTGGTCGAATGCCAGATGAAGAAGATGTGGCCATGAGCTGCGAACAGCCGGCCGCACTGCGGTGGGGCGCGACAGTCAACCCCTGAGCATTGGCGCCACTTGCCGTCACCACCCCATCCGGCGGCTCACGAGGAACGCGGCGATGCCGAGGGTCATGAGGGCGGCGGCGGTCATTCGTCGCCAGAACACGCGGGGCGGGACATGGGATTCGACGCGGGCGGACAGGCGCCAGCGGAGCACGAGGACGGCCATGCCGATGGACATCAGGCCGCGGGTGGACTGCATGATGTTCCCGAAGAGGACTCCGATGTACTTGAAGGTGATGTAGAGGAAGAACATGGCGAAGAGCCAGGAGACCGCCACCGGCATGGCGGTGCGCCACTTCTCTCGATCCGGCCGGCTCCGGCCCGCCAGCAGGGGCAGCCCCACCAGCCCGCTCAAGAGGTAGCTCATCGAGCAGCCGAAGATGGCGCCGTGAAGATCGCCCATCACCCGGAGGTGCTCGACCAGCACCCCGATGCTCAGGTCGGACAGGCAGTACATCAGGCAGGTGGCGAGGATGCAGAGGAGGGCGGGTCTCGGGATGCGGCCGCCCGCCTCGTTCAGGATCAGGGCCGCCACGACGCAGGCGACGACGGCGACCCACTGGAGCGGGGTGATCGGCCGCAGGAACAGCAGGTCGCGCAGGCCGGCGGACGGCAGGCAGACGACCGTGATCACGGCGAGCATGAGGATCTTCAGCCCGAGCAGCGGCGATACGCGCGAGGCGTCGGTCCAGCGCAGTGCCGTGAACAGGCCGATCTGGCCGAGCAGATAGAAGCCGCAGTTCGCCGCGAGCGACCACGCGAACGTGCGGAACGGCGGAGCCGCCGGGCTCCACAGCAGCGGCAGGAGCACCAGCGACATGCCGGCCATGATGACGTGGGACATGGCGAACAGCTCGAAGGCCGTGTGCCCCGGCCGCATGACGTAGCGGCGCGAGTACAGGTAGCAGATCGAGTGGCAGAAGGCCGCCAGCAGTCCCGCCAGGATGCCGATCATCATTCGGTGGAAATCCTCACATGCGGGGCGCCTCGCAGAACGCTTCGAAGACGGCGTCGGGCGTGTCGGCCGGGATCTCGCAGCCGGCGCTCAGCATGTAGCGCTGGCCGCGTGCGGCGCGGAGGCAGGCCCGGCACGTCTCGGCGCATTGCTCGGGCGTGGCCTGCATCATGTCCGCCACCGGGTTGAGGTTGCCCTTGAAGCACGAGCGGGCGGCGCCGTACACCTCCACGGCGCGCGCGAACGGGACCAGGTGGTCGACGTTGAACAGGTCGGCCCCGCACTGCGTCATGTCGGGCAGGATGGCCGTCGTGTTCCCGCAGATGTGGAGCTTCACCAGCCCGCCGGCCCGGTGCACGGCATCGCAGACGCGGCGCTCGTAGGGGAGCGCGAACTCCCGGTAGTGCCCGGGGGACACCAGAGAGGCCGCGGCGTCGCCCGCTCCGACCATCGGCGCGCCCGCCGCAACCTGCGCCAGCGCGAAGTCCACGACGAGGTCGGTCAGCCGCTCGAGCAGGCGGTGCGCCACCTCGGGCGTGTCGTAGAGCATCACCATGAACTCCGAGAGGCCGCAGAGCGAGCACGCCTCCGCGAACGGCATGTCGACCCAGCCCAGCACGAGGCATTCCCGGCCGGCGGCCGCGGCCATCTCGCGGATGCCCGCCACGCGGTCCGCCATGCGGGTGCGGCGGTCGGACGGGTCGGGGCGGCCGAGCCGTGCGAGGTCGTCCGGGCCGCGGACGAGCGGGGCGGCGGCGAAGGGCGGCTTGTCCTCGGGGAACACCATGTCCGCCCCGAGGTCGGCGGCGAGGCGGAACGCGTCGCTGCACGCGGTGATGGCGTCCACGCCGAAGCGCTGGCGCATGCGGAGCTGGGCCTCGGCGAGCGCGTGGCCGCTGGTCGCGTACTGGCGGTAGCTGATGCCCGCGCGCTGCTGGGCGAAGAACATGAGGAGCGGGAATACGGGGGCGCGGTCGGCCGGCTGTCCGTGAATCGCGGCCAGGCATCGTTCGAGGCTGTTCATCGGGCGGTCCTCTTGCGGCCGCGCGTGCAGCCGCCCGCGTCGGCGCGCTGGCACCTCTTCTTCCGGCGGCAGACGCGGCATCGATCGTCGCTGCAGAACTGGCAGGAAAAGCAGTCGGGGCAGGGGTGCTTCTTCGGGGCGCCGGCGTGCGGCGGCTCGAAGACCATCCCCACCAGCCCGCGGACTTTCGTGAAAGGCATGCGGTTCAGGCTCCCGGCCGGGGGGCGGCCGGCGGTGCGGAGGGGCTCGACAGCCCCAGGAAGCGGAGCAGGTTGCCGCCCATGACGGCGGCCCGGGCCTCGGGCGAGACCCCGAGCTTCACCATGATGCCCGAGTCGCGCTCGATCCACTCGCGGGCCCAGCTCACGCGGTATTCGCGCGTCGAGCCGTCTGTCCCGAACAGGACGTTTCGCTCGACGTCGTAGCCGGTGCGGAAGAGGCGCGTGAGCACGTCCTCGCGGTAGACCGCGGGCGTGCCGGGGGTGAGGTCGATGAACATTTCCGCGGACAGGTCGGGCCGCAGGCCGCGCGCGTTCAGGAACTTCCCGTACACGGCGATGCACTCGTCGCACCACGGCCACGAGACGTGCGCGAGGGCGAAGCGGAGGCGGGGCACGTCGAGCAGCGGCTCGAACTCGGCCGGGCGGTTGTAGGCCGACGACGGCTTGCCGTCCCAGAGGATTCCCGAGTGGAACAGGATCGGGCGCCCGGCGGCCGCGATCGCGGCGTACACGGGGAGCGCGCGCGGGTCGCCGGGGTGGTACCGGTCGCAGATCACCTTGAAGGCGGCGACGCCGGCCTCGGACGCCCGGCGCACCTGCGCGGCGGCGTCGGGCTCCAGGGGATCGATCCAGAAGGCTCCGTGGAAGCCGGGGGTGACCGCGCACCAGGCCTGGAGGTCGCGCAGCCGGGCGTCAGCCGGCGCCGGCGTGGCGAGCGCGGCGAACGAGGGCGGCGGGTGCGAGATCAGCAGCCCGCCGGACACGCCGGCCTCTGCGATCCGCCGGCGGAATTCGTCGGTGCCGAGCGATCGGTCCATCACGTGGACATGGCCGTCGAGGATCATGGGTGGCGCTGCCTCCGCTGGCGTACGGCCTCATACAGCAGGATCGTGGTGGCCGACGCAACGTTGAGCGAGTCTGCCTGGCCGAGCATGGGAATGCGGACCTTGAGGTCCGCCTGCTCCATCCAGGCGGGGGAGAGGCCGTGCTGCTCCGTTCCGACGACGATGGCGGTTCCCAGGCGGAGATCGGGATCCGTGTACTCCACGTCCGTGTGCGGGGTGGCGGCCAGGATCCGGATCCCGTGCTGGCGGAGCCAGGCGATGGCATCGGCGGACGACGCCTCGGCGACCGGGACCGTGAACAGCGTTCCGATGCTGGCCCGCACGACGTTCGGGTTGTGGATGTCGGTGCAGCGATCGCAGACGATCACGGCGTGGACGCCGGCGGCGTCGGCCGACCGCAGGATGGTGCCGAGGTTCCCGGGCTTTTCGATGGCTTCGGCGACGATGAGCAGCGGGTTGGGCGGGAGGCTCAGGGCGTCGAGCCCGCGGTGCCGCTGGGGCGCGGTGGCGAGGAGCCCCTCAGGCCGGTCGCGGTATGTCATCTTGCGAAAGACGGGCTCCGTGCACGAGAGGATCGACGCTCCGGCGGCCCGGCACTGCTCGATGAGGGCCGGCTCGTTGCTGCCCATGAAGATCTCCGGGCAGCAGAACAGCTCGTGGGGCTGAACGCCGTTCTCGACGGCCCGCTTGATCTCGCGATAGCCCTCGATGAGCATGAGCCCGGCCTCGTCGCGGTGCGATCGCTGCATGAGCTTGACCGCCGCTTTGACGCGCGGGTTCTGCAGGCTGGAGATGAGCAGCGGTTCGCCGGGCATGGCCGCGCTACATGCTGATAACCGTGGCCGACGCGCTCTGCTGGGCGGCCGCGGTGCCGACGGAGTTGGTGACGCCGATCCCGCCGGCGCCCTGGACGCTGGACAAGACGGTGATGGTCTGAACGGAGTTGCTGGTGGACCCGTAGTGAATGTAGGTCACGCGCGTGCCGGTGCGCGGGTTGAGCGTGCCCATGCTGCTGTCGGAGAGCGACCACGTGTAGTCGTAGCCGCCGTCGGCCGTGAAGTCCTGAGCCTGACCGTAGCTGAGCCGGACGTGCGCGGGCGTGATCTCGACGGCGCTGTTGGCGGAGCCGACCTCGCACCCGGTGACCACGAACCATACGGCACACAGGGCAAGGGACGTCGCGAGGCCGGCACAGAGGCGCTTGGAGTTCATCGTATCTCCCGGGTGATCGTGTAACGAATGAGTGCCATTAAACCACGCGGCCACCGGACTGACAACGCCGGATTGGCGCGCGGGATCGCGCATTCTGGTCTCACAACCACCCGATGGGCACGCTTTCCGCTGTCCGTTGCACGCTCAAGCGCGGAATGGGTGGGACACGGTCAGAACTCCAGCCGGACTTCTGTCACGCGCGGCGTCATGCCGCTGTTGATCGCGCCGAGGGCCAGGCGGTACTGGATCCAGCTTCCCGCGCCGATGTCGGCGGGGACGGCCTGGCCGCTGGCGAACCATGAGCCGGCGCCGGCCGGTCCGAGCCATGGCGCTGCGTCCAGTTCCGCCTCACGGTCGGCATGGCGCACCTGGGCCTTCACCCATGTGCCCGGCGGCACATCGGCTGTCCACGAGATCCGCATCGGTCGCGACTGGTCCGGCCGGCGGTGTGGCTCGGACATGTAGTACTCCTCGGGCCCGCGATCCATGACGTTGCCGGGGCCGGGCACGACCATGCCGTGCGGCCCGGCGGTGGGTAGCCACGTCACGCGCTTCTCGTCGAATCCGCCGGGCCCGTTCCACCACACGGCCGAGCGGCCCACGTGGTCGCCCCACGTCTTGTGGTTGGCCACGGCGAGGTCGATCCATCCGTCTCCATTGAAGTCGGCTGCGAAGTCGCCGGATGCCGAGTGGTTGAAGAGCCGCGTGAAGTCGGATGCGGAGAACCGGCGCCCGCCGCGGTTCCAGTAGATCATGCAGTCGAGGTCGCGCTTCTTTCTCCCGTCCTGGTAGCTGCCGATGAAGATGTCCAGGCTCCCGTCGTTGTTGAAGTCGGCGATGGACAGCGAGTTCACGGCTTCGGCGGGGAGCACCGAGCGGCGGTCCTCGCGCAGCCCGTCGGGGCCGTTCCAGTAGATGTAGAGGAATGAATCGTGCGGGCCGGCTGGCGATGCGGCGTGGCCGCCGACGATCAGGTCGAGGTAGCCATCGCCGTCCAGGTCGGCGGCCCGCGCCGAGCACGCGTGCCGCACGCCGAGCTCCTGCACGCGGTCCATCGACCACCCGTCCGGCCCGCCCCACAGCAGGAGGCTGCGGTCCGAGTCGATCATCGGGACGAAGAGGTCGAGCCACCCGTCGTGATTCCAGTCGGCCGCGCAGATGAAGCGCGGCTGCCGGTACACGCGCCCGCCGGACTCGAGCCGGATGCGGCGTGGGTTGGCCGTGTCAAACCCGTTCGGGCCGCCTCGGAACACGAGCAGCTCCTCGTTCGTGAAGCCGGCCAGCGCGAGGTCGAGGTAGCCGTCGCGATCGAAGTCGCCGCAGGCGATGCCGTGCGCGCGCTGCGTGGGCAGGATCTGGGAGGGGCCGGCCGGGAAGCCGGAGGCGGACTGCAGGTAGACGAACGAGCCGGGGTCGCGGTGGACCGAGTTCTCCGCCGCGTTGGCCATGGCGACGTCGGGCCTGCCGTCGTCGTTGAAGTCGGCGCAGACGGCGACCGTGGCGCCCCAGCCGGGCAGCTCGATCCGGCGGTCGGGCCGGAAGCCGTCCGGCCCGCCCAGGTACGCATAGACGGGCACGTTGCCGAGCTTGCTGCGCCCCTGCCGGTTGATGAGCAGCAGGGAGTCGGCCGCCGCGCCCGGCGCGCGGACGGAGAATGCGCGGCGGGCATCGTGCGACTCCACCTCCGCCCACAGCTCCGGCGCGCGTCCGCGCAGGCGGTAGACGCGCGAGGCGGTGGTGAAGGACTCCTCCGCGTACGCTTGGCAGAGGGCCACCTCGGGGCGCCCGTCTCCATCGAAGTCGCCGACCGCCACGTCGCACGCCTCCGCGCTGGGCAGGCGGGTGCGCGCGGCAAAGGCGGATCCTGCGGGGCCGCCCCAGAGGATCCATGACGATTCGCCCGCGCCGCCCGGTCCGGGATCCCGGCAGGCGAGGACGAGGTCGTCGTGCCCGTCGCCGTCCAGGTCGGCCACGGCGATCGAGAAGGCGTGCCGGCAGTCGATTCGCCCGGGCGATCCGAGGCTTCGGCCGGATCCCACGGGTACCAGCCAGACGGCATCCGGGCGCGCGACGAACAGGCAGAGCTGGCCGGCCAGCCGGATGACCGTGACCAGAGGGCGAGCGGCGTCGACCCACTCGGTGTATGGCTGAATGGCGTCGGCGGGGCCGGATGGGGGCGGGGCCAGGGGAGGGGCGTCGCCGGGGATTGGCACGGGCGTCCAGCACCGCGCGTCCAGGCCGGCCGGCGAGCCCCAGTAGATGCGCGTGGTTCCGTCCTTCGCCCGCGCGATCAGGTCCGCGCACCCGTCCCCGTCGAGATCCGCGGCGGCAATCTGGTCGGCTTGGATATCGAGGTCAATCTGGCTGCCGGGCAGGAATCCGAGGGCGCCCTGGTGGAACACCCGCAGGCTGGCCTTGCACTGGAACGCGAGGTCGAGGCGCCCGTCCCCGTTGAAATCGCCGGCGGCGACGGCGAAGCACAGCGGGGCCGGGACGTACTGGACCGCGTGCTCGCCCCAGTGCCCGTCGGAGCCGTAGTAGATCGTCGCGTTCGTGTCGTATCCCACGCCGTCATACCAATTGCCGACGATCAGCTCGCCGCGGCCGTCGGCGTTGAGATCGGCGATGGCAGCGCAGGTGGCGCCGGGGGAGCGGATCTCCGCGCGCGTCGGGGCGGCGCCGGCGGGTGACCAGCTGTAGAGGTAGGCGGGAGGGACCTCCCAGTGGTTCTGGCTGTTGCAGAACAGCAGGTCGACGTAGCCGTCGCGGTTGAGGTCGTAGAGGTGGATGCGCTGGAGCACTCCGGCGCGCGAGACGTAGAGGTTCTGCCCCGCGTTGCCGAACGAGCCCCGGCCGAACGCCTCGAATCCGCGTGTCACCCAGCTCGAAGGCCGATTCACTCCGGTGGCTCTCCCGTCCGCGATGGACGGGCAAGAAGCTAGAGGGCGCCGTCGTCCGCGTCAACTCCGGCATCCGCTCTGTCGTGCTTCTCCGCGGGCCCGTCTTCATGAGACAATGCCTCATGTCGATACTTACGACCGTTCGCCGTCTGGCTGCGTCCGCCGTCGCGGCCTCTCTGTGGCTGGCTGCCGCCCCGGCGGCGGGGGCGGACGAGCCGGCGGCGACGGCGCTCGCGCGCGTCGAGCTGGCCGGCCGCATAGCGGACCTGCGCCTGCCGGTCCACGCATGGCTGATCGACGGCGCCGGGGCCGAGTATCTGCTGGTCATCGCGCCAGAGGATCGGATCCGCGCGGCGGGCTGGCCCTGCCGCATCCTGGACCGCGGCGCCGCGCCGGGCGGCTATGTGGTGGCTTCGAGCCGGCGCGCGGACGGCGCCGCGGCGGCTTCCTCCCGCGTGCGGATCGTTCACGACGACGGGCGCCAGTGGATCGTGGCCGCGGAGCCCGGCGCGCGCGAGACTCTGGGCGAGTTGGGGTTCGAGATCGCCGGCCTGAGCGCGCTCCCCGTGGAGTTCACCGGGCCGCTGCGGGCGGCTGCGGCCACCGCCGCGTTCGCCCCGGATTCGTCGGTCGCGGAGATCGTCGGCGGGTACGGGCCGAGCAACATGGTGGCGTGGCTGCGGCGGCTCAGCGGGCCGGAGCCCGTGATCGCCGGCGGGCACTACGCCGGAATTCCCGCCCGGCATACGGCTCAGGCCGGCCTGACTCGGGGGCTCCGGTTCGCCGAGGAGCACTTCCTGGCGCTGGGCCTGCGGGCCGAGCGGCGGAGCTGGTCCGGCAGCGGGTACTCCGGGGTCAACCTGATCGCCACGCAGCCCGGCACCGGTCCGAACGCGAGCGAGATCGTGCTGGTGGTCGCGCATCTCGACGACATGCCGTCGGGGGCGACGGCGCCCGGGGCGGACGACAACGCCAGCGGATCGGCCGGCGTGCTGGCCTGCGCCGCCGCGTTTCGCCCATACCGGTTCGACCGCACCGTGCGCTATGCGCTGTTCACCGGCGAGGAGCAGGGCTTGCTGGGCAGTGCCGCCTACGCCGCGGGCGCGAAGGCCTCCACCGATGCGGTCTACGCGGTGATCAACATGGACATGATCGCATGGGACCACAGCGGCGGGCCGGTGGCCGAGCTGCACACGCGGACGACGTCGAACCCGGACTACGCGCGCGACCTGGCCCTGTTCTCCGTGTTCACCAACGTCGTAGCCGCGTATGGCCTGTCGGGGCGGCTGTCCCCCGTGCTGAGGCCCGACGCGATCCAGTACAGCGACCACTCGTCCTTCTGGGCGCAAGGCTGGCCGGCGATCCTCGCCATCGAGGACTACACATCCGACTTCAATGCGTACTACCACACGACGAGCGACACCGTGGACAAGATCAACCCGGGGTACTTCACGGCCCTGGCGGCGGCATGCGCGGGCACGGCGGCCCACCTCGCCGGGCCGGCGGGGCGCGAGCCGTTCGACCTCGTCGAGGTCGCGAGCGGCGATTGGACGGTTGGCAGCGGGGTGGGGGCGGCGCTGTTCCATGCGGCGCACGAGCCGGGCGCCACCGAGGCCGGGGCGGACGGGCGGGATCGGGCGCTGACCAATGCGCCGGCGAACCCGAACCCGCGGTGGCACGTCGTACATTCGGAGCCGTACGCCGGGCGGCTGAGCCGCGATGCGCGCGCGCCCGATAGCGGCACGCTGTTCCGCGGCGTGCTTTCGATTGCCGGCACGAACACGCAGCCGCTGGCCGTGACGAACCGACTCCGGTTTGCCTTTCCGGCGGCACCCGATACGGGCCGGGTGTACTCGGCCCGGATCCGCGTGGACGCCGGTCACACGGCATCGGGCCAGCCGTTCGACTGCGTCACGAACCTGCTCGAGTTGGTGTCGGGCGGCGGGTGGCTGGACCTCCCGGCGCTGGCCGCCGCCACGGGCGGGACGGTGTATGGAAGCTGCGAGATCGGATCGCGTCCGCTCGACCAGTCCGCGAGCGCGTGCGTCGCGCGCCTCGAGTGGGATGCCGCGGCCGGGATGGTCGTATCGACCTTCGCGCAGGGCGGGGTGACGGTGGTGGATGAGATCCAGGTGCGAACGAGCCTGGTGTCGGGCGTCTGGGCTTCCTGGCGCACGCACACGAACCGGGTCTCGCTCGATGCATCGAGCTTCGAGTCCGGCTGGCATCCGCTCTCGCTCGGTCTGGACGAGCCGGCTGTCGCGGATGCCGCCGCCCGCTTCTTCCGGCTGCACCGGGCCTGGGCGGGCGACTGATGGGGCTGTGAATCCGGGGTGCGTTTTGGTATCAGCTGTCTCCCTGGGGCGCGCGCCGCTCCGGTCCGCAGCCCGCGGGCAACGGAGCCGCTTCGCGTCCCGCGTATCGAAGGTCCGCCGCAGCATGAGACGACGATTTGCCGGTGTGCCACTCGTCGATGGAGCCAAAGATGAGCGCCGCTGAACCAACCATTATTTGCCCGAAGTGCAGGACCGAGATCAAGCTCACCGAGTCTCTGGCCGCTCCGCTGGTCGAGTCCATCCGGCTGGACTACGAGGAGCGTCTCGCCCGGAAGGACGCTGACGCAGCCCGGCGGGAGGCGGCCGTGCGGGAGCGCGAGGCGGCCATCGCCAAGGCCCGCGTGGCGCTCGACGACCAGGTGGCCGAGAAGGTGAAGCAGGAGCGGGGGCGCATCGCAGCCGAGGAGGCCCGGAAGGCCCGATCCGCACTGGCGAGTGACCTCGATCAGAAGGCGAAGGAGCTGCTCGAGCTGCAGGACGTCCTGAAGGTGCGGGACCAGAAGCTGGCCGAGGCGCAGAAGGCGCAGGCGGAGCTCATACGGAAGCAGCGGGAGCTCGACGACGCCAAGCGGGAGATGGAGCTGACCATCGAGCAGCGGGTTCAGAAGAGCCTGTCCGCGACCCGCGACCAGGCGCGCCAGGAGGCGGAGGAGTCGCTCAAGTTCAAGGTGATGGAAAAGGAGCAGACCATCACGTCCATGCAGCGGCAGATCGAGGAGCTCAAGCGCCGGGCCGAGCAGGGGTCGCAGCAGCTGCAGGGCGAAGTTCAGGAGCTTGAGCTCGAATCCCTGTTGCGCGCCAAGTTCCCGCGCGACACGATCGAGCCGGTGCCGAAGGGCGAGCATGGCGGCGACGTGCTCCAGCGCATTCACGGGCCGCTCGGGCAGATCTGCGGCACCATTCTGTGGGAGTCCAAGCGTACCAAGAACTGGAGCGACGGCTGGCTGGTCAAGCTGCGCGAGGACCAGCGCGCCGCCAAGGCGGAGCTGGCCGTGCTGGTGACCCAGGCGCTGCCCAAGGAGATGGAGTCCTTCGACCTGGTGGACGGCGTATGGGTCACCCCGCCGCGCACCGCGCTTCCGGTTGCCCAGGCGCTCCGCCAGATGCTCTCCGAGGTCGCCCTGGCCCGGCAGTCGACCGAGGGGCAGCAGACCAAGATGGAGATGGTGTACCAGTACCTGACCGGGCCGCGCTTCCGACAGCGGGTTCAGGCCATTGTCGAGGCGTTCACCTCCATGCGCGAGGATCTCGACAAGGAGAAGAAGGCCATCCTGAAGCAGTGGGCCAAGCGCGAAGAGCAGACCGAGCGCGTCCTTCAGGCTACCGTCGGCATGTACGGCGACCTTCAGGGCATCGCCGGCAAGACGCTGCAGGAGATTGAGGGGCTCGAGATGAACGCGCTGGATGAGCCCGGAGCGCCGGCCCGGGCACTGCCCGACGCCCGGCCGCCGGAGCCGGGAGCATCCGCGCACGCCTGACGCCGGAAGGTCACGTGGGACGCGCGAATGAAGCAGAGAGGGATCACTTCAGGAACGCGACGTGCAAGCCGGGCGTCGGTGAGACGCATCGCCTGCCTGGCCATTGTGGGACTGGCGGTTCTTCTTGTCGCGCTGACGTTCCGATCACACTCCACCGGTTCCGCCCCACGGTCGGCGGCGCCGGCCCCGGGTGCGCGGGAAGACGCGGCCCCCGTTGCGACTGAACCGGCCAAGGCCATCGGAGCGGCCGAACTCCCGCAGGCCGCTTCGTCGGCCCTGCCTTCTCCGTCCGGCGCGGCGGCCGGACAAGCCGCGCCGCCCGAAGGCGATCCGGCGCGCGTCTTGGCGCGATTCCAGGAATGGATGGACGCCTACCGGAACGCGGATGCGGCAGGTCGGGGCGATCTTCTCGCCGAAGGAATCGCGATCGCCCGCGAGAGGCGCGCGCGGATGCTCGACCTGATCAGGACCGATCCGACGAATGCGCTCGACCACGCCGTGACGTACCGACTTCGCAAGGGTCTCCCGTCCCAGGTTGTCGCCCTTCTCGAGGAACTCGTGAGCGGCAAGGGCCGGTATGACGTCATGGCCGTGGATCACGTCACGGACCAGGGGCTGCGCGGGGAAACGAGACGGTCCTTCACCACCCTTGATGGACGCACTCTTTCTGTCTCCACGTATGGCAGGCGCAGTCACACGCCTACAAAGAACAGTCTCTCCGGACACGGCATCGCGCTGGACGGGTTCATGGCCATGCACGAGAGCCCCGTGCGGGAGCTGGACTCCGCGGAGCGAGCCGATCTGGACCTGCCGGCGGACGGGGTCGCCCTCGCGGCTTACGACCGGTTCATCGTCGTCGAAGACCGCGAAGCCATGGCCCGGATCGCCTCCGAGATCGAGGCGGTTGAGGACAAAGTGAACCCGTTCTCCAAGGAGCCTGCTTCGCTTGTGGCCGACACGGTCAAGATGAGGAGGGTGTCCGGCACGGAGCCGCCAACGGCCCAGTCGCCGTTGGACGACGGGGGTTCCAGTAGCGCGGGAGGATTGGCTCCCGAATCCTCCTGGACCGAAGGGGCCAAGACCCTGCTGTATATTCGCGCGCGGTTCGCGGACGAATCGCCCACCTATGAGCCGCTCACGCTGGCTGCTGCGCAAACCTATCAAGAGGCGGTAAATCAGTACTACCAGAATGCTTCGTACGGCAAGACCTCCATTGAATCCACGTTCACCACCACCGTGACCCTGCCGCATGAGTTGGCGTATTACTCTACAAACTGGATGGGATTCTCCCTTCTGTTGTCCGATGCGTGTGCAGCGGCCAAGGCAGCCAACCCGAGTTGGGATTGGGCGAATTTCAATCTGTACACCGTCGCGACCGCCCATAGCGGATTCACTTACGCGGGCAGCGCATGGGTCGGTGGGGCAGGGTGCCATCTGGCGGGTTATTTTTCGCTCCGAACAGCCGGCCATGAATACGGCCACAATTTCGGGCTCGGGCACGCGAACTACTGGCGCACCGACTCTCCTTCGCCGATCGGCAGAGACAGCGTTCCCGGAGGTTACGTCGGGGACACCGTAAACAGCGAACTGGTTGAATACGGGCATCGGTTCAGCCTCATGAGCGCCATGATGAACGCCGACCTGGACAACGCCGAAAAGCCGCATTTTGCCCCGTACGAGAAGTTGGGCCTCGGCTGGCTATCTACGGCAGACGTTGCCACGGTCAGCGCAAGCGGCACCTATAGGGTTTACCGGCATGACCATCGTGACGCGTCGTCCGGTACACGCGCGATCAAGGTGAACGTGCCCTTCTCGGACTACTGGGCAAGCGGGTACAACAGAAAATACTGGCTGTCGTACCGGCGCAACCTGTTCAGCGTCGGCACATCCAAGACGTGGATGCCGTACGGGCTCCAAGTAGACTTGGGCAAAGACGCCTACTCCATGGGGATTAGCACGGTTCTACTGGACATGACCCCCTTCAGCGACGACGACAACAGTGGCGCCAGCTACAACGACGATAACGCGGACAAGGACGACGGCTTCCTGCTCCTCGGCAGGACCTACAGCGACGGCAAGGCGAATATTCACATCACGCCCATCGCCGGCGGCGGCTCCAGTCCTTCGGAATGGGTGGATGTTGTCGTGACGCTCGGCGCGGTTCCCGACAACCATCCTCCCCAACTCGTGCTGACCGCGGGCACGAATCAGGCAGCCATCAATCAGCCGGTGACCTTCACGGCATCGGCAGTCGATCCGGACGGCGATCCCCTGGCGTACGGGTGGTACTACACGGACAACACGTCGACGGGATCCACCAACCTGAACTCTGCGACGGCGGTCCGGTCGTGGGGTGCCGTTGGCGAGTATCGCGTGATGTGCGTGGCCAGCGACATGAAGGGGGGGATCGCCAGCGATACGATCGTGATGAAAGTCGGCAATCCCGCGGCCCACTACCGGATCACGGGCCGCGTGCTGCACGGCGGCCGTCCCGTGGCGGGGGCGCGAGTTAACATCGGGTCCTCTTACCAGACGTGGTCCGATTCGGACGGTAGCTATGTTCTGCCCGGCTTGGCGATCGGCAGCCATACCGTCACCTGCCGGAAGGATGGCCTGACGTTCGCGGCCCAGTTCACCAACCCGGTGGGTGTCGGGCCCTACGACGCGTACGGCAAGGAGTTCTGGGCGAACGAACCCTATTCGGGTATCGGCACGGCGATCACCGTCCACCCCTACGAGACGGAGGTCTACGAAGGCAGCAACCTGCAGTACGTTGCGCGCGGCTGGGACAGCCTCGGCACAGGGGTGTCCGTCGCGGCGGCCTGGAACGTGAGCGGCGGCGGCACGATCGACGGGAGCGGGGTGTTTTCCGCTACGACAGCCGGCGGTCCGTTCGTGGTTACCGCCACGGACCAGGGCGCTTCCGGCAATGCCTACGTGTGGGTGGTTCCCTATGTCAGCAACACCCTGCCCGTGGCGGCGGACGACGCCTACGTGGCGTGGGAGGACACGGTCTTGACCGTGGCTGCACCGGGTGTGCTGGATAACGATACCGATGCCGACGGCGATCCCCTGACGGCAGCCATGACCACCAATCCGGCTCACGGCGCTCTCACGCTTGGCTCCGACGGCTCTTTTGCGTACACGCCCTCCGCCAACTGGTCCGGCTTGGACAGCTTCACGTACCGGGCCGGGGATACGAGAAGCGGGCTGTCGTCCAATGCGATCGTCTGGCTGGATGTGGGGGCGATCAACGATGCGCCGACCGTGTCCCTGACCTCGCCGATCAACAACACGGGCTTCAACGCTTATGCGGACATCACGGTGAGCGCCACGGCGACCGACGTGGACGGGACTGTATCCATCGTGGAGTTCTATGCCGGCACCAGCGGCAAGATCGGGGAGATGGATTCGGCGCCGTACTCCATGGTGTGGGGCAGTGTGCCGCCCGGTGTGTACGCGCTGACCGCCGTGGCGTCCGACATGGACGGCGCCTTGAAAACGTCAACGGTAGTGACGGTAACGGTCACCAACGGCGCGACTCCCGTGGTGGGGGTCACGCCTCAGGACTCGGCTGCGGCTGAGCCAAACGCGGCGAGCGGAGCGGGCAACGGCGTGTTCCGGATCAGTCGAACGGGGGGCAACAGCAGTGCGCTGACCGTCTACTACGCCATGAGCGGAAGTGCGGCGAACGGCGTGGATTACGCGCTGCTTACCGGCGCGGTGGTCATAGCCGCGGGTTCCGCCTACAAGGATGTTTCGGTGGTTCCCCTCGCTGACGCGGAAGATGAAGACGGCGAGTCGGTGATCATGACCGTCCTGGCCGACGCGGGATATGACGCGGACAATGGCCGCCTGAGCGCGGCTCTCGCCCTGCAGGATGCGGACTATGGGCTGCCCGAGGTGAGAGCCCTAGCCCAGGATGCGGAGGCTTCCGAGCCCAACGGCGCCGCAGGCAAGGGGACCGGCTCATTCCGCATCTACCGAACGGGAAGCCTCCACGCGAACCTCCTGGTGCCATACCAGATGGGCGGCAGCGCCTTGAACGGATTGGACTACTCGCCGCTGTCGGGCATGGCAACCGTCATCGTCAACAATGCCTATGTGACGCTCACCGTTACAGCGCGTACGGACGCCGAGGACGAGCCCGACGAGGGGGTGGTGCTGGCGATCAACGCCGATGCGGCTTACACCGTCAATCCCACCAACGCCGATGCCGCCGTTGTAATGTATGACGCCGAGTACGGCACGCCCACAGTGTGGGTCATCGCGCAGGACAAGATGGCCAGCGAGCCCGGAGCGCTGACGAACTCCGGCACGGGTGCATTCTGGATATACCGGACCGGAAGCACCCACACCAACCTGGCGGTGCGCTACGAAATGAGCGGAGCCGCCGTGAACGGCGCGGATTACAGCGTGGTCACGGGCGCCGTCAGTATCGGAGCCGCCGGCACCTATGCCGCCGTGACCATCACGGCGCTGAATGACAAGCTCGTCGAGGCGGATGAAGAAGCGATCCTGACCCTTGTGCCCATGACCAACTATGTTGTGGGCGCCACAAACAGCGGTGCGGTCACCATCGTGGACAACGGATCCAACGCGCCTCCCGAGATGCCCGTGGCGACGATCGCGGCGACCGACGGCTCAGCCGGAGAGCCCTCGAACAGAGGGACGTTCACCATCACGCTGGCTCCCGCTCCGACCGGCGCGGTGACCGTCAGCCTGGCCATGATCGGAACGGCGCAGAAGCCTGCGGATTATACCACCACCGTTTCAAGCGTCGTGATACCGGCCGGAGTGCCGACGGGCGCCGTCCATGTCGTGGTCAAGGATGATCTGATCTATGAAGGCGATGAGACGGTCCAGATGATCGTCGTGCCGGGCAACGGCTATGTCCAGGGTGACCCGCTGTCCGCAATCCTGACGATTGTTGACGACGAAACCAACATTTCGCCCGCGGCCGGCGACGACTACTACACGGTGGTCGCCCTGACCAACATCCTGAATGTGGCCGCGCCGGGCGTACTCCAGAACGACTTTGATCCGGATACCAACGCCATGACGGCCGTCACGGTGACCGATCCGGCCGGCGGCACGCTGACGCTCCATGAAGACGGGTCGTTCCAGTTGGCATGGTCGAACGGATGGTACGGCGTCGAATCGTTCACGTACAAGGTGCGGGACAGCAACGGCGGCGAATCCTCGAATGCCATGGTCACGATCGACGCGAAACGCGATTCCGACTCCGACGGAACACCCGACGACTGGGAGATCCTGTACGGACTCAACCCGGCGGTCAGCAACGCGACCGCGGACACCGACACCGACAGCGACGGAATGTGCGACCTATTCGAGTTTATCGCTGGGACCGTTCCCACGGACTCCAACTCCGTGTTCATGGTCGAGCGGATGGTTCAGCCGGGCGGCCCTCCTCTGGTCCTCACGTGGCAGAGTCTTGCCGACCGGATGTATTCTGTTGAGGCCGCCACGAACATGAACCCTCGCGGATGGATCCGTGACCCCGTTTTCACGGATCGTATCGGCTCCGGCGGCCAGCTCAGCTTCACCAACTCCCCGCCGGGCACGAACCGATTCTATCGGCTGAGCGTCCGCCTGCGGTACTGACGCTGCGGGCGGCACACGGGGGACCACTCCACAGATGCCTGTGGGCAAACGCGTATCCGGAACATGACTTGAGGTAGCGCTCGAGTGCGACTGCTCGCTCGCGATCGGCAACCGCGATGTAGGTGACCAAGTGCCACGCCCTATGCGTCGCCGTGGATGGAGTGCCTCCCTCGTTGTGCTTGGCGAGGCGTCCGTCAACGTTATCGGTCAGCCCAACGTAAGTCTTGTAGAACGAGAGAGAGTTCGAAGCAAGCAGCCGAACCAAGGCATCTTCGGACCACTTCCTGATGCCCTTCGACTTCGCTCAGGGCATTCGCCGCGCCCCTGAGCGGCCTGCCATGAGCAAGCCCGCAACAGCGGGCGCGTCGAATGGCGGAGAGGGAGGGATTCGAACCCCCGGTCCCTTGCGGGACTCCGGTTTTCAAGACCGGCGCGTTAAACCACTCTGCCACCTCTCCCTGCGGGACACGACGGGTGAAAAGCTACGTCCCGCGGGCGCGGGCGTCAAGCCATCGACACCCTTCGTTGTGCCCGCCCGGCGCTTCTGGCAGAATGAAGCCCAAGGAGCGAGCGATGGCATCGGACGATACAGGCGATGCGGTGGACATGCGGGAGATCCTTCGGGAGTGGCCGTATGACCCGGAGCGCACCGTGCGCGTGGTCGACTGCGGCCGCGGCCGACAGGTGCTGCAGGTGCGGCTGCCGATGGGGATCGAGCAGTTCGAGATGGACGGCCGCCCCGACGGGCGCCGTCCGCACAGCAAGGCCTCGGCCCTTGAGTTCTACCTCGACCGGCTGGCCCGCCTTCAGGCCGCCGGCCAGGAGGCGACCTTCGCTCTCACGGAGCCGGAGTGCGCCGAGCTCTTCGAGGAGGGCACGCTCTACTACTTCCGCTACCTGCACCTGTTCCAGATCGGCGACTGGGAGCGCACCGTGCGGGATACGGGCCGGAACCTGCAGCTCTTCGACTTCGTGCATCGCCACGCGGCCCGCGCGGAGGATCGCGCGCACCTGGAGAAGTGGCGGCCGTACATCGTCCGCATTCACGGGGTCGCCCGGGCCATGACCGAGCTGGAGAACCACAACTTCGGGGCTGCGCTTCAGGTCATCAACGGGGTGGTCGCCCAGATCGAGGCGATGCCGGACTCGGACGACGAGACGTACCGCGTGGAGCGGGAGCGGTCGATCACCGCCCTGCGCGAGATTGCGACGCAGATCGAGCACACCCGGCCGGTGACCGAACTGGAGCGGCTGGAGCGCGCCCTGCGCTCGGCGGTCGAGGCCCAGGAGTTCGAGCAGGCGGCTGACCTGCGCGACCGGATCCGCGCCCTGCGCGGCGCGTCCCGCGGCGAATAGGAAGCGCGCGGGAAGGGGACGGTCAGGGCGCCTTGTTGCCGGACTCCTTCCCGGCGTTCGCCTGCATCGCGCGCTCGATCGCTCGCACGCGCGCGGAGACGGGCGGGTGGCTATAGGCGATGAAGACCTTCAGGGGATGGGGCGTGAGGTTCCCGAGGTTGTCCGCCGTGAGCTTCTTGAGGGCGATCGCCAGGGCGTCGCCGAGGCCGGTCGTCCGCACCGTATAGGCATCCGCCGCATACTCGCATGCCCGCGATACGACATGGGCGAGCACGCTCAGGACCAGGCCCACCGGCGCGTACAGGAACGCCGCGAACAGCATGCTGGTGTGGACCGAGGGGTCCGCGAGGCCGAAGGCGGCGCACAGGCCGGGGTGGCCGATGAACCGCGACACGACGAACAGCATCAGCCCCGTGGTGATCGTCGACATCAGGACAAAGAGCTGGACGTGCCGCTGGCGGTAGTGCCCCATTTCGTGGGCCAGCACGGCGACCAGCTCGTCGGTCGTATGCCGGGCCACGAGCGTGTCGTACAGCACGATGCGGCGGAACCGGCCGAACCCCGTGAAGTATGCGTTGGCTTTCGCCGAGCGCTTGGATCCGTCCATCGTGAACACGCCGCTCAGCCGGAACCCCTGGCCGCGCGCATACGCCTCGATCCGCCCGCGCAGCTCGCCGTCGGGGAGCGGCGTGAACGTGTTGAAGAGCGGCATGATGGCGACCGGCGCGATGAAGACGACGAAGAGCTTGAACGCGACGATCACGCCCCAGCACAGGAGCCAGGCCGTCGGGCCGAGCCGGATGAAGATCCAGAGCACGGTGCCGCCCAGAAGCCCGCCGAGGAGCGCGGTCAGCGCGACGCCCTTCACGAAGTCGAGCGCGAACGTGCCCGGCGTCGTCCGGTTGAACCCATACCGCTCCTCGATCGCGAAGGTGGAGTAGGCGGCAAAGGGCACGTGGAGCAGCTCGTAGCCCAGGATGAAGATCCCCAGGAAGAGGAGGCCGGTGCCGATGGGGCCGAAGCCCGCGGCGCGGGCGAGCCGCTCGATGGCCGGAAACCCGCCGCCCACGATCAGGGCCACGCCGAGCGCCGTGAAGAACCCGGCGGAGGCGAGGCCGAAGCGCGTGGTGTCGCGCAGGTATTCCTGCGACTTCCGGTAGCGGTCCGCGTCGTAGTACCCCTCGAATCCGGCCGGGAGGTCGGGCGACATGTGGCGGAGGTTGAGGCGCTCGATCACGAGGTCGAGCAGGAATCCGCCCACCATGGCTCCGAGGATGATGACGAGGTAGATGCTCATGGTGTCCGGCGCGGGAAGGCTACCGGTTGACGTGCACGATCTGCGCGGGCGGGAAGCCGTTGAACGTCGTGGATGACGCGGCGCTGTAGGCTCCGATGTTCCGGCTGTAGAGCAGGTCCCCGCGCTCGAGGTTCGTCGGCAGCACCTCGGCCATCGAGATCACATCCAGCGCGTCGCAGGTGGGCCCGAAGACCGTGCAGACCTGGGTCGGGCCCCGCTTGAAGGCGCCGAGGTGATACTGGCAGTGGTCGAAGATGATGCCCGAGAACGTGTGGTAGACCCCGTCGTTCACGTAGTAGCAGAGCTTGCAGTCGCGCACGGCCTTGCCGATGATCTTGCAGACGGACGTGCCCGCCGTGGCCACCATGAACCGCCCGGGCTCGGCCAGGATCTGCACGTCCTTTGGGAACAGGCGGTCGATCTCCGAGTTGATCTTGCGGGCCAGCTCGCGGAACGGCTTCACGGTCGGGTCATACGGAGCCGGGAACCCGCCGCCGATGTCGAGCAGGTTCATCTTCGCGTAGCCGCGCGACCGGGCCTCCTTGAACACGTCGGCGGCCAGGTTGATGGCCTTCACGAAGTTGTCGAAATTCGTCGTCTGGCTCCCGACGTGGAAGCTCAGGCCCTCGACCACCAGCCCGGCGCGGTCGGCTTCGAGGATCAGGTCCACCGCCTCGCCCGAGGCGGCGCCGAACTTTGACGACAGCTCGACCATGGCGCCCGTGTTGGGGACCTTCAGGCGCAGGACGAGCCCCGCGTGCGGAGCGTACTTCCGGAGCTTGCGGATCTCCTCGCGGTTGTCGTACGTCACGAGCGCCTTGTACGGATCCAGCTCCTGGAGGGTTTCCTCGGCCTTGATGGGGTGGGCGTAGATGATCTTGTCCCAGATCCAGTCCTGCCGCTGTCTGTCCGGCATGTCCCGGATGTGCTCGTGGACGATCTTGAACTCGGGCATCGACGCCACGTCGAAGCTCGCGCCGGCCTCGAACAGAGTCTTGACGATGGCGGGATCCGGATTGGCCTTGACCGCGTAGTACGCCTGGACGCGCGGCAGGTACTTCCTGAAGGTCGCGTAGTTCCGGCGCAGTTCGTCGTGGTCCACCACGAACAGAGGGGTCCCGTGCTGCCTCGCCAGCTGCTTCAACGCGCTCAGTGTTACCATGGCTGTCTCCCCCGAATACTCGCTTCCCCCGCCGCCTGCGAGGCCTGCGGGTACTGTGCTGCAAGCGGGTTCCGTTTGCAATACGGTTGACGTGCGGTTGCCGTACGGCCCCGTCAGCCGGGACACGGGGGTGCGGGTTCCCGCGTGCGTGGCGCCCGCTGCGCGCGGGGGCCGCCGCAGGGACGGTGTCCGGAGCCGAACAGCCGGCCGACCCGGAGCCCGCAGGCGCCCGGCAGGTCGTAGAGCGTTGGAGCGCTGAGATGCCGGCACGCGGCGACGGCGATGAGCGCGCAGGCGTGCGCGTCCTCCTCCGCGTCGTGATGCCGGAAGGCCACGCCCAGAGCGCGCGCGACGTAGTCGAGCCGGTGGGTCGGGTGCTGGGGCCACGCCAGCTTGGCGATGACCATGGTGCAGAAGTAGTCCGTGTCCGGATAGGGGGCCCCGCAGCGCTCCAGGGAGCGCCGGAGCACGCTCATGTCGAACGCGGCGTTATGGGCGACGAGCGGCCCCGTCACGCGCGGCCAGAGGCTGGGCCAGAACTGCGGGAACGTGGGGGCGCCGGCGACGTCCGATGCGCGTATGCCGTGGATGGCGACGTTGAACGGATCGAAGTAGCAGGGCTCGGGGCGGATGAGCTGACGGAGGCGCCCCACAACCTGGCCGTTCTCCACCATGACCAGTCCCACGGCGCAGACCGAACTGCGATCCGCATTGGCCGTCTCGAAATCAATGGCCGTGAACTTCATGTGGTGACTGTTCCGCTCCGTCTGCACCGCCGGCCGCCCGCGGCCTCATCCTCCCCTGAGCCGGCTGGAGTATAGCGTAACCGCCGCATGGCCCGGTACGAATGAATCCGGGCTCTGCAGCCTCAGTGTCTCTGCAGTGCCATCCGGCGCCTCACCACGGAGACGCATGCGGAGACGGGAGTCGGGGGTGTCCGGAGTCCCGGCTCCCGCTAGTGCAGGGTC
>CAYSLU010000086.1:0-23905 GCA_964431965.1 uncultured Verrucomicrobiota bacterium
CGCAGGGCATGATCTGCAAGCGCAGCGAGAAGGACGGGCAGCTCTACAAGATGTCGAAGTCCAAGGGCAACGTGGTCTCGCCGGACGAACTGGTGCGCGAGTACGGCGCCGACACGGTCCGGCTCTACACGCTCTTCATCGGGCCTCCCGAGAAGGACGCCGAGTGGAACGACGCCGGCGTGGAGGGCGCGTTCCGGTTCCTGCGCCGCGTGTGGCGCCGCGTGCACGAGACCCAGGATCTGCTGCTGGCGTCCCGCGGCCTGAAGGCCGACCTCGGAAAGATGGAGACTCCGGAGCGCGATCTCTACCGGAAGCTGCACGAGAGCATCGCAAAGATCACCGAGGACCTCGAGGGCGCCTTCCAGTTCAACACGGCCATCGCCCAGATCATGGAGCTGATGAACGCGCTGGACGACCTGAAGGTGGACGCCTCCTCCGGCGAGCAGTGCCGGGCCGTCTTCCGGGAAGCCGTCGAGTCGCTCGTCATCCTGATCTCGCCCTTCGCCCCGCACATCGCGGAGGAGCTGTGGGTGGAACTGGGGCACGAGCCCAGCGTCCTGTCGGCCCGCTGGCCGGAGGTCAATGCGCAGGCCCTCACGCGCAGCGAGATCGAGATTCCGATCCAGATCAATGGAAAGCTGCGCGGCCGGATCACCGTCCCCGTGGACATGGATCCGAAGGCGCTCGAAGCCGCCGTGCTGGCGAGCGAGTGCGTGCTCAAGCACAAGGAAGGCCGATCCGTTCGCAAGTTCATCGGAATACCGAACAAGCTGGCCAACGTGGTGCTGGGGTAGACGGTGGGCCGGAAGCCTGGGGGCAACGCGAGGGGGACGGCACATGGCTGGAGCGCAGGGCTGGCCGGGAGCGCGTGCGATGGCGCGCGCGTGGCTTCATCTCACGGAGACCGAACGACGCGCGCTCCTGCTGGTGCTCGCGCTGGGGCTTCTGGGGCTGGCCGGCCGGTGGTGGAGAGACCGCTCGCCGGACGCTGCGCCAGGAACCGATCAGCCGGCGGCGCGGGCGATCGACAGACAGGAGGAGGGACGCCGCCATGAGCGCTGACTGCATCTTCTGCAAGATTGTCGCCGGACAGCTTCCCTGCACCCGCATCTATGAGGACGAGGACGTCCTCGCCTTCCTGGACATCGGGCCGGTCGTCAAGGGACACACCCTGGTAATCCCGAAGGCGCACTATGACCCGATCACGCAGACGCCCGTCGCGGTCCTCCAGAAGCTCATCGCCGTCGTCCAGCGCGTGGCCGACGCCCAGATTCGAGGGCTGAAGGCGGACGGGGTCAACGTCAGCCAGGCGAACGGCCGGTCAGCCGGGCAAGTCGTCGCACACATCCACTTCCATGTCATCCCGCGGTTCGAGACCGACGGCCATCACTGGAACTGGCCCGCGCGCCAGTACGAAAACCCCGCCGAGATGGGCTCGTTCGCCGACGGCATCCGCGGCGCGCTGGGATGAGCGGCCCTCACTCGCGCACGAGCAGATACCAAATCGTCCGGTGGGCGGGCTTCAGGTCGAGCGGCTTGGATGGATCGAAGGGAAAGCGGCCGGCGGGCGCGCCGTCCGGGCCCAGGGGCGAACAGGTCCACGCGCCGGACGCCAGGGACGGGAGCCGGATGGACGCGTCGACGGGCTCGATCAGCGTCGGCGCGCGGCCCCAGCCGTCGCCTACGGTCCGGCGGTCGCTCGAAAACGTCATGCCGGTGTTCTCGCTTCGCCCGCACGCGGTGACGAGCACCCGCCGGGTCCGGGAGAACGGCTCGCCGTCCATCGCCGTCACCATGACCGCCGCGAACCCCGGGCTCTTCAGCGATAGCCCGGACGCCGCGTCGAAGCCGCGCGCCCGTCCCGCCCAGGCCAGCACGCCGCGCCCCGCCGCCCAGTACCCATTCGTGGCATTCCAGCGTACCGCGGTGCGATCGGGGTCCCGGCTGGCGCCCGGCGAACCAGTCTCCAGCCGCTTGCCGTCGAGCGACACGGCCAGCCGGGCGCGCAACACGTCGGCGCGCAGCAAAGGCTTCCGATCACGGCTGGAAGCCACGCCGAACAGGTCCAGTCCGTATCGGCCCTGCAGTTCGCCCAACGCGCCGCCGTCCCGCGACGACTCGGCGATCGGGATGATTCGCGCGTCGATCAAGCTGGCCACCCCGCCGTCGCGGAACGCGCCCGCACCAGCCGCCAGGAATCCCTCCTTCGCGGGGTTCCCGGCCACATCGAAGAACCCGGGGGAGGCCGCCCGCTCTGCTGCGTTGGTGGGATAGCGACACGCGAACAGCCAGACGCCATCCCAGTCCTGGGCTGCTGCGAACGTCGAGATCATCGGCACGCACTCCGCCTGGGCATCGTTCGGGGCCGGGTGGTTGTACTCGCTGACCGTGAACGGCTTGCCGTCGACCCGGCTGGCGGCCAGATTGAACAGCGGCGACTCGTCCGGCCGCTCGCACATGGCCTTCTGTTCGACGGTCCAGTCCTTCGCGTCCCACGGCCGGCCCGGGAAGTGCGGATGCTGCCAGTAGGCATGGGCGTCCACGTAGTCCATGCCGGCCTGTCCATGCAGCCCGGCGGGGCCAAACACCGACGTGCCCGTTACCAGCGACCGGCATCGCAGGTCCGCCTTGAGGAACGACCGCATCCCGTCGAAGTAACTCCGCTCCTCGTCCGCCAGGAACCGGATCCGGTCCTGCGCCCGCGCAGCGGTTTCATAAGGAGCAAAGAGCTGCACCGTTCCCTTGTCGATGGACTCCTCCGCCCGCAGCCCGTCGATCCCGCCGGGCTGGAGCCGCACCGCACCCAGCTCCACGGACTCCGGGCTCCCGCCGATGCCGAAGCAGACGCGGCTGTTCGTCTCGTCACTCGCGGCCGTGAAACCGATCGCCTGCTCCGCCCACTCCGAGCCCACCCCTTCCGTGCGCGCGACGCCCAGTAAGCCCCACGGCTCGTGCGACTGGAGCACGCCCACCCACATGGAGCGCGGCGCATCCGCCCGAGCCCGGTAGCGGAGCGTGTAGAACTGCCCGGCCCGCAGAGGGAAGCCCCCCTGCACCACTTGGATGTGCCAGTTCGTCCCGTCCGCCCGGCCGATATCGACGCGAATGCCGCCCGAGACGGCCGATACGCGCGCCGTGCTGGCTCCATGCATGTCCATCGACCATGCTTCCGGGAGCCCTCGTGACCGGTCCCTGCGGCCCATTTCGCCATTGGCCAGCAGGTTGCGGCCCAGGGGCTGGGCGCCGACAGCCCACGCCCGGCGCAACGCATCCGTCCCTCCGTAGCGCGTCTTCAGCCAGACGGCATAGTGGCCGCGCATCATGGCGGCGTATGGCGCCGGAAGCCCCTTCAGGATGTCCTCGGCCCCCCACATGAACAGGCTGTTCTCATTGCTGATTTCCACGAACGCCACGGCCGGATCCTCGGCATAGACGAGCCGCCGATACCGGTTCATGCGGCTCAGCAACTCCCGGGCGTAGGCCCGCTGGGCGTCGATCAGCACCGGCATGAACAGCCCGGCCACCTTGTCCATCTCGGGCAGAAACCCCGCCTCCGGGAGACCCAGCGCGCGGGCATGGCTTCGCGACACATGCAGGTTCAGGTTGGCGTAAATCCCCCGCCGCGCGAGCTGGTCGATGAAGTAGTCCAGGCGGTCCAATGCCTCGCCCGACAGGCGACGGTTGTCGGCCGAGTCCCATATCCCGTCCGGAAACGGCCGCGCGTCCATGTGGTGGAATCGGACGCTGTTCACGCCGGCCGCGGCCAGCCCGGTGGCGATCCGCTCCGCCTCGGAGTGGGTCGGGAACCCGGCGCCGTAGCAGACGTTCACGCCCCATATCCGCACGCGGCGGTTCCCGGCGTAGAAGTGGCCGTCTATCGCGCACAGGCGGTCGTCATACGCGTGGATCAGCCGGGACGAAGCCGCCGCGCGAACCGCGTACCCTGTGCTCGCGTACGAAATGGAAAACGGCACAAAACCAGACTCAACCGCATGCGCACCCGACAGCGCGATCATCGTCAACAACGCACCGACTCTTCCTGCGCCCATGGATCCACCTCCCGCTCGCGGCCGCTTCCGGCCGGAGCTGCCACAGCATGAAACACGGCGGCCGGCGGAAGTCAACCGCGAACCCGGGAAGGCCGGAAGGTTTGACCCTCCGGGCGCTCCGTGATACACGAGGCCCTCGATGAAGTTGGAGCGCCCCATATGATCGACATCACGCCGGGCGGCTGGGTCATCCTGGCCTTCAGCGCCTTTCTGATCGGGGTGTCGAAGACGGGAGTGCCGGGGGTCGGGATCCTCGCGATCCCGTTCGTCGCGTCGGTTCTCCCGGCCAAGGCATCCACGGGCCTGATCCTGCCCATGCTGATTCTGGGTGACATCTTCGCGGTGGCCTACTACCGGCAGCACACGGTGTGGCGGCACCTCGTGCGGCTGATGCCCTGCGCCGCCGTCGGCATCGTCATCGGGGCCGCGCTCATGGGCATCGTCAGCGACCGGCAGCTCCGCCCCATCATCGGGGGGACGGTGCTCGTGCTCCTCGCGATCAACCAGTGGCGCTCGGCTCGCGCGGGGAGCGACGTGTCCATCCCGCAGGGATGGTGGTTCCCGGTGGTCATGGGCCTGCTGGCCGGCGTCACGACCATGATGGCCAACGCGGCCGGCCCGATCATGACCATCTACCTGCTGGCGATGCGCCTGCCCAAGGACGAGTTCATCGGCACCGGCGCCTGGTACTTCATGGTGCTCAACTGCTTCAAGATCCCGTTCAGCGCCGGCCTCGGCCTGATCACGCTCGACTCGCTCCGCCTCAACCTCACGCTGATGCCCCTGATCGTCATCGGGGCCCTGATCGGCGTGCGGGTGGCCCGCCGGATCCCGGAGAAGGGGTTCAAGACGACCGTTCTGGTGCTGGCCGCCGCGGCGGCGGCGAAGCTGCTCTTCTAGCCGGAAGACGGGTGGGCGGCGACAACTCTTCGCTTGCGCGACGAGGCCGGTTTCGGCTACATGAGCCGTCATGTGCACGCTCCCCTACCGCTCGACAGCCGCTCTGCTGCTCGCCTTGGCCGCCGGGTGCACGACCCGCCCGGAATTCACCAGCTCGTATGACAAGGATTCCATGCGGCCGGTGGTCGCCGTGAGCTCGTTCGAAAACCGCTCCGGCTTTCCCGGCGAGTGGCAGCTGGGATCGGGCATGGCCGACCTCCTGGTCTCGGAACTGGTCCGCTCGAAGGGGTTCACCGTCGTCGAGCGGCAGCACCTCGAGTCTGTCGTCGGCGAGCTGACCCGCCAACGGAACGAGCTGTTCCGCCCCGAGGGCAAGGTGGACCTCGGCAAGCTGAAGAATGCCCAGTTCCTCGTGCGCGGCGTGATCAACGACTTCTCGCAGGTCGGCGGCGGCGCGATCAGCGTGGCGATCAAGTGGCTGCTCTTCGGCGGGCGGGGGTACAACGCGCGCGTGTCGCTGACGCTGACCATCGTGGATGTCGAGAGCGGCGAGATCATTGACTCCGTGCAGTGCGCCGGCACCTCGCGGGCGCGCCAGGCGTACGCCGCCGGAACCTACAAGGGCGTCACGTTCGGCGGAGACGCCTTCTTCAAGACCCCGCTCGGCCAGGCGACCGGCGACGCCATCCGCCAGGGAGTCGGAGCCATCTCCGGGACCACGCCGCGCCGCCGCTGGCGCCCGATGATCGCCACCACCGAGGGCGGGGCGATCATCCTCAACGGGGGCGCGGACCGCGGGTACCGCTCCGGCGAGGTCTACCGCGTGCGGGAGCGCGCGCGGCCGGTGACGGATCCCGCAACGGGCGATGTGCTGGCCCTGATGCCGGGCCGGGAGCTCGGAGTGCTGAAGGTCACGCGAGTGGACGCGACGGTCGCGTTCGGCGAGGCCGTCTCCGGCGGCGGATTCGAGCGCGGGCACTACCTCACCCGGGAATAGCGGACGGTCAGGAGCCAAGCATGAAGAGCGGATTCCTGGACAAGCTGATCGAGCGGCTGGACAAGCTCGACCCGAAGAGCGTCCAGACGCATTTCCTGCGCCTGGCCCAGGAGAAAGGGCTCCTGGAGACCATCTTTCAGTCCATCCAGGAGGGCGTTATCGTTCTGGACGGAGCCGGGCACATCAACTACGCGAACCGCGCCGCCGAGCGCCTGATGGGCTTCACGCTGGAGAGCGCGCGTCAGAAACCGATCATGCGGTACATCCGGGACATCGACTGGGAGCGTGTCGTCAACCTCGACGAGCGCGAGTGGGTCAAGCTGGTGAGCCATGAGATCGAGGTCACCTACCCCGAGCACCGCTTCCTCAATTTCTACGTGGTGCCGCTGGGCGGCGGCGAGCGCAAGGAGCCCGGCGCGGTCGTCATCCTCCGCGACGTGACGCGCGACCGGGAGCATGAGGCCGCCGTTCTCGAATCCGAGCGCCTCAACGCGGTGACGCTGCTCGCGGCCGGCGTGGCGCACGAAATCGGCAATCCGCTGAACGCCCTGAACATCCACCTCCAGCTGTTCGACCGGGAGATCCGCGGGCTGCCCGAGGCGGAGCGCCGATCCCTTCAGGAGCTCCTCAACGTGGCCCGCTCGGAGGCGACCCGCCTCGACCTGATCATCACCGAGTTCCTTCGGGCGCTGAGGCACGCCGAACCGAAGCTGGCCCCCGCCCGCCTCGACCTCGTGCTGCGGGAGACGCTGACCCTGATGAAGCAGGAGATCGAGAACCGGTCCATCCGGGTCGAGATCGACTGCGCCGAGCCCCCCCCGAAGATCAAGGTGGACCGCAACCAGGTGAAGCAGGCATTCTTCAATATCGTAAAAAACGCGATGCAGGCCATGCCGGGAGGCGGCGTGCTGCGCATCGTGCTGTGGACCGACGACCGGCACGTGGGCGTGTCCTTCCGCGACGTGGGCGGGGGCATCTCGCCCGAAGACATGGGCCACATCTTCGAGCCCCGGTACACGACCAAGTCGGACGGGTCAGGCCTGGGGCTGATGATCGTGCAGCGGATCGTGCAGGACCACGGCGGGCGGATCCAGGTGGACAGCGAGCCGGCCAAGGGCACCACGTTCACGATCATGTTCCCTCTGGACGAGCGGCGGGTCCGGCTGCTCAAGCCGGCGCGGACGGAAGAGCGAGCGGAAAGGGCGGAGGCGTGAAGAAGCGGCCGGTCATCCTGATCGTGGACGACGACAAGAACACCCGCGAGGGACTCGACCGGGCCCTGCGGCCCAGCTACGAGGTAGTGCTCGCGGAAAGCGGCGACCAGGCCCTTCGCATCCTGGAGACGAAGGCGGCGGACCTCGTGATCAGCGACGTGCGGATGCCCGGCATCGACGGGCTCACGCTGCTGCAGCGGATCGTCGCCAAGGACCCGCAGCCGATGGTCGTCATGCTCACCGCCTACGGCAATGTCGAGACAGCCGTCGAGGCCATGAAGCGTGGCGCCTACGACTTCCTCATGAAGCCCGTGAATCTGGACCGGCTGGACATCCTCGTGAAGCGGGCGCTCCGCTCGCGGGAGGTGGAGGCCGAGAACCTCAGCCTGCGCCAGCAACTCGACTCCCGCTTCGGGCTCGAGAGCATCATCAGCCACTCGCCGGCCATGCAGGAGGTGTTCGACATCATCCGCCAGATCGCCCCCACCCAGGCGACGGTGCTCGTCCAGGGCGAAAGCGGGACCGGGAAAGAGCTGGTGGCGCATGCCATCCACCACCTCAGCACCCGCGCGAAGGGGCCGTTCATCGCCGTCCACTGCGCCGCGCTCTCGCCGACGCTGCTGGAGAGCGAGCTCTTCGGGCATGAGAAGGGCGCCTTCACCAGCGCGCACGAGCGGCGACAGGGGCGGTTCGAGCTTGCAGACGGCGGCACGCTGTTCCTCGACGAGATATCGGAGATCGATCCCGCCACCCAGATCAAGCTGCTGCGCGTCCTCGAGGAGCGGACGTTCGAGCGCGTGGGCGGGCAGCAGACCCTCGAGGTCGATATCCGGCTCATCTCGGCGACCAACAAGGATCTGAAGACGCTGATGGAAGCCGGGCGGTTCCGGAACGACCTGTTCTTCCGGCTCGACGTGGTCAGCATCACGCTGCCGCCGCTGCGCGAACGGACGGGCGACGTCCCGCTTCTGTGCGAGCATTTCCTGCGGGGCTTCTGCCGCGACAACAACAAGGCGATCGAGGGGTTCACCCCGGACGCCATGAGCCTCTTGTCCGCCTATGCGTGGCCCGGCAACGTGCGCGAGCTGAGAAACGTGGTGGAGAAGATGGTGGTGCTGGCGCGCGGCGCCAAGCTGACCGCGCGCGATGTGCCCGGGAACATCCGCATCGCCGCCGAGCCGACGGCGGCCGGGCGCTCGGGCAGCACCGCGCGGGCGCTGTCATCCGGCTCGCTCGAGGAGGCGGAGCGGCTGATGATCCGAACGGCCCTCGATCGGACGGACGGCAATGTGACCCGCGCGGCCCAGCAACTCCAGATCAGCCGGCGGACGCTGCACCGCAAGCTCAAGCAGTATCGCGGGGAGCCCGGCGCCCCGTCCGACGTCGCGGGAGCGACGCCGTGATCCCGTCCTTCCGGCAAACGCCCATGCAGCGCCTCGTGAACAGCCTCGACGGAGGCTTCGCGCTCGGCGCCCTGCGCGCCCTCCTCGTCCTGCTGCCCGTGCTCGCGATCGGAATGCTCTATGCGCACATCCAGTTCACGGGACTCCGGGACCGGGAGGCCATTGATGGCGCCCAGGTGGCGCGGAACCTGGCCGCCGGGCGGGGGTTCGTCACTGACGTTGTGCGGCCGATCGTTCTCTGGCACGAGGGGCGCCGGAGCGGCCGGCTGGTCGAGCCCACCCGCAGCGCGGACGTGTTCCACGCCCCGCTGCACCCGGCCATCGTGGCCGCCGGCTTCCACGCCGTTCAGCCGTCGCTCTCCGTCTCCACCCCGTTCGATGTGTTTGCTCCGGAGCGACACGTCATCGTGCCGATCGGCCTGCTCTTCTGGATGGCCACCGGGATCATCGTATTCGCGCTCGGACGCCGGCTGTTCGACGCGCGCGTCGCCGTCCTCGCCACGCTCGGCTACATGCTCTCGGATGCCGTGCTCGCCGACGCCATATCCGGGCGGCCCGACCCGCTCGGGGCCTTCCTCGTCACCGCCGCCGGCGGCGCCGCCCTCGCCTGGGCATTCCGCGACTCGGACGGCGGGGGCAAGGGCATCCGGACCGCGCTGTTTGCACTGGCCGCCGCCGCCTCGGCGCTGGCCTTCCTCACGCGCTACGCGCTGGCCGCCGCCGCCGTCATGATCGTGCTGTTCGTGCTCGCGCGCAGCGCCCGCCGCCAGTGGCTCGCGGCGGCGCTGATGCTCGCCCTGATCGCAGCGGGCGCCGCCCCGTGGATCGCGCGGAACCTGAGCGTCAGCGGGCTGCCGTTCGGCCTCGCGCCGATCGCCGTGCTGAACGCCGGAGCCGACGCCCCCACGGCGGAGCGATCCGTCGATCAGCTCCTCGATAACGCCGACATCGCCCGGCTGGTGCGAACCCGGCTGGCCGAGGGCTTCGGGCGAGCTGGGGCGCCGGACCGGTTTGGGCTCGGCCTCGGCCTGTTCGTCGGGGCGTTCGTGCTGTCGTTCCTGCACCGGTTCTCGCGCGGGGAGCTGCGCGCATTCCGCTGGTGCGTGGCGGCCGGGATCGCCATCGCGCTCGCAACGGGCAGCGTGGTTGAGGAGGGAGCCGGTCCGCTGGTGCGGTCGTTCCTGCCGTTCGTCGTGCTCTACGGCTGCGCGATGATCGTGCTGCTCGTGGACCGGCTGGACGTCATCGATCCCCTGCTGCGAAACCTGGCCGCCGGGGCCGTCGTGCTGCTCGGCGTGTTCCCCACCATCCTGGCCGTGTCAGCCGTGGATCCCGTGCCCGCCTACCCCCCCTACTACCCGCCCTATATCACGCGCGTAACCGGCTTCATGAAGCCGGACGAAGCGCTCTGCACGGACATCCCGGAGGCGGTCGCATGGTACGGACAATGCCGGGCGCTGCAGCTCCCCCGCTCGATGCGCGGCCTGGAATCCATCCGCGATTCGGGGATGAAGATCGGCGGGCTCTACCTCACGACGGTCACCGGAAACCGCCGCTACACCCGCGACCTGGCAGGCGGGCCCGAACGCTCCTGGCTGCCGCTGCTCGAGGGTCGGATTCCCAAGGGCTTCCCGTTCACCGAGGGAATCCGGCTACCGCCGGGTGGACGGGACCAGCTTTTTCTGACTGATCTCGGACGTCTTCCACAGTAGGTAGGCCCGCCGCAGGGCCGCTTCGAACTGCGGGTCCGGCTCGCCGCCCAGCTCGATCGCGCGGTCGTAGTGATCCTTCGCCAGCTGCAGGCTCGGAGGCCGATCCATCAGCAGGATCTGCGCGTAGTTGTAGTGAGCCTGCTGGAGATCGGGCGCATACCGCAGGGCCGCTTCCGTCTCCTTCCGGGCCTGACGGATCTTGCCGACGCCGAGGTAGGCCGTGGCCAGGATGACCCGGGCCGCCGCATTGGTCGGCTGGTCGCGCAGCAAGCCGTTGGCCACCTGAATGCCCGCATCGTAGTCGCCGGCCTGACAGTACGCGGACGCGAGAAGCGACATCAGTTCCGGCTCGCCCGGAACCAGGTCCAGGGCCTCCTCCAGCAGAGCCGGCGCATCCTCCGCCCGCCCCTCCGTCAGCTGGCGCCGCGCCTCGGACTTGATCGCAGCGACGATGAGCGTGCGACTGGGGACAGCCGAAGTGACCGAGTGCCGCCAGAACCGGAACCAGCGGTCCGACTCGGCTTTGGCCTGCGCCGCACGCAGTTCGGTCACCTCCTGGTGGAGCTGGCGGTTGCGCACGAGGAGGAAATCGCGATCCTGGCGAAGCGGCTCGCCTTCCGGGGCGAAGCCCGGGAGGGCGTTGGTATCGCCGGGGGACACCCGGACCACCGCGTGCTCGGACGCCGGCTTGGCAACCGGCAGGCGAGGCGCGGGAGCGGCCGCGCGCCCCGGCGCGCTCGCCTCGGCAGGCCGGCGCGGACGATCGGCCGGGGGAATCTGCGTCTCCAAGACTCCGATCCGATTCAAGGCGAGCGAGATCCGGTAGTCCACGAGCGCCGTGTTCCAGCCGGGATAGTCCGCCTTGACCGCGGCGTAGAGCTCGAACGCCCGCTCGAATCCGGCCAGGGCCTCGGGCAGGCGCTGGCTGGCCATGGCGGACTCCGCCCCCACATAGGCGATGTACCCGTCGGCCAGTCGCTCGTCCGGGCTCTTGGGCGGGGGCGCCGACGTCGCGGCAAACGACCGCGAGCCCGCGATCGTGGCGAGCAGGATCAACGGGACCAGAATTGCGATGCGCAAGCTCATATCGTCTCCTCGTTCGGGTGCAGAAGCGCCGCATTGTGTACGAAACACGTCCCGCATTCAAGACGCCGGCGACAGGCGCCGACCCGTTCACCCGCGCCTCAGCCGCGCGATATACATGCCGGTGCACGGCCCCTCCCACGGCCAGATCCACAGCCTCCCGGCCGCCGGCGCGCGGTCGAGCGGGCTCTCGAACGGGTCGGCGCTGAACTCCGGGTGGCCAGCCAGAAACGAATCGATCACGACGTCGTTCTCGCCGGCGGAGAGCGTGCAGGTCGCGTAGACGAGCGCACCGCCGGGCCGCACCTTGGCGCCGGCGATGCCGAGCAGGCGGCGCTGCGTCTCCGCCCGCTCGGCAACGTCGGCCAGGGACGTTCGCCAGCGGGCGTCCGGGTTGCGGTGCCAGGTTCCGATGGCGGAGCACGGGGCATCCACCAGCACGCCGTCGAACCATCCGGATGGCGCCGAACCCGTATCCGAAACCCACTCCCGGATCCGGATCGTAGCGGCCCGCGCTCGCTCGCGGCGCCGGCGTCCATTGTCAAGAGCGGAGGCCCGGATATCCGTCGCCACGACCTCGCCCGAACCGCCCATCAGCTCGGCCAACTGCAGGCTCTTTCCGAGCGCACCGGCGCAGACGTCCCACCATCGGGAGCCGGGCGCAGGCCGGGCAACGAGCCCCACGGCCTGCGACGCGAGATCCTGAACCTCCGCCAGTCCGGCGAGGCGGGAGAGGACATCGCTCGAAACGGGCTGCGCGGAGTCGAGCGCAAAGGCCGAGGCGACGGCGGCGTGCGGGGTGTGCGCCAGACCGGCCGACGCGAGGATCGCAAGGGCTCGGTCGCGGACAGCCGGCGCGACGCGCAGCCAGAGCGGGGGACGCCGCTGAAAGGCCTCCACGCAGCGCCGGAAGTGGGCCGCCGCCGCCGCACCGGACGGCGTCGCGATGGCGCCGGCCGACCATGCCGGCAGCAGCGCATCCACCGGCGGCGGCGCCGCCGCGCCCGCCCACGCCGCGAGGTCGGCCGCCCGCATCTCCAGCGGTCCGTCGCGTCGGGGCGGCGGCGATCGGTCGCGGAACCGCGTTCGGGCGGCGAGTTCCGCGACGGCGGGATCCGCCGGCAGCCCCTCAAGAAAGTGGGCGGCCACCGCCCGCTCGTCCGGATCGGACAGGCCGAGGAAGTCCAACCACCCGCGCCAGCGGAAGACCGCATACGCGAGGGACGAAAAGAGGCGTCGGTCGCGCGAGCCGAACTCACGGTGCGCTCGGTAGACTTGGGCAAGGGCATGGTCTGCAGGCACGCCCCGATCGCACGCAGCCGCGGCGCCCGACAGGATCTCCCGAATGCAGGCTGCCTGCGTTCGGGCTCGATGCTCGGAAGTCATGTGCCCCCCTTCGGCCGCGCGCTCGCTCCGGCGCTACCGGCGGAAGTATGCGGGGCCGGCCGCCCGCGCGCAAGGGAGCGCGCACAGAGGAAGCGGCGACCGCGTCATCGAAAGGCGCGCCCCCGGGGCGGACGGACGGACGCGCGTAGGGGTTTTCCTACATGCAAATGGGGCATTGACGGATGGCGCGGCATATGCTGGGCGCCTAGTATGCGCCCGTGAGATTCGAGCGGGCGGACGGCACGGGAAGAGGGAGGGCAGCCATGAACAAGGTGGTGATGCGGAAGGCCGTGATACCGAACGACGCGGGCTTGAACGCCCGCCCCGCCGCACTGCTGGCGGCCACCGCGAGCCAGTTCAGCGCCGACGTCACAGTCAAGTACGGCGAGTCGGTGGTGAACGGCAAGAGCATACTGGGGCTGATGTCGCTGGGGGCGCCGCGGGGCTCCGTCGTGACCATCATCGCGGAAGGCGATGACGCGAAGGAAGCCGTCAGCACGATCGAGACGCTCTTCCAGTCCAGCGTTTCGGAGTGACGAAACACGTTCGGGTCGGATGACGGGTGTTCGGGCGGGCGTCTGAAAGCGCAGCCCGGGAGTGCTGGTGCGCTCCCGGGCTGCTTGCTTTCTGGGCCGATCGGGTCGGCGCCTTTTCGGCCGTATTCCGAGTTGCCAGCCAGCCGGATGGACGATACTCTGCCCGACATCAGGGGGGACCTACGGGCGGCGCTTGGGCGGCGTCTCAGGCGTCTCTGTTTCAAGCGGGGGTGACCGGTGTCTGACGCGCTGGCGCGACAGGTGGACTTCATATTCTTCGTCTACGGGCTGGCCTTCATCCTGATGGCCGCCGTGGCGCAGGGACTGCTGCGCCATCGGTCCGAGCGCCTTCCATGGAAGTGGTTCTGCCTCTTCGGGTTTGCGCACGGGATCCATGAGTGGCTGGACATGGCAGCCGTCAGTCTCGACGACTCGCCGGCCTTCGCAGTCTGCCGGCTGCTCTCCATGACCGTTTCGTTCCTGTTCCTGGCGGAGTTCGCGCGCGCCGGATCGCGCGCCGTCGGTGGGCCGCGGATCGGGCTGTGGATCTACATCCCGATGCTGGCGGCCGCCAACGCGGGAGCCATAGAGGGCGTCCCCGGGTTGAACGCCGCAGTCCGCTACAGCATCGCGCTTCCCGCCGCCGCCGGCGCCGCCGGCGTCCTCTGGAGTTGGAGGCGGCTGCTGCGGGGCGAGCCGGGAGCCCGTCTGCGGGCCGGCTTGGCGGCAGGATCCATGCTGGCGTACGCAGTGGCGGCGGGTCTGATTCCCCCGCCTTCGGACATCGGCCTGGGGCGCATCCTCAATACCGGCACGTTCCTGGACCGGACCGGCTTCCCTGTCCAACTGCTCCGCACGGCCTGCGCGGCCACGCTGGCGATTGTTCTGTGGCAGCACTACCGCTCGATCCGGCGCCACCACGTGCCCACATCCACCCTGTTCCGATTCGACCAGTGGCTGGTGCTTCTGCTCATCACCGTTCTGGCCCTCGGCTGGGTGCTCGTCGAGGACATCGGGGACAAGGAGCAGCGGCAGGAGGAGCTCAGCTACCAGGCGCGGCTCAGTTCGGCCAAGAGCACGCTGGAGAACGCCGTCGAGACGGCCGACCGCCTGGTCCGGTCGCTCTCGGGCGCTCCCGGAATGACGGGCCTGAGCCCGGCCGACGCCG
Source organism: uncultured Verrucomicrobiota bacterium (assembly GCA_964431965.1). Classification (GTDB taxonomy): domain Bacteria; phylum Verrucomicrobiota; class Kiritimatiellia; order CAIKKV01; family CAYSLU01; genus CAYSLU01. The sequence goes on from CAYSLU010000086.1 coordinate 14,449, forward strand.
GGGCGCTCGAAGCGGCCAATGATGTGCTCGACCGCTACAGCCGCATTCTGCGTGATTCGATCGCATACGTCATGGCCCCGGACGGCATTGTCGCGGCCTCATCGAACCGCGATTCGCCGACGAGCTTCGTGGGCCACTCCTACGCCAGCCGCCCCTACTTCCGCCAGGCGGCCGCCGGCGAGCCTGGCCGCTACGTTGCCATCGGGCTCACGTCCGGCCTGCCCGGCTACTATGCCAGCTGTCCCATTACGAAGGGCGGCCGCACGGTCGGCGTCGCCGTGATCAATATCAACATCCGCGGCTATCTTCCGCCTCTGTCCCACGGCGAAGTCGGCTACCTTGTCGACCGCCACGGAATCGTGCTGTATGCATCCGATCCCTCGTCGTATCTCCGCCCGCTCTGGCCGCTGTCACCGTCGATTCGCGCCCGGCTGCTCGAGTCCCTTCAGTTTCCGACCATCGGCGCCAGCCCGGTGCTCGACGCCGTGCCCCGCACCGGCGCGCGGTGCCCCTTGGGCGGCAGGACGTTCATGGTGTTCCGACAGATCACCGGTGCGGAGGGCATGTCCATCGTCGTGCTGGGGCGCATGGATCGCCCGCGCATCTGGCGCCTGATCGGCATTCTCCTGACCCTTCCCTGCATTGTGCTTCTGCTGGGCTTCTTCATCGTCCAGCGCCGCAGCCAGGAGTCGGTTGACGAAGAGACGGCCGCGCTGCTGCGCGTTCGCCGCCAGCAGGAGGCGCTGCTCCGGGTGACGGCGTCCGCGACGGCCATCGACGGCGACATGGCCGGCGCAGCCCGCCTGATCACCGCCGAAGCCGCCGCCGCGCTCAGCGTGGCCCGCGCGGGACTCTGGACGCTCGACCGCAAGGCGGGGGAATTCCGCTGCATGGATCTCTACGATGCGGCGACCGGCGAGCACACCGCCGGAATGCGCGTGGCGGTCGCATCCTGCCCCACCTATTGCGCCGCCCTCGCCGCCGCCCGCTCGATCGACGCGGCGGACGCGGACGCGGACGCCCGGACCCGCGAGTTCGGAGCCGCCCGCCCGGGAGAGGAAGGCACAGCCCGGGCCCGTCTCGATGCCGCCGTCCGCATGGAGGGACGCCTCGTGGGCGTGCTATGCCACGAGAGCCTGAATGCCACACGGGCCTGGATCGGCGACGAGGTGCGCTTCGCCGCCGAGATGGCCGACCAGGCGGCCCAAGTCCTGGTCAACCACCAACGGCGGCAGGCTGAGCGGGAACTCGCGGACGCTTGGGATCTGAACCAGAAGATGATCGCGGCCTCATCCATCGGCATCGCCGCCTACCGCGCGGCCGGCCCGTGCGTGTTTGCGAACGAGGCGATGGCTCGCATCGTTAGCGGCAGCGCTGAAGAACTGGTCCGCATGGACTTCAGACGCATCGAATCCTGGCGCACGTCCGGGCTCTTGGACCTCGCCGCGAACGCGCTCCAAAGCGGCATCCCGGCCAGCGGCGAAATCCACATGCTCACGACCTTCGGCCGGGACGTGTGGATGGCATACCACCTCGCCCGGTTTGAAAGCCGCGGCGAGCCGCACCTGCTGCTCGTGGCGCACGACATCAGCGAACAGAAGCACGCCCAGCAACTCCTCCAGGCTTCGAGAGACGAGCTCGAGGCGCGAGTGCGCGACCGGACGACGGAGCTGTCGCGCGCGAACGACCAGCTCCAGGCCCAGGTGGCAGAGCGGCAGCGGGCCGAGCTTGCCCTGAAGGAGAGCGAGAGCCGCTACCGAACCCTGATCGAGTCCACGGATGCCATCCCGTGGGAGTTCGACCTTGAGCACGATCGGTGGACGTACGTCGCCCCCCAGGCCGAACGCATCCTGGGCTACCCGCCGACCGAATGGACCCAGTTCGCGTTCTGGACCGCCCGCGTGCATCCGGATGATCGCGAATGGGTGTCCGAGTACAGCCGCGACTGCACGGATCGCGGCGAGACTCACTCGTTCGAATACCGCTTCATGGCCCGGGACGGCCGGACGGTCTGGCTTCGCGATCTGATCAGCGTCGAGATGGCCGGCAAGCGCCCTGTCCGGCTGCGCGGATACATGCTGGATGTCACCGAGCGGCGCCACGCCGAAGAAGCACTGAGGAGCTCCAAGGAGCATCTGGAGGCCACCCTCAACGCACTGCCCGATCTGCTCTTCGAGGTAGACCGGGACGGCCGGATCTACGATTTCCGAGCTCCCAAGCCGAACCAGCTGTATGTGCCGCCCGATCAGTTCCTGGGCCGCCGGATGACAGACATCCTGCCGGAGCAGGCATCAACGGTGATCGCGGCCGGGCTGGCGGAAGCGGCCCAGACAGGCGTCCATCGCGGCGGAACGTATGCCCTCGACATGCCGGGCGGAGCCGCGTGGTACGAGATCTCCGTCGCCGCCCGCGGCTCCCCCAGCCGGCCGGACGCTCACTTCATCCTGCTCGTGCACAACATCACCGAGAGGATGCAGGCGGAAGAAGCGAGGAAGCGGCTGGAAGCCCAGATGCTTCAGACCCAGAAGCTCGAGAGCATGGGTGTCCTGGCCGGAGGAATCGCCCATGACTTCAATAACATCCTCATGGCCATCATCGGCAACCTCGACCTGGCGCTCTCTGACATGCCGGGCGCCCACCCCATGCGGAGGAATCTGGAGGAGGCCGGACGGGCGGCACAGCGGGCAGCCGACCTCACCCAGCAGATGCTCGCCTACTCCGGCCGCGGCCGGTTCGTCGTCGAGGCGATCGACCTCTCTGCGCTCGTCCGGGACACGGCCAAGATGCTCGAGGTGTCCATCTCGAAGAAGGCCCGAACCGAATACCGTCTCGACGACGATCTGCCGGCCGTCGAGGGGGACGCAACCCAGATCCGCCAGATCGTCATGAATCTCGTGATCAACGCCTCGGAGGCCATCGGCGAACAGACGGGCCGGATCACCATATCCACCGGCGCCCAAACGTGCACACGATCCGACTGGGCCGCTACCTGGCTGAAGGAAGATCTGCCCGAAGGCGACTACGCCTGGATCGAAGTATCGGATACGGGCTGCGGCATGGACGCCGCCACCCTCGCCCGGATCTTCGACCCGTTCTTCACGACGAAGTTCACCGGCCGCGGGCTGGGCCTCGCCGCCGTACTGGGCATCGTGCGCGGCCATCGCGGCGCCATCGGGGTGGAAAGTCAGCCCGCGCAGGGAACGACGGTGCGCGTCTTCCTCCCGGCCACTCGCCATGCGACGCCGCCGGCGCCCGAGGAACCGGCGACGCCCCGCCAGCTGAAGGAAAGCGGAACCATCCTCATGGCGGACGACGAACCGGCCGTTCGCGAGGTCTGCCGCCTCATGCTCGAGCGGCTGGGCTTCGAAACGGTCGGAGCCGCGGACGGACGCGAGGCCGTGGACCTGTTTGTCGCCAGCCCGGATCGATTCCGGTGCGTCATCCTCGATCTCACCATGCCCCGCATGGACGGCGACGAGGCGTTCACCGAACTCAGGAAGATCAGTCCGGATGTCCGCGTGATCCTCTGCAGCGGCTACGGCGAGCAGGAGCTCTCCAAGCGGTTCGCCGGCCGCGGGCTCGCCGGCTTTCTGCAGAAACCCTACCGCTACGAAGCGCTGGCCGCCGCGATCCACCAGGCAATCGGAGCCTGATCCCGGTCGGCGCCTGTCTGCGACCATGCGCGCCGGCTGTCGTTTGGCTTGATTTGCCCCGTCGATGCGGTACATTTCGGCCCGCAAGGAGGACTCCCCCATGATCGTCCGCGCCGCGTTGTGTGTGACCGTGATGTGCGCCGCCATCTCGTTGGCGGGAACCGACGACCGATCGGCCAAGCCTGCTGAGGTGAAGGATCTGAAGGCGGCTCAGGCTAAGCCGGCCGAGGTACTCGACCTCAACCTCTACGGTCAAGATCTGTCCGCCGTTCCCGACCCGTTCGGCGCATTTGCCAAGGTCGAACGGCTCGGACTGAGGAAGACGAAGCTGACGGCCGTGCCCCCGTCCGTCGCCTCGCTGGAAAATCTGGGATGGCTCGACGTCAGCCAGAACGGGTTGGCGACGCTCCCCGCTGAGATCGGCCGCCTGGCCCAACTCACCCAGCTCTACGCGAGCGACAACGCGCTGACGGCACTGCCGCCGGAAATCGGCAATCTGAGCCGCCTCACCTACCTGAATCTCGATCGGAACAAGCTGGCGGCGCTGCCGGATGAAATCGAAAAACTGTCCAGCCTCGAGTGGCTCCGCCTGAACAACAACGAACTGACCGCCCTGCCGAACGGGATCGGCCGGATGAAGAGTCTCAAACGGCTGTACATCCGGGGCAACAAGTTCGCGCCCGAGACGCTCGCCGGCATCACGAACACGCTCAAGGGAATCGAAGTGGTGTTCTGACGCCTACTTCGGCCGGCGCGCCCGCTTGGATGCGGGACGCCGGGCGGGGCCATCCTTCACAGCCGCGTTCAGGTTCACTTTCGGCGCGTGCCGGTGGTATTCCTGCAGGCTGCACACCTCCATGCGTCGTCGCTCGCGGAGGTCCTCCAACCCCTGAATGGCCGCCCGCAGCCCGTGCAGCGTGGTGGTGATCGGGATACCCCGGATCACCGCGTGGGCGCGCATTCTCACCTCGTCCATCGCGGGAACCGCGCCGCCCGTTGGCGTGTTGACGATCCAGTTGACGTTCTTCTCCTCGATCAGGTCGACGGCATTCGGCCGCCCCTCCGAGATGCGGAAGATCGCCTGGCTCCGAATGCCGCTGTTGCGGAGGACGGTACTCGTCCCGGCCGTCGCACAGATGGTGAAGCCGAGATCGACCAGCTTCTTCGCCAGCGGCACGATCTCGGCCTTGTCGCGGTCGCGCACGCTGAGAAAAACCGTGCCGGACTCGGGCAGCAGCGTCCCCGCGGCAATCTGGCTCTTCAGGAACGCGATGCCGGGGCTGGAATCGATGCCCATCACCTCGCCGGTCGACTTCATCTCCGGGCTGAGCACCACGTCGATGCCGGGGAACCGCGAGAACGGGAAAACCGCCTCCTTGACCGAGTAGTGCTTCGGCGTGACTTCCTTCGTGAACCCGAGGTCCTTGAGCTTCGCGCCGGCCATCACAAGCGCCGCGAGCTTAGCCAGCGGGACACCGATCGCCTTGCTGACGAACGGCACGGTGCGCGAGGCGCGCGGATTCACCTCCAGGACGTATACCTGCTCGTCCTGAATGGCGTACTGGACGTTCATCAGCCCGAGGACATTGAGGCCCTCGGCCAGCGCGAACGTGTGCCGGCGGATCTGCTGCTTCGCGGCTTCCGTCAGGTTCGGCGCGGGAATGGTGCACGCGCTGTCGCCCGAGTGGATGCCGGCCAGTTCGACGTGCTCCATGATCGCGCCGATGACGCTCGTCTCGCCGTCCGAGATGCAGTCCACGTCCACCTCGACCGCGTTCTCCAGATAGCGGTCGATCAGCACGGGCCGATCCTCCGACACCTCGACGGCTTCGGTCATGTACTTGAGCAGCATGTCCCGGTTGTACACGATGACCATCGCCCGGCCGCCCAGCACGAACGACGGGCGCATCAGCACGGGGTAGCCAATACCCTCCGCGATCCGCTCCGCCTCGGTGATGCTGCGCGCGATGCCGTTATCCGGCTGCCGGATCTTCAGCTTTCGCACCAGCTTCTGGAACAGGTCCCGGTCTTCGGCCACCTCGATCCCCGCCGGCTTCGTCCCGATGATGTTGACGCCGTTGCGCTCGAGGCCGATCGCCAGGTTGAGCGGCGTCTGGCCGCCGAACTGCACGATGGCGCCCCAGCACTGCTCGCGCCGGTAGATGTGCAGGACGTCTTCGAGCGTCAGCGGCTCGAAGTAGAGGCGGTCGCTGGTGTCGTAGTCCGTGCTGACGGTTTCGGGATTGCTGTTGACCATGATGGTCTCGAACCCGGCTTCCCGCAGGGCAAACGAGGCATGCACGCAGCAGTAGTCGAACTCGATCCCCTGCCCAATCCGATTCGGTCCGCCGCCGAGGATCATCACCTTCCGCTTCGTGCCCGGCCGGCTCTCGTCGATCTCTCCGTATGTGGAGTAGAAGTACGGGGTGTAAGCCGTGAACTCCGCCGCGCAGGTATCGACGAGCCCGTAGACCGGGAGCAGGCCGATTTTCTCGCGGGCCGCCCGGACCTCGTCCTCGGAGCTGCCGGTCAGGTGTGCGATCTGGCGGTCCGAGTAGCCGAACTCCTTGGACTGCCGGAACAGCGCCGCGTCCTTCACCAGCCCGGCGAGACTCTTCGCCCCCCGGATTTCGTCCTCGAATGCGGCCAGCTCCTCCAGGTGGCGAAGGAACCAAGGATCGATGCCGGTGACGGCGTGGATCCGGTCGACGGTCCAACCCCGCCGGAGCACCTCGCGAACCGCAAACAGGCGCAGGGCGTGCGGCCGGCGGATCTCCGCCTCCAGCTTGGCTTCGTCGACAGACTCCCACGCCTTGTCCTTGCCGTCCGCCCCAAACCCGGCCCGCCCGATCTCGAGCGAGCGAAGCGCCTTCTGGAACGATTGCTTGAATGTCTTGCCGATGCTCATCGCCTCGCCGACCGACTTCATCTGCGTCCCTAGCGTCGTGTCGGCCCCGGGGAACTTCTCGAAGGCAAAGCGGGGGATCTTGGTGACGATGTAGTCGATCGTCGGCTCGAAGCACGCCGGCGTCTCGCGCGTGATGTCGTTCCGCAGCTCGTCCAGGGTGTAGCCCACCGCCAGCTTGGCCGCGATCTTCGCGATCGGGAAGCCGGTGGCCTTCGAAGCAAGCGCGCTCGAGCGGGACACCCGAGGGTTCATCTCGATCATCACCATGCGGCCGTCCGCCGGATTCACGGCCCACTGCACGTTCGACCCGCCCGTGTCGACGCCGATCTCGCGCATGACGGCGAGAGACCCGTCCCGCATGCGCTGGTACTCGCGGTCGGTGAGCGTCTGCGCCGGAGCGACCGTGATGCTGTCTCCCGTGTGGACGCCCATGGGGTCGAGGTTCTCGATCGAACACACGATCACGCAGTTGTCCTTGTGATCGCGCATGACCTCCAGCTCGAACTCCTTCCACCCGATGACGGACTCCTCGATCAGCACCTCGGAGATCGGGCTGTAGAAGAGGCCCCGGCGGACAATCTCCTCGAACTGCCCGGCGTCATACGCAATGCCGCCGCCGGTGCCGCCCAACGTAAAGCCGGGGCGGATCACGAGCGGGTACGAGCCCAGCTCCTTGGCCGCCACCCATGCCTCCTCGATGGAATGGACGGAGCAGCTGCGGGGGACGTCGAGCCCGATGCGCACCATGGCTTCCTTGAAGAGCAGGCGGTCCTCCGCCTTCCGGATGGCCTCAGCCTTCGCGCCGATCAGCTCGAGCCCGTAGCGCCGCAGAATCCCCTGGTCGTGCAGCGCCATCGCCAGGTTCAGCGCGGTCTGGCCGCCCAGCGTGGGAAGGAGCGCATCCGGCCGCTCGCGCCGGATGATCTCCTCGAGGACCGGCACCGTGAGGGGCTCCACATACGTCCGATCGGCGAACTCCGGGTCGGTCATGATCGTCGCCGGGTTGCTGTTGACCAGGACGACCTCGTAGCCCTCCTCCTTCAGCGACTTGCAGGCTTGGACGCCCGAGTAGTCGAACTCGCAGGCCTGGCCGATAACGATCGGGCCTGAGCCGATCAGCATGATCTTCTGGATGTCGGTGCGTCTGGGCATGGTCTCGCCGTGCTGGTGATGATGGGTTGTCCGGATGCCGGTCGCCCGGCCCCGGCGTTCAGAATTCCGACCGTTTCGCTGTGCCGCCCGCACGGTGCCTCAGCGCCGCCCCTACGAACTCGCGAAACAGGGGGTGCGCCTCAAGCGGCGTGGACTGGAACTCGGGGTGGAACTGGCAGGCCACGAACCACGGGCCGTCCCGGAGCTCGACCACCTCGACCAGGTTCCCCTCTGCCGAATGGCCCGCGAAGACCATGCCCTTGGCCGCCAGCGCGTCCCGAAACCGGTCATTGAACTCGTACCGGTGCCGGTGCCGCTCGACGATCTCGGCCCGGGCGTACGCCGCGCGGGAACGCGTGCCGTCCGTCAGGCGGCACTTCTGGCCGCCGAGCCGCATCGTGCCGCCCTTGGCCAACACCTTCTTCTGCTCTTCCATGAGATCGATGACCGGCGCGGGTGTGTTCGGGTCGAACTCCGTGCTGTTCGCCCCGGCCAGCCCGCACACGTTGCGCGCAAACTCGATCACGGCGCACTGCATGCCCAGGCAGATCCCGAAGAAGGGGATTCCCCGCTCCCGGGCGTAGCGGATGGCCGCGATCTTTCCCTCGATCCCCCGGTGCCCGAACCCGCCCGGCACCAGCACGGCCGAAACGCCGCCGAGAGAGGGCTCCACGCCGCTCTTCTCGATGTCCTCCGACTCGACCATCCGGATGCGCAGCCGCACGTCGTTGGCGATCGCGCCGTGCGTCAGCGCCTCGTAGATGCTCTTGTACGAGTCGCGCAGGCTGATGTACTTCCCGACCACCGCGATCTCCACCTCGCCCGCGGACGGCGCGATCAGCCGCTGGAGCATCTGCTTCCAGTCGTCCATCCGCAGCGCGTTCACGTGCAGGTTCAGGAGCTCCATGATGTACACGTCAACGTCCTGCTTGGCCAGGTCGATCGGCACCTCGTAGATGGAGTGGGCGACGTCGAGCTCCTCGATCACGAGGTTCTTGTCGACGTTGCAGAAGAGCGCCAGCTTGTCCTTGTGCTCCTGCTTCATCGCCTGCTCGGTGCGGCACACCAGAATGTCGGGGAATATCCCGATGCTCCGGAGCAGGCTCACCGACTGCTGGGACGGCTTCGTCTTCGTCTCGCCCGCCGCCTTGATGTACGGCACCAGCGTGAGGTGGATGAAAATGCCGTTGTGGCGGCCGATCTCCTGACGGTACTGCCGGATGGCCTCCAGGAAAGGCAGCGACTCGATGTCGCCCACCGTGCCGCCGATCTCGGTGATTGCGATGTCGACGTCCGGCGAGTCGAGCGCGGCGATCGCAGCCTTGATCTCGTCCGTGATGTGAGGGACGACCTGCACGGTCTTGCCCAGGTACCCGCCGGCCCGCTCGCGCGCGATGACCGTGCTGTAGATCCGGCCTGTGGTGAAGTTGCTCTCCCGCGTGCACGCGAGGCCGGTGAAGCGCTCATAGTGCCCGAGGTCCAGGTCGGTCTCCGCCCCGTCCACCGTGACGTACACCTCCCCGTGCTGATACGGAGACATGGTGCCGGGATCGACGTTTAGGTACGGATCCAGCTTCTGAAGCCGGACCCGGTATCCGCGGCGGATGAGGAGGAGCGCGAGCGATGCCGAGGTGAGTCCTTTGCCCAGGGAGGACACCACCCCGCCCGTGATGAAGATATGCTTCGTCATGGGGCGCCTTTCTAGCACACCCCGCCCCCGGGGTCAAACTTGCTGACGGACGGG
>CAYSLU010000087.1:0-23285 GCA_964431965.1 uncultured Verrucomicrobiota bacterium
GCGCTTCCGCAGCAACGACGCCTGGGGCGCCAACTTCATGAACATGTTCGGCTTCGTCGAGTTCAACCGCGCGGTGGTCGCCGCGGAGGTGGAGCGGCGGAGCGGGCGTCCGGTGAAGCTCGGGCGCCTGAACTGGCAGGCCGACTCGTACCACATCTACGGCAAGGATATCGAGACGGCTCGGCAGCGCCTGTTCGACCGGCTGGGCCAGACGGCGTTCGAGGATCGGGTCTACAACCTGTCCGATCCCGCGATTCGCGAGATCTACGACGAGGCGGAGCGGACGGTGCGGGACAAGATCCGGGCCTACGATGCGGAGCGGGGCGGCGGGCGCTAGTGTGCTGTCTCGGGAATAGGCTTACAAAATGAAGGTCATCCTGAGCAAAGCGAAGGATCTCTTGCCGTGCGATCAAGCCCGAGATTCCTCGCTCCACTCGGAATGACAGGCACTTGCGCGTTTTGCGTAGTCATTTGCGGGACAGCACACTAGCGCGCTGACTCGTGAACGGCCGCTCAAGATGCGGGGCCATCCCGGGGAGCGGTGCGAAAGATCGCGCGCCGTGCGATCCGGCGCGGGCTTCTGCGCTGCGCTCGCCTGGACGAGCACGGTCGGGCTCTTGTGCAGTCGCGAGTGAGACGGAGCATCAGGCGGGACAACGGAAGGCGAGCAATGGCGGCACGGCGATCACGGACGGTCATCTTTGTGGGCGACGGCATGGCGGACGAGGCGATCGCGGAGCTCGGCGGCCGGACGCCGCTGCAGTACGCCCGGACGCCGGCGATGGACGCGATCGCGCAGGCGGGCCGGTCCGGCACCCTGCTGACGCTGCCGACGGGGTTCCCGACCAGCAGCGAAGTCGCCAACATGTCCGTGCTGGGGTGCGATCTGCCGACCGAGTACTGCGGCCGCGGCCCGCTGGAAGCGGCGGGGCGCAACATCCCGCTGGGGCCGGCCGATACGGCGTTCCGCCTTAACCTGGTGACGACCGAGGGCGGGATCTTGAAGGACTTCTCCGGCGGGCACGTGGCGCAGCCGGACGCCGAGGCGCTGATCGCGACGCTGCAGGAGCGGCTCGGATCGCCCGACGCCTGCCTGCGCGCAGGCGTGAGCTATCGATCCATCCTGGTGCTGCGCGGGGCCGAGTTCGGGGCGGCAGTCTCGACCGACAAGCCCGACGACAACCACGGGCAGGCCATCGCCGAGCACCTGCCGCGGGCCCGCGGGCCGGAAGGGCTGAAGACCGAGGAGGCGCTCCGGCGCATCATCCGGGAGGCGCCGGCCGTGCTCGAGGACCATCCGGTGAATCGCCGGCTGAGAGCCCAGGGGAAGCCGCCGGTTAACGGCGTGTGGCCGTGGAACGGCGGAAGGGCGGGGGCTCTGCGGAAGCTGCGTGACAAGTACGGGATCACCGGGGCGGTCATCTCGGCTGTTGATGTGATCAACGGGCTTGGGCGCTGCCTCGGCCTGGACGTGATTGCCGTTCCGGGCGCCACGGGGTACATCGACACCAACTATGAGGGCAAGGCGGCGGCCGCGGTCGAGGCCCTCAAGACCCGCGACTTTGTCTTCCTGCACGTCGAGGGCATCGACGAGGTGTCGCATGCCCAGAACATGCAGGAGAAGATCCGCGCGATCGAGGACTTCGATGCCCGATGCGTCCGGCTGGTACTCGACGCATGCGGCCCGGACCTGAACGTGGCCGTGCTGCCGGATCATCCGGTGCCCGTTGCGATCGGCCGGCACACGCGCACGCCCGTCCCGGTTTCCGTGCGGATGGCGGGCGTCGCGCCCGACGGAGTCGCGACATTCGACGAGATTGCCTGCCCGACGGGATCCTTGGGGGCCATGAAGGACGGCGATCTGATGAATCTGCTGCTCGGCCCGCCGCGCGTGGCGTAGAACGGCCGCCGTGAATCGTCTGGTCCGCTGGAGCCAGCCGGCCCTGGTCGGATGAGGAACCCACCCCGCCCTACGGGCACCCCTCCACGGAGGGGATCGCGGCCGCGTCCCTACTGCACGCGTCCATCGACCAAGTGGATCGTTCGGTCGCAGCGCGCGGCCACTTCCGGGTTGTGGGTGACGAGCACCAGGGTGTGTCCCCGTTCCCTGGTGAGCGCGAACAGATAGTTCAGCACCTGCAGCCCGGTGGCGGTGTCGAGATTGCCGGTAGGCTCGTCCGCCAGCACCAGATCCGGTTCGTTGATCAGCGAGCGCGCGAGGGCGGCGCGCTGCTGTTCCCCTCCGGACAGCTCGAGCGGCGTGTGGCGGGCGCGGGCGGAGAGGCCGACGGACTCGAGCAGCGCCAGGGCCCGGCGCTGCGTGTTCTCGCGGCGCTTCAGGAATCCGGGGCGGGCCATGTCCGGCAGCTCGACGTTCTCCAGGACGTCGAGCTCGGGCAGCAGATGGTAGGACTGGAAGACAAAGCCGATGGCCGTCGCCCGCAGCTCGGTCCGGTCCGCCGCCGACATCGCGAAGAGGTCGCGCCCCTGGAACGTCACGCGCCCCTCGGTGGGCTGGTCCAGCCCGCCCAGGATGTGGAGCAGTGTGCTCTTGCCGGCGCCGCTCGGACCGGTGATCGCGATGGCCTCGCCTCGCCCGACCTCCACGGACACCCCTTTGAGCACCTCCAGCTCGGACGAGCCCATCCGGTAGCGCTTGCGGATGTCGTGGGCTGTGACCATGTTTTCGATGGGGGAGGTCATGAGCGAAGGGGAAAGGGTTCGGGGTTCGGGGTTCGGGGCTCGGAGGCATGCGGCGGTGCTTCGGGTTCGGGAAAGCCACGGGGGGACGATCCGTAGTCCTCGCCGTCCTCTCGGACGGCGGAGCGGGGCCAGCGGCGGTCGGGCTCGGGCAGTTGCTTCTCAAGCGTTCGCTCCATGCCGTTCAGCATCCGGATGCACTCCTGGTACCGCGCCCGGTACTCCTCGTAGGTCGCCTGTGATTCGTATCCCTTCAGACGGGCCATGTAGAGGTGGTGCACGGTCTCCGCTGCTTCGCCGCGACTCCGGTTGACGCCTTCGATTTTGTTTCGGACATGGCGATCATCGTACTTTTCGGCAATCTGTGCCGGTGCGCTGTTCGATGAGCGTCTGGCTTGGCTACCCAGTTCATACCGTTCCCCGGCCGGCCAGCGATGGGTGCAGTCGCTCACCGCAATGTGAAGCCGGCAGAGCTTCTCGTAGACCACCAAGTCCTCTAGTCGCTTGTACGTGTCCATGGCACCCCCCCCGCTCCCTGAACCCTGAACCCTGAACCCTGATCCCTGATCCCTGACCTACTCATGCCTCAGCGCCTGCACGGGGTCCATGCGGGCGGCCCGGTAGGCCGGGATCATGCCGGCGAGCGTGCAGATGGCGATCACGGAAACGGCGACGATCGCCACATCGGCGACGGCGGTTCGCGCGGGGATTTCGCTGAGGTGGTACAGCTCCTTCGGGAAGAGCTCCATGCTGAACGTGTCGGACAGCCAGCGCATGAGGTCGTTCCGGTAGCGCAGCACGAGCAGCCCGGCGAGGATGCCGGCCGTGGTACCGATCATCCCCTCGATCCATCCGAGCCAGAGGAAGATGCGCATGATGCTGCCGGACTGGAAGCCGACGGACTTGAGCAGGCCGATCTCCCGAGTCTTGTTGACGGTGACCGTGATCAGGGTGTTCGTGATGCCGAACGCGGCGACGATCGTGATGAAGATCAGGAGGAAGAACATCATGTTCTTCTCCACCCGGAGCGCGCCGAAGAGCTGCTGGTTCTGCTCCATCCACGTGCGCACCGAGTAGCGGGGGCCGATGGCGGTCTCGATGCGGCGCGCGGCAGCCGGCGCCTGGTACGGATCCTCGATCATCACTTTCAGGGCCTGGGCCCCGGCCTCGAGGTCGAACAGCTCGCGGGCGGTGTCGAGCGCGCAGAGGATGAACCCAGAGTCGTATTCCCACATTCCGACCTGGAAGATGCCGCGCACGGTGTACTCCTCGGGCAGGCGGATCTCGTCGCGCGCCATGAAGCTCTTCGGCGAGTTCACCAGGATGGCGTCCCCGACGCCCACGCGCATGCGCGACGCGAGGTCCGCTCCGAGCACCACGCCTCCGTGGGACAGGTCGAACGCGCCGGCCTGCATCGCGTCCGGAATCCGGCTGACGCTCCGCTCGCGGGCCGGATCGACGCCGCGAAGGATCGGCGTGTAGATCTGGCCCGCCTGCTGGACCACGACGGGCCCCTGGATGAAGGGGCCGACGCCGCGCACGCCGCGCACGCGGCCGACCGCGGCCGCCACGGCAGCGGGCTCCGCGATCGGCTCCCGGGCCAGGACGGTCAGGTGGGCGTCGAAGTCCAGGATCTTCTCGCGCCACATGTCGTCGAACCCGCTCATGACGGACAGGACGATGACCAGCACCGCGACCCCGAGCATCACGCCGAGGATCGAGATGATGGTGATGACGGAGAAGTACGAGCGCTTGGGCTTCAGGTACTTCAGCGCCAGGAATAGGGAGAAGGGCAGGGGCATGGGGCGCGGCATCCGCGGAACGGGCTATTCGGCGCCTTCCCTGCGGGGGCGCAGTTGCGGAAACAGGATGACGTCGCGGATCGCATCGACTCCCGCGAGCGTCATGACCAGGCGGTCGATGCCGACTCCCATTCCGCCGGCCGGCGGCATGCCGTGCTCGAGCGCGGCCAGGAAATCCTCGTCCATCCTGCCGGCCTCCGGATCCGTCTGGGCCTCGAACCGCGCGCGCTGGTCGAGCGGGTCATTCAGCTCCGAGTAGCCCGGGGCGACTTCCTTGCCGCCGATCACGAGCTCGAACACGTCCACGACCGACGGATCGTCGGCGCACTTCTTGGCCAGCGGCACGAGCGCCGAGGGGAGCCGGGTGACGAATGTGGGGTTCTGGAGCGTCCGCTCGATCGCCTTCTCGTACACCTCGTGCGTGATCTCGGCGTGGCTCCAGCCCGGCGCGATGGCGAGCCCGATCGCCTCGGCCCGGGCCTTGGCTTCGGGGACCGGCAGATCGTACCAGCCCGATCCCATCTTCTCCAGGATCAGGTCCCGGTACGTCACCTCGCGCCAGGGCGGCGTCAGGTCGATCGCGCTGTCGCCCTCGCCGCAGCGGAGCGAGCCGAACACGGTCCGGGCGACATGGGGGATCATGTCCTGCACCAGCGCCTTCATGGTCTGGACGTCGCCGTAGGCCTCATATACCTCCAGCATCGTGAACTCCGGGTTGTGCGTGCGGGAGAGCCCCTCGTTCCGGAAGTTGCGGTTCAGCTCGAAGACCTTGTCGAATCCGCCGACGAGGAGGCGCTTGAGGTAGAGCTCGGGCGCGATGCGCAGGTACATGGTCGCGTCGAGCGCGGCGTAGTGCGTGGCAAACGGCCGCGCGGCGGCGCCGCCCGCGAGCGGCTGCATCATCGGGGTTTCCACCTCGGAGAATGCGCGCTCGCCCAGGAAGCGGCGGATCTCCTCGATGGTGCGGATGCGCTTGTTGAAGATCTCGCGCACCTCCGGATTGGCGACCAGGTCGAGGTAGCGCTGCCGGTAGCGGGCTTCGACGTCGCGGAGGCCGTGCCACTTCTCGGGCAGGGCGAGCAGGGCTTTGGAGAGCATGGTCCACCGCTCGATCTTGAGCGTGAGCTCGCCGGTCCGGGTCGTGAAGAGGGTGCCTTCGACGCCGATGTGGTCGCCCACGTCGAGCAGCTTGAACGCCTCGAACGCGGAGTCGCCGATCGCGTTCTTCTGTGCGTACACCTGGAATCGGTCGGACCCGTCGCGCAGGTCGGCGAAGATGCTCTTGCCCATGTCGCGGACGAGGACGAGGCGCCCGGCCAGGGCGGCGGGCGCGTTTTCCTGGAAGGCCGCGCGGGTCTCCGCCAGGCGGCCGGTGCGGCGGAAGGCGCGGCCGTAGGGCGCGTAGCCGAGCGCCTCCAGGCGGCGCATATTCTCGATGCGCTGAGCGCGGATTTCGTTCTGGTCGAGGTCAGCCATCGCGGGTTCGCTCCTTCGCTGTCCGGTCCGTCCGGCGCAGCGGGCAGCATATTGCACCACCGCCCGCCTTCAGGCAAGCGGGATGACGGGGGCGATCGGCGTGCGCATTGGGAATCTGTCCGGTCTGTGGTTCGTATCGGGCCGGTCCCGTGGACGGCCGGGTCGCTCGTGCCGGGGCGCCTATCCGGCCGCCTCATCCCTGGCGACCATTTCAGAGAGGGCGTCCCGCAGCTGCGACAAGCCCGCCGACGGCAGGATGATCGCGTCCCGGTGGTTGCTCAGGCTCTCCGTGATCCGCAGGTACCGACCCTGCGTGTTCTGGCGGAGCGATACTTCGATCAGTTTCCGTTCAACGTGGAAGGCGATGTTGTGGATGACGCTGTCAGCTATCACGGTACCTCGCTCACCGCTACCTTGGTTTCCTGGTCGGCTTACTTCAGACTCATGCATCAATGATAACAGCGCGATGGCGGGGACGGGAAGCGCGACTGCGGATGCCGATGCCGGCGAATTCTTCGGAAGCAGCCGCTTGCCATTGGCGCCGAAAGGGCTACTCTCGACGTGAGACTGAACAGCCGCACGGCCACGCCGTCCCGATCTGCCGGGCCGCGAGCGGGCGCGCAGCGGCGGACGGGAGGGAACTCCCGGTGGGAGCGCGTACCGGTATGAACTCGGGGCTTCGTCCACTCGTGGCGCGTCTGTCGGCCATCGCGGCCGTTCTGCTCGCGGCGACGGGCGCGTGCGCGGCCACGAGCGTATGGACGGGCACGGGCGACTGGTTTTCTGCCGCCGGCAATTGGAGCGGCGGGGTGCCGGGGCCGGGGGGCAGCGCCCTGATCGCATCCGGCAGCGTGACGCTGACGAATGACAGCGGACCGCTTGCGTCGCTCATGATGACCAACGGCACGCTCACGTTCTCGGGCCTTGGAGCCATCGCACAGGCCGCCGACGTGGCGATCATCCGAGGAACCGTGCGGCATGCCACGAACTCCGCCACCGCCACGAACGCGGCCGGCGTCTGGCCGATCGACGGCCGGGTCCATTTCGTCTGCAGCAATTTCTTCCTGGGCTCCAACGGCGCCATCAATGTGGACGGGTGCGGCTGGGGGGCGAGCACATCCGGCGCGGCCTATGGCCCCGGGGCCGGCATCGGGGCCAGCTTCAGGGCGGGTGCCGGCTACGGCGGGTTCGGCGCCAACAACGCCGGCGATGGCGGGGGGCTTACCTATGGTTCCGCCAGCGCCCCGGATCAGCCCGGCAGCGGAGGGCTGAGCTCCATCGGCTCCCTCGGCGGCAGCGGCGGCGGCGTGGTTCGCATCGACTCATCCGGCGGAGTGGTCACGATCAACGGACTGGTAACGGCCAGCGGCAAGAGCGCGGCGGTCGCCCGGGGTGGCGGCTCGGGCGGCGGCATCTGGATTTCGTGCCGGGTCTTTTCCGGCGCGAACGGAGTCATCCAAGCCAACGGCGAGAACACCGGACCCGCCGGCGGCGGCAACTATTCGGGCGGCGGCGGACGAGTCTCGATCCGGTATGATGCGGCCGCTCAAGCGACAGCGCCTCCGGCCACGGTGACCATCAAGGCGTCGCGCGGCGTTGCCGCCGTGGCATCCTATCGCGGTGATGTGGGCACCATCTATCTGCCGGACGCGATCTTGCTGCGCGAGACTCTGGACTATGTGGAAGGCCAGATCGTCGGCCCGTGGAGTTTCTGGGGGCCGACCAACTTGACGGTGGGCAATCGGTGGGTGCGGTTTGCGGCCGACGGTTTCACGCTGGCCGTCAGCAACACGCTGACGATTGACGGCACGAATGCGCTTCTGGAGCTGGGCGGCGCCTCGTTCATGTCGCGCGAGTGCCACCTGGCCTATTCCGACAGCATGGATGGAAGCGGAACCCTGTTCCAAGGTCGCTTTCAGTACGCCGCTGCCGCTTCCACGCTCAGGTGCGGGGGGGATCTGGTGCTGACCAATGCAGCGCGGATGCGCATCTTCAGCGGGCCGACGAATGGCAGCGAGGCGTGTGGCGCGTCGGTGGATATCGGAGGCGCGGCGATTCTGAGCGCCGGCTCATGGATCCATCCGGTATCGAATCCCACCAATGGCGGCTCGGTCGGCTTCAGGATGCGCCGTCTGACGGTTGCCACCAACGCGGGGTTCAGCGCGGATCAGGTGGGGTATGGCGGAGGGGGGGGAGTGCGAGGCTCCGGATACGGGCCTGGCGCAGGGCGGAGCAACCAGGCCGGCGGCTCCGGCGGCGGCTACGGCGGAACGGGCGGCGATTACGGGGCCGTGGCGGGGGGGCTTGACTACGGATGCCCCGGCGCCCCGGTTGAGCCAGGCAGTGGCGGCGGGCGGTCCGGTACCAACGCGACTCCCGCGTATTCGGGCGGATCCGGTGGCGGCCTGATTCGTCTGGAGGTCGCGGAGACGCTTGCGCTGGACGGCCTGCTTACGGCCAACGGCCGGTTCACCGGGTGGGCTGCGGGGGCAGGCTCCGGCGGCGGCATCTATGTGCGGTGCCGGAATCTCACGGGCAGTGGAGCCCTGGCGGCCAGGGGCGGAGATGCCAGCTCGGGCGGCGGCGGCGGCGCGACGGGCGGCGGCGGCCGCATCGCCGTTGTCAGCCGATATCGCGAGGGGTTTTCCGGAACCGTATCGGTGGATCCGGGCGACAACACCAAGGGCGCCAGGCTCGGCGCGACGGGCACCGTGGTCTGGATCACGGACAGCCCGCCATCAGGCGCCGTGACCATCGTGAGGTAGCTCCGCAACCGACGGATTGGACGGTCTTCTCGATCAATATGCATGCGATACCCCTCATGCGGTTGTCCGTGTTTGCGGCGTTCGTGCTGGCGCAGGCAGCGCGTGCAGAGGACTGGCCGACCTATATGCACGACAACGCCCGCAGTGGCGTGACAGCCGACTCGCTGGATGTGCCGCTGACCGAGCAGTGGGTGTACCGGTCACCCGTCGCGCCTCAGCCGGCATGGACCGATCCCCAGCCCGAGGGCACCGAAATGCCCAAGTCGAAGTTCGACGACGCCTTCTACACCGTCGCGGCCGGCGAGCGCGTGTACTTCGGGTCCTCCGTGGACAACCACGTCTATTCGCTCGACGCGGCCACCGGCCAGGTGCGCTGGAAATACGCCACGGCCGCGCCGGTTCGCCTGGCGCCGGCGATTGCGGGCAATCGCGTCTATTTCGGATCCGATGACGGAACGGTGTACGGCCTCAACGCAGTGGATGGGACGTCGGTGTGGACCTACACGGCCGCCCGCGATTCGAGGCGAGTCCTCGGCAACGGGCGGGTCATGTCCCTGTGGCCGGTGCGCACGGGCGTGGCGGTTGAGGGCGGCCGGGTCTACGGCGGAGCCGGGCTCTTTCCTCACCACGGCACGTTCATGTTCGCGCTCGATGCGGCGAGCGGCGGGGTGGTCTGGAAGAGCGATGCATCCCGTCGCGCCTCGAGCGGCTTTTCGCCGCAAGGGTATCTGCTGATGTGCGACCGGGGCATCGTCGTGCCGATGGGCCGCTCCCATCCTGTCTGTGTGGATCGGGCGACGGGTAGCCTGCTGTACCAGGTCAACTGGCAGAACCGGGGGATGGGAGGAACGTACGGGATGGTCGACGGGGGGAACCTGTTCATCGGGATGCAAAACATGCTGGGTGTCGTGGACACGCAGACGGGAGCGGTTGCCGCGAAGTGGCCGAGCGCGCGCTGGGTGCTGGCTACGCCCGACCGTTACTATGTGCTGAAGAGCGCCGGGCGTGCTCGAACTGGAGCGGAAGTTCGCTTCCTGAACGCACCGGAGAGCTACGACGGGCTGAAGACGCCCGCGTACCCGCCGGACTGGCATTGGACGAGCGGCGCGAGCAACGAGATTACCGCCGTGACCCGAAGCGGCGATGCAGTGGGGTGGCCCTCCAACGCCGTCAGCGCCGCCAGCGTCCGGTGGAGGTACGGTCGCCCCGAGCTTGCGTCCATGATTCTGGCCGGGAGCCGGTTGGTCGCGGGAGGCAGCAATGAAGTGGTCGTGCTCGATGCGAAGAGCGGCCAGGCCGTCTGGACCGGTCGGGTGAGCGGTCTGGCCGTCGGGTTGACGGTGGCGAACGGGCGCTTGTTTGTCAGCACGACGGAGGGGGCCATCCATTGCTTTGCCTCGGGTACTCCGCCCCGTGGGGCTGGCGTGCCGCCCGCGATGCCTCCGTCCGACGTTCCGGAGGCGGAGGGCATGGCGCAGTCGGCAAAGGCCATCCTTCGCGCGTCCGGGGTGCGGGCCGGCCACGCGCTGGTCGCCGGGCATCAGGCTGTCCGACTGGCCTGTGAGCTCGCCCGGCATTCGGATCTGCGGATCACCTGCGTCGAGTCCGATCCGCAGCGGGCGCTTCTATCGCGCAAGCTCCCGGACGCGGATCGGGCCTGGGGTGTGCGCGTAGCCGTTGATGTGGGCACTCCGTCCGCGCTTCCGTACCCGGACTACGCCGCCAACCTGGTCGTGTACGTGGACGGCCCGGGCCAAGCCCCCTGCGTGGCAAAGGAGTTGCTGCGGGTTCTGAAGCCGTGCGGCGGCGTGCTGATGGTCGGGGCCCTGCCCGGGCTCGCAGGTGGCAGCCGGGCGGACGCGGCCGCCGTGCGGCTCTGGAGCAAGGAGGGCCCGGTGTCTCAGGACATCACCCTGTTGAGCGGCGGAGCGACATGGACCAAGCTCGTCCGCGGCGTCCTTGACGGCTCCGGGTGGTGGACGCACTGCTATGCGGACGCCGGCAACACCGGTTCGTCAGGCGACCGGCGCGTCAAGGGCGAACTGGATGTGCTCTGGTTCGGCGAGCCGGGCGCCGACGTATTTCCAAACACCCACCAGCGCAATGTGCCGCCGCTGGTCATGAACGGGCGCGTGTTCTGCCAGGGGTGGCGATCGGCGGAGCGCAGGAATGTCGTCCTGTCCTTTGATGCCTACAACGGAGTTCGCTACTGGGAGCGCGAGATTCCCGGCGCGGTCCGGCTGGGCTTGCCCACAGTCGCCGGCAACCTCGCCTGCACCGCCGACAGCCTGTTCGTGGCGGCCGGCTCGCAGTGCCATCGCCTGGATGCCGTCACGGGTGTTACCAGGGCCGTCTACGAGACGCCGCGCTCGTCGGACGGGACTCGTCCGCCGTGGGGGTACGTCGCCGTCGCGGACGGCGTGCTGTTTGGAAGCGCGACGACCCGGACGAGGTTCAGCGATTCGCTTTTTGCATTCGAGCTTCAGTCGGGAAGACCGATGTGGGTGTATCGAGGGAAGGAGATCCGCGACTCGGCGATTGCCTGGGGCGGGGGCCGCCTCTTCTTTGCCGAGAACCGGGGCCAGCCCGCCACCCCCGGGTCGTCCGCGGGAGCGGAAGCCGCGCCGGAACCGGCGGATGATGCCGCCGGCCCAGCCGATCCCGGCGCGACCTTCGACCGTCTGGGCAAGGTCGTGAGGAAGTCCCCCGCGCCACCGCTGGTCCGAACCGTGGTGGCCCTCGATGAGGCCACGGGACGGCCGGCATGGGAGCAGGATGTGGATCTCACGGGTTGCGGGACGTGGGAGGCTCTGCCGCCCGGAAACAGCGGCGCGCGGGGGGATTTCATGGGGTTCGGGCATCTGCAGGCGCTCTGCACGGACGATCTCCTCCTGTTCGCGGGGGCGTCCCATTCGCTCCATGACGGCCGGGGGGCGGATGCCCGCCGGGCCGTGGCCCTGGATGCCCGTGACGGCCGCGTCGTCTGGGCGAAGCCCATCGGGGGGTACGCCCGGCCTCTGATCGTGCGCGATGCGCTGCTGGCCGAGCCGTCCTTCTACGACTTGCGCACGGGCGAGCTCATCCATCGGCCGGACCCGAAGACGGGCCGGACCGGGCCGTGGTCGATCGTCAACACCTTCCACCGGTGCGGCTCGTTTTCCGCCTGCGACGCCATGGTGTTCTTCAGATCGGGCAGCACGAACTGGCGGAACGTCTCGGGCGGATCTGACGGATCCTTCGCCGGCATGCGCCCCGGCTGCTTCATCAACATCATCCCCGCCGGCGGGGTTGTGGTTCAGCCGGAAGCCAGCTCCGGGTGTACCTGCAGCCATCCGATCCAGTGCACGGTCGTTCTCGCGCCGCGGCGCGCGGACTGATTGCGCGCGGGCGGGAAGCATGTGGTAGAATCCGGAAGGTGCGGATGGGTGGCCGGCGGCGAAAGGAATGTCATGACGACGAATGCTCGGAGAGGCGTCCTGATCGGGACGGTGATCTTTCTGCTTCTCATGGTGCTGGCCGCGCCGCGGCGCTATGTGCGGCTTGAAAACCGGGCGCCGGTGTGGACTGAGACGCTGGCGGCGCCCATCTGGATGGACAGCGTTCGGAAGTTCGTCTCTTTCAAGGTCGGCTCACAGGGCGCGCTCGTTCCGCGTCAGGATCTCTTTGATTTCCGCAACCAGACGGCGGCAAGCGGCGTGCAACTCACGCGGACCCGGATGTGGGTTCCGGTGACGGAGAAGGGGTACGTGCGCGCGGGTTACGATCTGACCGTGGTGGCCGCCTACGCATTCATGGCCGCGGCGGCCGGTCTGCTTGTGTCGCTTACGCCAGCGTGGTGGGCTGGCCTGGGGGCGGCACTCGTGGCGGCGGGCCTCTACATCGCCAGCTATTTCCGTCGGCCTCGGGGCTCGGAGCCCGCTATCCCGCCGGGCGACGCGGATTCCCGCCCATAGGCCCGATCGGCCTGTCACTGTTTCGGCGCCGCATGGAGGTGCGGATATGGACGTGCTCATCAGATCGCTTGATCTCGCTTCCCTCGTCCGGGTGACGTACGTGGACGTCACGGTTGCCGCGAAGGCATTGGAGGCGCGGCACCTGTCCGGGCCGACGGCCGGCTTGGCCCTCGCCGAGGCCCTGGTGGCCGCCGCGTTGCTGACCGGAGATGCATCCGAGGACGAGGCCCTTACCATTCAGCTCAACGTCGGCGGCCCGCTCCGGGGCCTGGTGGTCGACGGCCGCGGGGATGGCAGCCTCCGGGGCTACACGCACGCCAAGGTCCTGAACGACCTTGACGGAGGGCCGGCCATCGACACTGCGGAGGCTCTGGGTGCATCGGGCATGGCGCAGGTGACTCGCACCCGTCCCGGCCGGGTGATCAGTCAGACGCCGGTTCGCGTCGATCCACCGCGCATGAGGACGTTGCTGGTGCGCTACCTGCTCGCCTCGGTACAGGTGGCGGCCGCAGCCGAGATCGCCGCGCGATCGGACTCCGGCGGACTCATCGTCGCCCGGGGGCTGCTGGCCGAGCGGATGCCTGACGGATCAAGCGAGGCATTCCTGGGCGTGGCTGAGCGCTTTGGCGACGGGAGGGTCCGCGCGGCGCTTGCGGCGGAGCATCCCGCCGCCCGGCTGCCGGAGACGCTTGGCCTGCAGGACCTGAGCACGCGGGATTCGCGCGTGCTGTGCTTCCGCTGCGGTTGCTCCGGAGCGAAGGCTCGGAGCGTGCTCGACGTGCTGTCGGACGCCGAGTTGCGCGAAGTGGTGGCGGGAGGGGGCGGTCAGCGGGTGATCTGCCACATGTGCGGGCAGGTCCATACGGTCGCATCAACTGATGTCGCCGCGCTGCTGCGGCAAAGGGATCTGTCGGGCACGGCGAGGGAGTCGGCCCCATGACCCGGCGAGGGGGAGCGTGCCTGTTGGCGGCGGCCCTTCTGGGGGGCTGCCTGCCGGCGCGCGCGGCCCAGCCGCTCGACGACCTGCGTGTGTGGGGAATCCAACCCGCATGCTTCGACTATGTGTTCGCCTCGGAGTTTGCCGGCGCGGACGGCCGGCCCGTGCTCTCGTTCAATGATCGATCGGGCCGGACTCACTTCCTGCGAGTCGGCGACCCGCTGGGCGACTACCGGGTCGCCGCCCACACCGCCGCGGTCGAGCGCGTATACAACGAGTCGGTGGCGATGTGGCAGGATCGCTCGGTGGGGCAGGTCTGCCTGGCAGGGCCGGGCGGCGCCACCGTCGTGCTTCCGGAGGGGCGCCGGATTCCATGGACGGGATGGACGGCGCGGATTGTATCCCTGGAAACCGGGCTCGGTTGGGCTGTGAGGGCGGGGGACGCTTTCCTGGTCGGTACGACCGCGGTGGCGGTGTGCGCCGTGGAGGTTTCGAACGTCGTGGCGACGGCGGACGGCGTGGCGACGGACCTTTCTCCGGCGACGGATGGAGAGGCGGACTACCTGAAGCGGCTGTGGGCGGACAACCAACGCCGGGCGCAGGAGCGCGAGCGAGCGGCGGCGGCGGCCGCGGCACAGCAGGATCAGCCTCGCCCGCCGGCTCTGAAGTTCCCCGAAGAGCGGCCGGTCCCGTACGAGCGCAAGGTGGTGGCGATGCCGTCCCGCCCGGCCATCACGTTCGGCGGAGCGTATCGATACCCCACCCGCTATGTGGTCGTTCCGGCCGTCTGGACGACGTGTGGGCTGCCGGTGACGCCGGTCATCGTGGTTCCGGCCTCGTTTGAAACCCGGCCGATGGGCGTGGGGGTGTCGGCAGGGCGGGCCGACGGCCGCAGCGGAATCAGAGTTGAGTTCAACTCCGGCGGCGGGATTCGGGTTCGGG
Organism: uncultured Verrucomicrobiota bacterium; assembly: GCA_964431965.1. Lineage (GTDB taxonomy): Bacteria > Verrucomicrobiota > Kiritimatiellia > CAIKKV01 > CAYSLU01 > CAYSLU01. The sequence goes on from CAYSLU010000087.1 coordinate 14,576, forward strand.
GGGAGGCCCGGTAGGCGATGAGGCTTCAGGGGGCGGGCGGGTTTCGGCGCCCTGAATAGGGAGATCGGATGCTTGCCCGGACCCGGTTCCTTGCCGTACTATAGCGGCCGTTGGCGCGGATGGCGCCGTGTGTGATGCGAGAAACAGGAGGAAATATGAGCCCAGCAGCCAGTCAGATTCAGCTTCCGGCCCTTCCCTATGCGGAGACGGCCTTGGATCCCGTCGTCAGCGCCCGGACGATCGGCTTCCACTACGGGAAGCATCACAAGGCGTACGTTGACAAGACGAACGAGCTGATCCAGAACACCGAGTTCTCCGGCAAGGCGCTTGAGGAGATCGTTCGCAAGACGGCGGGCAACGCCGCGCAGGTTCCGCTGTTCAACAACTCCGCCCAGGTGTGGAACCACACGTTCTACTGGAACTGCATGAAGCCGGCCGGCGGCGGAGTCCCGGGCGGCGCTCTGGCGCGCAAGATCGACGCGGCCTTCGGCAGCTTCGACGCCTTCAAGAAGGAGTTCGTGACTGCCGCGCTCGGACAGTTCGGCAGCGGGTGGGCGTGGCTGGTTCGCGAAGGCGACGTGGTGAAGATCGTGAAGACGGGCAACGCCGACACGCCGATCGCGCACCAGCAGGTGCCGCTGATCACGGTGGACGTCTGGGAGCACGCGTATTACCTGGACTGGCAGAACCGGCGGAAGGACTACGTTGAGGCTTGGCTCGACAAGCTGGCGAACTGGGCCTTTGCGGAGAAGAACCTGGGCTGAAGCCCGAGGCCAGGCTCCCGTTCCCGGGAGGGGCGCATCCGTGCGTCCTTCCCGGGATGCTGGACGTATCTCGGGCATCGCGGAGGTGCGTCATGAGGATTCAGGAGATTCGGAAGAAGGCGTCGGTGTTGGGCGTCGATGCCGAGGGGCTCACGAAGCCGGACCTGATCCGCGCGATCCAGCGTCGCGAGGGGTTCACGGCCTGCTACGGCAGTTTCCGATCGGGGTGCCCCTACACGACCTGCTGCTTTCGGTCCGACTGCCGCAAGGAGCCGTCAGCTGAGGCATCCTGAGATCGGGCGTCCCCCCGGCCGTGGTGCGGGTCGTTGGGCTTGCTCCCGCTGCCCGACGGCTGACGAACGAGGACCGGCCGCTATTCCCCTTGGACTGCCTGCCGCCTGTTCTCTATGATTCCGGCGTTCGCGCGCAGGAGAGACCATGAAGACAGGCACTCGGCTCAAGCTCGGCGTCAACATCGATCACGTGGCCACGCTGCGGCAGCAGCGGTTCACGACATACCCGGATATCCTCGAGGCCGCGCGGCTCTGCGAGCGCGGCGGCGCCCGCGGCATCACCGTACACTTGCGCGAGGATCGGCGGCACATCCAGGACGCGGACGTCTATCGCCTGCGGAAGCACCTCCGCGTCCGACTGAATCTCGAGATGGCGAATAGCCCCGAGATCGTGAAGATCGCGCTGGACGTTCGGCCCGACGAGGTGTGTCTCGTCCCTGAGCGGCGGCGCGAGCTGACGACGGAGGGCGGGCTGGACGTGGTTCGCCAGGCGCGGCAGCTGAAGTCGACCGTCCGGGCTCTTGCCCGGGCCGGGATTGTCGTCAGCATGTTTGTCGATCCGGATCCCCGGCAGCTCGACGCATCGGCGGCGCTGGGGGCTCCGTGCGTGGAGCTGCACACCGGCACGTACTGCGACGCACGCGGCGCCGCGGCGCGTAAGGAGCTGGGGCGGTTGGTCGCCGGCGCCCGGCACGCTCATGCGCTCGGGCTTCAGGTGAATGCCGGCCACGGGATCAGTCTCTCGAATCTGGGCGGGATACTGGAGATCCCGCACCTGGACACGCTCAATATCGGGCATAGCATCGTCTGCCACGCCGTCTTCGTCGGCCTGCGGCCGGCCGTGGCCGACATGCGGCGGGCCATGGGTCGCTACCGCGGCGGCCGCCAGCCAAGGGGCTAGGCGCCGGCCGCCATCATCAACCTCGGCCAACGGCCATCACGCGCTCCGCTCAACCGCTATGAAGGGCGACGAAGTACTCGGCACCGGGGTGGATCTGGTCGAGAACGAGCGCATGCGCGAGCTTCTGGTGCGCTGGGAGTCGCGCATCAAGGACCGCGTGTTCCTGCCGGAGGAGCAGCGCTACTGCGATGCCAAGGCCTCTCCCTGGCTCTACTATTCGGGCCGGTTCGCCGTCAAGGAGGCTGTCTCCAAGGCGTTCGGGACCGGGATCGGAACCAGCCTGGGCTGGCTGGACATCGAGGTCGTCCGCGATCCGGTCAGCGGGGCCCCGTCCATCCGACTCGACGGCAAGGGCGCCCGGCTGGCGGAGTCGCGCGGCGTCCGAGTGGTGCTCGTGAGCCTGTCGCACACCCACAACTTCGCCATTGCCCAAGCGCTCCTGATCGGGCCCGGGCGGGCGGGCACGGGAGGCGGCCTATGAAAGCCGTTACGGCCGCCCAGATGCGCGAGATCGACCGGCGTACGATCGAGGAGTTCGGCGTGCCGGGCGCCGTCCTGATGGAACGCGCGGGCCGGGCGGTCTCCGTGGAAGTCGCCGAGGTGGTGCCATCGCGCGTATCCTGTGCCGGTCGGCCCGTGGGGCTGGTGGCGGGCAAGGGCAACAACGGTGGCGACGCATTCGTGGCCGCGCGGCTGCTGCGGGAGTGGGGGTGGTCGGTCGAGGTTCTGCTCGCGGGGCGCGTGGACGAGGTCCGCGGCGATGCTCTGGGGGCGCTGCTGCGGCTGCGCAGCGCTGGAGTGCCGGTGGCCGAGCGGCCTCTTGCCGGCGACTGGAGCGATGCCGATACGGGCCCGCAGTGGGCGGCCGTGGTCGACGGGGTATTGGGGACCGGCATCCGAGGGAGCGCCGAGGGCGTGTCCGCTGCCGCGATCGAGTGGATCAACCGGGTTGGCCGCCGCGCGCCGGTGGTTGCGATCGACATTCCTTCGGGCTTGAACGCAGATACGGGCGCAGCGGCTGGGCCGGTGGTTCGGGCTGATCGGACGGTGACGATGGGTCTGCCCAAGACCGGCTTCCTCGAGCCGGCGGCGCTGGAGTGGGTTGGCTCCGTTTCCGTGGCGGACATCGGCATCCCGGCGTCGCTGGCGGATCCGCCGGCCGGCGGCCGGGAGCTGATTGCCGGGTCGGAGGTGGCCGGGCTGCTGCCCGCCCGCCCGCGTGCGGCTCACAAGGGCGACTACGGACACGTCCTGATCATGAGCGGAGCGGCCGGGTTCTCGGGCGCCGTGGCCCTGGCCGCCCGGGCCGGCCTGCGCTCCGGCGTCGGCCTGGTCAGCGCGGTGGTGCCGCGCCGCATCGCGTCCACGGTGGCGTCGCTGGTGCCGGAAGCCATGGTCCAGGCAGCCGAGGAGACGGCGGACGGCGCTCTGGCCGCGGCCGGCTGGGACCGCTGGTGGGCTGGCGCGCCACGGTTTACCGCCGCGCTGATGGGGCCTGGCATGACGCCGGGTCCGGACTCGAAGACCCTGGTGAGGGCCATGCTGCGACAGTCGACCGCACCGATCGTTCTGGACGCCGATGCGCTCAATGCGTTCGCGGGCGACGCGGAGTCGCTTCGCGCCCGGGCGCCGACCGTCCTTACCCCGCACCCCGGCGAGATGGGGCGGTTGCTGGGGTGGAAGACCGAGGCGGTGCAGGCCGACCGGTTCGGCGCCGCCGCTGCGGCGGCGGAGCGGACCGGCGCGGTGGTCGTGCTGAAGGGCGCCGGCACGATCGTACACGCCAGGGGACGCCTGCCCTGCGTGAACCTTACGGGCAATCCGGGAATGGCCACGGGGGGATCGGGCGACGTCCTGGCGGGTTTGCTGGCGGGGTTGCTCGCCCAGGGGCTTGAGCCATGGGACGCCGCGCGTGCGGCGGTCTTCATCCATGGCCGCGCCGGCGACGCTGCCGCTGCGTGCCATTCGATGGCCGCGATGACGGCGAGCGACGTGATTGAGGCCCTGCCGGGCGTGTTCCTCGGTCTCGCGGGCCGCTGACCCGCCTACGCGGCCGGGTCCGGGCTCTTCTCCTCGCGCCCGAACCGGCGTCCGATCCGCCCGGCGAGCGAGTCCGCGATCCGGTACATCACGGGCACCTGCACGAGCGTGAGCACGGTGGCCAGGGCGAGCCCGAAGATGACCGCGACGGCCATCGGGGCCCACCAGGCGGCGGTCTCGGTGCTCGCCACGATCCGCGGCGGCCACGTGTGGACTTCCAAGCTCCAGCCGACCGCCATCGGCACCAGTCCGATTACGGTGCAGATAGCGGTGAGGAGCACCGGACGCAGGCGCAGTCGGCCGCCCGTTACGATCGCCTCAACGCTCGACATCCCGGCGCGCTTCCGCTGGTTGATGCAGTCGATTAGCACGATCCCGTTGTTCACGACCACGCCGGCGAGGCTGACGACGCCGATGCCGGTCATGATCACCCCGAATCTCATGTGGCAGGCGAGAAGGCTCCACGTGACGCCGACCATGGAGAGGATGACCGAAATCAGGACGAGCACCGGCTGGGTGACGGAGTTGAACTCCATGACCAGGATCAGCGCGATCAGGGCGAGTGCGATCAGAAACGCCTTTGACAGGAAGGCGCTGGCCTCGTCCATATCCTTGGTGTCGCCCGTGTACTTGACCGAGTAGCCGCGGGGGAGGTTCAGCTTGTCCACGCGGGCGCGCACATCGGCCAGGATCTTGTCGACGCCGCGCCCCTGGCTGTTGCCGCCGATCGTGATGACGCGCTTCTGGCCCTTGCGCTGGATCTGGCCGCGTCCTCCCTCGTAGCCGAAGGTGCCGAGCGAGGCCAGGGGGACGGCCTGGCCCGCGGGCGTGGTGATGGAAATCTGCTTCAGCAGGTCCACGCTGCGGCGCTGATCGGGGCGGAGGCGGACGGTGATGTCGTACTCATCCTCGCCGGCGCGGTACTTGCTGGCGGTTTCGCCGTTGACGGCGGTGCGGAGGAACCGGCCGACGCTGTCCGTGTCCAGGCCGAGCAGGGCCGCGCGCTCGCGATCGACCCGGAACTGGAGCTCCGGCCGGGCGTCCTCCATGCTGTCCTGGAGGTCCACGAGGCCGGGCACGTCCCGGATGGCCCGCGTGATCTCGTCCGCGATCTCGCCGAGCACGCTGAAATCCTCGCCCGACAGCTCGATGCTGACGGGCCAGCCGGTGGGGGGGCCCTCCTGCTCGCGCTCGACCTTGACCTGGGCGCCCGGGAAGGATCCGATGCCGGAGCGGATCGCACCCACGAGCTCCAGGGTGTTCGTCGTGCGCTCCGCGAACGGCGGGAACTCCAGCACGATGTTGCCGAGGTGGGTGCCTCCGCCCGCGCTCATCAGCTGTTGCCCGCCGGCGCCGGCCGTCGCCAGGAAGAGCTTGATGTCGGGGTAGTTCGTCAGCCCGCGCTCGATCCGGCGGAGCGTCTCGTCGGTCGTGTGGATGTCGGTCCCCTCCGGGTAGCGGACTTCGATTGTCGCGCGGCGCGGCTGGGTCTCCGGGAACAGCTCGACGCCGAGGCTGTACCGGCCGAAGGCCGCGATGCTGAGGATGAGGAAGGCGCCCCCGATGAACATGCAGAGCCAGGGGTGCGCCAGGGCCCCGCGGAGCACGCGCTCGTAGGCGTTCATGAAGCGGAGCCACCGACCGGGCTCGTCGAGCGACTCCGGATTGCGGGGGCGGCTGATGAAGACCGAGCAGATGGCCGGGTTCATCACCATGGCCACGAACAGCGACGCCGTCAGCGTGATGATGACCGTCTCGGGCAGGTATTTCATGAACTGCCCCATGATGCCGGGCCAGTAGAGCATCGGGGCGAACGCCGCAAGCGTCGTGAGGGTGGAGTTGATCACCGGCCACGCCACCTCGCTCGCGCCGCGCCGTGCCGCATCGATGCGCGACTCGCCGTCGCAGTGGTGCCGGTAGGTGTTCTCCACGATGACAATGGCATTGTCCACGAGCATGCCGACCGACAGGACCAGGCTGAACAGAACGATCATGTTGAGCGTGATGCCGAGCGCCGCCAGGGCGACAAACCCGATCATCATGGAGAGCGGGATCGCCATGCCCACCAGAAGGCTGTTCCGCCACCCGAGGAACAGGAGCAGGATGACGAAGACGAAGAGGAAGCCGCTGGCGATGTTGTTCTCCAGGTCCTCAATCATCATCCGGATGATCTCGGACTCGTCGTTGACGATGGTGAGCCGGATCCCCGGCGGCAGGGGTTGCGCCGCGAGGATCTTCTTCACCTGGCGGATCAGCCCGTCGGTGTTCTCGCCCGATCGCTTGTGTACGGCGACCGACACGCACGGCGATCCGCTGATGCGGGAGATGGACGTCAGGTCTTTGTACGTGTCTACGATCATCGCCACGTCTGACAGGCGCACCGTCCGGTCGCCGTCCGTGCGGATGACCAGATCCTTGAGCGGGGCGACCTCCGTGAACTCGCCGGGGATCCGGACCTGGAACTTGTCGCCGCGAAGCTCGAGGTTGCCGGCCGAGACCGTGGAGTTCTCGCGGCGCACGGCGGCCATGACGTCGCCCAGCGTGATCGCGTAGGCCGTGAGCCGGCTGACATCGACCTCGATCCGGATCTCGCGCTCGAGCGCTCCGTAGAGCCTGGCCTGCAGCACGCCGGGGACGGTCTCGACCGCGTCCTGGATGTCTTCGGCGATGTGCTTCAACCGGTCGAGATCCGGGCTTCCGGACAGGGCGAAGTTCAGCACGGGGATGTCGGTGCTGAAGTTCAGCCCCTGGACGGAGGGCTGGTCGAGGTCGTCCGGCAAGTCCGGCTTCGCCATGTCGATCTTGTCTTTGACCTTCTGGATGGCGGTGTCGATGTCCTGCTGCGGCGTGAACTCGATGGCGATCATCGAGACGCCCTCGGCCGAGGTCGAGGACAGCTCCTTGATGTTCTCCAGGTCGTTGAGCTGCTTCTCCAGCGGGATGCTGATCAGGTTCTCGATCTCGGCCGGCGCAACGCCTTCGTATGCGGCTGTCACGAACACGAAGGGGATCGTGATGTCGGGGGCGCCTTCGCGGGGGAGGGCGAGGTAGATGGCCGGGCCGGCGACGAGGAGGACGACCGTCAGCGCAAACACGGTCACGCGGAACTTGATCGCGTAGTCGGACAGGATCATGACGTCTCCCTTGTGCGCGGGGCCGGGGCTAGCGCGAGGATGCCTCGGCAACCGGCACCCCGTCCGCCAGCAGGCGCTGGCCGTCCGTGATGACCCGGTCTCCCTCGCTCAGACCCTCGGACACCACCGCGGTTGTGTCCACGATGGCTCCGATCTTCACCACCCGCCGGACGGCGTGGCCCCCGGTTGCCACGAAGGCGACGTACTGGCCCTTGACCGGGATGAGGGCCTGCAGCGGAACGGCCAGCGCGCCGCGCAGCGTGCGGCGGAGCACCGTCACGCGGGCGATGATGCCGGGGCGGAGGACGAGGCCGGGGTTATCGACCAGCACCTCGGTGCGGAAGGTGTTGCTGCGGGGGTCGGCCGCCGTGGCGACGTGCGTGATGCGGCCGGTGAAGACCGTGCCGTCGAGCGCATCGACGGCGATCGGGACCGACTGGCCGGGCTGGATGGCGAAGACGTCGCGCTCCGGGATCTCCGCCACGACCTTGACCCGGTTCAGGGCGGCGATGCGGAAGGCCGGGAGCCCGGGGGCGGCGTACTCGCCGGAGTCGAGCAGCCGGTCCTGCACCACTCCCGCCGCCGGGGCGCGCAGCGTGCACTTGGCCAGCTCAACGCGGGCTTCGCTGACCGCGATGCGCGCGAGGTCGCGCCGCGTCGCGATGCCTTCGTAATCGCTTTGCGACACGGATCCGGACTTGCGAAGCTCATCCCAGCGCTGGAGGTCGTTCTGCGCCTGGCGGAACTGCACCTCGGCTCGCTCCAAGGCGCTGGTGTGGTTGCGGCTGTCGATCTGGAGGAGGGGCTGGCCTGCCTCCACCGTGTCGCCCTTGTCTGCGCCGATCCAGGCGATGGGGCCGCTCTGCTCGACCGCGAGCAGCACGTCGGACTCGGGCTCGATCCGCGCGGAGTAGGTGATGGTCTCCCGGATGTCAGCCGGCCGGACCGTGTGCGTCGAGACGGGCACCGCCGTGTCCGCCGCCGCGGCGACGATCTGCTCCGGCCGCTTGCCGGCCGCCACCAGCAAGGCGATGCCCGCGATCAGCAGCGCCAGCACGCCCCCGAGCACCCACCCCGACATCGACCGCTTTCCCGTGCTTGCCTGCATCGTTATCTCCCGGCGCCAGCCGCAGCCGATCCGCCGGGGAGCCCGGCGGCGTGGCGGAGCCGCGTCATCGCGTTCATGTGGTCGCGGAGCGCCTGGTAGAGGGACAGCTTGGCCGTCCGCAGCGCCAGGTTCGTCTCCGTGAACTCCAGATAGGTGGACATGCCCGCGTCGTAGCGGGTCTTCGCGATCTCCAGGGCGCGCTCGGCCAGTTGCACGTTGTCCCGGCTGCCCGTCGTGGCTTCCGCCGCGTCCTGGAGGTCCAGATAGGCCTGCTTGATCTCGAGGAACACGACGCGCAGCAGCTCGTCGTAGTCGGCGCGCGCCTTGGCCAGCTCGAGCTGCTTCTCCCGGATGACGCCGCGCCGCAGCCCGCTGTCGAAGAGCGACCACTGGGCGGCCACGCCCGCGCTCCAGTGCCAGCCCCACGTGACCGAGCCGAAATCGGTCGTGTCCGGATCGGTGCCCGCGTA
>CAYSLU010000088.1:0-22516 GCA_964431965.1 uncultured Verrucomicrobiota bacterium
CTCCGCGACATGCAGGCCAAGCTGATGCGATTGGCGAATGACGAGCCCTGACCCCCGAACGAGACGTAACCGTGGAGGATGGCCGGATGGACATGCGGACGACGGTTGCGGGGGCGGTGCGGAGAACGCACGACTGGAACGAGATTGCGCTGCCGTCGTCGGCGCGGCTCCAGCCGGGCGACCTGCTCGGGGCGCTGGATCTCGACCGGCCCGGGTTGGAGGTGGTGAAGGCGCGCGCGGGGCAGGGCGACGAGGCTGGTGCGATGGAGTCCTTGCTGGCCTGGTATCGCGCGCGAATTAACGTCGTGTATCCGGTTGAGGCGACGCTCAAGGTCGAGTGTCCGGCTTCGGCGGAGACGCTCCGTCACGCGGAAGACCTGCTCCGCCACGTGTTTGTCGCTCGCCCGGATATGCTCGTGCTCGGCTATGTGCCACAGGACTACGGGCCGGATATCGACTGGTCCGTGAACCCGGTCAGCGACGCGGCCTGGCTCTCCTGCATGCACCGGTTCGACTGGGACACCTATCTGGCCAGCGCCTACGTGGCCACGGGCGATGCTCGCTATGCGGCGTGCTGGGTCGAGCTGGCGGGGGACTGGATCACCAAGCACCCGGCCGATGCCGGGCGGACGGTGTACGCCTACAACGGCCTCGGCGTTGGCGTGCGCGCGTGGCGCTGGTGCGCCGACTTGGAACTGTATAAGCACTCGCCGGCCTTCACGCCAGACTTCCTCCGCACCTTCCTCGCCGCGGTCCACGACCAGGCCGAAGTGATCGCTTCTCCCGCCCGCACGTTCTCGCACTCCAATCCCACCATCGTCGAACTGGACGGACTCCTGCGGCTTTCCGTCGTGTTTCCCGAGTTCCGGCGGGCCGCCGCATGGCGCGCACGCGCGCTAGCCGTGCTGTCCGAGACGCTGAACCGACAGTTCACCCGCGACGGCGTTCAACGAGAGTGGAGCATCAACTACCACATGGCCTGCGCGGGGCTGCTCCTGAACGTCGTGGAATTCCAGCGGCGGAACCGGGGCGAGGCGCCGCCGGAGTTCATGGAGGCGATCGGAAAGATGTACGACTACCTCCTCGCCGCGCTGTCGCCCGACCGGCTCTACCCGATGTTCAGCGACGCCCGACGGCCCAGCCATGACATTGCTGGCGCCCTGCGGCGCGGGGCGGAGGTGTTCGGGCGTCCCCAGTATCGGGATGTGCTGGAGGAGCGGGCGAGCGCGTACCCGGTACAGCTTTCGTATGCATTCCCGGAGGCCGGCATGTATTTCGTGCGTTCGGGCTGGGACCGGGACGCGATCTACGCGGCGTTCCATTGCAGCCCGAAGGCCGTCAGTTCGCACGATCAGCAGGACAACGGCACATTCGAGCTGTTCTCGGGCGGGCGTTGGGTAATGCCTGACTCGGGGTGTTACGCATACGGCCACGGCACGGCGCACGAGGCGGAGCGGCCCTGGTTCTGCAGCTCGGTCGCCCACCAGACGCTGACCCTCGACGGCCGGAACTCGGTCAACGCCGCCCGGCACCTGCTCTGGCATGACGAGCCGCGCCATACCGTGCTGGCCTTCGAGAATGAGTCGTATCCCGGCTGGACGCACCGGCGCACGGTGTTCTTTGTGGACCGGCGCTTTCTCATGCTGCTCGACGAGGCCATCGGTGACCCCGGCGGGACGCTCGACCTCCACTTCCAGCTCGCGCCGGGCCCCGCGATGCTCGACGCAGCCAGCAAGGTGGGGCGAACCGCTTTTCCGGAGGGGGGCAACGTATTGGTCTGGACGCCCTCGGATGCGCCTGTGGATATGGTGGTGGAGAAGGGGCAGACATCGTCCCGGTTCCACGAGAAGGAGTCGCGGCCCGCCTGGGCCTTCCGGCACTGCGAGAAGAGACAGGCTGTCTTTCTGACGTTGGTCGTTCCGTTTTCAGGCGATCGTCCGCCGCTGGTGGAAGGGCGTTTCCCCGACATCTCAGCGGGCGCCAGCCGGATCGAGATTACGGTTGCCGTCGAAGGCGTGGCGTGGGTGCTGGGCCGTGATCTGGCGACTGGCCAGGCCTGGTGCGCCGCTGTGGCCGGGCAGCCTGCAAGAGGATAGTCAGCCGAGAAAGAGCAGAGCAGCCGCAAAGACGCGGAGAGCGGGTCGCGTCGTTCGGGCGCTCGCCCGACGCTGGACAATTCGGGCGGGGCTTGGCAAGGTGCAGCATCCTTGACCCGGAGATGACCATGAAGCAGTACATCCATGTGCCCGTTCCGATGCGCGACGGCGTGCACTTGTCTGCCGACGTTCGAGTGCCGGACGGCGATCGCCCGTGTCCGACCATCCTCATGCGCAGCCCGTACAGCAACTCGGGGTTCATGCCGGGCGATGCGGCATTCGTCGGATCCGGCTATGCGCTGGTCAAGCAGGACTGCCGCGGCCGCTTCGATTCCGACGGCCGCTTCAACCCGCTTCGCGAGGACGCCGACGGGCACGACACCATCGAATGGATCCGCTCGCAGCCGTGGTGCGACGGCCGGATCGGCATGACGGGCGGCTCGTATGTCGGCCTCACGCAGCTCACAGCGGCCTGGACAAAGCCGGCTGGACTGCATGCGATCACCCCGGCCGTCATGGGCAACGATTTGTTCAAGGATCTCCTTTTCACGAACGGCGTCATGAACCTCACCATCGCGCTCGGCTGGGGCGCCGGGGTGGCCGGGCGCACGGGCCAGAGCAACGAGACCACCGACTGGACGCGCGTCTTCCGCCACCTGCCGCTCATGACCATGGACGAGGCGGCCGGCTATCGCCTGGAGTACCTGCGCGAATGGCTGTCGCATCCCACCCACGACGACTACTGGAAGGCCGCCAGCGTCGAGCATCACTATGCGGACTTCGACGTTCCCGCCCTGCACGCGGGCGGGTGGTTCGACATGTACGCGAACGGCCTGGTCCGGAACTTCTGCGGCATCCGCGAGAAGGGCGGGCCCCGGGCGCGCGTGGCGCAGAAGCTCATCATGGGCCCCTGGCCGCACGGGCTGGGCGGCCGCCAGGTGGGGCAGATGGACTTCGGCGACCAGGCCGTCGTGGGCATGGAGTCGATCTACCGCCGCTGGCTCGACCGGTGGGTCAAGGGCGATGCGAACGGGATCGACCGCGAGCCGCCCGTGCGGATCTTCGTGATGGGCGACAACGTGTGGCGCGACGAGCACGAGTGGCCCCTGGCGCGCACCCGCGAGACATCCTTCTTCCTCGCGAGCGGCGGATCGGCGAACAGCCTCTATGGCGACGGCGCGCTGCGGACCGAGCCGGCTGCGGGCGCCGAGTCCGATACCTACGTTTACAACCCGGACAACCCGGTGCCGACCGCCGGCGGCTGCGCCTATCTCGCCACCGCCGGCCCGACCGATCACGCGCCGATCGAGCGGCGGAACGACGTGCTGGTCTACACCGGCGAGCCGCTCCGGCAGGCGATGGAGGTCACCGGGTTCGTGCGGTTGGCCCTGTTCGCGTCGTCGGACGCCTTGGACACGGACTTTGTGGCGCGCCTGTGCGACGTCTACCCCGACGGACGTTCCATGCTGGTGTGCGACGGGATCATCCGCGCCCGTTTCCGCGAGGGGCTGGATCGCGAGGTGATGCTGAAGCCGGGCGCGGTATACGAGTTCGAGGTCGACATGGGGGCAACATCGATCGTGTTCCCGGAAGGCCACCAGGTCCGTCTCGAGGTCACGTCGAGCTGCTTCCCCCGCTTCGCCCGCAACCTCAACACGGGCGAGCCCTCGGCGACCGGCACGCGCTGGCAGGTGGCCCGGCAGACGATCCGCCACTCGCGCGTGCATCCGTCGCGGCTGATCCTGCCGGTCATCCCCCGGGCATGAGCGGACGCGAAGCATGGCGGATCCGCTGTCCCCCGTGCGGCGGAGCAGGGGGCGGCTAGCTGGGGCCGTGTCGGCCGGAGGTGTGGGCCATGCAGAGCGGGAGCGTGCCGTGATGAGATCGATGGCCATCTTCATCGACCGACTGCGCCGAGGCCCGGGACGCCGCTTGGCGGCGGTCTGCGGGTTGCTGCTGCCGGGCCTGGCCGGCCCGGCCTATCCTCAGAGCCTCCCTCAATACGGCACGGACTACGCGTTCGTGTGCCCGAACACCCGCAAGGTGGAGATCCTTCCCCCGAACGGAGCGTGGACGGAACTCAAGGGCCCCGTCCAGGTCCCGCATGCCAACGGCTACAAGCTCCGGACCGACAAGTCCGGCTCGTGCCAGGTGATGATGATGGACAACTCCATCCACCAGTTCGGCCCCGGCACAACGATCGTGCTGGCCGACCTGGTCAAGAAGGTTCCATCCGAAGGGGCGATCAAGCTCAAGCGGGAGTTCGAGATGCACCGCGGCAACCTTCGCTCCGCGGTCGATGATGCGAAGCGGGGCATCTACGGGGGCAAGGTCCGGCAGACGATCCGGACCGTCAAGCAGTTCATCACCAACAAGCAGACCGACTTCACGGTGCGCCTGTCCCGGCGGATCGCCTACGTGAGCGGCAGCGACCTCTGGCTGATGAGCGAGGACGGAACGGGCGCGACGAACTTCATCGCCGCGCCGGCCGGCCGGCGGATCGGCCGCTCGGCATTCGCCCCGGACGGCAGCGCGGTGGCTTACGAGGCGTGGGGGCCCGGCGGGGTGAACGATCCCCGCGTCTGCGACCTGTGGATCGCCGACGGCGACGGCGGCAACCCCCGCCTGCTGCTCGGCGCGGGGACGCTGGCCGAAGCGACCGGGAAGGCGCCGTACGCCTACCGGGATCGCCTGCTCATGGGCCCTTCGTTCTCGCCCGATGGCCGGCGGATTTCGTTCCTGCGCATCCAGGATTACCAGCCGCCATCAGGCCTGTACGTGCGGGAGAAGGAAATCTGCACGGTCCCGGTCGGCGGCGGATCGTACAGCGTCCTGTGGCGGACATTCGACGCCCCGGGCCTCTACACGTTCTACGAAGTCGGGGAGAACACGGTCTGGCTCCCGGACGACACCATCGCGTTTGTCCGCAGCGGCAAGATCGGCGTGCGGGCGAGCGCCTTCGTCGATGCGAGCAACACGAATCGCACGACCTGGCCGTGCCAGATCTACATGGAGTATGACTCCGAGACCGGCGTGAGCCCCGTGACGCTCCGTGCGAGCGTGGAGGGCGAGTCGCTCGACTTCTCGTCCCGCCTCAAGGGCTACGGCGACCTGGAGTGCAGCGCCTCGGGCGTGTGGACCTGGCGCCCGTTCGGCGACAGCTGGGGCTGGAACACGCTTCAGCTGGGTGCGTGGTATGGCCCGCTGACGAGCCATGAGCTGCCCGCGGGAACGAACCGGGTCACCCTGTTCGTGGCCAACGGGATCGGGTCCATGACGTCGCAGTCCATCGAGATTGCCGTGGTCAAGGGCGGGAAGACCGCGGTCAACCGCGCCGGCAATTTCGCGTTCCGAGGACCCGGCGTCGGCGTATGGGCGGTCGCCGCCGCGGGCGGCGAGCCGTGGCCGATCGTCCCGAACCGGATGGTCGACTCGATCGCGTGGAGCTCGGACGGCGCGCATGTGGTGCTGGAGTACCAGAGCATGCCCGGCACGGACTATCTCGCTCTATATGATGCGGCGGGGCGCTACGTTGACGCGGTCACCTACGGCGACGACCTGGAGAGCTCGGTGGGCAACGCCGACGTTTCCGACCGCTACGTACTGGCCTGGTCCGGCAGCGCCGGCGTCGGGCGCATCCAGCGGATCGACACGGAGACCGGCGATATCGACGACATGGGGGCGGGAGCCTTCCCGGTCTACACGCCGTTGCACCGGACGGAGGTGAGCGTCTTTGACGGGGCGGTTGCGATCACGGACACCAACGGCCGGAACGAAGTCGTCTGTCCCGCCGGCCAGACGGTGGCGGTGGACAGCCTTCAGGGCGACGGGCTGCCGCAGCCCGGCGTCGCGATCGCCGGGCCGTACGTGACCAACGTGGCGCCGGGCGGGGGCGGAGCCGTGCCGGGCGTCAGCAACGTGACCGTGCGCTTTGAGTTCAGCGTACCGGTGCTGGTCGACTCGCTCCTGCCGCAGCGCGTCGCCGGCGTCAGCTGGCCGGGTCGGGTGGGGCAGGGGGAGGACGCCTGGACGCTGAACGCCCTGGCCTACGCGGAAGCCGTCAGCGCCACCAATCGTCCGACGTCATTCGTCGCCGCCGTCAGCAACCTTCAGAGTCGCGGCATCGGCTCCGGTCAGTGGGATCCGGCGCACACGGCCTACACGCTGACCATCACGAACCTGGGCTTTCCCCGGACGAACGGCAACTGGTGCGAGATCACGCTGGACCTGTCCGGGGTGAAGACCGTCGGCGGAGTGGCGCTGCCGTTCGGCGTGGCGGGCACACGCTTCCAGTTCGTCGACCCGGTGGGGGCCGGGGGCGGGCAGGTGGCCACCCTGGCTGGCGGCGTTCTCCGCGTGCCGGCCGGCGCGCTCGCCGGCCCCGTGGCCATCGGCGCCAGCTACTCCGCCCACCTGCCGGCCGGAGCAAGCCCGCCGGCCAGCGCGCCGGTCGGCTCCAGTCCGGCTGGCGCGGGCAGCTGGCAGCCGATCGGCGGGTGCTACGCGTTCACGCCGGCGGCCCAGGTGTTCGCCTCCAACGCGGTCCTCAGCCTGCCCGTCGACGGCGTCTACCCCGGCGCGGCGATCTGGCGGTACACCGGCTCGGCGTGGACCAACCTCGGCGGGACATACGATCCGGCCGGCGGCCTGATCAGCACGCCGATCCGGCAGCTCGGGACGTTCTGCGCCTTCTACCTGGAGCCCTCCGCCGCCTGTCTGCGGCTGACTCTCGACGCCAGCGCGCCCAGCGCCGGAACGAACGATACGCTCACCTATACGCTCCTGCTGGAGAACCTGGGCGTGGCGGCCGCGACGAACGTCGGGGTGACCGACGCGCTGTCAGCCGGCCTGGCCTACGTCACCAACAGCGCAAGCGACGGCGGCGTGTACAGCCCCGGCACGCGGACCATCACGTGGACGCTCGGCCTGCTGGGCGGCCTTTCCGGCGTGTGGCTGGAGTTCCAGGCCCGGCCGGATCCGTCCGTGCCGTACGGCGCCGCCGTCACCAATGTGGCGACGGCGACCAGCCTGCAGACGAGCCCGACCAACAGCAATGCCGCCGTGGTGCGGATCGGACGGTCGTCCGCCGCCGCGCCGGCGTTCGGCATCGGAAGCACCAACAGCGTCAGCGGGCCCAACCTGGCCGGGCTGGGCGCCTCGTACCGCCGCGTCCCGATCGAGATCACAACAACTGAGGCGGAGAATACGAACCTGCTCGGCTTCGCGGCTATGGACGCCGCCGTCCGAACCAACCAGTCGCTCGGCTGCCGGACGCATGCGATCGTGAGCGTGGCTCCCGTCGGCGGGCGATGGCCTTCGCCGTCCGGCTTCGCGCAGGCATTCGGGCTCCTGGTTCGGCGCTACAACGGCGACGGCATCGGCGACATGCCCGGCCTGGCTCTGCCGGTCCACGAGTGGGAAGTGTTCGACGAGTTCGATCCCGAGGCGCCCCGATGGTCGGGATGCACGCTGGGCCTGTACGCGCAGTACCTCGCGGCCGCCGGAACGGTGGGGCATGCCCTCGATTCCGGGATCGCGATCGCGAGCAGCGCGTTTCGCGACGCTCCGGCCGATGGGACCAACTACCTGACGCGCCTCCTGGCCGACTACCCGGACGCCGCGCACGCGATCGATGCCGTGAGCGTCCATGACACGTATGCGCTTGGGGGATATTGGACGGGCGTCCGGTGGGACACGGACTACCTTCAGGCCCAGTCGCTGGTGGATGCGGCGCATGCGATCCGGAAGAACCTGGAGATCTGGCTCACGAAGGCTGATTTCACGTCCACCTATGACGATCAGCTGGCGTCGGGTCACACCTGCACCGAACTGGAGAAAGCCCAGTACCTGGCCCAGTCCTTCCCGTTTGCCCTGGCGGTCGGGATCGGCCGGCTGATCTATACGGAGCTGGAGAGCCGGCCGACCGACAGCGCGGCCCTGAAGTGGTCCGCCCTGCTGGACGCCGGCGGGAACCGCCGCATGAGCTACTATGTGTACCAGAAGCTGGTCCAGCGGCTCGAGGGGTACCGGAGCGCGACGCGCCTGGCCCTTGAGGGCGGCGGCATCGGGGTCCGGTTCATCGACGCCGCGAATCAGCCCGTATGGGTGCTCTGGAACTGGTCCAACGAGGCGAGCCAGGTGACCGTGCCTATCGGTCCGGTGGCGCAGGTCCGGATCACCGGCGCTCTGCCCGCCGCCTTTACCGCGAGCAATGCCACCTGGTCGGTGAGCACCGGCGCGCTGAACAACGGATTCGCCGTCATCCCCGTCAGCGGGACCCCCGTATACGTCGACCCGATCGGATACGTCAGCCCGGACACGGACTGGGATGGAGCGTTTGTCGCCGGCGTCGATCCGGAGCCGGTCATCACCAGCCTGACATCGACTGGCGTTCCGGTCCGGCTGGACTGGCACTCGGCATCCGGCCGAACCTACCGGGTGGAATGGACGCACTCGCTGTCGGCGGGGTGGTCGAACGTGCAGGACGGATTGACGTTTGCCACCGGCCCGACCTCGCGCTGGTTCGATCCCGGCCCGCCCAAGACGGCGTCCTTCACCAATCAGCCGACCCGGTTCTACCGCGTTCGGCTGTCGCCGTAGGGGTCCGGCCAGAAGGGGCTGTCGGAGCCTGCGCCGGGTATCAGGCCGGCCACTCGATGCGGATCTCGCGCGAGTCGGGATCGTCCAGAGCGGTGAAGTGAAGGTGGACGGCGTCCGGCGGGATCACGTCGCCCGCGCGCTCGGCCCACTCGACGGCGGTGATGGCGTCGGCTTGCACATACTCCTCGAACCCGAGCGCCAGGGCGTCGTCCGGATCGTGCAGCCGGTAGAGGTCGATGTGCACGAGCGGCCGGGGGCCGCGGTACTCGTTTACGAGGATGAACGTCGGGCTGGTCACCGGCCGGTCGATGCCGAGGGCGAGGGCCAGCCCCTGAACGAAGCAGGTCTTGCCGCTGCCGAGGTCGCCGTGCATGGCGAGCACCGCCCGGGCCGGCAGACGGGTTAGCACGGCGCGGGCCACGGCGTGCGTCTCCTCGACGCTTCGTGTGATGTGCCGCTCCGTGGTCATCCGGGCCTCCGCCGATCCGTCCGAAAGTGTTCGTACCCGGCGCCCGGCAGGGGGCGATCCCGTCCGTCCCCGGCGCGGAGCCGGATGCCCGCCCGCCGCGCGAGGATCGATCCGACCGCCGTGCACGCCAGGGGGAACCTACGGCTCCACGCCCGCTCAAAGGCCCGGCGCCCGGCCGCCGGAACGGTGAACAGAAGCTCGAAATCCTCGCCGTCGCGCAGGGCGTGGTCGAGCGGGTCCCGCCCGTCGCGCATGCGTCGGGCGGCGGCGGATATCGGGACGGCCTCGGGCCAGAGCTCGGCGCCGACGCCGCTCCGGTCGGCGAGGTGCCGGAGGTCGGTCGCCAGCCCGTCGCTCACATCGATCATGGCCGTGGCGAATCGCCGGAGCCACCGGCCTTCGGCGAGCCGGGGTTCAAAGGCCAAGTGTCGGCCCCGGATGCTTCCGCCGAGCGCGCCGGTGACGTAGACGATGTCGCCGACGCGGGCGCCGGAGCGCAGGATGGCCCGGCCGCGCCGGGTTCGGCCGATGGCGAAGACGTGCAGCTCCAGCGTCGGGCCGGCCGCCGTATCACCGCCGACAACGGCCAGCCCGTGCCGGCGGGCGAGCGCCGCGGCGCCGCGATAGATCTCCTCGACTCGGCGGGCCGGCGTGGCGGGGGGCGCCACCAGGTCGATCAGCGCCCAGAGCGGCTCCCCGCCCATGGCCGCGATATCGCTCAAGGCCCGCCCGATCAGCTTGTGGCCGATCCGCCGGCCGGGCGTGCCGGCCGGAAAGTGGACGCCCTCGATGACCGGGTCGCTGGTGAGCAGGAGGTCATGGCGCGGGTCGCCGGTCCGGACGACGGCGCAGTCGTCTCCGATGCCGACGGCGACGTCCCGGCGCCCGCCGGGCAGCAGCCGGGCCAGCCGCTCGATCACGGCGCACTCGCCTGTCTGTCGCAGCGTCTTCACGGCCGCGCAGTATACCGGATCGCGATCGCTCTCGTAATCGGAATCCTGAGTATGAGGGGCGCCATCCTGTACAAATGAATCCGGTTTACCGACAATGAGGAATCATGAGAACACCACCTCGCGCCAGGATGCGTGTTGCGCTTCTCGCGTTTCTCCTCGGCTGCGGTGCCGGAACCGGGCTGGCCCAGACCGTGAACTGGACGAAGTATAACAACCGGCTGACCGCGGCGCCGGCCACCGACGTCATCTCCACGAATGGCGGGATACCTGTCGGATCGGCCGGGCGGGCCGATGACGCCCATGCGATTCAGCCGTACGTCATGCTGGACGGCCCGACCTACAGGCTGTGGTATGCCGGCAGCGATGGCGCCAACTGGCGGATCCTCCACGCCACGTCCACGAACGGGACGGTCTGGGCGAAGTTCGACAATCTGACGAACAGCGCGCCGGCGACCGACGGCACGTCCACCAACGGTGGAATCCCGCTCGGCACCAACGCCAAGGGCGACGATTACCATGTCTTCGGCCCCTGCGTCATCAAGGACGGCGACACGTATTGGATGTGGTACGGCGGCAACGACGGCGCCACCTGGCGCATCTTCTGTGCGACTTCCACGAATGGCACGGAGTGGAGCAAATGCGACAACTCGATTGGCGCGGCGGCCGCCACCGACGGGACATCCACCAACGGCGGGATTCCGCTGGGCACCGCCGGCCGAGGGGACGACGGCGGCACGTACGAGCCGTGGGTCATCAAGGACGGCTCCACGTTTCGCATGTGGTATACGGGCTACGACGGGCTCACCACGCGGATCTTCCAGGCCACTTCGCCCGACGGGACAAACTGGACCAAGCACAACAACCTGCTGACGGCAGCGGCGGCGACCGATGGCGTTTCCACCAACGGCGGGATTCCGCTCGGGACCAACGGGAGGGGCGATGACGCGAACATCCGTGCCCCCACCGTCGTGAAGGAGCCCGCCGGGCTGTATCGCATGTGGTACATGGGAAGCGATGGCTCCAAGGGCCGGATCTACCACGCCACGTCGGCCGACGGCTTCACGTGGACGAAGCTCAACAACGCCGTTGCCGCGCCCGCCGCGGATGGAGTCTGCAGCAACAGCACGATCGCGCTGGGGGGCGGCGGAAGGGGCGACACCAACGAAGTCCGCAGCTCGGGTCTCATTCTGGAGGGTGACACGTACAAGATGTGGTACACCGGGCTGGCCGGCGACAATGTGTACCGCATCTTCCATGCGACCGCCCGCATTCCTCCCCCGGCCGTTTCGAATCTCCCCGCGGAGGGCATCGATTCCTCCTCGGCCTCCATGTCGGGCTATCTGGCGTCCACGGGCACGACGCCGACCGAGGTCTACTGCTTCTGGGGCGCGGCCGACGGCGGGCCCGGCTGGGGCGGCTGGGAGAACACCAACGCGTTGGGCAGCCTGGCGCCCGGGCTTCTGACGAACGCGGTGGCCACGCTCGCCGGGGGCGGCCGCTACTACTACCGCTTCTACGCGACCAACTTCTACAATGACGGCTGGGCGCCGTCGTCGACGGTCTTCTTCACGCCGGGCGCCCCGACCGTGTCGAACGCCGCCGCCGCGCTCCTGTCCTCCACCTTCGCGGCCCTGCGCGGCGTGGTGACTGCGGGCGACCCGGACTCCGAGGTCTACATCTACTGGGGCTCCGCCGACGTCGGAACCAATCGCATCGGCTGGGAGCACGAGGAGTGGGCGGGAACCAATGCCCACGAGCTGTTCTCGGTCACCGTGCCCGTGTCTCCCGGTCAGACCTACTACTACCGCTGTTTTGCCTCGAACCTGTACGGCATGGCCTGGGCGCCGGACTTCGTGACCTTCACGGCTCCGACGTCCGTGCGGCGCGTGTGGCGCGGCGTGGGCTCGTGGACTTCTGCGACCAACTGGACGCCGTCCGGCGTGCCGTCCCTTGCCGACGACATCTTCCTCGCCGCCGGAACCGTGACGCTCTCCGACCCCGTCGCCGTCGGCTCGCTCGTCGTCAGCAACGGCGCTGCGCTGATGGCGACGAACTGGACCACGGCCATTACGGCGACCGGCAGTGTGACGATCAAGTCCGGCGGTCTCATCACCACGCCCGCGATCGTGTACCGGAGCCTGGAGACCAACCGCGTCCACCTCATCTGCGACCGGCTGACCGTTGAGGCGGGCGGACGGATCGACGTCGATGCCAAAGGCTACGGTGGTGGTTGGTCCGGCGACGGTCTGCCCAATTCGCAGAGCGCGGGCCAGGGGCCGGGCGGGGGTACCATTGGAGCCGGAAGCCACGGCGGGAGGGGCGGGGACTCCATCTCGGGCACCACCCACATCCGGAGCGGCAACACGTACGGGCAGCCGGACGCACCCGTCGGGCCTGGTTCCGGCGGCGGCAGTACGGATGGGCGGGCCGGGCATCAAGGCGGAAACGGCGGCGGCGCCGTGCGGATTGAGGCGGCTGGACACGTGGCGGTCAATGGCACGATCACGGCTGACGGCGGCGTGGGTGGCGGCAACAGCAGCCCGGGCTCCGGCGGAGCCATCTGGATCGCGTGCCGGACATTCGGCGGCACGAACGGGATCGTGCGCGCCAACGGCCCCGACCGACTCCGTGGCGGCGGCGGCGGCGGACGGATCGCGATCGTCTACGACACGGCGGAGCAGGCGTCCTTGCCTGACCCCGGCGTGACGCTTTCCGTGCGCGGGGGCCTCACCACGGGTGGCTCGCTCTGCAACGGCGATATAGGGACGCTCTACCTTTCCGACCGTGCGATGCTCGGCTCGGCGATCCGCCACTCCGGTCAGTTGCTGATTCCCGGGTTCCTCGATGCGATGGCGTTCGACAGCCTGACGGTCAGCAACGGATGGATTCGGTTCAATGATGGTGCCTATGTCCTGACGGTCACCAACGACCTCGTGGTATTCGGTTCCTCGGGCCGGCTCGAACTCGGCGGCAACCGCTACGAGTCGCTACTGGCCTCGGTATGGTGGCTCTGCAACCAGGATGAGGCCTGCCCGATCCTCGACGTCGGCGGGGACCTGCGGCTCACCAATAGCGGCCGGTTGGGCGTCTTCGCCGGTGGCACCAATCAGGGCATCGGCGCATACGGGGCCGTGGTTGGCGTGACCGGCGACGTGGTCGTGGCGGCGGGTTCGGCGTGCGCGCTCGTATCCAACCCGACCAATGGCGGCTCGCCGCTCCTTATCTGCGAGAATCTGAGGATCGCCGCCGGTGGCGCGATCGACGCGGACTTCAGCGGCTTTGCGGGTGGTTGGAACAGCTGGAGCTATGGCCCAGGGCGCAACCAGCGAGGAGCCGGAGGCTACGGCGGTCGTGGCGGCGCTTACGACGCTGCGTCGCCGGCCAGGGGGCCTACCTACGGATCGTCCAATGCGCCGGTCTACTGCGGCAGTGGCGGCGGCAGCCGCGACGGCCGCGTCGGGTACAACGGCGGAAACGGGGGAGGGCTGGTTCGGGTTCAGGCCGCGGGTCGGGTGGTTGTCGATGGGACCATCACGGCCCTCGGAGCGGCGGGCGGCGGTATCTACTGCAGTGCGGGATCCGGCGGCGGCATCTACATCCAGTGCCTGCAGTTCGAGGGGGGGACGAGCGGCGTGATGCGCGTCGACGGAGGCAGCAGGGTCACCTATGGCGGTGGTGGCGGCGGGCGCATCGCGGTTCGGATCGGCGGGGCGCTGCTGGACCGCCTCCCGACGCATCGTCTCCGGATCGGATCCTCGGCGCCGGAGTCGTATGCCGGCTGGGTCAGCGCCTTCGGCGGGACCGGCGGGACGAACGTCGTTCAGCCGGGCGAGTCCGGCACCATCGTCTTCACCAGCGTGAACCCGCAGCCGAGCATGATGATCCACCTGCGCTGAGCGGCTGACCCGCTGTGCTATGCTCTGACACCCGATGAAGCCCCAGGCCATTGCATTCGACTTTGACGGCACGCTGGTGGACAGCGGCTACGACAAGCACGTGAACGTCATGTACGCGGCGTACGCCGCGTGCGCGGCCACGGGCTACCGGCGCTTCCTGCGGCCGGGCGATCCGGACGAGGACGTTCGACGCGCGCTTTCAGGGCTGCTGCGCTACCCCGGCGCGCCGCGCTTCGAGCAGCTGGCCGCCATGGTGCGCGCGTTCATCGATGGCCGGCCGGAGGCGTTTCGCGCGCCGGCCGAGCTGCGCGTGGGGCCGGAGCTGGAGCGGGAGTACGAGGCGGTCCGGCGGGAGTTCGACCGGGTCTACTCGGCGCTCAACGCGGCGGCGGCCCGCCGCTACTGGCGCGTGTTTCCGGGCGTGCCCGAGGCATTCCGGGAGCTTTCGGCCCGGAACGACCTCTATATCGCATCCGGCCTCGCGCAGGATGCACTCGATCGGGATTTTGCGCACCACGGCCTCGACCGGTCCCTCTTTGCGGGCGTCTGGGGCGCGGATCCGGCGGGCGGGGACGACAAGGCCGAGCTGCTGCGTCGAGTCCGTGCCCGCGGCTACGGCGGCGTCCTGTTCGTTGGCGATGCCAACCGGGACCTGGACTATGCGAAGGCATCCGGCGTCCGGTTCTTCCGCGTGAGGGGCGCGGCCGACATCCCGCGGCTCGTGGTCGCGGTGCGACGCGCGCTGCCCGACGAGCCCGAGCCGTGGGACTGGACGGAAGGCGAGCGCCGGGTCTTTTTCACGACGGCGCGGGGCCTGGTGGAGCGCCTGCTGGCGGGCCGGCCGATGGAGCCGGACGAGGCGGCCGACTGGGTTCGCGCTCAGGCCCCCGGATACGACCGAATCTCGAACACCTCGGCGTAGGGTTCCGCGATGCCGAGGTCGCGCGCGATCTCCCGGTTGGCGCGGAGGATGCGCTCGTCGAACCCGTAGCCCCGCACGTGCAGGTTGCGCATGTGCTGCGATTTGTGGAGCCGGAGCAGCTCTGCCTTCCAGGCCGCCTCCTCCTCGCCGAACGGCGTGTAGACGTCGGGCCGCAAGGCGATGGTCTTCGGATCGCGGTTAAGCAGGGCGGCGATCGGCCGCGCGGCGGCGCGGGCGATCCGGTCGATCATGGCCGCGATGACCCGGTGGCCGGCGTTCGTGTCGTGGCCGTGCGGCAGGAACACCAGGTCCGGGCGGAACGCCTCGAACTCTGCGCGCAGCAGGGCCCGGTTTGCGTCGCTGTCCAAGGGGTCGCCCGCCGCGTCCTCGGCCATCCGAAGAAACGCGCAGGCGTCCGCGGGCAGGCCGAAGAAGGTGCAGCTCGCCCGCTGCTCCGCCTCCCGCGCGCGCCCCTTGGCCTCGGACGTGGGCGGCGTGCAGAACGAATCCTCGACGCCGGAGGCGCCCGCGGTCATCACGAGCAGGCGGATTGGATGCGCCCGGCCGTGGAGCGTCCGGAGCGAAACGGCGATGGCGTCGAAATCGTCGGGGTGGGGGGCGGCCATGAGGACGCGGGCTCCCGGCGGTATGGGGGCCGCGGCCAGGCGGGCTGGCGCCGCAGGCTGCCATCCACCCAGAATGTCGGGCTCTCGTGCGCTGCGCTTCACGGGTCAGATTCCCTCTCTGTGTGGCGCGGCGCGTGGATCCGCCGCGGAATCGCGCGCCGCCGTGCGAGAATCTGGTGGCCGATGCGCGAGGCAACGGATAAGATGATAGACAATTTACGCGATGGGGGGAACATGGACATTTCGACTTGGAAGAGCGGCGGGCTGGAGGTTCTGAGGCTGGTGTTCGACGACGGGACGATGCCGGTCCAGATCATCATTGCGCTGGTCGCGGCCTTCGTCGTCGGCGTGAGCGTGATGGCGTTCGCCGGCAAGAGCCTGGGCATGTCTCAGATGACGTGGAACCGCTCGCTGATCATGAACGAGGTCGCGGCGGTCATCCTGGTTCTGGTGGCCATTGCCTCGTGGCTGTACGTGGTTCCGAAGCTGCCGGCCGCGCTGGAGCCCAGGTGGTGGCTGGTGGTCTGCGTCGGCGTCGGCACGCTGCTGCTCGTGGCGCCGCTCCAGACGAAGATGGCGCCGGGCAACTACCTGCAGGTTCTCGTCAATATCCTCTTTGGCCTGGCGGCGGCCGTCCTGGTCCTGTATGCCGTCAACACGGCTCTGGACGGCGTCCAGAAGAAGAAGGGCGAGTTCCGGCGGATCGAAGACCGCACGGAAGGCATCAACCAGACGATTGGCAAGTAGCCGTCGCGCGGGCTGCGAAGCGAGCGCTTGATGGATGCTGTTCAAACCCGGTCCGCGAGGGCATGGCTGCCGCGCAAGGACAGTTTCGCCCGCATCGCGTTCTGGCAGTTCATGACGTTCCTGGCGCTCCTGCTCGCGGTGTGGGTCAACGAACTGCTGGATCTGTCGGCGCTGGTCTACGAGACGCCTCCCCGTCCCCCGGACCTGTTCAACGCGAGCATTCTCTCGGCCGGCGTGCTTCTGGCGGCGATCGTCGCGGTCGGGCACAGCTACGCCCAGCAGAAGCGGATCATACGGGGCTTCCTGACGGTGTGCTCGTACTGCCACAAGATCCGCATCAAGCACGAGGACTGGGAGCAGATGGAGTCCTTCGTGGTCTCGCGCTCACTGGCGTCCTTCAGCCATGGCGTGTGCCCGGACTGTTACGAAAAGATCACGAACGGGCAGGATCCGCGGCTGGGCGATTTCGGGCCGCGGTGAGCGCATCCCGCCGATCGGCTCAGGCCGGCGCCGGCGCGGCGGCCTTCTTCAGGTGCTCTTCCAACTCGTTGATCCGCCAGCGCAGCACGCCGGCGAACGTGGCGACGTCCAGGGCCGGGTGCAGCGCCGGCTCGTGCCGGCGGGCGAACTCGATGACGCGCTCATACCGGGAGCGGGTGTCCGGCGCCGCGGCCAGGTAGGACTCGACGGCCGGCAGCCAGAGGTCCAGCAGGGCCGCGTAGCTCGCCAGGTACTTCCAGGACAGCCGCACGGCGGGGACCGGGTGGCGGGCGTTGCGGTCGACCAGCTTGCGAAGGGCGCCCGCATCGGCGCGCAGGCGGGGAAGGTTGCGCCGTCCGGCGGCGATCCGCCGGCGGTCGACGGCCGGGGTGTAGACCGGCTCGAAGAACGGCTTCCAGAGGCCCGAGATGTGCTCGAGCAGCTGCGCCACGCGGGCCCCGTCGCGCCCGTAGGCATCGACGAACGTCTCGGCGACAATCCGGCTGAACGGCGCGCGGCGGTTCCACAGCGTGCGCGCCATCACGTCCATCAGCAGGTTGGTGGGGAAGGACTGGCGCTGGACCTGGCAGCTGTTGAAGCCGTGCAGGCCGACGGCCTCCAGGCTCTGGATGTCGCGGTGCAGCGTGCGCGCGAGGGTGAAGTGGGCGAGGTCGTAGTAGGACGCCCAGAGCAGGTGGTAGTCGAAGTCGAACCCGTCGCCCGGGAACTGCTTCTGCCAGGCGCGCAGGTAGGCGAGGTTCTCGGCGGCGCCCTTCGGGAAGGCGAGCTTGTTGCGCGCATAGTCGGCCAGCGCCGGGCGGCTCTTCTGCGCGTCGGCGAACGACTGGAGGTACGACCGGGTGATGGGCGCGAACATGAGGATGAAGCGGCCCGGGTTCCGCAGCCGCTCCCGCTCCGGGGGCCAGAACAGGTCGACGTACACGAGGAACACGATCCGCGTCGGAAGCCCGCGGCACGCGAGCTTCGCGTCGAGCTCGTTGAGCAGCTGCACGTAGAAATCCGACGGGCGGGCCTTCGCGCAGTCCGGGCACTCGCAGTTGTTGTTGGATCCGTCCGCCAGCCAGAGGTGCAGCGCCGTGACCTCGGGATGCTCGGCGGCGTAGCCGACGATCTCGTCGGTCATCAGGTTCCGCACGGCGGGGTTGGAGTAGCAGAGGTTTGTGTTGAGCGGGACGCCGTGGAAGATGTCGCGCCTGCCGTTCAGCATGGCCAGGTATGCCTTGCGCTCGGCGGGCAGGTCCTGCTCGTGGCGGCCCCATCCCTCGCCGGGGATGCCGAGGGGGATGCAGGTCCAGCCGTGGCCCATGCGCTCAAAGCACAGGTCGCGCGTGCGCAGCTCGGCGACCGTGCGGGCGGCGAGGGCCTGGGCGCGGTCGGCGTCGAACAGCTCCGGCCGCATGTGGGCGGTGTCGGGGTGCCGGTACCAGTTGCTCCAGAACTGGGTGCCGTAGTTGAACTGGATGAAGTAGCCGTTCATTCCCTGCTTGGTCATCCAGTCGATGAGGTCGGTCACGTGCTCCTCGGAGCAGGCGCCTTCGATGCAGATCGTGCGGTAGCGGTAGGACGGCGCCTCCTTCACGCGGATGCCGGGCCGAACGGGGCTCTTGAGGCGAGGGATGATCTCGCCGCGCGCGCCCGGCCGGATCCAGCGGAACCCCAGCGCGCGCAGGTAGCGGTACGCGGCGAAGAGCACGCTGCGGGGGTTGGATCCGGCCAGCACGTAGCCCCGGCCGTCCGCGCCGATCCGGACGGAGTCGTCCGCGTGCCGGAGGGCCGACGCCGACCGCCCGCCGGCGCCGGCTTCGAGCTTCAGCCGGAGCGTCACGTCGCCGGGCCGCAGGTCCCGCTCCGGGATGACCGGAACGGCCTTGCCGGTCGCCAGGCGCAGGTACCGCGCCAGCTCCGCGGCGGCAAACTGGATCGCGGGATGATCATCGTGGCAGACGATAACCGTTCTCATCGATTGGCTCCTTCTCGATCGGCGGTCTCCATCAGCGGGCTGCGTATACCGGTCAGTATCTCGTAGGGGATCGTGCCGCT
Source organism: uncultured Verrucomicrobiota bacterium (assembly GCA_964431965.1). Taxonomy (GTDB): domain Bacteria; phylum Verrucomicrobiota; class Kiritimatiellia; order CAIKKV01; family CAYSLU01; genus CAYSLU01. The sequence goes on from CAYSLU010000088.1 coordinate 18,851, forward strand.
CAGGGCGGCCAGCTCGTCGGCCCACACCGACAGCCCGCCCCGGCTTCCCATCAGCACGGCCTCGTCGCCTTCGCGGACGGGCGCGCTGCGGCCGGCGTCGACGGTGATCAGGTTCATGCTCACGCGCCCCACCACCGGGCACAGCCGGTCCCCGATGATGACCCGAGCGGCGTTGCCCAGCCGCCGCGGATAGCCATCCGCGTAGCCGGCGGCCAGCGTGGCGATGCGCGTGGGCGCGGGTGTGGCGTACGTGCTTCCGTAGCCTACCGGGAATCCGGCGGGCACGTCCTTGGTCAGGATCACGCGCGTCTTCCACTCGAGGCAGGGCTGGGTGGCCGCGCGCGCGGCGGCGCCCGACGGGCCGTAGCCGTAGAGCAGGATGCCGAGGCGCACGGCTTCGACGTCCCAGTCGCGGGCCCGGCCGTAGCCGCCACTGTTGGCCATGTGCCGGAACGGAACGGAGAGGCCGCGGGCGCGGCAGGACTTCCAGGCCTCGGCGAACCGGCCGGCCTGCACCTCCGCGAAATCGGACCCGGGCTCGTCGGCCGAGGCGAAGTGCGTGTAGGCGCCTTCGAGGCGCAGGCCGGGCGCGGCGGCGAGGGGCGCCAGCGCGTCGGCGGCCCGGTCCCAGGCGAGTCCGAGCCGGCCCATGCCGGTGTCGATCTCCGCGTGGCACCGGAGCGGCTCGCGAAGCCGGCGGCACTCCTCGGCCAGGCGCGCGATCTGGTCCGGGCCCACGATCGACGCGTCGATGCCGACGGCGGCGGCTTCGGCCGGCTCGCCCGGCCAGAGGGGCCCGAGCAGCAGGATGCGCGCCGCGGGCAGGTCGCGCCGCAGCACCAGCGCCGAGTCGAGCCCGACCACGGCGAACCAGCGGACCCCGGCCTCCCAGGCGCAGGCCGCGGCGGCTCCCATGCCGTGGCCGTAGGCGTCGGACTTCACCACGAAGATGAGCTGCGAGCCGGGCGAGAGGGCCGCCTGTGCGGCGGCCAGGTTGCGGCGCAGGACGGCCCGCCGCAGCTCGCGCCATGCGTGCGGCGCGCTCATTCGTCTCCTCCCGCCGCGGCTGCGGAGACGATCGGCACCCCCCACTCGCGCATGCAGCCGGAGATGAAGGCCACCACCGCCTCATGCTGGGCGCGGCCGTTACCCTCGACGCGGATGGGCGCGCCGAACCGGTAGTGCACGGTGCGGGCGGGGTATACCGGCCCCAGCTCCTTGACCGGCCAGCCGATCCCCAGGAAGTCGGTGCGGAGCGCCAGCGGCACGACCGGCACGCCCGATCGCGCCGCCAGCTTGGTGCCCATGGTGTTGAAGACGGCGGTGTTGAAGACGGGCTGGCGGGTGGCCTGGGGGAACAGGACGACCGACACGCCGGACCGCAGCCGGTCGCCGCCCAGCGCGAGGACCTGCTTGAAGTCCTCGCGAGGGTTGCGGCGGGTCACGGTGATGGGGGCTGTGCTGCGCATGATGGGGCCGAAGAAGGGGTAGCGCTGCAGCGACTCCTTGACCACGAAGGCGATGCGGGCGAACGGCAGCAGGAGGCCCGGCAGCATGAACGTCTCGAGCGTGCTCATGTGGTTGCCGATGAACACCGCGGGCCCGCGCAGGGCGGCCAGGTGCTCGAGCCCGGAGATGGAAACCCGCCCGCCGCACGCCTCCACGGCTTGAAGCGTCCGGAAGGCGCAGTCGCCGAAGGTCGGGGTGTCGAACCGGCCGCGCCGCGCCCGGCGCCAGCCGTGCCAGACAATGCCGGCCGCGCGCGCGTGATAGCACGCCGTGGCCGCGAAGCACCCCGGCGGGGCATTCGGCCCGGCCGGGGTCTCGTAGCCGCCGGCTTCCCTGAGTTGGCGGACGAACTCCTCGTAGCGCATCGCGGTTCCTATCGCGGCATTTGGGGCGCGTATTTAGCACCCCCCCAAGAGGCTGACAAGGTTGGACTTATGTTGCGGGAGTCAGATTGGCGCTTGACTGGACGGGGGAGCGTGCATAGATTCTCTGACTCTTGAATAGGGAGCCCCGCGTTCCGGCGGGTTTGTGCGACTGCCGACCGGCAGATCGCCGAGGCGAGTGGGGCAACCCACTTTTTTTGTGTGAAGATGGATGCGGCTGCGGCAGCCGGAGCGGTGATGTCATCATGAACGGCGAGCTCATAGCGGTTCTGGATTACATGGAGAAGGAGCGCGGGATCGATCGCGAGACGCTGCTCCAAGCGGTGGAGTCCGCCCTGCAGCAGGCATCGCGGAAGAGCGTCGCGTCGGCCCATGAGCTGCGGATAGCGATCGACCGCAAGACGTGCGACATCCGGGCGTTCGCCACGGTGACCGTTGTGGACCGGGCGAAGGCCCTTCAGGACGAGATCACCCTGCCCAACGCCCGGCGCATCAAGCCGGACGCCCAGCTGGGCGAGACCGTCGAGATGGAAGTCACGCCGAAGGATTTCGGCCGGATTGCGGCGCAGACGGCCAAGCAGACCATTCTGCAGACCATCCGGAAGGTCGAGCGGAGCATCATTTTCGACGAGTACAAGGACCGCGTGGGCGACATCGTGAGCGGGTCGGTCCGCCGCTTCGAGCGGGGCGACATCGTCATCGACCTGGGGCGCGCCGAATCGATCCTCCCGAACAAGGAGCGGATTCCGGGCGAGGAGTACCAGGTGGGCGACCGCGTCCGCACGCTCGTGCTGGCGGTCCAGGACAACTCGAGCAGCCCCGGCGTGGTGCTGTCGCGCAGCCATCCGGACTTCGTGAAGCGGCTGTTCACGCTGGAAGTGGCGGAGATCGCGGACGGAACGGTCGAGATCATGGGCGTCGCCCGCGAGGCCGGCTACCGGACGAAGATGGCCGTCGTTTCGCACGACGAGAAGGTCGACCCCGTGGGCGCCTGCGTCGGAATGCGCGGCATCCGGGTGAAGAACATCGTGCGCGAGCTGTCGGGCGAGAAGATCGACATCGTCCGGTGGAGCGACGATGTGAAGACGTACGTGACGAACGCACTGGCGCCCGCCAAGCTGCTCAAGGTTGTGGTCGATGCGGAACAGCAGATGGTGCACGTCACGACCGACGCGGACCAGCTGTCGCTGGCGATCGGCAAGCGGGGCCAGAACGTGCGGTTGACGGCCAAGCTCATCGGCTGGCGGATCGACATCCAGAAGGAAGAGGGCGAGATCAGCTTCGAGGAGAAGGTTGCCAAGGCCGTGGACCGGCTGGCGGCGATCGAGCTCATCGGCCGCGACAAGGCGGAAAAGCTGGTCCAGGCCGGCTACCTGAACATCGAGGGCATTCTGGCGGCCGAGATCAGCGATCTCGAGGAGATCGCCGGTTTCGACGCGCCGACGGCCAAGGCAGTTTACGAGGCGGCCGCGGCCGCGCAGGCGGCTCAGCAGACTCCGCAGACGGAAGGCGAATAGCGGCGCATGAGAGTTCACGAACTGGCTAAGGAATTGAATCTGTCCAGCAAGGATATGCTGGACAAGGTGCACGCGCTCGGCATCGAGGCCAAGACGCATTCGAGCTCGCTTGACGCCCAGGCGGTGGAGCGCGTTCGCTCGGCCTGCCGGGCGGTCCCGGCCCCGGCGCCGGCGGCTCCGGCCGAGCCGCCGAAAGCGGCCGTGGCCCCTCCCGCCAAGCCGGCCGCGCCGGCCGCGGCACCTGCGAAGGCCCCGGT
>CAYSLU010000089.1:0-8758 GCA_964431965.1 uncultured Verrucomicrobiota bacterium
CAGGCTGACCGCATCAAGCCGCCTACGGCGGAACCATCGCTATCCGTAGATCTGGCGCCATGGTTGCCGGTGGCGCAACCGGTGGCGTATGATACGGCTTCGCTGTCGGAGCGAATGGAGGCGCAGGCGCATGAGGACCGCGGTGTTGCTGACGATTTCGAATGTGTTCATGACCTTTGCCTGGTACGGGCACCTCAAGTACAAGAGCTCGCCGCTCTGGATCGCGGTGATCGTGAGCTGGCTCATCGCCTTCGCGGAATACTGCTTCCAGGTTCCGGCGAATCGGATGGGGCACGGCCAGTACACGGCGGCCCAGCTGAAGACGATGCAGGAAGTGATCACGCTGGTGGTATTCGGCGTGTTCTCGATCTTCTACCTGAAGGAGGAGTTCCGATGGAACTACCTGGTGGGATTCGCCCTCATGGTGGCGGCGGTTTTCTTTGTCTTCAAGAAGTGGTAGCCGCCCCCGCGCGGAAGCGCGCATGATCATCGATTTTCACACCCATGCGTTTCCGGACGCGATCGCCGACCGGGCGGTGGCCGCGCTGGAAAGCCAGCCGGGCGAGGCGAAGGCCTGCCTGGACGGGCGCGTGTCGTCGCTCGTCGCCTCCATGGACCGCCACGGCATCGCGCGGTCCGTCCTGTGCTCCATCGCCACCAAGCCGGAGCAGTTCGAGCGCATTCTGAAATGGTCGCTGGAGATGGCGAGCGATCGCATCGTCCCGTTTCCGTCCGTCCATCCGGGCGACCCCCTGGCCGTGGAGCGGATCGGCCGGATCGCGCAGTCGGGCCTCCGCGGCGTCAAGCTGCACCCGTACTACCAGGACTTCGACCTGGACGCGGAGTCCATGATGCCGATCTACGAGCGGATCGCGGCCGAGCGCCTGATCCTGGTGTGTCACACCGGATTCGACCTCGCGTTTGCCCGGGTCCGGCGCGCCGATCCGGTGCGCATCCGGAGGGTGCTGGATCGGGTCCCGGGGCTGCTGTTTGCCGCGACGCACATGGGCGCGTGGGATGACTGGGATGAGGTCGAGCGACACCTGCTCGGTCGGCCGATCTACATGGACACGTCCTATTCGCTGGACCTGCTGCCCCGGGATCGCGCCCGGCGCCTGATCCTGGAGCATCCGCGCGAGTGTGTGCTGTTCGGCACGGATTCGCCGTGGAAGGACCAGGGCGACGAAATCCGGCTCGTTCGCTCTCTGGGGCTCGCGGACGACGTCGAGCGGGCCCTGCTGGCCGACAACGCACGGCGTCTGCTGGGGGGCGGCCGATGAGGAGGCGCGGCGCGCGGCGCTACGCGCCGGCGAGCTTCTTCGTGTAGATCACCTTGTCGTCGTCCGGCGCGTAGAACGAACTCAGCCGGGCGCTCTCGACGTAGCCGATCTTCTCGTAAAACCGGCGGGTGGGCTCGTAGGACTTGCGTCCGGCGGTTTCGACCACGGCGATGCGGCCGCCGCGCTCGCGGATCAGCTCTTCGGCGTGCGCCATCAGCGAGGCGCCCAGGCCGCGGCGGTGCGTGCGGGGGGCGACCACGAGCCAGTAGATGTCATACGTGCCGACCGTGCAGGGGGTCTGGCCGAAGCAGACCCAGCCGGCGGCCTGGTCGTGCTCCTCGGCGACGAACGACTGGTAGTGCCCGTCGTGCCCCTTGGCCAGCGACTCGTCCAGCACCTCGCGCGCGATCTCCAGCTCGTTGAGCTGGAAGAACTCCGTCGCCTTCACGAAGTTGAGGATGATATCGCGGTCGCGCAGCTCGCTCCGGCGGATACGCACCTTCCGGCGGATCACCGCCTGGGGCGAGATCGGGGGGACCGGCCAGAGCTCGTCGGCCCGATCGACCGCGTTCTTCAGCACCACGCCGACGAACTCCTGGTGCGTGACGCCCGCCGCGGTAAGCGTGGCCATGAACCCGGCGTCCGGCGAGATGTCCGGGTTGGCATTGATCTCGAGGATGTACGGGCGCCCGTCGGCGTCCATCCGGAAGTCCACCCGGGCATAGTCGCAGCAGCCGGTCATCTGCCAGGCCCGCAGGGCGCACTGCTGGATCAGCTCGGTCTGCTCGGGCGTGAGCACGGCCGGCACGATGCGCGGGGTGTTCTGGTACTCGAAGCTGTCGGTCAGCCACTTGGCGGCATAGTCCACGATGCGCGGCCGGTCCGGCCCGAACGCGGAGAAGTCGATTTCCGCAACCGGCAGCACCTGGACTTCGTTTCCGCGCTGCAGCAGCGAGACGTTGAACTCCCGCCCGTCGATGTACTGCTCGACCAGGGCTGGCTGGCGGAACTGCTCGTGGATGCCCGCGACCGCCGCTTCGAGCGCGTCGCGGTCGCCGCGGATGACCGAGCTCGCGAAGATTCCCTCGCTCGCGTCGGTGCAGCTCGGCTTGACGAACCAGGCGCCTCCGGGGAGGCGGTCGAACGGCACCGACTCGCCGACCGGCACCACGACGCCTCCGGGGCAGGGCAGGCCCACGGACTCGAGCAGGGCCTTGGACTTCGCCTTGTCGCCCGTGATCAGGATGCACGGGGTATCGCTTCCCGTGGACGCCTTGCCGTGCGCGTGGCAGAGCGCGGGCACGAGGCCGGCGTCGAGCGGCTGGTCCGGGAACTCCTCGACGAGGTTGAACACCACGCGCTCGGGGCTGCGCGAGAGGATGCCGGGAAGGTCGCCCAGCTTGTTGAGCCCGACCGACCGGCACCGGACGCCCAGGGCGGACAGGGCGGTGCTGACCGTGGCCACCTCGTCGAGCACGCTGGCGTCGCTTTCGGACCACCGCGATTCCGCCGGCGAGCGGGGGATGTTGTGGATGATCAGGACGGGTTCGGCGGGGGACGTCATGGTGCGGTCGCTCGCGGGCCGACGCGCTGCATCGCGCTGTCGATGATGGCCCCGATCAGCTGGGCGTGGCTCATGCCAGCGGCCGTGGCGATCATCGGGAGGTCGGAGTGGGACGGGTGAAGGCCGGGGAGGGGGTTGACTTCCATGAAGCTGGGCTTGCCGTTGGGGTCGAGGCGAACGTCCACGCGGCCGGCGTCGCGACATTCGAGCGCGCGGTAGGAGTCGAGCGCGAGGCGCTCGACGGCATCGCGGAGTGTGCCGGCCGGCGGGGTGGTGTATCGCACCAGCCGCTCGCACTCCTCCTTGCTCTCGTACGAGTAGATTTCGTTGCTCGAGCGGTCCAGCATCTCGATCTCGATCGTGCCGATGACGCGCGCGGCGGCTCCCGTGCCGACGATGCCCACGGTGAACTCGCGGCCGGGCAGGTATTCCTCGACGAGGACCGGCTGGTGGAACCGTCCCAGCAGGTCGAGCACGATGGCGTCGAGCTCGGCCGTGGAGTTCGCGCGCGAGCGGCGGTCCACGCCCTTGCCCGTCCCTTCGGCCAGGGGCTTCGCGAAGAGCGGAAAGGGGAGGGCCACGTCGCGCAAATCGCGCGCGGAGCGGACCACGCTGAAGTCGGGCGTGCGCAGCCCGGCCTCCATCACGACGCGCTTCGCGGCGCTCTTGTCGAGCGTGATGGCGCAGACGAACGGATCGGACATCGTGTAGGGAACCCCGTAGAGCTCCAGCAGGCAGGGGACCTCGGATTCGCGGAACCGGCCGCGCAGGCCCTCGGCGATGTTGAACACCAGGTCCCAGCGATCCCCGGCGACGAGGCGCCGGCAGAGCGACTGGGCGCTGCCGATCCGGTCGGGCTGATGGCCCAGCGACCGCACGGCGGACTCGAGCGCGGCGATGGTCTCGTCCGAATCGAACTCCGCGACGTCCTGCTCGCTGAAGCCGCGGGCCAGGTACTCGCTGCGCAAGTCGTATGTCAGTCCGATCTTCATATTCCGCCTTCCGCTCGCCGCCCCGCCGCCCACGCGCCTCCGCATGGGGCGTTCAAGAATGACGGCGGGCGCTGCATCCCGGCATGGCCCGCCGTCTTCCCCGTCGATTCCGCGCCGGGGCCGCCTACGCCTCGAGCCCGTCGCACGGCACGGACGTCGAGCGCTCGCCGCCCCGCCGCCGCTGATGGCGCCTCAGGTTCGCCGGCGTGATCACGGACGATCGACCGGCGGCCAGATCCCAGACGCCCGGCGCGTGACTCTCGGAAGCCCGCCCGGATCCGGAGCGGGATGCGCCCGGCTCGGGATAGCTGACCAGCACGCCTTCGAAGTTCCGGAGCACGGTGTGCGTCGGGCTGGTCGAGACGATGTAGTTGGGCAGGATCGGGATCTTGCCGCCGCCGTGCGGCGCATCGACCACGAACGCCGGGATCGCGAGGCCGCTCAGCCGCCCCCGCAAGTACTCCATGATCTCGATGCCTCGGCTGATGGGCGTGCGGAAGTGCTCCACGCCGCGCACGAGATCGCACTGGAAGAGGTAGTACGGGCGGACCCGGTTCTTGACCAGCTTCCGGCACAGCGTCTCGATGATCTGCGGGCTGTCGTTGATGCCGCGCAGCAGCACCGCCTGGTTCCCCACGGGGATGCCCGCGTCCGCCAGGCGCTGGCAGGCGGCCTCGGCTTCCGGGGTCAGCTCCACCGGGTGGTTGAAGTGCGTGTTCACCCATACCGGGTGATACTTCTTCAGCATCGCGGTCAGCTCGTCCGTGATGCGCATCGGCATCACGACCGGCGTCCGCGTGCCGAAGCGGATGATCTGCACGCTCGGGACGCTCCGGACGGCCTGCAGGATGCGCTCCAGCGACGCGGTCGACATGGTGAACGGATCGCCGCCCGAGATGACGACGTCGCTGATCTCAGGGTGCGCGTTCAGGTAGGCCACGGCTCGCTCGAGCTGGGCGCCCGTGATGGATGTCTCTCGGCTGCCGGCCACGCGCTTGCGGGTGCAGTGGCGGCAGTACATCGAGCACATCGTGGTCGATATCAACAGCGCGCGGTCGGGGTAGCGATGGACCAGCCCCGGAACCGGCATGTCCTCGTCCTCCTCGAGCGGGTCCTCGCGAAGGAACGGGGGATCGTAGAGCTCCTGGATCTGCGGCACGCTCAGCTGGAACACCGGGTCGCGCCGGCTGGTCGACTTGATCAGCGACGCATAGTAGGGCGTGATCGCGATCGGGAACTTCGACTCCGCCTGCAGCAGACTCGACTGCTGAGGCCGGAGCGACGGGAAGAAATTCATCAGGTCGGAAACGGATCGGATCCGGTTCCGGACCTGCCAGCGCCAGTCATTCCACTCCTGCGGATCGCGCGGCTTCAAATCGGGAGCCGGCAACGCGAGGTCCAGGAGGGCTGTACTCGGAGGGGGTTCGTCAGACGTCGAGGCGGTTGGATCCTCGACGGAGTTCACGGCGGGAGCGACACTCGATTTTTTCATACAGTCTGTCAGGTTCCTCCTCATGCTCACGCGCCGGCAGGCGCAGCGGCCGCAACCGGCCGACTGCCGTCCGCTTCCCGTCTCAGGCAGCGCGCGAGTCCGTCCATCAGCGCCGGCCGCATCGCGGCAATCGCCGCGCCGGCCTTCTCCTTCTGCATGCCGATCATCCCCAGCGTCACCGAAACCGAAACCACCGAAAACAGCACGGACGCCACTTTACGGGCCGCGTCCGCCGCATCATCCCGATCCACGAAGGGCGCCAGCTCGTCGGCCAGCGCCTGCAAGTACTTCGGGTATGGATGCCCGAGCTCGCCCACCCGCGCCCGCTGAAGCCGCGCCAGCACGCCCTCCTGAAAGAGCGACGTGAAAATCCGGCCTTTGTCCGCGAAGACCGACAGATGAATGTCGAGCAGGTGCGCGACTGCTGCGTCCAGCCCGGAGCGGGGGCGTCCGGTCGATATGCGCTGCATGATCTGCTCAAGCAGGTCTTCTGTCAGTGCTGCGACAACTGCATCCTTGTTCGGAAAGTGCCGGTAGAACGTCCCTTTCCCAAGATCGGCGCGCTCCGTAATCTCTTCTATAGTAGTAGCTTCCACACCCTTTTCAGACAGCATCTCCAAGGATGCCTTCACGAGCTGGCTCCGAGTCCGCGAAGCGCGCTTCTGGGCGCGATTCCGCCGATTGTCGGTGATGTTTCTCTCAGCAATCATCGTGCGAGAATATCGTCACTTTTGACCATGAAGTCAAGAGACCGGCTTGGAATTTTATCTTTTTTGAACAAGTCGCGTTGGCTACGCCATTTGTAGGGGGGAGGTTTGACTTTGTCCCCCTACGGATAGTCTCGCTCGTTATGGTCGCGGGTGACGATTGGGTCACGTATGACCTGCTGTGGCGAGTTTCTGTGCGCCTTGGAGGTATCGGTCGTACCCGCGATGGCATGAGCAAGGCCTTTCCGCCGGTGCGGCGGGGGGCGGACGGCGACGTGGACGTGCTGGGCCGCGCGCGCGTGCGTGCGGCGGGTGGCGAACGCCTCCGCCGCGGCGGGCCCATTGGCGGTGCTGTGCGATAGCTGACGCCCCAGGCCCGATGTGGTACCGTGTGGTCTTGCGTCCCAGACCATGCCCCATGTCCCCGACATCCTGATGCACGGACTCTCTCGCGCGGATCTGGCCGCCCTGTGCCGCGAGGCCGGCGGCGAGCCGTTCCGCGCGCGCCAGATATGGGACTGGCTCTACGGGAAGCTGGCGCTCGAGTGGGATTCCATGCGGAATGTGCCGGCCGGCCTGCGCCGGGCCCTCGCGGAGCGCGCGTTGCTCATGTCCGCGGCGCCGGCTCGCGTGGAAGGCGAGCGCACCGGCACCCGGAAGATGCTGCTCGCGCTGGCGGACGGCGAGTTCGTCGAAGAAGTTCTCATTCCGGCGCCGGGCCGGCGCACGGTATGCGTGTCGAGCCAGGTGGGGTGCCGGTTCAACTGCGCGTTCTGCGCCAGCGGAAAGCTCGGATTCCGGCGCAACCTCCGCGCGGGCGAGATCGTCGAGGAGATCGTGCTGGCCGCCCGCGAATACGGCGACCGGCCGACGAACGTCGTGTTCATGGGAATCGGCGAGCCGTTCGACAACTACGACGAGGTTCTGGCCGCGATCCGCATCCTCAACGATCCGGATGGCCTGGGCATTGGCGCGCGCCGCATCACCATCAGCACCTCTGGCGTGATCCCCGGCATCCGCCGCCTGGCGGACGAGGGAATCCAGGTGGAGCTTTCCGTGTCGCTCCACGCGCCCGACGACGCGCTGCGCACGGTGCTGATGCCCGTCAACCGCAAGTATCCGCTGGCCGAGCTCCTGGATGCGTGCCGGGCGTACACGGGACAGACCCGGCGGATCATCACCTTCGAGTACACCCTGATCGGGGGCGTGAACGACGAGCCCCGCCACGCGAAGGCGCTGGCCGCCCTGCTCAAGCCCCTCGAGTGCCGCGTGAACCTGATCCCGCTCAGCGCGGTCGATGAGTATGCCGGGAAGCCGCCGGCGGCCGGGGCCGGAGACACATTCATACGGACGCTCGACCGCGCGGGCATCAACGCCACGCTTCGGGTGTCGAAAGGCGGGGGCGTGAATGCGGCGTGCGGCCAGCTGCGCCTGCGCGAGAAGCGCGCGGCCGCGCGCGAACCGGAGGCACGATGAGCGACGAATCAGGCGGCGGGCAGGGCGCGTACCACGCGCGGGCAACGGCTGCGCGGCTGGTGGCCCGGTGGCTGGAGAGCGGCGACTTTCCGGACCGGCTGCTCGACGATGTGTCGGCCGACCGGCCCTTCGTGATGGAGGTCATATACGGAGTGGCCAAGTGGCGTCGCCTGCTCGACTGGGTGGCCGGCCGGTACGTGAAGCGCGATCCGGAGCCGCCGCTGTACGCCCACCTCCTCGTGGGGCTCTACCAGCTCTTTCGGATGAGCAGCGTGGCCGAGCACGCGGCCGTCAACGAGACCGTGGAGGCGGCGAAGCACGGGCCGGCCCACGCGGGCGCCGGCTTCCTGAACGCCGTGCTCCGGCGCGCCCTGCGCGAGCGGGCCGCGATCGAGGCCCGGATTCCGGCCCTGCCGCTGGCGGTCCGCGAGTCGCATCCCGACGTGCTGGTCGAGCGCTGGGCCGGTCGCGCCGGCGCCGATGGCGCCCGGCGGCTGTGCGAATGGAACAACGGGCGGCCGGACGTCGTGATTCGACTGAACACGGCGCGCGTGTCCGCCGCCGAGTACGGCGAGCGGCTCGCGGCCGGCGGCGTGCTGGCCACGCCGCACCCGTTCCGGCCGGAATCCTGCCTCTCGCTGCCCCGCGGCGCGCGGGTGGCCGATCTGCCCGGGTACGCGGACGGGCTCTTCGCGGTTCAGGATCCTTCCACGCTCGTATCCGTGGAGCAGCTCGCGCCGAAGCCGGGCGAGCGGGTGCTCGATGCCTGCGCGGCGCCGGGCGGGAAGACCGCGATGATCGCGGAGCGCATGGCGGGCGAGGGCCGGCTGGTCGCCGCCGACGTCTACCCCGACCGGCTCGACGTGCTGCGTACGAACCTGCAGCGCATGCGGGCGGGCTTCGCGGAGATCATCCAGGCGGACCTGGCCGGCCGGAAGGCTCCCGTGGGGTGGAGCGGAGGCGAGTTCGACGCCGTGCTGCTCGACGTGCCGTGCTCCAACACGGGCGTGCTGCGCCGGCGGCCGGACGCCCGGTGGCGCTTCACGCTCGACCGGCTCGCCAATCTGATGAACCTGCAGCGCGCGCTGCTATCGGCCGGAGCCGGCCTTGTGCGGCCCGGCGGCCGGCTGGTCTACAGCACGTGCAGCATCGAGCCGGACGAGAACGAGAGCCTGGTGGGCGCGTGGCTGCGGGCGAACCCGGCCTTCACCTGCGTGTCCGAGGTGCGGCTCTTCCCGCCCGACACG
>CAYSLU010000089.1:8858-21980 GCA_964431965.1 uncultured Verrucomicrobiota bacterium
GAGCGCGCGTTCGACGGCTTCCTCGGCGGATATCAGGCCCAGCCGGCGGGCGTGCTTCATCGGCAGCCAGTAATCCTCCGGGCGCACGCGGAAATGCGCGGCGCAGTCCGGGTGCGGGAGCGGATGGCGGATGCGGCCGGTCAGCGCCAGCAGGATGCCGACGTAGTGCCGGTAGACGCCGACGTTTCCGGGCGTCCAGAAATCGCGTGCCGCCGCCTGCAGGTCCTGCTCCAGCGGAAGCGCCCCCGGATCGTCGGCCTCGACCATGCGTCGCCACGCTTGAAAGAGCGGGGGGGCCATCTGGCTCGCGCCGAGGAGATAGCCGAAGCGCGGCAGGCGCGCGCCGAGGCGGGCCAGCGCGATGCACCAGTCGTTCCCGGTCGAGAACTGCACGCGCTCCGGCGCCGATGCCTCGACCAGCGCGATGCGCGCCAGGTCGTCGCGGAAGTCGTAGGGGTGCGGCTTCCGGTCCGGCTTGGGCGCGATGACCGCGCTCTTGTACTCCTGGATCTGCGGCGCGGCGTCCAGGATCGCTGCAATGTCGTCCAGCGAGAAGTCGCTGCCGAAGCCCGGGATTCCGATGTCGAGCTCGAACAGCACCATGCCGTGCGCCGTGAGGTCACCGATTCGGCGCCCCATCTCCCGGTACACGGCGGCCTTGGTCCGGCTATCCGCGCCGATCAGGCGCTTGTCCGGAACCGGCATGAAGCGGACGCGCTCGACGCCCGTCGGCGCGAGGGCCCGCCGCACCTGAGCGGCCATTTCGCCGATGGCCGGCGCCACGGCGTCGGGCGGGATATCCCGGTCGTTGGTGTTCAGCCCGACCACCAGCAGCGGCCGTTCCGCCGGGAAAGCGCCGGCGAAGTCCGCGGCCACCCGGGCGGTCTCGGCGATGATCTCGAGCGCCAGGTCCCAGCGGTTGTACTGGGCCCACGTCGTGTCCACGTTGGTCGCCGGGAGCGAGCCGGAGTCGAGCACCTCGCGGACAATGCCGCGATAGCTCTCGAAGTCGAACCGCCCGTCCGGCTGCCACGGCCCGTACATCGCGGTGGTGGCGAGGATGGGCCGGCTGCACATGCGGCCGGTGAAATCCGCCAGCCGCACGGCGTCCGCCCGCAGCGGAACCGGGAGGCTCACGCGCGCCCTCCGGCGTCGGCGCCCCAGAAGGCCTGCAGCCGCTCGGGCTTCCATCCCTCGGGCACCGGGTCGGGATAGTGGCGGAAGTGGTCGTGCTCGATCGGCTGCCCGTTCCGGGCGGCGCTGTCGTAGATGGCCTCGACCTCGCCGAGCCAGTCGAGCGCGATCGTGGCGCTGTACGGGTATGGCTCGCGCAGCACGAGGCAGCGGATGAAGCGCTCGAGCTCGACGCCGAACGGGTTGACGCGCTCGATCTCCGGGTACGCCCAGAAGTCACGCCAGGCGATCGGCTTGCCCTCGAGCGAGTCCTTCCAGTGGAGCGCGGGGGCGGACTCCTTCCACTGCACCTTCAGGCCGTGCAGGCCGAAGACGATCGTGCCCTCCGATCCGTCCACCGTGATCTCCAGCGGTCCGAACTCGGAGTTCACGCGGCGCATCCAGGTCCAGACCGAGTGGTTGACCACGCCGCCGGCGTGCTCGCGCCGGATCGCCGCGTAGTCCTCGACGTCGCAGGGGACCCGCTCCCCGGATGTGGCCGACCGGCGGACGGGGACGAACCGGCGGGCGATCGCGCTCAGGCGGCGGGTGGCCCCGAACAGGGCGTGGGACACGTAGGCCTCGTGGCACATGTCAAGGATGATGCCGCCGCCCGCCTGCTCGAGCACCCAGTTGAAGTCCGGCCGCTGGCCGCGGAAGGCGGCGTTGTCCGAGAGCCCCGGCCCGACCTCGTAGCCGAAGACCATGCTGCAGTGCAGGGGCCGGATGCGGGGTATGAGCCGGATGGCCTCGCGGATGCCCGGCGCCTGGACCATGTCGTGCACGACCCCGTGGAGGAAGCGGCTCTTTTCCAGCGACTCCACGATGCGCAGCCCCTCGGCGTAGTTGGAGGCCACCGGCTTCTCGCAGAATACGGCCGTGGTCGAGGGATCGAGCTGCGGCAGGATCGCGTCGAACGCCGCCAGGCGCGAGCCCGTGGCGACGACGTTGTGGTAGACTTGGTAGCGGGGGTTGATCGCGCGGGCGGCACCGATGGCCTCGCCGGCGTCCGTGTAGAAGCGTTCCAGGCCCGTCTCCGCCGCGTACGCGGCCAGCCGCTCGCGCTCGCGGCCGAGCCCGATCGGCGCGGGGACGAACGTGTCGCCGCCAATGGGCACGCCGCCGCGCTCGGCGATCTGCCGGAGCGCCCGATGCGCGACCTGGCCCATGCGGCCCGTGATTCCGTGTATCAGAATGGGTATTGCTGTGGTTGCCATGCGTGGATTATCGCGAAGCGCGGGTGCCCCGGTCAAGGAACCTCGCGCGTTGAGAAACACGGAACGGCGCCAAGGGATTGGCGCCCTCATCATTCGCCGCAAACGGCCGTGCTCCGGGCCGTGGAGGGCGGCAGTCCTTTGCCGCCGTCAGGAGGGCTTCGCGGGCCGTCCGTCCAGCGTCCAGGACGCCACCACACGGCCCTGCCGGTCGCGGCGGATGACGGCGGCTTCGGACGAGGCGCGGAGGTCCGGCAACCGGACGAAGCTGTGATCCGGGGCATAGACGACCTGGTCGATCCACTCGCCGTGTTCGACGTAGGCGTTGAGCGTCCTCAGGCCCGGCGCCGAGCGCACGGCGACGCGGGCGGCGGACAGGCGGCGGGGGATCGCCAGCGACAGGAGGTTGCAGTTGGGGCCGGTCTGCTCCGTCACGAGCCGGGGGTTCGTCTCCGGCTCGTGCTTCCAGATGTGGATGTGCGGATGGGCGTCGGCAAAAACCCGCAGCGCGTGGGGGCAGGTGGGATAGTCGGCCGCGAGCGGACTGAAGAAGTGGCACTCCAGGCGCGCGGCGTCGCCGATCAGGTCGGCGGACGAGTCGCCGCGCGGCTCGACGCGGGTGTGCAGGTTGCCCTGCAGCTGCCACTGGAAGCGGTGGACGCCGTTGTCGCGGTTGATGTTGTCCAGCACCGCGAGGTAAGCGAAGTCGCCGGCGCCCCGGACGAACAGCACGATTCGGTCCGCCCAGATGCAGCCCTTGGCCGATGCGGCGTCGATCCGCACCCAGTCGAGCAGCAGCGGGTGCGATCCATGCCCGACGAACCGACCGTGGTGCTGGTTGCCCCTCTTGGATGGGGCATGCGGCTTGCCGTCGATCAGCACGACGCTGTGGACGTCCTCGTCGAAGTTGAAGTAGCCCGTGTCGTAGGCCAGGTAGTCGCCGTAGGCGAAGAGAGAGAAGTGGCCCGCGTCGGCGTGCGTGTGGTCGGGCACGTTGTGTGAGCGGCCTTGGCCGAGTACGACCGCGCAGACGGCGTCCGGGCCGGGCGATGTGCGGTACTGGGCCACGGCGGCGCCTTCGGCGACATAGGCGGCCGGCAGGCGCACGCCAGCCGGATCTGCGGGCTGACCGTCCCACCAGAGCCAGTCCGTGAGGCCGCGCTCCATCCCGAGGGGGTCGACGACCCGCGCCGGGCCGGTCTCGGGCGAGCCGCGGTGGTCGCCGGGGAGGGCGGCGGCCCAGAGCGCGCGGTCTTCGGGCCGGTCGAGCATGGCGGCGGACAGCAGCAGCCAAGGCATGGGGTGCCGCTGAATGAGGGAGCGGCAGTCCTGGAAGCCGCTGTAGCCCAGGCACCCCGGCAGCTGCAGCCCGGCGAGCCCATCCGCGACGGCGGCGAAGCGGGGGCGCAGGGTCTGGAACAGGTCTTCCCCCCCGCTCCGGCGGAGAAGATCGGCGAAGAGGTAGACCCAGTCGAGGGTGACGAGTGCGTACATGGGCCCCTCGTAGGGCGCGCCCCGTTCGTCGAAGCCCCACGTCAGGTGCATCTCGCAGGCATCGCGGCCGTACTCGATCAGGGCGTCCGTGTCCGGGTGGCCCGCCTCGCGGCCGAGTGCAAGGGCGGCGATGCCGATGGCGGCGACGTGGGTCACCACGGCGTTGTGGCCGGCGTTGAAGTGGGTGAAGAAGTAGGGGGCGTCCGTGCGGTCGGTCAGCAGCGTGCGCCGCAGGAGATCGACGTAGCGGCCGAAGGCGGGACCGAGACCGTCGCGGCAAAGATCGGCGGCCAGCGCCGTATGGGCAATCGAGAAGTAGGCGGACGCCCGGCCCGACTGGCGGGTGAAGCCCTGGATCTGCGTGTAGAACGACGCCGGGTAGTCGGCGTACACGCGGTGCATCTTGTCGAGCTGGCGCGTGACGTGCGCGAGCGCCCACGGGGCGCCGGTCAGCCGCCACGCCATGGCGGCCTCCAGGACGTGGGGCGTGAAATACAGGCTGTGGCACCAGCCGCCGGCCTGGATGACGTCCGACTCGAGGTCGTGCTCCGCGGCGGCTCGGGCCCGGTCCGAGATCCGGCGGAACAGCGCTGCCAGAGGCTCGCGCGCCAGCTTGTCGCGGATGGTATCGGGGGACATGCCGGCCAGCAGAATGGGGGTGTTCATATGCGTGACGCGATGCTCCGTCAGCGGGCGGCGAGGTGTCAATCCCGGGCGTGCGGCGGGCGGCGGTTCAGGACGAGCCAGTAGAGGCCGAGGCTCCGGGCGGCCTCCATGAACTGGTCGAAGCCGACCGGTTTCTGCACGTAGCTGTTGGCGCCGAGGTGGTAGCTGTCGATCACGTCGCGCTGCTCGCCGGACGAGGTGAGGATGACGACGGGCAGAAGGCGGGTGCGGGGGTGGGCGCGGAGGCGGCGCAGCACGTCGAGCCCGTTCAGCCGCGGCAGCTTGAGATCGAGGAGCACGACCTCGGGCAGGGGGGGCAGCGGGGTGCCGGGGGCGGCTCCCTCGCCGATCAGGTAGGCCAGCGCTTCCACCCCGTCGTGCGCGACGACGATCCGGTTGGCGAGCTTGTTGCTTTCCAGCGCCCGTCTCGTCAGCACCTCGTCGTTCGGGTCGTCCTCCACCAGCAGCACCGTCCTGTCGTCGGCCATGGCCCCCTCCTTGCCGTGCTTTCGCTTCGCTACCGCCGGCCCAGCGTGAACCAGAATGTCGCGCCGCGCTCCGGTTCGCCGTGCGCCCATACCCGCCCGCCGTGGCGGGCGATCACGCGCTGCACGCTCACCAGCCCGATGCCGTCACCGGGAAACGCCGCCGCCGCGTGCAGGCGCTGGAAGGCGCCGAACAGCTTGTCCGCGTACGCCATGTCGAACCCGACCCCGTTGTCGCGCACGAAGTAGGATCGCCCGCCCTCCTCGTCGGCCGCGCCGAATTCGATCCGGGGCTCCGGCCGGGTCGAGGTGAACTTCCAGGCGTTCGCGAGGAGGTTGTAGAGGACGGTGCGCAGGAGGTCGGGATCCCCTTCGGCCGAGAGCCCGGGCGCGATGGTGAAGGTGCCGCGCCGGCCCGGATCCGTCTGCTGCAGCTCCCGCGCGATCTCGGCGGCCGTGGCGCTGAGATCGACGGCCGAGTAGTGCATCTCGCTGCGGGTGAGCCGGGACAGCTTCAGCAGGGCGTCGATGAGCGTGGCGAGGTGCTGCGTGCTGGCGCGGACGCGCCGGAGATAGTCGCGGCCCGCTTCGTCGAACCGGCCGGCGTACTCGTCGAGCAGGATCTGGCTGAAGCCGTCTATGTGGCGCAGCGGCGCGCGCAGGTCGTGCGACACGGAGTAGGCGAATGCCTCGAGCTCCTTGTTGGCGGCTTCCAGCTCGCTGGTGCGCTGCCGAACGCGCCGGTCCAGGTCCGCGTTCAGCCGCCGCAGATCAAGCTCCGCCCGCTTTCGCTCCGTGATGTCCTTGGCGATGGCCTCGACGACCCGTTCGCCGCTCAGCGGGTCCACGACCATGAACGAGTCGTGGATCACCCAGCGATCCTCGCCCGTGAGCGTTCGGAAGTGGTACTCGAACCCGTGGATCTCGCCGTGCGTTTCGATGGTCTGCCGGATGGTTCCCTCGCGCTCCGTGTAGACCAGGACGTCGCGCAGCCGCTTGCCGACGAGATCCTCGGGCTTGCCGCCGAGATCGAGCACGTCGGCGAGCCCCTGGTTGGCCATCAGGATCGTGCCGTCGTCGAACCGGTACCGGTAGACGGCGTCGCGGGTGAACGCCAGCATTCGCTCGAACAGGTTGCGCATCATGGCTTCCGACCTCTCTCGGTGCGCGCGCCGGAGAAGAGCCGCTCGCGCTCGAAGCCGGAGTGGATCTCCCGGTAGCGCGCGAAGAGCCGCTCGTACTCGGCCCGGCGCGCGCGATCCGGCTCGTATCGTCGGCGGATCCGAACCATGCTCCGGGCTGCGGCCGGCACGTCGGGGAAGGCGCCGATGCCGCACGCGCCCAGGATGGCCGCGCCGAGCAGCGTGGCTTGCGGATTCGCGAGCGTGAGCACGGGTACGCCGAAGATGTCCGCCTGGATCCGGTTCCAGACGTCGATCGCCGTCCCGCCGCCGGTCAGCCGCACCTCGCGGACCGGCACCCGCAGGGCGCGGAAGACGTCGATGATCTCGCGCGTCTGGAACGAGACGCCCTCCAGGATCGCCCGAACCAGCGCCGGCCGGCCGTGGCCGAGCTTCAGGCCCAGAAGCGCGCCGCTGGCGTCCGGTATCCAATGCGGGGCCGACGCGCCGCCGAGATACGGGATGAACCGGATGCCTTCGGCGCCCGGCCGGACGCGGCTCGCGGCCCTGAAGAAGGAGTCGTCGAAGCGCCGCCCGGCGTTCGCGATCTCCGCGGCCCACTCGAGGCAGGCGCCGGCCGAGTTCTGGAGCCCCTCGAGCTCCCAGCGGCCGGGCACGGCGTGCGCGCAGCACGTGACGCGCATCGCCCGATCGAAGGCGGGCCGGGGGGCGTAGCAGAGGGCGGCGGCGGCGGTGCCGATCGTCACTTCCACGATCCCGGGCTCGACGGCGCCGGCTCCGACTCCCGCGCACTGCTGGTCGCCCCCGCCTGCGATGAGCGGCAGGCCCGCGGGCAGGCCGGTCCGCGCGGCGGCCCGCGCCGAAAGCGAGCCCACGCGCTGCCCGGACGAGACCAGCCGGGGCAGCCGCTCGCGCGAGAGGCCGCACGCGGCGAGTATCTCGGGGCTCCAGTCCTGCGAGGTGACATCGAGCAGCCCGGTCATCGAAGCGTTGGACCGATCGCACGCATAGTCGTCCGCGCCGAGGTGCCGGAGCAGGAGATCCTGGGCCAGCGCCCAGCGTGCGGCGGCTCGGAAGCCGGCGCGCTCGCGGTCGCGCACCCAGAGGATCTTGCCGATGCTGAACACCGGATTCGGCGGCAGGCCGGTGAGCGCGAAGTAGGCGTGGGACGGGATGCGGCGGCCGAGCGCGCCGACCTGCTGCGTTCCGCGGAGATCCTGCCAGGACAGGCCGGGGCCGATCGGCTCGCCGTGACGGTCGAGCGGGAAGACGGTGGCCCGCTGGTTGGCGATCACGAGGGCGTCTACGGAGCCGGGGCGGACGCCGGAATCACGGAGCGAGGCGCGAAGGGCCGCGAGGCAGCCGGTCTGCAGGGCGGCTGAATCGACCTCCACGCCGCCGTCCGGCATGCGGCGGCAAGGCGTGTGCCGCGAGCCGGCGCCGCGCGTGTGGCCGCGCAGGTCGAAGATGGCGCTCTTGATGCAGGTCGTGCCGCAGTCTACAGCCGCGATATGGACGCTCACGACGCCTCCGGGTCTGTGTCAGACCGCCACGCGCATAGCCCGCCGGACGCCGAGAGCATAGGCGGGGGGGGGAAGACCGTCAATGCTCCGCTCGGAATGACAATCACTTGGGCGTCTTGCCCAATCACTTGCGGCGCAGCATGCTAGATGCCTGAAGCCGCGCGCTCCTGGCCCCCGCGCCGCAGTGCGGCGAGTAGCTGCGGGAAGAAGCGGCGGTTCGCGGTTGGGAATGCATAGTCGTCGAGTTCGGATGGCCGGATCCAGCGGATCGGTCGCCTGGTGCGAACGCGGACCGGGCCCACGGGGCAGAGGTAGGCGGACAGCACGACCTCAAAGTGGCTGTAGCGGTGCCGGACGACCGCGAGGCGCCGGGCGGCTGCGATCTCGACACCGGTTTCCTCTCGGCACTCGCGGCGCAGCGTCCGCAGGGGCGTCTCGCCCGGCTGCGCCTTGCCGCCGGGGAACTCCCAGAGCCCGCCGAGCAGGCCGTCGGCTGGGCGCTTCTGGATGAAAAGCCGGCCGTCCCGGACCAGCACGGCCACCGAGGCGCGGTGCACGGGCACGGCGGCGGCCCGGCCCTTGACGGGCAGGTCCGCCGTCCGCCCCTCGATCCGGGCCCGGCAGGCCGCGCGGATCGGGCAGTCCGGGCAGCGCGGCCGGCGGGGCGTGCAGACGGTGGCGCCCAGCTCCATCAGCGACTCGTTGAAGGCGCCGGGCTCATCGGCTGGAATTCGCCGCTCCAGCAGGCTCCGGAACTTGGCGCGCGTGGCCGGGCGGGCGATGTCGTCCGCCAGCCCGTCATGGCGCGCGACGACGCGCAGGACATTGCCATCCACGACGGGAAGCGCATGGCCCCGGGCGATGCTCATGACCGCGGCGACGATGTAGTCGCCGACGCCCGGGAGTGAGCGGAACGCCTCGGGCGAATCCGGGATGCGGCCGCGGTGGTCGGCCACCACGAGCTTCGCCGCACGGTGCAGATTGCGGGCGCGGGCGTAGTAGCCGAGCCCCTCCCACGCCTTGAGCACGTCGTCGTCCGGCGCGGCGGCCAGCCGGCGCACGGTCGGGAAGCGGCGCAGGAATCGTTCGTAGTAGGGGATGACCGTGGCGACCTGCGTCTGCTGAAGCATGACCTCGGAGACCCAGATCCGGTAGAGGTCGCGGGTTCGCCGCCATGGGAGATCCCGCTTGCCGGCGCGGAACCAGGCCAGTAGCTTTCCGGAAAACGCGTTCACGCGGCGGATGGTAGCACAGGCGCGGGCCCTGCCGCGGGGCGAAAGGAGCGACACCGTGAAGATGTCCCTGTCGGGGCGATTGTTCGAGGCGCGCGGCGGATACACGATGAGCCTGGAGGAGTTCCTCCGGTTCGCGCGCGAGACGGGCTATGAGGGCGTGGAGATCCGGTATCCGCAGCTGCCGATGGAGACACCCAAGGCCCGGTGGGCCGAGGTGGGGCGGATGCTGTCGGACCTGGGGCTGACGTGGGTGTTCGGGACGGTCGAGGGCATTGCCGACGACCGCGCCTTCGAGCGGGCGATCCGGACGCTCGAGAACAACGTGTCCTGCGGGTGCCGGTACACGCGCTTCACGATCTTCAAGCCCGAGCAGGTGCCGATGGCGCAGCGGTTTGCGGACGAGGCGGCGCGCCGGGGGGCACGGCTGGTGATGCAGCTGCACAGCGGGACGCTGCCGGACAACGTGCCGCATGCCCTGGACGCGTTCGCGCAGCTCAGCCGCGAGAACGTGCGCCTGGCATTCGAGCCGAACCACCTGCTGTTCGATGGCGACTGCGACTACATCGGCGCGGTCTCGAAGCTCGCCCGGCTGATCTCGCTCGTGTCGATCCAGAACTTCAAACGTGCGCCGGCCGGGGCGCCCGAGGCCGAGCTCGTGAAGGTTGGCGCGCGGAGCTTCGTGCGCGCTTTGCCGGGCGACCCCGAGGGAATCGATTTTCCGGGCCTGGCGAAGGCGCTGAGCGCCATCGGGTTCGACGGCTTCGCGACCGTCATGTGCGATGCCTACCCCGGGATGGATAGCCGCGAGTTGGCGAAGCGGTACTGCGATAGTCTTGGCGGGTCGCGCTGATCGAGGCAGAGAATATCGAACCGAAGAACAAGGAACCGCAGAATGTCGAAGGGGCGGCGGGGCTGCTCCGAACTTCAACATTCGGAGATCCTTGTTCGATATTCTGCGGTTCCGTCAATACACACACTCCCGGCAGGCATCGACGAACGCGACGATGTTGTCCCAAGGGACCTCGGGCTCGAGGGTGTGGCTCGGCGCGCACACGTAGCCGCCCCCTTTGCCCACCGTGCGGAAGAGGTGGTGAACGGTGTCCCGGACTTCGGCGGGCGTCCCGTGCGGCATGACGGTCTGGGTGCCCACGGCGCCCCAGAAGGCGAGCCGGTCGCCATACTGCTGCTTGATCTTCGCGGGGTCCATGCACTCCGGCTGGACGGGGTTCAGGATGTCGATGCCGATTTCGATCAGGTCGGGGATGATCTCCTCGATCTGGCCGTCGCTATGGTAGAAGAACAGCACATCCGGCCGCGCGCCTTTGGCGGCTTCGACGATCTTCCGAAACCGCGGCTTGATCTCGCGACGCCACGTGGCCGGGCTCATGATGAGCGCGTTCTGAGTGCCCACGTCCTCGCCGACGCCGACGATATCCGCGCCGCCGGCTGAAACGTTGCGCAGCAGGTCGGCGATGGTGTCCGAGACACGGTCCATCAGGATCGAGGCCGACTCCTCGCCCGACGCGAGGTCGAGCAGGAACTCCTCGTACCCGCGGATGAGCCACGAGAAATCGAACGTCGAGAAGCCGCACGTGTACTGCGTGGCGTATCCCTCGGCCTGCTTCTGGCGGTTGAACTCATGCAGTCCTTCGTAGCGATTGGGATCCGCGTAGTCGGGCAGGGGGTAGGCGAGGGCGTCGTCGACGGTGAACTCCCGCCCTTGGAACGGGCTTTCATAGTGCCGGAAGTGCGTGCCGTCATTCTGGGACACCAGCGCGTAGCCCCACTCTTTCACGATCTCGACGGGCCCGGCGAACGTGCGGCCCTCGTAGTAGCGCGCGTAGTCGAGCGGGACCCGATTCTGGCGGGTGGGCCCGACCGCGACGGCGTCGAAGTCCCAGTGCTCGTTGTAGTACTTCGCGCCGGTCATCCGGCGGAACACCTCCTGAACGGGCGGCGTCATACTGAGCGACCACGGCATGCGGTCGGGCCGGTGGCGGCGAAGAGCGGCAAGCAGTCGTTCCCGATGGGTCATGGTCTTCTCTTTCCCCGTGCGGTGCATGGCGCGTGAGAATCGGCCATCCGCGGCGCCAGCGCAAGCGCGATCTGGCCCCGGCTCAGGCCGGCGGCGTGATCGCGGACAGGAAGCGGTCGGCCATGAGCCGGTGTCCGGCGTCGTTCGGGTGCATGCCGTCAAGCAGCAGGTCGCCCACCGACCGGCCGGCCTCCCGGGCGGCCTCCTCGAAATCGCGGAAGAGGTCGATGAGGGCGAGGCGCTGATCCCCGGCGAGCGCCCGGGCTGCCGCCGCGTAGTCCCGCAGCAATACGTTGAAGCCGTCCGGATCATCCGGCCGGTACGGCGGCTTGCCGTAGAGCTCGCGCAGCTTGTCGGTCCAGGCCAGCGGGTTCGGCGTGGCCAGGATGACGCGCGCGCCTCGGGCCGTGAGCGCGCGCGCGAAGGCGGCGAGGTTGTCCCGGTAGGCGGAGACCGGCACGCGCGGGGTGGTGACGCCTTTCCACACGTCGGCGGCGGCGTCGTTGATGCCGAAGAGGAGGATGACGACGTCGGGCCGGCGATCGAGCACGTCCCGCTGGAAGCGGGCGGCGCCGTCGCCGGTGCTGTTTCCGCCGACTCCGGCGTTGAACACCTCCGCCGGCATCCCGCGCGCGGGCAGCTCGTCGCGCAGAATGTCGGCGTAGATGCGCAGGTCGCCCCGCGGGGCGGTGGTCGAATCTCCGAACGCCACGATTCGCATGGGCGGACTGTACGACGAAAGGTCATTTGATTCCACGGCCGATTTGGTACGGTTGTCGTTTGGCGGCTGTGCCGTGCGGCGGAGAAGAGCGACTCATGAGACCGTTTTCGGTGGAGTCTGACGGGCAGTGGTCCGGGTGGCTGTTCGCGCCGGCGCGGTGGGCGCTTTGGGTGGTGGGGCCCGGGCCGCGCATCTGGTGGCTGCTGTTCGACGATTCGAAGAGCAGCGCCGTTGCGAGCGTGCTGATCCAGACGCTCGCCGCGTGCCTGACGGCGGTGACCGCCCGCCTGCTGGGGCAGATCGGCTACGGCGAGCTGGCGACGCTCACGACGTGCACCGGCTGGTTCGGGATCATCGCCTCGTACCCGGCGGCGAGCATGGTGGCCCGGATCCGGGCGGAGCGCATCGAGCAGGGGGCGGCGTACGCCCGGCCGTGCGCCACGGGCATGGCGCTGGCGTTCGGCTTCGGGACCGCGGCCATGCTGGTGGCATTCGGGCTGCTGCCGTGGGCGCTGGCGCGCTATCGCCTGTCGCACCTGCTCCAGCCGGCCCTGATGCTGTGCGTGGCGATCCCGCTGGCGGCGCTCGGCGCCCACGGGCTCTACCTCCTGCAGTGCTTTGGCTGGATGAGGCGCTGGGCGGCGATGAACGTCGCGTTCGGCGCGATCCCGATCCTCGTGCTGCTCGCCGTTGCGGCCCATGGGCCGCTCACCATCGCCGGATACGCGGGCGCCATTCTGGGCGCGAATGCGATCACGGCGGTGCTGGGCGTGGCGCTGGCGTCGCACGTCCTGGGGGCGGGCGCTCTGTTCCGGCCGGATTTCGGGGTGGCGGGGCGCATGCTGAAGGCCGGGCTCGGAGGCTTCGCCGCCATGCTCTGCGCCAACCTCGCGCTGCTCGGGGTCAACACGCTCATCGCCGTCACCGCGGGGCGGACGGCGCTGGGGCACTACCAGGTGGTGGCCACGCTCGGGGCCTGGATCTGCTCGGTGGTTCAGTGCGTGGGCGTGCCGGCGCTCTCCGCCTGGGCGGTCGTCGCCGCGCAGGGGCGGCTGAAGGCGCTGCGCCGCAGCCTCCGCCTGCGCCAGTCGGGCACCGGCGCGCTGGCCGTGCTCTTTGGCGTCCTGGCCTCTGTGTTCGCGCCGGCACTGCTGGGGTTCATCTACGGCCCGGAGTACCGGGAGAGCGCGCACCTGGTCCGGCTGGCCGCGCCGGCCTGGGCCGCGATCGGCTGCGCGTGCTGGTACTGGATCGCGCTGACCGCGCTGGGGCATCCGGGCCGCGTGATGCAGTCGAACATCGTCTGGGGCTCGATCCACCTCGGGCTGGCCTGGGTGCTGATCCGGGTCGTGCCGCTCGGGACGACCGGTGCGATGATCGCCTACTCATCCGCCTATTTCGCGTGGGCGGCCACGTACGAGGTGGTGTTCCGGC
>CAYSLU010000090.1:0-10906 GCA_964431965.1 uncultured Verrucomicrobiota bacterium
CCCGTCGTCATTCTAGGTCAAGATGGCGGCTTGCCAACCACTTTCTGGACACCGCTTTCTGGACAGATCCGGCCGCACACCGGATAATCGCATCATGAAGAAGCGCCCACACGGAGCAAGCTGGCTTGGGCTCTTGCTGGTCGGTGTCGCGCTGCTCTCGCTCGCCGGGGGCTGCGAACTGGCGGGGCACTACCAGGGCGACAACGCCACCGTGGACTTCAACACGGGCGGCCTCACCAACCAGACGCGGGAGTTCGCGAACTGAGGCGGGCCGACGGCCGGAGCCAGGCGCGCCTCCTGGATCGGGTCAGATCTCGTTCGCCCACACGCCGCCGCCCAGCAGCGCCTGGGCCCGATGGTAGGCCTTCTGCGTCGAGGCGTAGAGCGTCTCCTCGGCCGGAAAGATGTTGTCCTCGCCGATGCGCGCCCCCAGGCCGATCTTGCGCACGAACCGCGACATGGCGGGGCTCACTCCGCAAAGCAGCACATGCCGCCCCTGCCCGACCGCCGTGTCCACGAACGATTCGATCACCTCGAAGGCCGAGACGTCCACGACGTTCACGCGCTTCAGGCGCAGGATGTACACGCGCGCCTCGGTCTGCTCCACCACCTGCCGCAGCTTCTCCTGAAGATCCTGGGCCGACCCGAAGTAGAGGTCGCCGTCCAGGTGCACGACGGCAATCGACGATGAGCCGTGCAGATCGCCGTCCGGGTGGAACTCGCGGAACGTGGCGCCGGACGGCCGCAGCAGCCGCACCTTGATCTCGCCCGTGTTCCACACGTGGATCAGCACGGACACGGCGATCCCCGTCAGGATCGCGCGCTCGAGGTCCGGCATCACCACCGTGGCGCCGGCCGTGATCGCCATCACGCCCAAGTCGTGGCGGCTGGCGCGCACGATGCGGCCGATGGCGTGCTGGTCCACCATGCCGTAGGCCACCATCACAATCACCCCGGCCAGGCTGGCCATGGGGATGTACGTCGCAAAAGACACGAACCACACGAGGGTCAGAGCGACCAGCACGCCCGACAGGATACCTGCGGTCTGCGTCCGCGCGCCGGCGCCGTGGTTGATGGCCGAGCGCGTGAACGAGCCCGATGAGGCGAAGCATCCGAAGAACGACCCGACCAGATTGGCCAGCCCCTGGCCGCGGAACTCCTGGTTCGGCTCGATGCGCTGCCCGGTCGAGAGCGCAATGGACTTGGCGATGGCGACGGCCTCGACGAGGCCGACGACGGCGATGGCCAGCGCCGGGCCAAACAGCTCCGCCGCCCACCGGATGTCGAACCGAACCATCTCGAAGGCGGGCAGGCTGTTCGGGATGCTGCCCACCAGCTTGACCCCCTTGTCGCCCGCGCCGAAGGCCTTGGCGAGCACGGCGCTCAGCACGAGCGCCAGCAGCGCACCCGGGATCCGCCGGTCGAGCTTCCGGGCCGCGTACACAATCAGCATCGTCAGCACGGCCAGCCCGAGCGCATACCGGTTCGCCTGCCCCGCCGCGCCGAGCGTCAGCAGCACCTTCTCGTACAGCGGGTGATAGCCCTTCGGCAAGGCCACGCCCAGCAGTTCGTTCAGCTGACCCAGGCCGATGATGATGCCGGCGCCGGCCGTGAAGCCGACGATGACCGAGTGCGATACGAGGTTCACGATCTTGCCCACCTTCAGCACGCCGAGCAGGAACTGGATGGCGCCGACGAGGAACGTGAGCAGGAACAGCATGGGATAGAACTCGGCCGCTCCGAGATGGGACTTCATCGCGCCCGCAATCATGAGCGCCAGCGCGTTGGTCGGGCCGGTGATCAGGTGGCGGGAGCTCCCGAAGAAGGAGCCCACGATCGCCGCGACGATGGCGGAGTAGAGTCCGTAGACCGGCGCCACGCCCGCGATCAGCGCATACGCCATGGACTGCGGCAGCACCACGATGGCCACGGTGAGGGCCGCGACCACGTCGTTCCGCAGCGCCGCGGCATCGTAGCCGCGCAGCTCGCCAAGATAGGGAATGTACCGGCGGACGGTGCCCAGCATGTGCCTCCCCCTCCGCGTGAAACCCGGGCATCGCGCCCGCCCGCTCGGTCAGCGCTCCTCGAGCCGGTACAGCTCCAGCTGCCCGGGCGCCAGCCACGCGCCGAACGCGATGCGATCCGCGGCCGGCTCGGACCCCCGGCCCGTGGAGTCCACCAGCCCGGTCTCGGCTCCCAGCCATCCGACGCGGTGCAGATTCGGGCGGCGGCCCCGGACGACCAGCTCCGCATGCGTGCTGTCCTTCTGGGAGTTGTTCACAACCGCCAGGTATTCGGCGCCGCTCGCGTGCCGGAACTCCGACAGGATCAGGCTCGTGCCGGCGGACGAGCGCGCTTCGGCAAACCGGCCCTGGCCGTCGAACGCCGGCCAGCCGCCCCACGTCTTGCCCGCGTGGCAGGACCGCTCCAGCCGGCACTCCAGCAGGACCGGCGCGTGCCACTTGAGGAAGGTGCGGTTGACCCGGCTCAGCCACTCGAAGGTCTCGGTGCGCTCCCCGTGCTCGTCAATCGGCGCGACCCGGTAGTTGTCGTGCGGGCCCCGCATGTAGAAGAAGAACCAGAGCAGGCCCTTGGCCCCGTGTGCGACCGCCGTATTGAGCTGCCAGCGCAGGTCGTCCTCGCGCGGGCAGCGGTAGCGGAAGTGGCCGACGGACAGCAGCGTGGTCCAGTAGTCGATGCCGCGCCGGACCGCCGCCTCCCAGTAGGTGCGCAGGTTGGTGAAGTACATCTCGAAGCCCCAGAAGCCCTCCGCATCGGCATCCGGGTTCATCTGGGCGTAGCAGTCGTAGCACAGGAAGGGCGGGCGGGCGGCGGAGGCGTAGTCGTCCAGGTACCGGCCCCAGTCGGAGTATCCGATTCGCGACTCAATGCCGGGAAACATGGGGAGCAGGTTGATGAACGGCGTGAGCGCCGGCGCCACCTCCCGCTGCACGCGCATGGCGCGGCAATAGCGGGGAAACGCAGCCGTGTCCGGCTCGTCGCCCAGATGGAACCCGAACGCGGCCGGATGCCGGCCAAGCTCGCGCACCGCTCGGGCGAACGTGCGGCGGTACGCAGCCTCGTCAGGCTCGATGCGATCCGCGTACAGGTCGTTGTGGCTGAGGATAACCCGGATGTCGGCGGCGGCGGCGGCATCGAGGATGGCGCGCATCTTGCGCGCGTCCGCCCGGCCCGGCCCGTAATTGGGCCCGATGGTCAGCGTCATGCCCGCATCGGCCCAGTCCCGCACAGCGGAGGCGCCCTGGTCGCGGATCGGCGTGTAGTTCCAGAACCCGATGGGGAATCGCTGGGCGCCCGGCTTCCGGGCTGCAGTCTTTGCGCGCGCCATGGCTCACCTCCTGTTTGGCAAACAAGCGGCACTCTAGCGAATGCCACGGCGCCACGCCAAGAGCCCAATGAAAGCGATCGGGCACGTTCGACCGCGTCAGAGCCGGGCCTGCGCCACGGCGCCGAGGATTCCGCGCCGGATCAGCATGACGGCGATCGCGGCGAGGAGCAGGCTCGCGATCTTGGAAAGCGTTCGCGTGCCGTTCCGGCCGAGCCCCCGGGTAATCGGGCGGGCGAAGCTGAAGATCGCACCGGCGAGGACGATGTTCGTCAGCACGGCCGCGGCGGTGACCGTCTTCCCGTGCGTGGTGGCCAGCAGGATGCAGGTGGCCAGGACGGCCGGGCCGGTAATCAGCGGCACGCCGATCGGCACCGCGCCCAGGCTGTCCGGATCCGCAACCCGCTGCCGCTTCTCGCCCGTCACCAGATCCACCAGCGAGATCGCCAGCAGCAGGATCCCGCCGGCGATCATGAAGTCCGCCACCGTGATGCTCAGGAAGGAAAGCAGCGACGGGCCGAAGGCCAGAAACACAATGGCCGCGGCCGACGCGGTGACGACCGATTGCCGGATGACCGACCGAAGCCGGCGCGGGTCCAGTCCCTCGGTGAGCGAGAGGAAGATCGGCAGCACGCCGATCGCATCAACGGCAACAAACAGCGGAATGAAACACAGCCAGAACTCGTACATGCGCGCCTTCCCCCGCCCGCGTCGGGCCCGATGCGATACCGGTCCAAGGCTGTTCCCGCGCCGTCCTGCCGTCAAGGCCAATGTCCGACCGGCCGGCTTCGGTCCGCGGCCTCGAGTCCATCCGCTTTCCATTTTCTCCTTGCGCCGGCTGACAGCCGGGTGCTCTATTCGCGGCCTTGGACAGGCTCAGCTGTCCGGGGGAGACCGTGATGAACCATCGAGTCGCCATCGTGACGGGCGGAGCACAGGGCATCGGAAAAGCCATCGCGCAGCGCTTCCTGGCCGGCGGCCTGGCCGTGGTCGTCGTGGACTGCGACGCCGAGGCCGGCGCGGAAACAGCGGCCGAACTGGCGGCGGCCGGCCCCTCGCGCTTCGTGCGCGCGGACGTCGCGGATGAGGAGCAGGTGCGCCGGGCGATGGCCGAGGCCGTCACCTCGTTCGGCGGGCTGGACGTCCTCGTGAACAACGCGGCGATCGGCCGGGGCGGATCCGTAACGGAGCTGGCTCTGGCCGACTGGAATCGCGTGCTGGCCGTGAACCTGACCGGCCCGTTCCTCTTCGCCAAACACGCCGCGCCGCACCTGAAGGCGCGGAAGGGCGCCATCGTCAACATCGCATCGACCCGCGCGTTCATGTCGGAGCCAAACGGCGAGGCATACGCCGCGTCGAAGGGCGGTCTGTGCGCGCTCACGCACTCGCTCGCGGTCAGCCTCGGCCCCGACGTTCGGGTGAACTGCATCAGCCCCGGCTGGATCGAGACCGAGTCCTGGAAGAAGCAGAGCGCGCGGCGCACGCCCGCCCTGTCGGAGGCCGATCACGGCCAGCACCCCGCCGGGCGCGTGGGCACGCCGGAAGACATCGCCGCCCTCGTCGAATTCCTGACGGCCCCCGCCAACAGCTTCATCACCGGCGCCAACTTCATGGTCGACGGCGGCATGACGCGGCGCATGATCTACGTGTAGGCGCTACTCGACGCCGAACTCGGCGTCGACGACGGCCTTGATGGTCTTGTCGATCGCGGTGGTGTCGAGCAGGCCGTAGCCCGAGACCTCGGTGGAGTGGACCGGCGTGACCTGGAAGACCCCTTGCTCGGCCGAGCGCAGCCGGTCGATCCGGATGTTGCCGTGCTCCGCAATCTTTCGCGCGCGCAGCATCGCGTCCTGCGTGGCCGCCCCCAGCATCTCGATCTTCAGCGCCTCCAGCTGCGTGTAGTGGTACTCAGGCGCGAACGACTGGAATTCGATGCCGTCGCGGGCCAGGCCCCCGGCGGCGCGCGCGATCGCCTCGATGCGCTTCACGTCGGCCAGCTCCAGCCGCACCGGCTGGCGCAGGATGTACGCCTCGACCTCGCTCGTCTCGCTGCCCCGCTCGCCGGCTCTGTACCGGGTTTCCACCGCGAGCACGCCCAGATCGATCGCCGCCCGCTCCACGCTCTGGCCCGTGAGGAATTCCATCAGCCGATCGCGGTTCCGCTCGATCACCGCATAGGCGCCGGCCAGGTCGGGCGCCCGGGCCGTGAGCTGGCCGGTCCAGATCGCGAAGTCCGACGTGATGCGCTTCTCGGCGTAGCCCTTCACGCGGATGTGCTTGCTGGACGCCTTGGTCTGCATCACCGTGCTCGAAGCGATGAGGGCGGCGACGATGAGGCACACCCCCGAGACCAGCGCCGCGGGCACGAGCCCGGCGCGGATGGACCGACGAACTCCGTTCATGGACACCTCCCCGCGCGGCCGCCGGCGGACCCGGCAGCACCGCACGTGGCGGACACCATGAAACCGCGGCTGGGAAAAGTCAAGGGGCGCGGGTATGATCCGCCTCGTGTTTCAGGCTCGTGCCTCCCGAGGCGCCGCCGTTCACGAAAGGAAGCGTTGCCGTTGAAGAAGCGAGAGATCGAGCCGACCGTCCTGTTCGAGGATGCCTCCGTGATTGCGTTCGACAAGCCGTCCGGGCTGCTCGTGGCTCCGGACCGCTCCGACACGACGAAGCCCAGCCTCATGGGGTGGGCGCGCCGGACCGTTTCGACCCCGGTGTTCAACGTGCACCGCGTGGACCGCGACACGAGCGGGATCGTCCTCTGCGCGAAGACGCGCGACGCGCTGCGCGTGTTGTGCCGCTCGTTCGACGGACCGGGAGTGGAGAAGCGCTACCTCGCGCTCGTGCGGGGCCGGCCGTCCTGGGACGAGCGACGCGTGGACCTGGCGCTGGCGCCCGACCCGGAGAATCCAAACCGCATGCGCGCCGATCGAAACGGCAAGCCCTCATCCACCGAGTTCCGCGTGCTCACCCGCTGGCGCGGCTACGCGAAAGTGGAGGCCCTTCCGCTCTCCATGCGGACGCACCAGATCCGCGTCCACCTCGCGTCGCTCGGCTGCCCAATCGTGAGCGATCGCTACTACGGCGGCGGCCGGCCGTTCTACCTGTCGGAGATCAAGCGGGACTATAAGCAGAAGCCCGACCGGCCGGAGAACCCGATGATGGGCCGGCTCGCGCTGCACGCCGCGAGCCTTTCCTTCCGCCACCCGACGACGGGCGCGGCCGTTGTGGTGCGCGCGCCGCTGCCGCACGACTTCGAGGTCGCCTTCCGCTACCTCGACCGATTCGGCCTCCTGACCCCGGCCCGCGACGTCGCGGCGGAGGATCACGGCTCCGGAACGGCCCGGTAGAACCGGAAGCCTTGGCCCGAACCGGCCGGAGACGGCCGGCTCCAAGGAACCCGCTTGGACGCGTTCCGTGGAGACGGCGGTCTCCGCCGTTCCGATCCGCCCGTCACTGACATTTTACGCGCGTCGTCGTTTTCCGCGTGAGCGATGCCCGTCACCCTTGGTATACGGTGCCTGCTGGCTCTAGCCGGAAGAGGAGGAAACCATGCTCGGGCTCGAAAATGCAGCCATCACGCTCCGCGCGAGCCCGGACGGGCGCGCCGTCACGCTCGTCGATCGCATCCGCAAGACCGAGTGGCGGATCGATCCGTCACGTCGAACGTTCTCCCCGCGTCGACCGGACGGCACCGCCGGAAGTGCGGAGTCGCTCCCGAACGGCCAGGCCGAGCGTTCGGGCGACGCCATCGTTGCCTCGTACATGGTCGGAACGTCGCGGGTTCAGATGCGGTGGTCGCTCGGCGCCGACCATGTGCGCGTCCGCCTGGACGTGGAGGGGGACGGCCTCGCCTCCGTGGATCTGCCCGGCGTCTTCCGGCCGGCCTCCGGCCGGCCGCAGCTGCTGCTTCCCCTCTATCAGGGCGTTCTGTACCGGGGCGGCGACGACCCATGGGAAGAGACGCGGGCCGCCGGCGCGCACGGCCGGCTTTCGCTTTCGATGGCGGCCGCGCTCGCGCCGGCCGGCGCGCTGCTGGCAACGGCCGAGGATCTGGCCGACTGGCAATGCCGGTTCGGCGAGGATGGCGACGGATCGTATTTCACCTTCCAGGCCGACCGCTGCCCCGCGGACGGCTGGTACACGCGCGAAGTCCGCCTCTATCCCGTCGACCCGGACATCACGGCGATCGCGAAGCGCTACCGCGCGCGGCTGCGCGAGCGCAACGAGTTCGTCGGCTGGGAGGAGAAGATCGCCCGGAAGCCGATCCTGGAGAACCTGTTCGGCGGGCTCATGGCCTTCATCGGCTACAACAAGGCGCCGGACGTGGACTATGTCGGATACGCGCGGCGCCTGCACGACGCCGGCTTCGAGCGTGTGCTGTACTACCCGGTCCGCATGTGCAACTACTCGCTCGACTTCCAGATGGGCGGCGACGCGCCGATCTGGATGACGGACGACGAGCTGGCGCGCCTCCACGCCATACCCGGCGCGATGCTGGCGCCCTGGGGCTGGTTTATCGAGGGGCTCGACGACGGCTCCGAGCGCATGGCGCGGATCTACCGCCGCGATGCGGCCGGGAACCCGTACAACGGGTGGCGCATCGAGCAGCAGCAGTGGAAGCTCGTGTGCATTTCGTCCCAGGTGGAGGAGAGCCGACGCCGCTTCGAGGGCGACCTGCGCGCGATGGACTGGATTCATTACGACGTCAACGCCACCCGGCTCGGCCAGGCGCCCTGCTTCGCCGCGGCGCACGACCTCCACGGCGGGCGCCCGCTCGGCAGCCGGGGCGACACCGAGTGGACGCGCCTCCTCCTCGGCCCCGACACGAACGGCAACCGCATCGTGTCGAGCGAGGGCTTCATCGACCGCTACGCCGTCAGCTACGACATCGGCACGACCAAGCTGATCCCCGCGTGGGGCCACAGCCTGTTCATCCCCGTCCCGCTCACCATGCTCGCGCTGCACGACTCGTGCGTCCACGACTGGTGGGAGGTGTACAACTACAACCTGATTCCGGGCATGCCTCCGATGCCGCAGCGGATCGGCCTGGTCGGCTCCGGCCTCGCCCGCAAGAAGGCGGCCATGGACGCGCTCTACGGCTCCCCGCCCAACGTGTTCCCGTTCGGCCGGCAGTACGCGTGGACAGACGTCGCCACCCGGCGGACCTTCTCGTTCACGATCCACCTAGACGACGCGGAGGTGCAAAGCGCGCTGGCCGCCGCCCTGCCCGTCACGCGCCTGCACCGGCGGATCGGCAAGCAGGAGCTCGTGTCCTTCCGGTTCCTCGGCCCGGACTATGCCCTGCAGGAATCGGTCTTCGCGGATGGCACGCGCGTGGTGGCGAACGTCGGCGACCGCCCGCGCGCGGCGGACGGGATCGATCCCGTTCCCCCCGACACGTGGCTGGAGCGCCGGTGAGTTGAAACGGAACCGGCCCGCGCCCGGAGGGCGCGGGCCACCTCGGGCGACCACAGGGAACGGCTTCGATCCAGCTCAGCGCGCCAGCTTGGCGCCCGGCACCGGCAGCCCGAAGAGCTTCGCGGCGTTGTCGTAGAGGATCAGCCGCTTCTCCGCGTCCGTGATCCGGGCGAAGAGCACCTTCCCGATCTGGTGGGTGAGTGAAAACGTCGGCGTGTCGCTCCCCCACACCACGCGGCTCGCGCCGGCCA
The DNA here is from genome assembly GCA_964431965.1 of uncultured Verrucomicrobiota bacterium. GTDB lineage: Bacteria > Verrucomicrobiota > Kiritimatiellia > CAIKKV01 > CAYSLU01 > CAYSLU01. The sequence goes on from CAYSLU010000090.1 coordinate 9,022, forward strand.
CCCGCACGAACTCCTCGATCATGTTCGTGTGCTCGCGCGAGTAGGTCAGGTCCAGGTAGAGGTTCGGCGCGGAAGCGGCGGACTGGAGATAGCCCTCGTACGCAAACCCGCTGCCCGAGTGGCCCATCAGGAACGGCACCTCCGGAAAACGCATGGCCGCCTTGTCCAGGCCGGTCAGGTTGTTGCCCCACGTGTGCGCCAGCACCGGCAGGCGCCGGTCGCGCGCAAACGCCCACACGGGATCGAACAGCGGATGGTCGAACGCGGTGCCGACTTGGTAGACCTTGATTCCCCTGAACGCCGGCACGGCGAAGCAACGTTCGAGCTCCGGCCGCATGAGATCCGGGTACTGCGCGCTCACGTGGCAGTAGCCGACGACACGGCCCGGGTGGCGGCGCGCGGCCTCGGCGACCTCGTCGTTGCCGCGCCGGATGTCGCCGTAGATGCCCTCGACCGAGCTGACGGCCACCACGTCCACTCCCACGCGGTCCATCTCGTGGATCTGCTCGTCGATCCCGATGGTGGCAATGGTCGCGAAATCCCCGACGTGCGCGTGCACGTCGAACACCGGCACGTCGGAAAGAGGGGCGCCGGTCCGTCCGTATTCGATAAGCGGTCGCTTCACAGCCGCACCTCCGAAATCAGGCGCTCCAGGTTGCCGGCGAAGATCTTCTGCTGATCGGCCTCGGGGAGGCCCGAGTAGGTCACGTGCGTGATCATCCCGCCCGGCGAGAAGAACGGCAGGCCCGAGCCGAAGAGCAACCGCTCGACCGGCAGGTGGCGGGCGAACCGCGCCGGCCCGCCGGCGATGATGTAGAAATGCCCCAGCGCGAGATGCAGGCTCGGGCTGCGGCGCATCAGCGGGTACAGCCACCAGTCCTCGGCGTAGCTCGCGCCCATGAGCACGACGGACAGGGCCGGGAAGTCGGCGAGCAGGCGGGCGAGCGTGTCGGGCGTGACGTGGTCGCGATGCACGAGCAGGGGGAGCCGGTGCGCGATGCACGCGTCGAGCATATCGCCCCAGAGCCAGCGCTCGAAACCGATGCCGGCCCGCCCGACGTGCCACACCGCCCGGCCGCCGCCGGCGCGCATCTCTTGCAGGGTGGCCTCGACAGTCGGCGAGTCCTCGTACGGGAACACCGGGAAGCTGAAGGCCGGCAAGAAGCGCTTCTCGCCTTTGCACGCCTCGCGCAGCAGCTCGTTGCCGCGGTTGGGCGCGCCGTTGCCCGCCGTAAAGTTGCTGTGCACCAGCGCGCGTCGCACGCCGAAGTGATCCATGAGCCGCAGGATCTCCGCCGGCTCATACGGCAACAGGCGATCCCGCGTGTGCCACGGGCCGATCCCGCAGTAGCAGTCGAACAGCTCCATGATCGTGGACTCCCTCTTGTTGCCAACGACTGGGACAGTAGCACAGGCCCGATTCGCGAAACAACGGTCCCCTTGACTTGCGGCCGCCGAGATTTCAAAGTGCGCCGGTTCACAAGAGCAAGAAATGACAATCGCCTGGAGTAAAAGCGCCGCCCCTTCCGTCTCTTCCGTCCCATCTGTCCCTTCCGTCCCCCCACGCCCCCCAAACATCGTCCTGATCAACTGCGACGACCTGGGCTACGGCGATCTCGGGTGCTATGGCTCGACCATGAACCGCACGCCGGTGCTGGACCGGATGGCGGCGGAAGGCATCCGCTTCACCGACTTCTATATGGCGTCGCCGGTGTGCTCGCCCTCGCGCGGCGCGATGATGACCGGCTGCTACCCGCCGCGCATCGGCTTTGGCTCCTTCGACGGCCGGTGGGTTCTCTTCCCCGGCCAGGGGATCGGGCTCAACCCGTCGGAGATCACGATCGCGAAGCTCCTGCGCGGCGCCGGCTACGCCACCCAGATCGTC
>CAYSLU010000090.1:10916-21611 GCA_964431965.1 uncultured Verrucomicrobiota bacterium
GCGGCGTCCGGCCGGAGTTCCTGCCCACGCGGCACGGTTTCGACGGCTACTACGGCATTCCGTACAGCAACGACATGGGGCGCCAGAAGGAAGCCGACACCTATCCCCCGCTCCCGCTCATGCTCGACGAACAGGTTCTCCAGGAGCAGCCCGACCAGGCCGCCCTCACGGAGCGCTATGTCGAGCAGAGCGTCCGCTTCATCCGCGCCAACCGCGAGCGCCCCTTCCTCCTCTATCTCGCCCACATGCACGTCCACCTGCCGATCTACCCACCGGACCGCTTCATGCGTGAGTCGGCGAATGGCCGCTACGGCGCCGCCGTGGCCTGCGTGGACTGGGCCGCGGGCGTGATCCTGGACGAGTTGAAGACGCTGGGGCTGGACGACAACACGCTCGTGATCTTCACGAGCGACAACGGCTCCCGCTGCCGAAACGAGGGAGGCAGCAACGCGCCCCTGCGAGGGACGAAGGGCACGACGTGGGAGGGCGGTCAGCGGGTCCCCTGCATCATGCGCTGGCCGCGCGGAATCCCGGCAGGCGGGGTCTGCCGGGAGCTGGCCACCGCCATGGATTTCTACCCGACATTCGCCGCGCTCGGCGGGGCAGCGGTTCCGGCCGACCGCACGATCGACGGGCGCAGCATCCTGCCGCTCATGCAATCCGGCGGCACCGCGAAGTCTCCACGCGACTCATTCTTCTACTACATCCGCAACGATCTCGAAGCCGTACGCGCCGGCCGCTGGAAACTGCACGTGCGCAAGGGCAAGGAGGAGATCCGCGAGCTCTACGACCTGGAGGCCGACCCCGGCGAGACCTGCAACCGGTTCGACGAGCAGCCCGGCGTGGTGCGCGACCTCACCGCCCGCCTCGACACCTGCCGCCGCGATCTCGGCGATGAAGTGACGGGCGTCACAGGCGCGGACACCCGCCCCATCGGCCGCGTCGCCAACCCGGACACCCTGACCCACTACGACCCGAACCACCCCTACATCATCGCCCTGTACGACCTGAAAGACAGAGGCTGAGCCGGCAGGCCCATGCCGCGCCATCAAGTATCGCCCCCGCGTCCGCGCCGAGATGGTTGCGAGAAGATCCGCTCGGTGCGACATCGGCGCCAACGCCGCCTGGAGCCAAGCGCACGTCTCTAGCCCCGACGATAGGCGCGGGGTCGCCCGTTCGGTTGCGGCTCCGTCGCGATGGAGCACGTTCGACTCCACTGATGGGGCGCGCTGGCTGCTACCAGGGGCTGGCCCACTTTCTCCAGTCGCTTCGATCTCTTCTTGCGCTTGTACGCCTGGGCAAACACAAACGCCACGGCTGTACGCTGATCGGCCGCTTCAACAAACACAGCATCCTGCTTCACTCCGTCCCTGGTCAGGTAGCCGTCCCACACGACTCCATAAAGCTGACCTGACCCGAAGCCTTGGATGATCTGACGGCCGCTTTGGACGAGCTCTGCGTCTATGACGCCGCTCATGCTCTCGATGGAGATCAAGTGCCGCTCCCCGGTTCTGTCGACGAGCAGGACGAACGGCGAGTGGTCGCCGTCACTGAAGCAGGCGAAGCCGAGGTCGAGCGCCTCAAACGCCCAGCACTGCAGCTTCTTGCTGATTGAGGCCATGGGTTGACTCCCGGCACGGTCATTCCAGCGCGTTCTCGCGTTGCCTACCATACCACGTCCCGGCCACACTCCCCATCCGGGGTTTTTGTGGTTTCTTCAGGCAGGGCGCATCGGATATAGTGTCGCCTCGCGGCAGCCAACAGGCCCGATGTACGGGCGGGCCGCCGCGAGATCACCCAGGTGGCACCATGACCGCACGAACAGCCGTCCTCCTGCTCGCCGTACTGACCGCAGCCGCGATCGCGCCGCGACCGTCTGATGCGGACACCCCCTACTTCCGCGGGCCCGCCATCCGGCACGACCCCGTGACCGTCGCCATGGTCGGCCAGCCGCTGGTGGTCCGCGCGGTCGTCACCTCCCAGTTCGCCGCGATCAAGTCCGTCACGCTCTTCTACGCCGCGTCCAAGGACGCCGCCCCGTTCAGCGTCGCGATGCGCGCGTCAGGGGGAGCCGCGTATGTCGGCACGATTCCGTCCGCCATGCTGACGGGCCACGACCGCCTCTCCTACTACATCGAGGCCATGGACGACTTGGACGCCGCCTCCGAAACGCCATGGCAGGCCGTTCAGGTCCGCTCTTCGGCCACTCCGGGCACCACCGTGCGCCTGGGCGGGTCCTCCGTTCAGACACCCGCGCCCGGCGCTCCGCCGGCCGAGTCGGCTCGCCCGTTCTGGAAGAAGCCGGCGGTCTGGATCGGTGGCGCCGCGCTGGTGGCGGCGGGCACCGTGGCCGCGCTGAGCTCGGGCGGCGGCGGGGGAGGAAGCGACGGCGGCTCGGGAACCGCCACCACCAACAGCGGGACCTATGCGGGAACCGTGACGGAGTCGCTCCAGTACCCCGGAGGCAGTCCCAGCTACGCGACGCGGCCGGTCACGTTCTCCGTCGTCTCGTCCGGCGTCGTGAGCAGCGACAACCTGCGCCCCGGCCAGCACCTCGAGGCGGCGCTGATCGGCAACGACTTCGTGATGATCTCCAACGTGAGCGAGACCAACGCCACCGGCCAGGTCCGCTATGTCGGCACGCTTCTGACCGGGCGGATCGTCGGCACGGTCGAGGGCTCGGTCCAGAACACGGCCGGCGCCACCGGCAACTACTCGGGCAACTTCTACGCGATCAAGCAGTAGGCGGCCCGCCAGACGCCTGGCTGCGCTTCATCAGGAAGTACCCGCCGGTCAGCGAGATCACGATCGCCGCGATTCCGACCAGGCTGCCGCTGCTGAGTTCCTTGACGTCGAGGATGATCACCTTCCGGGCAATCGCGATGATCGCCACGGACAGCACCACCTCGAAGTGTGGATGGCCATGGGTGAGATAGGTCTTCATGATCGTCTCGAGAAGCTCGATCCCGATGATGACGAGCATGAACAGCCCGAATATGTCCAGGAGCTCGTTGACATCGAGGAGAAGAACGGGAGGCGTGACGACCTCCTTGGCGATAATCCAGCCGAGGTCCAGAGTGGCTAGCCCGAGGACGACTGCCATCATCAGCATGAGGATCGAAATCATCAACCGCTCGTACTTCTTCAGCAACGTCAGCATGTTCACCCCGTCCTTTCGCCGGCGATCGCGCCGAAACACGGTGGTTCTTACCATATCCCCAGTCCGGAAACACGCTGTCCTTCCGCCCTGCCGGCATCCTTCATCCGGGTTGCACCCCCTTCGGTCATCCGATATCCTGCCCCCGTTGAGATGATCCGACGCCTGTTACAGACTGCCGTTGTGATGGCCGCGCTGGCCGCCTGCGCCGCCACCGGGGCATCCGCGGATCCGCCCCTGACGGCCGACTCCCTGCTCGACGACGTTCTGGCGCGCCTGCCGCGCAGCCCGGTCCAGGTGAGCGGCACGCTCGCCGCCCGCGCCACCGGGGAAACGCACAGCGTGAACGTGGATCTCGATCTGGCGTACGGGGCCGATCCCGCGACGGCTCGCTACACGGTTCGCGACGCGTTCGGCCGGGACCTGGAACAGCTCACCGTCACCCGCCCGCGCGCCGGGCGCCCCCGGTACGCCTACGCGGCCGGCTCGCCCCTGGCGGCCGCGCCCGCGCCGGACCTGTCGCGGCCAATCCAGGGGACGGACATCGAGTGGGCCGATCTGTCGTTCGCCTTCCTCTGGTGGCGGGGCGGCGAGTTGATCGGCCGCGAGATCATCAAGGGCCAGTCCTGCTTCGTGCTGCGCGTGCCGCGGCCCGCCGGCGAGCCCGGCGGCGATGCATCCATGGCCCTCTGGCTCGACGAGAAATTCCACATGCTGCTGCAGGCGGAGGCGTACGACGAGGCGGGCACGCTGCGGCGCCGTCTCAAAGTCCGGACGTTCAAGCGGTTCGGCGAGCAGTGGATGGTGAAGGAGATGGAGGTCGAGCGCTTTCCGGCCCGGACGCGGACCCTCCTGCGGATCGCGGACCTCCAGAAGTCGGAAGCGGCGGGCGGAGCGCCGGCGGACGACGTCATCCCGGGGCTGCGCCCATGATGTACATCCTCATCGCGGACGCTGTCGTCCTCGTCGTGCTCCTCGGCATGTCCGCCTTCTTCTCCAGCGCCGAGACGGCGTTCTTCTCGCTGAATCCGATCCAGATTCACGGGATCCGTCGGCGCAAGCCCAAGGCGGCCCGCCGCATCGAGCAGTACCTGGCCGCGCCGACGCAGGTGCTGTCGACCATCCTCATCGGCAACACCCTCGTGAACATCACGGCGGCGAACCTCGGCTTCCTCATCGCCAACACCCTCGCGCCCGGCCACGGGGAGTCCATCTCCGTCCCCGTCATGACAGTTCTGCTCCTGATGTTCGGCGAGGTCGCGCCGAAGCGCCTGGCCGTCCGCCGGCCGGACCAGCTCGCTGTGCTCTTCATCCCGGTCATCGATTTCATCGTCCGGGCCTGTGCGCCCGCCCGCCTGCTTCTCGAGTGGATCACCCAGTCCTTCGAGAAGCACTACCAGCGCCGGTCCACGTCCATGACCGAGGACGAGTTCCGCACCGCCGTCGGCGTGAGCCAGGAGGAAGGCATCCTCAACACCGACGAGCGCGCCATGGTCGACGGGATCATCCGGCTCGAGAACGTGCGGGCGGCGGACATCATGACGCCGCGCGTGGACCTCGTGGGCATCGACATCGACGCCCCGGTGGCGGAGAGCCTGACCGTGGCCCGGCAGGCCCGGCTGCGCTACCTGCCCGTCTACCGCGGCTCGTTCGACCGGATCGAGGGCTTCCTCGACGTGTTCAGATTCCTGATGGATCCGGCACACGACACCCGCGCGGCCATGCTGCACCACTTCTACGTGCCGGACACGGCGCCGCTCGATTCGCTGCTCACCATGTTCCAGCGCGAGAACCTGCGCCTCGCCATAGTCGTAGACGAATACGGCGGAACCGCCGGCCTCATCACCCGCGGGGACATCCTCGAGGAGATCGTGCAGGACATCCAGAGCGAGTACGGGCGCGGCGGGCTGCGGATCGAGGAGCAGGGGCGCAACCGCTGGATCGTCGACGGGACCGTCAGCCTCGAGGACGTGAACTACCAGCTCGGCCTCAAGCTGGAAGCCGAGGCGGCCGACCGCGTGGCCGGCTGGGTCAGCGAGCAGACCGGGCGCCTCCCCAAGACCGGCGAAGTCATCGAGGGGCAGGGGTGCCGCGCCACCGTGATCGAGGTGAAGAAGCACCGGATTCGAACCGTCCTGCTGGAGCGGATGTAGCGATGTTGATCCTGTTCATCATTGTCCTGCTGTGCCTCGTGGGAACCGCCTTCTTCGCGGGAATCGAGACCGGCGTGATCTCGATCCACCGCGTCCGCCTGCGGCATCACGTCGAGCAGGGCGAGCCGTGGGCGCTCATCCTCGACGATTTCCTCGCGCATCCGGACAAGCTGCTCGGCACCACGCTGGTCGGCACGAACCTGTGCATGATCCTGGCGTCCGTGCTCGTGGCCGGCATCGGGGTCCGGCTGGGGGGTTCGACCGGAGAAGTGATCCTGGGCATGCTGCTCACGATGATCGTCCTCGTCCTCTGCGAGTACCTGCCCAAGGCCTGGTTCCAGAGCGAGCCCATGCAGCGGTGCCGCCCGTTTGCCGGAGCGCTCCGGGGATCGTGGATCGTCCTGCGCCCGCTCAGCGCCCTCATCACCTGGCTGACCAACTGGATCGTGCCGGCGTCGCCCGACGGCCACGGCCAGACGGGCCGCTACGCATTCATCACGAAGGACGAGCTGAAGGTGCTCGCCGAGGAAGGCCAGGAGCACGGGCTCCTCTCGCCCCGGCAGAAGATCATGATCCACCGCGTCATGGAGCTGGCCGGCAAGACCGCGTCGCAGATCATGGTGCCGCGCGCCAGAATGGCCGTAGTCGAGGCGGGCACGACCGTAGACGCGTTCCTCGCGCTCGCGCAGCAGGCGGGATTCACGCGCCTGCCGGTCTACGACGAGGCCGAGCGGAGGTTCGTCGGCATCGTCAACATGTTCGAGCCGCTCGCCGAGGAGCGCGCGGACGGAGCCCGGGCCATCACCGAGTACATGCGCCCGCCGCAGTTCGTGCGCGATTCCACCCCCATCACGGAGCTGCTGCCCCGCCTGCGCCGCGCGCGCCAGCCCGTGGTGCTCGTCACGGACGCGCAGTCCGAGGTGGTGGGGCTCATCACGACCGAGGACATCGTCCGGGAGATCGTGGGCAAGGTATGACCGCGGAGAGCGACGATACCGCCGGCCATCCGGCGTCCGAAGCCCGGTGCATCAGCTGCGACCGCTACATCGGCCCGGCCGGCTCATGCCCCTACTGCGGCTCGGAGGCGCGGCGCCCGCTTTCGCTGCGCCTCCTGCGCCTCGGAGCGCTCGCCGTCGGCATCGGCGGGCTGGCCGGCCTGTGGCTGTTCGCGGCGGGCCGCGAAGCGCCGGTGGTCGCGATCGGCGACATCGCGCCCGTCATGAACTTCGCGCCGGTGGCGGTCGAGGGCCGCGTCCCGCGAGCGCCCACGGTCCGGAGAAGCTACGGGCGGGCGGAGTACGTGGGGTTCACGATCGACGACGGCACGGGAGCCATCCGCGCGACGCTGTACGGGCGGGCGGCGAGGGAGGCGGCCGACTCGGGGCGCCTGCCGGCGGCCGGCGCGCGCGTCCGGGTCGGCGGTACGCTCGACGTGTCCGCCGCCGGCGATCCCCGTCTGCGGGTGCACTCCGTCGGGCAGATCTCGCCCGCTGGGCCCGCGCCGGCTCTGCCGCGGGAGGCCCCACGCCCATGATGCCCGCGCTCGTCGCGCTGCTGGCGGCCGGCGCGGGCGCCGGCGCCGGGTCGATCCTCGCGTGCGTGCCGGCGCTCCACGTGTATAACGTGCTCGCGCTGGGCGCGGCCTTGCTGGCCGCCGCGGGCACCGCGCTGCCGTCGGAAGTCCTCCTGCCGCTCGCGGCCGGCCTCGTCGTCGGGTGGACGATCAACAACACCATCCCGTCCGTGCTGCTCGGCGCGGCCGACGAGAGCGCCGTCTTCATGGTGCTTCCGGGGCAGACCTACCTCATGGCCGGGCGCGGGTTCGAGGCGGTCATGCTGACCGCGGCGGGCGCGCTCGGCGGACTCATCGTGCTGCTGGGCGTCGCGGCTCCGCTCCTGCCGCGCGCGCTGCCGCTCGCCATCGACGTGCTCCGGCCCCACTACCACTGGATCCTCTGGTGCGTGATCGCCTTCATGCTGCAGGCCGAATGGCCGAAGACGGGCGGGATGGGACAGGGCGGCTGGGCGCGGCTCCTCGAAGGCTGGCGCACGCCGGCCGCCGGCCTGCTGACGTTCGCGCTCGCCGGCCTGCTGGGGTTCGTCCTCCTGTTCCGCTCGCCGATCGCGCCGGAAGCCGGGTTTCAGAACATCATGCCCGCGTTCGTCGGCCTGTTCGGCGCGCCGTGGCTGCTGCTGAACGCCGTGAGCGGGCCGAGCATCCCCGCGCAGCGCATGGCCGCATCGCTGGGCGCCTCGCCGTGGCACTGGCTTCGCGGGGTCGGCGCCGGCGCGGCGGGCGGCGCATTCGCCGCCTTCTTCCCCGGCGTCACCGGCGGCGTCGGCGGCATGCTCGCGGGTCACGCCACGGCCCAGACGGACGACCGCGCGTTCCTGATTTCCCAGGGTGCGTCAAAGACGGTTTACTACGTGGGCGCGCTGCTGCTGTTCTTTGTGCCCGGCGCCGGCCTCACGCGCGGCGGCGCCGCCTGGATGCTGCGCATCACGCACGTGGCGGGGGGATGGGGAGACTACTGGCTGGTCCTCGGCTCGATCGCGGTGGCGGGGGCCGTTGCGTTGCTGCTCGCCGCGCCGCTGACGCGGCTCACCATCCGGGCCATCGAACGGTGGGACTACCGCCGGGCTTCCGCGCTCGTGCTGGCGGCGATGGCCGGGCTGGTCTATGCGGTCACAGGCCTCCCCGGTCTTGCGGTGGCATTCGTCTCGACCGGCATCGGCCTGATCCCGATCCTCTACGGCTCGCGGCGCATGAACTGCCTCGGCGTCATCCTGCTCCCCCTCGCCTGCAACCTGTCCGGCATCGGCGCCACCGCCGCCGCGTTCCTCGGTCTGCTGTGATCGCGCCGGCGATCCGCCAGGCCCGGAAAGGGACAGTCCCTGCGACCCGTCACGGCGGCGGCTGGCCGCTTCTCCGGATGTCCAGAATCTCGCGGTTGCCGATATAGGGCTCCGTCACGAAATCGCTCGGATTCTCGACTTGCTTCAGCGTGCCGGCAACCTGCAGCGTCAGGTCCATGATCGTTTCAAGCTGCCGCTTCATCTCGTCGCGGTCGAAGGTGCCCTTCTCGAGCGCCAGAAGCATCAGCTTGACGGTCACGGCGATCACGGTCAGCGGCTGATTGATGTGGTGCATGAGGCCGCCGACCAGCACGGAGGCCGCCTCGATCTTGTGCCTCTTCTCGAGGTCGGCTTGCTGCGCGATCTCATCGGTCACGTCGCTCGCCATGATCACGTGCACATCGCTCTCGACCCCGGGGCCGATCAGGGTGAACGCCACGTCGCGCCGAAGGCCGTCACGGCGCATGACGCCGACGGACCGCGCGCCGATCTCGCGGCGATCGCGGAGCATCGCATCAAAGAAGCCGGGCTCGACGCTGACAAAGACGCGGTCCAGCGTCTTCCCCAGGACCTGCCCGTACCCGCTGAATCCGCCGAACGCCAGCATCGCCCTGTTGGCCCGCAGCACGGTGCCGCGGCGGTCCACGAGCAGCAGGACCTGCGGGGCCAGGTCGATCATCTGCTCCAGTTCCTGCTTGGCGCGCTCGATGACCTTGCCCTGATCCGGAGCCGCGCTCCGCCCATCCGCCGACTCAGATGCACTCATGCCGTTTCCTCTGCGAGGTCAGATTCCATCTCGATTATCGCAGTCGCTGGCACTCTTCACGAGCATTTCCCGTGCCCGACCGGCTCGGGAATAGCCAAGATCACGCGTTCGTGCTCGCTCCAATCCGCCGAGCTGTCTCGCATCCCTCAGCCCGCCGCCTCCCCAGCGCAATGGCCAAACGCGACGGCGTGCCGTATCATCTCGCCGGCAACGATTTACGGAGGCGCTGCATGTCGGGAATGTGCATCCGACCGCTTGACGACCGCGAGATCGCTCAGATCGAGGATACGGCGTACCGGCTTCTGGACGAAGTCGGCGTTGCCGTCGAGCATGAACGTGCTGTGGAGTTGCTCCGCGGTGCTGGAGGACGAGTCGCCGGGGGCCGCGTGTTCCTCTCCCCCGATGCCGTCCGGGCGGCGCTGAGCCGGCTGGATCGGCAAGCCCGCTTCTACACGCCCGACGGCCGGTCGTCGATCACGCTCGGCGAGCGGGCGCCCCTCGTCCACAACACCGGCGGCATGCCGGCTGTGATCGACGCGGTCACCGGCATCCGCCGGCCGGCCCGTCTGAGGGACGTGGAGCAGGCCACCCGCCTGTTGGACGCCCTTCCGCAGGTGGACGTGGTGCTCCCGATGTTCGGCCCGCAGGACGTGCCGCCGGCCCTCATGATCCCGGCTTCGTTCGCCGCCATGCTCCGCCACACGCGCAAGCCCATGGCCGGAGCCGCGGCCGAGAGCGCCTCGGACGTCCGCTACATGGCGGCGATGGCCGCCGCCTGCTGCGGCGGGCGCGACGCCTTCCGCCAGAACCCGACGCTCTCGATCATGGTCTCGCCGGTGAGTCCGCTGCGGCTGACGGAGAAGGTCGCCGATGCCATGCTGGCCGTCGCCGAGGCCGGCGCGCAATTCCAGTCGCTCCCCTGCCCGATGATGGGCACGACCTGTCCGATCACCATCGCCGGCGCGGTGGCGCAGCAGCACGCGGAGATCCTCGCCAGCTTCGTCCTCGTATCGGCCGCGCGGCCCGGTCTCCGTGTGCTCTACTCGTCGCGCATCAGTGCGATTGATCTCCGCACGGCCGCTTCGGAGTGGGGAGCACCCGAAGTCGCGGTGTCCGCGGCGTGCGCCACGCAACTCGCACATCGGGCCGGCTTCGCCTGCGACGTGTACGGCCTCTGCACGTCGGCGCCCCGCCTGGACCAGCAGACCGCCTACGAGCGCCTGTCTAACGCCTTGATCCCGGCGCTGGCGGGAGCCGACGTCCTTTCGGGCGTCGGGTTCACGGACAACGGCGCGACCGGCAGCCTGGCGTTGGCGGCGATCGATGACGAGATCATGAGCCACATCCGGCATACGCTGACCGGAATCGCGGTGGACGCGGACACGCTGGCGCTCGGGCTCGCGCGCGAGGTGATCGCCGACGGCGGCACGTTCCTCGACCGCGAAGCCACGATCGACCAGATCGCGCGTGGCAACTGCTGGAAGCCCGGAATCAGTCGGCCACACCGGGCCGCGGCGGGCGCATCGGCGGGCGATCTCCTGGAGCGGGCCCGCCAGCGCGTCGACGAGATTCTCCGGACGCACCAGCCGGAAGCGCTCCCGGTCCCCGTTGACCGCGAGTTGGATGTAATCCTGTCGGAAGCCCGGCGCGAGCTTTGTGCGGACGCGCACTGACGGGGCGCCTCGCTGAGGATCATCCCATGGGGCGGACTGCAGATGACACGCAACCATCGCCATTGACGCACCGCATTCGACGTGCTACGT
>CAYSLU010000091.1:0-7413 GCA_964431965.1 uncultured Verrucomicrobiota bacterium
CGTCTTCTTCCCGGCCAGCCGCTTCAGCCGGCTGCGCTCCTTCTTCGCGCGGGCCAGAAACACGGCCGAGCCAACCCGATCGGCGTCGGCCAGATCGAGCATCTCGCGAATCATGGTCGCCCCGTCGCTCTTCGGGTACGCATTCATCATGCGCCGCGCCGCGGCGAAGGTCCGCTTCATGTCTGCGTGGCCGGCGATGAACCGGTCGATCACCTCGACCACGCCGGCCGGCTCCTTCACATCGGGCGCGACCGACAGCCAGTCGAGCACCGCCCGCGCGCCGGTGGCGTGCATGTTGATCAAGTCCTTCATCACCGTGGTGAAGCCTGCGAGCTTCCGCGTGTCGGCGCCGCGGGGGAACGGGCCCCGGCGCCAGTTGTAGGGCTTCTGCGCGTCCGCATCGCGACGCCAGGCGGTGCGCGCTTCTTTCGTGCGGAGATCGGGCACGTCCATCGGCGCGCCGCCCGCGAGCGCGGAGCGGTAGGCCAGGATGCCGGACAGCGTGACGTCCGCGGCGCGGTAGACGTTCCAGAACGCCGGCTCGCCGGTCAGGATCTCACGCGCAAAGTAGTAGAGCACCCAGAAGTCGCCGCCGCCGTGGCCCATGCGCTCGGCCAGCTCGCCCAGCTCCGGCCAGCGCGGCACGACCTCCATCTTGGGCGAGCCGCCCATGCCGCCGAGGCGCAGCAGGAGATCGGTTCGGTGCGCGCTCTCGGCCGCGCCGCGCGTGCCCCAGATCCGGAAGGCATGCGTGTCGTTCGTCGTGGAGCCCATGAAGTTGCGCACGAGCCCCCCGTTGTCGAGCCGGATAAGCGAGGGGGCGATGGTGGCCATGCCGGACGCCTTCACCTGCGGCACGTTGGCCGCCATGCTGTTCGCGCCAGGCAGGGAAACCACGCGCACGGGGCGCCCGCCCGTGATGTGCATGACGGGACCGAGCGAGTGGGTGCAGTAGAAGTGCTGGTGGTTCCAGCTGCGCCATGCGTGGAGCGAGTGGCCGGGCTGCACGGAGTCGCCCGTGATGTAGGCGAACGTCAGCGGCCGGCGCGAGTCGTGGTTGTACTCCGACTCCGCATAGATCAGTTCCCCGAACAGCCCTTGCCGCCACTTGTCGGCAAGGTACAGGTTCCGCTTCGTAAAGGGATAGTTCTCGGCGAGATTGTAGATCCGGCCGGTGCGCTCGACGGTCTCGATGAGCCGCACGCCCTCGGCCGGCGTGTGGAACGCGGTGACTTCCGACAGGACATGCTTGCCGGCCTCCAGGCATCGAACCGCATCGAGGCCGTGGTCGGGGCAGTGCGTCGCGAGCAACACGGCATCAAGGTCGCTCGCCAGAAACTCGCCCGCATCGCGGTAGAGCCGAGCCGCCGGCACGAGCTCCCGGAACCGCTTCAGCATCGTCTCGTTGAAGTCGCATCCCGCGACAACGTCCAGGTTGAGCGCGGAACAGGCCCGGACAAACGACCCGCCCCGCCCCAGGCCCCAGATCCCCAGCCGGATCCGCCGATTCGTCTTGAACACCCGCTCCGCCGATGCCTTCTTTGCGCTCATGAAGATGCACCTCGCTGCTTGCCGTGACCGCCCGCCCTCTTCCCTTTCCGCCGCCGAAGTCTACGGCCCCGCGCCCGGTCCCGCAAGCTCTCCGCCCCCGTGGATCTGGACAGAACGCCCGGGCCGCCCGATAATCCGCGCCTGAACTGGCTGGCTGGCCGGCCGGGAGCCACATCATCCGGTACAGGAAACAGGCCATGATCTACGGCGCCGCCTACTACCCCGAGCACCGCGACCCGGCCCGCTGGGCCTTCGATCTCGACCGCATGGCCGACGCCTCGGTCAACAGCGTCCGCGTGGGCGAGTTCGCCTGGAAGCGCTTCGAGCCGCGGGGCGGCGAATACGACTTCGCGTGGATGGACCGCTTCCTCGACCTGGCGCAGGCCCGCGGCATCGGGCTGCTCATGTGTCCGCCAATGCGCACCGCGCCGGCCTGGCTCGTCGAGCGAGACCCCGCCGTCCTCATGGTCCGCGACGATGGCGTCCGCCTCGAGTTCGGAAGCCGCTACACGTTCTGCATCAACCACCCGCTCCTGCGCGAGCGGGGGCTCGCGCTGGCCGGTCGGCTGGCCGCGCACTACGGGCCTGGCCCCGCGATCGCGGGCTGGCACCTGGACAACGAGTACGGCGACGAGCCCGACTGCCACTGCCCGGTCTGTCGCGCGAAGTGGCAGGCGTGGCTTCGGGCGCGCTACCACACCGCAGCCGCCCTGAACGCGGCCTGGGGCACGGTTTTCTGGGGGCTGGAGTTCGACCGCTTCGAGCAGATCCCCACCCCGCGCGTCACCAAGGCGATGCACAACCCGGCCCTCCTCCTCGCCTGGCGCCGCTTCCGCAGCCACTGCACCGTGGAGCTGATCCGCGAGCACGCCGCCGCCGTGCGCGCGCATGCGCCGGCCGGGCAGTTCGTCACGACCAACCACCAGACCTGGAACCACCGGACCGACTACCACGCCGTCGCCCCGGACCTCGATGTCGCGGGCACGAACTACAACGGCGGGCCCTCGACCGGGCCGGGCGCGCGCGACGGCGCGTTCGGCCTGGCGGCCTGCCGCGGCTACAAATCGCAGAGCTTCCACGTCCACGAGCTGCTGAGCGGCCCGCAGAACGTGCCCGGGTTCGGAGCCGGCCACGTGGAGCCGGGCTCCGTGATCCGAACCGCGCTGCACGTCGTGGCGAACGGCGCGGACGCGATCCACTTCTTCCGCTGGCGGATCTGTCCCTTTGGAGCGGAGCAGCACTGGGGCGCGATCACGGACTATGACGGCCAGCCCACGCGCATCACCGCCGAGGTGCGTGCGGCCGGCGAAGGGCTCCGGCGGCTGGCGCCCGCTCTCGCCGGCACGCAGGTGGTCAGCAAGGTCGCGGTGCTGCACGACTTCACCGCGTGCTGGCTCATGGAAACCGGGCAGCCGCTCAACGTCCACCCCTCGCTCTACATGAGCCGCGCCCAGCTGCTCCACCGCTCCGTGCGCGCGCTGGGGATGAACTGCGACGTCGTGGGGCGCGGCGCCGACTTCGGCCGCTACCGGATTCTGCTCGCCCCGCCGCTGCCGTCGGTCGACGACGAGCTGGCCGGCCGGTTGTGCGACTTCGTCGCGGGCGGCGGCACGCTGCTCTGGCACCCGTGGAGCGGGATGAAGGACGACGAGGCGACCGTCTACCCCGGCCGCCTGCACCCGCGGCTGGGCGAGCTGCTGGGCGTGCGCCTGCGCGACTACCTGCCCCTGGCGCCCGACCAGCGCTTTGTTACGCCCGACCCCGAGCACCCGGGCGCGCCCCCGGCCCCTCCGCGGCCGTGCGCGATCCGCTGGGGCGGCCGCGACTACGAGGCAGGACTGTACGTGGATCTGGTCGATTCCCACGGCGCGGTAGCGGAGGCCGAGTTCGCGAGCGGGTGGTTCGCCGGGCGGGCGGCGGTGCTCCGGAACCGCTTCGGCTCGGGCGATGCCGTGTTCGTCGCCACCTTCCCCGAGGAGCGCTGGTACGCCGACTTCCTGGCCGCGCAATGCGCTGCGGCCGGCGTCCGGCCCATCGTTCCGGCTCCCCTTCCCCCGGAGATCGAGGTGACCGAGCGTCGCGCGGCGGACGGGCGCCGGCTTGTCTTCATTCTCAACTACAGCGCGGCCACGCAGACGATTGCGCTCGGCGCACCGATGCAGGACCTGTGGACGCAGCAGGCCGTGGGCGTGGCGGCTGGCGTGCCGCCACACGGCGTGTGCGTCCTGACGGGCACATGAGAGGGAGCACAGAGATGAACCAATGGATCCGGGCCGGCATGGCGCTGGCCTCGCTCGCCGCCGCCACCGCGTGCGGCCAGGGGACGTGGTATGTCAGCCCGGCCGGCCGCGACGACTACGCCGGCACATCATGGGATCAGGCGTTCGCGACCATCAGCAACGCCGTGGCGCACGCCGCCGGCGGCGAGCAGGTGCTCGTGTCGAACGGGGTCTACGTGGTGACGACCCAGCTCACGGTTTCAGCGGCCATCCGGGTCGAAAGCGTGAACGGGCCCGATGTGACCACGATCGCGCGCACCGGGGCGTGGGCCGCCGCCCGCTTCCGGATCCTGGAGCTGGCCCACGCGAACGCTCTGGTGTCCGGCTTCTCGATCACCAACGCCCATCTGCCGCAGTCGGTCGTGGGGAGCGCCCTCTACCTCCGTCACGGCACGGTCAGCAACTGCATCATCCGCGACAACTGGACGGATCGCGGGGCGACGGTCGTCATGACGAACGGCCTCATCACGCGCTGTGCACTCCGGAGCAACTCCGAGGTGGGGAACTACTCGGGGGTGTCCGGGGTCCGCATGGAGGGAGCCGGCGGCATCGTGTCGGACTGCGTGTTCTCGGGGAACCGCTCGGAGGCGCTCGGCGTCCTGTGGGCCCACGGCAGCGGCGGCTTGGTCCGGAACTGCATCTTCACCAACAACTCGTCCTACGTCGCCGGCGCCTATCCGAGCGGCCAGATCGTGTGCAGCGAGAACAGCACCGTCATCACGCTGGAGAACTGCATCATCGCCGATAACGTCGGCCGCGGCGTGTACTTCGCGGCGGTCGGCGCCAAGCGGGTGCGCCACTGCACCATCGTCGGCAACCGGAGCCTGGACAATACAGGCAACGGCGTCTACCTGAACGGCTCGGGCTCATCGGTCAGCAACTCGATTGTCTACCTCAACGGGCCCGAGCGCGTTCAGGTGGGCCGGGACATCGCCGTCGTCGCCGGCAGCGTCGGATACTCGTGCATGTACCCGCTCGTGGCCGGGCCGGGCAACACGGCGGCTGATCCCGCCTTCGTCGCCGCCGGCGCCGCCGACTACGCGCTGCAGCCCGGCTCGCCGTGCATCGACGCCGGCACGAACATCGGCGTGGCGGCTGACATCTCCGGCAGCCCCCGGCCCGTCGACGGCAACGGCGATGGGGTGCTCCGGCCGGACATGGGCGCCTGCGAGGCGCCGGCCGCCGGATCCGGCGCGCTCCGCTGCGGGATCGTCGCATCCGACCACGAGGGAGTCGACTCGTTGGCCGTGTCGCTCGCCGCCGCCGCCGCCGGATCCGACACGAGCATCGTGTACTACGGCTGGGATTTCGGGGACGGCTCCGCAACCAGCGGGCCCTCGCTGGCGGCCGTCAGCCATTCGTTCGGGCCCGGCCTCTTCACGGTATCGCTGACCCTGAGCAACGCCTCCCTCGAGTCAGCCCGCGCCGTGTCCACCAACGCGGTCCGGGTGGGGCCCAGCGTCGCCCACGTCGCGCCAGGCGGATCGCACACCTATCCGTACGACACGTGGGGCAAGGCGGCCACGAACATCCAGGCGGCGCTGGACGCCACCGTGATCACCGCCGTGACGGGCATCCCGCCGACCGTTGTCGTGCGACTGACGAACGGCGTGTACCTGGTCACCTCGCAGGTCGAGGTTCGCAAGGCCGTCACGGTCGAAGGCGCGAACGGGCCCGAGCAGACGTTCATCGGGGTCCCGGGAGCCACGCTGTCGCGGCACTTCCAGCTGAGCCACCCGGCCGCCACGCTCTCGGGGCTGACGCTGACGAACGGCAACCTGCCGTCCACGCACGGCGCCTCGATCTACGGCGCCTGGGGCGGCGTGGTCACCAACTGCGTCATCGCCTCCAACCGGTCGGACCGCGGGTCGATCGTCTACATGATCAGCGGCCTCGTGACCCGCTGCGTGGTCCGGGACAATCGCGACACGGGGAACTACTTCGGCTGCGGCGGGCTTCGCATAAGCGGCGGCGGCACGGTCGAGCGCACGACCTTCTCCGGCAACCGGGGCGGGAGCGAAGCGCAGGCGGCCAACGCCCTGTGGCTGGAGGGCAACTGCGCGGCACGCTTCTGCGTGTTCACGAACAACCGCGCACTGAACCCGTCCGGGGTGGCGGCAAACACCATCATCGCCAGCGCCGGCGACGTGATCCGCAACTGCCTGGTCGCCAACAACACCGGCCGCGGGATCTACCTCGCGAACGGGGGGACGGTGCAGAGCTGCACGCTCAGCGGGAATGCCGTCTACGGCAGCGACGGAGACGGCATCTACGTGAACAACGGCGGCGTGGAGAACTGCATCTCCTGGGCCAACGGGTCGGGCGCCGCCAACATCGCCCGGTACGGCACCGCGCGGGTGGAGTTCACCGACACCGCTCCCGCGCTCACCGGGAACGGCAACAAGAGCCAGGATCCCGTGTTCCGGTCGGCGGGCGGGGACTTCCGCCTCGACCCCGGTTCGCCCGGCGTGGATGCGGGCACCAACCAGGCGTGGATGTCCGGGGCGACCGACCTGGCCGGCTCGAACCGCGTGATCGGCGCGGCCGTCGACATGGGCGCCTACGAGCTGCCCGCCGGCGCCGCATCCGCGCTCGGCTGCAACTTCCTGAGCGACCGGACCGAGGGGTTCACGAACCTGACCGTTGAGTTCACGGCCAACCCCAGCGGCGCCAACACCAACATCGTGTACTACTGGTGGACGTTCGGGAATGGCGCGACGGAGGAGGGAGACGGCCGGCGAACGGTGACCGCCACGTATGCGACCGTTGGCTACTACGACGTGTCGCTCACCGTCAGCAACGACGCCGGCGAGTCGGCGTCACGGTACCGCACCGGCTACGTCTACGCCGTTCCGGACGTGATGCATGTGGCGACCAACGGCGCGCACCAGGCGCCGTTCGAGACGTGGGCGCGCGCCGCCACCAACATCCAGTCGGCCATCGACAGCGCACGCGTCGACGGCGCCCGCCGCACCACCGTTCTGGTGACGAACGGCACCTACTCCATCAACCGCGAAACTGAAGTCAGCCGGGGCATCGTGCTCCGCAGCGTGAATGGCCCGGCGGCTACCGCGATCCGGCGCGGCAGCGGCGTGGCGGTTCTGAGACTGGCCTGGCTGCACGATGCAGCCGCGATTGTCGCCGGGTTCACCTTCACCAACGGCAACGTGAACAACGACGTGGGCGGCATGCTCGTGGACGCCGGGACAGTCTCCAACTGCTGGTTCATCGGCAACACGGCCAACCGCGGTATCGGCGGGCTGCGGATGAACGGCGGCATGGTGTCCAACTGCGTCTTCCGGAACAACGTCGACAGCGGGAACTACCTCACGTGCGGAGGGGTTTCCGTGGGCGGCGGCATTCTGTGCGACGCGACGATCATCGGGAACCGCGGCGGCTCCGACCTCACGGCCATCGGCGGGCTGGGCATCGGCGGCGGGACGGCGATGAACTGCATCGTCGTGGCGAACGGCTTCGCGTCGACCGGCAGCTGCGCCGGGGGCGTAAGCATGACCGCCGGCGCGCTGCGCAACGCGCTCATCGCCGGAAACGCCGGGCGCGGGGTCCGCCTCGCCGGGGGCTC
>CAYSLU010000091.1:7513-11334 GCA_964431965.1 uncultured Verrucomicrobiota bacterium
TACCGCCTGCAGCGCCGCTCGCCATGCGTCAACGCCGGCACGAACCTCTGGTGGATGCCCGGCGCCCGCGACCTCGACGGCAGCCCGCGCCTGGCCGGCGACCGCACCGACATGGGCGCCTACGAACTCCCCGCCCCCCCGCAGGGCTCCCTGCTGCTGGTGAGGTGATCGATGGGGTATTGCATGTCTACGCTCCCGCCGGCGGCCGTGACGACGCGAACGGCTCGGCGCCCTCGCTAAGGATGCCGACATACGACTTGTAGGCGAATACCTGCCCTCGCCGACGGCCGCTGACCTCCTTCACGATGTCGAGTCTCGACAGGTGCGCGAAGGATGCGCGAACCGTTGGCTCGGTCAAGTTCAGTGCCCGAGCCGCCGCCTGAACCGAAGTCAATGGTTTGCGCTCAAGGTGGTGGTGAACGCGCAGCGCGGTGCCGGCCGGTTTCCCAAGGGTCTGAATGCGCTGCCGGTTGGCCTCGAAGAGCTGAAGGATACGGGTCGCCGTCACGACGGCTTGGTCGCCCGTCTCCTTGACCCCGCTCAGGAAGAACCGGATCCACTCCTCCCACGCCCCTTCCGTGCGGACTCTCTGGAGAAGATCGTAGTACTCCGAGCGATGGGTCTTGAAATAGAGGCTGAGATACAGGAGCGGCTCGCGCAACGCGTTCTCCGCGCACAGCAGCAGGGTGATGAGCAAGCGCCCCAGCCGGCCGTTGCCATCAAGGAACGGGTGGATGGTTTCAAATTGGACGTGGGCCAACGCAGCCTTGATGAGCGTGGGAGTGGGGGACGGCTCGTTGTGAAGGAACTTCTCCAACGCTCCCATGCATTCCATGACGAGTTCGGGAGGTGGCGGCACATAGCGGGCGGTCCCCGGACGGCTGCCGCCGATCCAGTTCTGCGAACGCCGGAACTCCCCGGGCGCCTTGTCGCTGCCCCGACCCTTCGCCAGCAGTACACCGTGAACCTCGAGGAGCAGCCGGAGAGAGAGCGGAAACCCGTCTCCACGCATGCGATGCAACCCGTGGTTCAATGCGGCCACGTAGTTCGATACTTCCTGAACATCGTCCAGGGGGACACCCGGCAGATTCGCGTCCTCGAACAGGAGCAGTTGGGAGAGCGAGGACTGCGTGCCCTCGATCTGCGACGAGAGAACTGCCTCTTTGCGGATATACATGTGCAGGAACAGCGAAGGATCGGGCAGCATCATTGAGACGCCGTCGAGCCGCCCCAAGGCGCGGTTGGCGTCCTCGTATAGCCCCTGGAAACCCATGACCGACGGCATGTTTTTGGGGGGCAACGACATCGGAACGAATGCCCTACATACCTCTCCGATGGTGGCAACGTCGATGTAACGCCCTGTTGGAGACGGAGTTATCACCTAAGAAAAGAACCTTTCTTTAGTTCTCAGTAAAGAAAAGATAGCCCGCTTTCTTTTCTTAGTCAACCGTCTTTACCCTCGGACTCCCTCTCTGTTTTCGCCAAAACCGGTTCCCGCAACTAGCACAAACCGTTGTTTTCACTGCCGCAAATAGGACGCGTGTGTGCGTCCGGAATGAGTCAAGCTATTGGCCATCGATGGGCGACTGGATGTAGCGGAAGAAGACGATGTTGCGGACGCAGAGAACGTTGACGCCGGTGGTCAGCAGGTCCTTGGTCGTGGCGCCGATGTGGGAGCAGCGGCGGCCGCGGAAGTCCGGTATCAGGGCCTGTCCTCGCGGCACCACTGGTGGTCGATCAACTTGGGATCGATCAGCTCGAAACGGGTCTGTTGCTCATTTCGTCCCATCAGCGGAATGAGTGTTGGGGGGGGCACTGCGGCGACTACGTACGGTCGTCAGCGAAGCATGATGCAAACCCCGGCTGTCGCGCCGCTGACGGGGCCGTAGGAGGGGAAGCCGTTGCCGTTGGAGACGACGTTCAGCCAGCAGGCCCAGACCCAGTTCGAAGGCCGCAGGCCGCGGGAGAGGCGGATCTCATCCATCGCGCCGACGAAGCAGCCGGGGACCGGTTGACCCGTCGAACTGAGAAAGGCGCCCAGCCCGAGATGCGCCGCTCCGTTCGGAATGGCGGACGGCGTGCCCGCCGTCAGATCGACCGTGCTGATCTCTCTACGCCCGTCGATGTAGAGCGCCACGCGAGAGTCCGGTGCCTTTGCGCCATCGTAGGTTGCCGCCACATGATACCACCGACTCGTGTCCGATATGGCTGTCTGACCCAGGATGCCCCGGTACGACGTGCCGTCAAGGGCTCCATAGTAGAAGAACTCCAGCTTGTTCGCTGTGAAGACACGCAGGGCGAACTGACGATTGTTCTCCGGCGGCGCGTGCAAGCTGGCTCCAACCTTGCCCAGAATCGGGTTGTTGGTCATGTTCGATGCCGGCTTGACCCAGCCTTCCCACGTAAACGCTTGGCTGGGTCCGGCGAGCACCTCGTCCAGAACGTCACCCGCCGAGGCGTAGTCGCTCCCGCCGAAGCCGCGGCCCAGGCCGATGCGGCCCGGCACCCCGGTCACGCCCGATACGGCGAAGCCATTTGCATTGGAGCTCGAATCGGGAAGCTTGCCGGCCGAGTTTGTGGCGCCCAAGTGCCAGACACCCGCGAACCCGTCGTCCCATGTCATCCGGTTGGTCGTGCTCTCAGGCGGAGTCAGCCCGGGGCGGCCCCAGACGGCGGTGACCGTCGTGCAGTTGGTCAGGGTCGGCAGCTGGACCCACACGTACGAGCGGCCGGTGGTGTTCCATGACTCGATCTCGTAGTCGAGCACCCGGCACCCCATCGTGAACGCGAGGTCGGCCTGGGCGCCGGAGAGGAAGTCTTCATAGCGGAACCGGGGAATATGGGGGCCCAGCACCACCAGGGCCGGAAAGTTGGTCAGCATCGCGGACGGGGTGTAGCCGGAGAAGACGATCGGCATCTGCCGCTGCCAGCCGCTAAAGCCGGGCGATGTCCGGAATCGCTCCGGTTCGCTGAAGGCCCAGCCCATCGCGTTGCTGGCCGCGAAGCGATACGTGTAGTCCGTGTCCGCCATCAGCGCGACTTCGCACGAGAATGCCCCCGCCTGCTGCGGCGCCGCCCAGTTCGTCCATCCGTCCCACCCGGAATGGGTCGCCCCTTTGTCCTGCTGGCCCCAGAAGACCGACACCGCCGTGTCCGCCATCCCGGTCGATAGAAGCATTCCGTTCAGGATGGCCCCGTCGACCGTCAGATCACGCGGCAGCGCCATGGGGCTCGGAACTCCCATTCCTGCCTGGAAGTGCGCCCGGATCCGAGCGGGCGAAAGCGCCCGGTTGTACACCGCCACTTCGTCGAGCGATCCGGCGAAGAAGCGGTCGTCCGGGTTGTACCCGTTGAACCACCCGATGGTCAGATCCGCGGACCCGCCGCTGAGGGCGGTGAGCGCGGTCGTCAAGTTGGAGGCGCCCAGAACGCCATCGACATAGAGAAGCCGGAACGGGCTGTTGGCCCCGTCATGGCCGAACGTCAGCACCACGTGGTGCCACTCGTTGTCGCGCAGATCAACGCTGTTGGTGATGGACCCCGTATTGCCGTTGTTGTCGCGCACCCAGCTTTTCGCATGCCCGCTCCCATCGAGCATCAGCTGATAGGTAGGCGCCGGTCCGGACTGGAGATACCAGGAGACAAACCCGCCAGCGTAGGTGCTGCCGGGGGCGACCCTGACCCACGCTTCGAGCGTTCGGCCCGTGTTGTTGGTGAACGTTCCCGGCATGAAGCCGGCGTCTCCCGAGCGGGTCGTCTGATCGTCGAGGCCGTCGTAGGAGTAGGCCGTGCCGCCAATCGTCAGGCCGGCGACGCCCTGC
>CAYSLU010000091.1:11434-19500 GCA_964431965.1 uncultured Verrucomicrobiota bacterium
TTCGCGTCCGGCCAGTCGTGGAGGAGCATCATGACGTCGTTCTTGGCGCTCACCAGCCGGTAATCGACGCGCTTCGCGTCCGCGCAGCGCCGGATGGCCTCGGTGACGGCCGCGATGCGCTCGCGGCCGAGCCGGCGCGCGTCCATGTGCGGCGCGGCCGGAGGCGGCAGCTCCGCCTCAGGCACGGCCACGCCGCGCTGCACGGCCGCCAGCAGCTGTGCGCCGTATCGCTGCACGGTTCGCGGCTCGAGGTGCCGGCACCGGGCGAAGTCGTCGGGTTGAACGGGCAGTTCGCGCGCCACGGAGCCCAGCTCGGCATCGTCCGCAATGCGGCGCCGCGGCCGGTCGGCCGCACTGGCTTCCCGCTCCCGCCAGGCAGCCAGCTCTTTCAGGGCGGCCAAGCCTCTCCGGTTCAGGAACGCGGCCGCCCGGATGCGGAGATAGGACTCCTCCGGCCCCCGCTCCTCGTAGAGGACGGATTCATCCAGGAGCTGGAGCTCCTCGTCCAGCCAGGCCTCCACCCCCGCCTCGCGCGCCCGCTCGCGCAGGAGCGCGGCGGCTCGGGGCATGTAGCGCACGTCGTCCGCGGCATACTCAAGCTCGCCCTCCGATAGCGGGCGGGCCACCCAGTCCGCGCGCGTGTGCCCCTTGGGCAGCTGAACGCCCAGCAGCTCGGCCAGCAGGTTCTGCAGCGAGATCTCGCTGCTCAGCCCGCCGAAGCCGGCCGCCAGCCGGGTGTCGAAAACGTGCCGCGCCGACGCGCCGGTCGCGCGCCGCAGGATCATCAGGTCCTGCGGCGCATCGTGCAGGATCTTCTCGATGCGCGGGTCGGCGAGCACCGCCCCCAGCGGAGTCACGTCGGGCACCGCGACCGTATCGACGAGGAAGCACGCGCCGCTGCGCAGGGCGAGCTGGATCAGCCCGAGCTGCGCATAGTACGTGCGGTCCCACACAAACTCCGTATCGAGCGCCACGCACGGCTCGTCGGCCACCCGCCGGACCAGATCCCGAAGATCCCGGTCCGTCACGATCATCTGATATTCGCCCGACATGTCGCCCCTCCAGGCCGTGCCCGCACCGATCGTCAGCGGCTCCGCGCCCGCTCGCCTCTCCGTCCGTCCGTCCGGCGGTCCGCGTGGTGACGCGGGCCGGCCTCCGGTGCGCCCGCTCCCGCCCCCTCGCGCGGCTCGGGCATGCACCTCAGGGGACGGCCCATGTAGCTGCCGCCGTTAAGATTCCGCACCAGCATCCGGGCGGCATGGGCCGCCACTTCGAAGACGCTGATCTGCCCCAGGATCTGGATGCGCCCCAGCTTCACGCTCGGCCCGGGCGTAGCGCGGTTGACGAGCCCGATCAGCGATGGGGCCGTCAGGCCGTTCATCTTGCCGACGTTCACGCGCAGGCTGACCATCGGACCCCCGGCGAACGGCCCGCGCCGCGCCTCCGGCCCGGCGCCTCGCTCGCCGCGGTCCGGGCGCCCGGGCTGGGCGGGCCGCTCGTCCGGATGGCCGTGGTTGACCTCGACGTTCACGTCGGGCGCGTTCGCATACGCATCCATGAACGGCCGGAGCCCACCCAGCACGAAGCGCTGGACCAGCTCCTCGCGGGGCATGTCCGCCAGCAGCTCGTTGATCTTCGGCAGATAGGGATCGAGCCGCGCCACTTCGGCGGGGTCGGTGTTCTTGACCCGCTCCAGGAGGCTGCCGAGCTGCGCCTCGCAGATCTCGCGGCCGGTCGGCACCGGCTTGTGCTCGAAGCGCTTGTTCAGGATCCGCTCGATGCCCCGGATCTTGTAGTCCTCGCGCATGTGGACGAGGACGATGGAGATGCCGGCCTTGCCCGCGCGGCCGGTCCGCCCGCTGCGGTGCGTGTAGACATCGGGATCGCCCGGCAGGTCGTAGTTGATGACGTGCGTGAGATCGTCGACGTCCAGCCCGCGCGCCGCCACGTCCGTGGCCACGAGCACCTGAAGGCTGCGCTTGCGGAAGCCGCCCATGACGCGGTCGCGCTGGTCCTGCGACAGGTCGCCGTGCAGCGCGTCGGAGTTGTAGCCGTCGGCCTTCAGCCGGCCGGCGACCTCCTGCGTCTCGAGGCGCGTGCGGCAGAACACGATGACGTAGCAGCCGGGCCGGCTGTCGAGGATCCGCCTCAGCGCGTGGTAGCGGTCTCGGGCGTGCACCGTGTAGCACTCGTGCGTGACATTCTCGGCGCCGGCGTTGCGCCGGCCGATGATGATCTCCTCCGGATCGTTCATGTACCGGCCGGCGATCGATGCGACCTGCTTCGACATCGTGGCGGCGAACATCAGCTTCCGCGCGGTGGCCGGGACTTCCTTGAGGATGGTCTCCAGGTCCTCCTGGAACCCCATGTTCAGCATCTCATCGGCCTCATCGAGCACGACGCGCTGGACGCCCGCGAGGTTCGCGCCCTTGCGCCGCAGCAGATCGTTCATGCGGCCCGGCGTCGCGACCAGGATATGCACGCCGCGGCGCAGCGCGCGCAGCTGCGCGCTGATCGACGAGCCGCCGTAAACCGCCAGGATTCGAAGGTGGGGCGCGAACCGTCCGAAGTCCGACAGATCCTTTGCGATCTGGAGGCACAGCTCGCGGGTCGGGCACAGCACGACGGCCTGAATCGCCGGATTCTGGGGGTCGGTCAGCTGGAGCAGCGGCAGGCCGAACGCGGCGGTCTTTCCCGTGCCCGTCTGCGCCAGGGCCACCACGTTTCCCTCGCCCTTGATCAGCCGGGGAATCACCTTGGCCTGTACGGGCGTCGGCGTCTCAAAGCCCAACTGCGCTACGCCCTTCAACAGCTCGGGCGAGAGTCCAAACTCTGCAAATGTCGTCATCGCGATCTCCTGGGAATGAACCCGGTCCTGCCATTGCGGCTATCTGCGCGCCAGCCATTGCTCGATCGGGACCACCCGGATGCGACCGGTGCGCCCGTTCCAAGTGAAGTCCTCGTCTTGAGCCGCTCCGCGGCTGAGACACCAGAGGTCGTCGCACTTCAGCTCGGCGCCGGCTTTCACCAAGGCTCGGAACTCCCGGGCCCGCACGCGCGGGTCGGATAGGTCCCCGCACACCTGGATGAGCGTGGACACCGCGCCGTGCTCCCGGATCACGAAGTCCACCTCCTCGTGCTCCTTGCTCTTCCAGAAGGCCAGCTCGATTTCGCCGGCCAGCTGCCGCCGCCACAGGGCGATGGCCACCACATTCTCGACGAGCCGCCCCAGATCCTGGGCGGGGCGGGTTCCCAGGCAGACGGCCAGGGAGGGATCGATCGCATAGGCCTTCTTGTTCGCTGTGGCGCGCTCTCGCGCCCGGGAGGCAAACCGGCTCAGCGTGAACAGAAGGAATGCCTCGCCCAGCAGCCGCGTATACTTCTCCGCGGTCGTCGGGCTCGTGACCCGCGCCACGGCCGCCACGGTCCGAAACGAAAACTCCTTGGCCGTGTTCGAGAAGAAGTAGTGGGCGATGTCCTCCAAGCCGCCGCTGGCCCGGATGCGGTGCCGGCGGACGACGTCCTTCAGCAAGGTGGCGCGAACCAGGTCGCGGAGGTAGTCGGTGCGGTTCGCTCCCCTCAGGAGCGGCTCGGGGTAGCCACCCTCCATCACATAGCGGTCGAACAGGGCCGACGTCTCAGCCGCCGTGTGCTCCGCCCCGTCGGCGGCCAGCGTCTCGGCAAAGGAGAACGGGAGCAGCACGACGCACTGGTGCCGGCCGGTAAGGTGAGTCGCCAGCTCGCCGCCCAGCAGGTTGGCGTTGCTGCCGGTAAGCAGCAGACGCCGGCCGGCACGCTGGAGCCGGTTGACCAGGAGCTCCCATCCGGGGAAGTTCTGGATCTCATCGAACAGGATGTGGCTGGGACGCCCATAGACCCCGTCGATGGCGGCGATAAGGGCGTCGGCGTCGGTCAGGTCCGCCAGGCGCTCATCGTCGAAGTTCGCATAGCCCCCTCCACCCAGCTTGTGGAGCATGTGGATGGCGAGCGTGGACTTCCCCGCGCGTCGCGGGCCGATGATCACGCGGATCAGATCGGTCTCCGCCGCCGACTGAGGCGCCAGCTGGCGCTCGACATAGGAGCGGCGAAGCTGCTCATCAAGCTCCGCCTTCTGCGTCATCACCACATCTCGAAGATGATTCACTGGACTATGATAGACAAATATTCAGAAAATTGTCCATCACAACGAGCTTCGCCCGCTATGGTTTGAGGTTGATGATGGGTTTGACGCGCGCGGCACGGCGGCGGAACCCTCTCAGGCTGGGCCTCCCCGGGACGGGCGGATGGACTCGCCATACCGATTGCGGTAGATTCGGTCGAACGGGTGCCCGGCGAATGACGGATCGCGGGCCGGCGTGCGGAACGGGTGGCGATGGCCGTCCGTCCATTCGGAATGTCGGAAGGAAGTGCGATGCTCCATCCGGTGGCCAGCCCGAAGTCGTTTCCCCTGACGTGGCTCTCACGCGATCTCATCCGGTTCTGTCGCCACCCGGGGTCGGATTCGCTCGATCCGGCTTTTCCCGCCGACTACGCACTGCGCGCCGGCATGAGCCGCTTCTCGGTATTGAAGAGTCCCAAGACGCTGCCCGGGCCGGACGAATGCTTCGGTCACATCCAGATGGATCCGCGGCTGGTCTTCGAGAAGATGCTCGGGCTGGAGATCGTGTACCCCGATCAGACCGCCGAGGCCGCCGCGCGCCTGAGCCTGTACAACTCGATGAGCTACTACCGCTCGCACATCGAGGAGTGGTTCTATCACAACGGCGTGAAGCCCTTGCCGCCGATCGAGGGGCTCTGCCTGATCTTCAGCCCGGAGCCCGACGTGTGGCGGGTGGTCTACCGCTTGCGCAACACGGCGCTGGTTCCGGTGGCCCTCGGTCTGCGCTGGATCTGCGTGCCGGCGTCGGCGCGCGCGGTCGACGTCAGCCCATGCGAAGGAGGCTTTGAAGTCGCGGTCGAGCAGTCCGTGAAGTCCCCGTACCGGGTGTGCGTGTCCGCCGCCGCCGATCCGGCCGCCCTCCCGTTCGCGTGGACCGGCAGCCGCCTGGAGAGCCGGATGATCGGCGAGCGTCTTGAAGGCGGCGACGAGCGCGAATGGTCCTTCGTCTTTGCGTTCGACACGGCATGCCGCCCGCCTGTCCCGGCGCCGCGCCCCCCAGCCGCCCAAGACCTGGACTCCGCCGTGCGGCGCGTGGAGGCCGTATACGCCCGCCTGCCGCCCCTGAAGGGACGCTGGGCGCGCTTCGATCGCCTGGCGCTCAAAGCCGCGGGCCAGCTTCTGGACAACAGCGTGATGGAGCGCACGATCCACGGCGCGCGCCGTCCGACCATCCGCGGCGGCAAGACCGGCCTGGACGGCACCTGGTTCTGGGATACCGCCGTTTACATCCAGGCGCTCGGACTGATGGGCGAGAAGGCGACGGCCCAGGGCGCCGTGCAGATCCTGCTGGAGGGGATCGACGAGCGGGGCGCTCCGCCGGCCTACTACGTGGAGGGCCGCTATGCCATGCAGTATCAGCAGCCGACCCTCGCCTGGGGCGTGTCGCATCTGGACTCTCTCTGCCCCGACGTGGATTTTCTGCGTCGAGCCCGTCCGGCTTTGGAGCGCTACGTCGAGCACTGGCTCCGGGACTGTGATCGCGACGGAAACGGCCTGGTGGAATACCCGGCGAAAGGGGTGTGCTGGGATGACGCCCTGCGCTGGCAAGACCGCTTTCCCGTCGCGTTCGAGAAGGACGAGCCCTGGGCGCAGAAGGACTGGGGCGGCATGCGGTCCGACCGGTTCGAGAGCGTGGACACCAACACCCACCTCTACCTGGAGTGCCGGGCGCTCGAGCGGATCTGCGGCCGGCTCGGCGCTCCGGATGCGGCCGCGGTCTGGAGCGGGCGCGCCGCACAGCTGGCCGACCGGATCCACGCGCACCTGTTCGATCCGTCCTTGGGAATCTACCAGGATCGGTCCGTCGAAGACGGGCGGTTCACCGGGATGCTGACCCTGGCGGCGTTCATGCCCGTCTACGCCGGCATCACGCCGACCGATGAAGCGCGACGGATGTGCCGCCGGTACCTGTTGCGCCCGGAGCATTTCAACACCCCGATGCCGTTCTGCACGCTCGACCGGAGCCATCCTGCATTCCGTGGCGGCGGCTTCCTCCAGACGTCGCCGAAGCACCCGGGCGCCCTGATCCCGCAGGCGTATTGGATCGGCCGGGCGTGGCCGAATGTCAGCTTGTGGATGCTCGGCGCGCTGTGGCGCGCGGGGCTGAGGAGCGAAGCGGATGCGTGCGCCTGGCGGCTGCTCGACGCCATGGACCGGCACGAAGCCCCGAATGAATGCTACGACCCGTTGACCGGCACCCCCACGGGGCATCCCGAGTGCACGCACGGCGGGTCCGCTGCGCTAGCCTGCGCCTTCGGTCTCTATCGCCGCGATCCGGTCGGTTGAAGAAGACAGCGTCGCCATGAAGCAGTCACCACAGAAGAAGAGACAGCGCATTCGGCAGGTCGACCCCCGGGTCTATCCGATGCCCAAGACGCGCGACCCCATCGTCAACACCCCCCTGCTGCGCCTGGGCGTCAACAGGCGGGGCGTTGAAAGCTTCTGGATCTCCACCTACAACCGCTGCACCGGCTGCACCGGCCTGCGCCTCGACGAGTGGGGGGAGTGCCGCACCTACCGGTTCCCCTGGGAGCACGAGGGGTTCTACAGCGCTGTCCACGTCGGGTCGGACACGTTGTGGCTGTGCGGACGGCTGGACCGTATGGTCCGACTGAACCTGCGCAGCGGCCGCTGGCGGGCCTATCCGACGGGCGTGGCCAAAGCGCGCGTCTTCGAGGGAATGACGTACGACCCGCCCACGGGCAAGCTGCTGGCGGTGAGCCAGCCGTTCCACGACAAGGCCGAGATTCAGCCCACGACGGCGGTGTCTTTCGACACCCGCGTGCGCCGGACGGCACGGGTCCATCACGTGGCCATCTCGGAAGGCCTGTCGCGCTTCTCGTTCCCCAACGGAGACGGAACCTACAGCATGACGCTGCAGATCCCAGGCGAAGTGCTCCTCCGCTGGGACCCGCGGGACGAAACCGTCGAGACGCAGCGCATCGCCGCCCAGGGCGTGTGGACGCAGGACGCCAACGAGAAGCGCACCTGCCGGCTCATCAGCGACGAACAGGGGCGCTGGTATTTCCACGGACGCGGCTGGTATGACCCGGCGCGGCGCGCCTTCGACGATGGCCCGCGACCCCAGCGCGAGATGGCCTGGTTCGGCCGGCACAACGGCCGCATCCTCGGCGCGCTCAACGATGGCGGCGACATTTCGGTCCATGCGTGGGACGTCGCGACCGGAAGAGTCGACTACCTGCTGAAGATTCCCGACTGCGACGTCTTCAACCTGCATCTGACGCAGTCCGGCAAGCTGATCGCGGTCAATACGTTCGGCGTGTTCTTCCGGTTCGACCCGGACACCGGCGCGCTCGAATCCTCCCGTCGCCTGCCGTCGGACGGCATCGGCGATGCCTTGGCGGTGTGCCAGGTTGACGAGGAGCGGCTCATCGGCGCCACCTATATCAACCCCCGCTTCTGGGAGCTGAACCTGCGCACCGGCGAAGGGACGGACTGTGGCCGCGGGGCCTGGGGGCAGATCGACTTCATGGAGAAGGTCGGCGGCAAGGTCTACATGGGCGCCTACACGGGCGGCGAACTGATGGAATACGACCCCCAGCGGCCGCTCAGCTTCCCTGACAACCCGCGCGTGGTGGCCGATCCGCCGCGCGGCATGCGCCCGATCGCATGCGCGAACGACGGCCGGAACGTCTACTATTCCTGTACCAGTGACTATGGGACGCTGGGCTCGACGATCACCCGCTACGATACGGTGACGGGCCGCGCGCTGTACGCCGTAAACCCGCTCGGCGATCAGTCCATCCGCAGCCTGGTCTACGATCCGAAAGGCAAGTCGCTCCTCTGCGGCGCCACGTTTCATGCCGACAGCATGGACCGGGCTCCGACCTCGCAGACCTGCACCGTCGCCCAGCTCGACGCCGCCACGCTGGCGGTGCGGCAGGTC
>CAYSLU010000091.1:19600-21571 GCA_964431965.1 uncultured Verrucomicrobiota bacterium
CGCACGATCTTCCAGCCCTTCGATCCGGCCACCATCGACGGCTACCTGTTCACCGTTCAGAATGACTCGCTCTTCGTTCTGCGTTCGACGGAGTTGATCCACGTCAAAGGTTGCTTGTCGGCAACAACATGAAGACGGTGGCCGTAATCCTGGTTGTGGTTCTGCTGATCACCGCCGGTCTCTTCATGCAAGGGGTCTATCGGAGCGCAAAGCGCGCGGCCAAAGAATCGGGTCAGCGGGCACTGGTTGCCGAGACCTGCATCCTCTTGGAGGACTACAAGAGCAAGAACGGAGAATACCCAGAGAGGATTGCTGCGCTACCCTTTACTTATCCTGACGGCGGTTCACCGCAACTACTGACAGACATTACCTACAGATCCTCTGGCGCTGCATACACGCTGAGGACTGTCGGCTATTCATCTGGTCAGACAATCGAAATCAGCAGAGCCGAAAAAGGTGCGGCACCGCTACTGCTGGCCCCGCAGACGGGGTTCTCGCAGGGTCCGCGCTGACGTTCTGCGCGGAAGAAGATGAAGAAGCACATAGCCATGGCTGGGGCAGTCTACTTGATCCTATCGATCCTCATCATACTCGTCGGACGAGGGTCGCTTGCGTCAGGGGTGCTTGGTCTCGGCTTGACTGGACTTGGGCTGCTGGCCTTCCTCATCTGCGCTATCGGCCTTACCGACGCCAGAATCCGTCGGCGGAGGGAGAGCATTCAGTTCGGGGCAAAGTGCATGGCGTTCTCGCTGTTGCTCGTAGGCATGATTGTCCCGGTGTTGCTGTCTGGAGCGCTGGGCGATGCTGACGTCCGTGAGGCGGAGAGGTTCTGCGAGAGTCTCGTCCCGACACTCGACATGATCAAGGCATCTAAGGGCGCTTATCCCGAGTCCTTGGCAAACGTAGTTGGACAGCGCGCTCTTCCGCAGCTACTCCGGCACCAGTCGTTCTACCGGTCGACCGGATCAGGGTTTTGTTTCACGTTTGGGTACAGAGGGTCGCTTTTACCGAGCGGGTGGGAATTCGCAAGCGGCAACAGGAAGTGGGAGCATTGGGACTAACGGACAGCGAAGCCGTTCTTGGCTGTCGCTCGCCTGCAGCGAGCACGCTCAGCCACAACTGCGACCTTGCAACGATGAAGCTCAAAGCGCTCGACAAAGAGGACCAAGCCAAGTGGGACGCCTTCGTGCGCATCGGCGTGCGCTTGGTTACCAAGAACCAGTGGAAGCGTTACCGCTTGCACCAGCGCCGCTTTGTCCGCTTCGTCGACCGTCTGCTGGACGAATACGGACAGGCTCCGCGTCTTCTCGCAACACGCGCCGACATGATGCACCGCGATTCAGCCAAGCTCCCCTATCTGACACGTGCCTACCGTGGCGCCGTTGCACGGCACGACAGACAGGAGATGGTATTCAGCGCCCATTCGATCGCCGGGATTCATCTCTCCCAAGGTCGGGCGAAACTTGCAGCGCTCTGGGTCAAGCGACTCCGGCAGAATCTTACGAAGCACAGGGATCGACTTTGGGCAAGAGACTGCACCGAGATGGAGAGGGAGATCAAACGGATGCGAACATGGCGTCCCACGGTACGGCGAGTAGCCCGTGAACGCCCCCGTTCAGCGCCAGGCGGACGAACGGCCCGGAAGGGATCACACACATGACGCTTCGCCTTGCGGTCCATCTGGTGTACGAAGCGATGAACCCGGGCATGGGGGACAGCGCATGATTTCGTACGAGCAGTATCTACGCGAGAGCGCCGTTCCCACGGCGGTCATCGACGTGTTTCTGGCACAGTCCCAGCCCACGTGGGCGCGATTCGATCCGGAGGTCGGCTACCTCTTGGGCCGGAGGTCGGGGGACAGACAGATAGAGGTCCGCGAACAGGCTTGGCGGCCAGCCGTTGCCGGACGACGGGCTGAAGCCCGCACTACAAACCGCGGGCCGGCTCCAGCGTTTGTAGTGCGGCCTTTAG
>CAYSLU010000092.1:0-15907 GCA_964431965.1 uncultured Verrucomicrobiota bacterium
GCCGTCCCACCAGCCGCCCCGCCTGCCGCCCGTCTGGCCTTTTCTGAACGTCTGCGGCCATGGCCGCGTTCTTGACTCAACGGAGGAACCCTCATAGCATTCCGACCCACGCAGCCTAACCTTGGCTTCCTTCCTGAAGCCAAGGGCGGGGGACCCAAACGTTCGGCGAAGGCGTCGGACGGGGGCGAACGGCGGACGCCGCGTCCGCCAGGCCACTTTCAAGGCCCAGCCCGGCAGCTAACCTCGTCGGCAAGTGGAAGGGCGATCCTCCAGGCCCGCGTCCGCGCGGCACCCGCGATCCCCATATGGCGCTCACGACGCACCGGTGTGCCGTGGCGCGGCTGCGGCGGGCGGGCATCGAATGATAGCGGATCGATCGAGGCGGCTGCTTCTGGCCGGTTCCATGGTTGGGGCGTTGGGCGTGGTGTACGGGGACATCGGAACCAGCCCCCTGTATGCGCTGCGGGAGTGCTTTGCCAGCACGCACGGGGTCGCGCCTACGGCGCCCAACGTGCTCGGGCTGCTCTCCCTGGTGTTCTGGTCGCTGGTGCTGATCGTGTGCATCAAGTACCTGCTGTTCGTTCTGCGCGCGGACAACCGGGGGGAAGGCGGCATCCTGGCGCTCCTGGCGCTGACGCTCGGGGACCGGCCGGGGGGCGGGCGGCGCCGGCTTGCGCTGACCACGCTGGGCATCTTCGGTGCGGCGCTGCTCTATGGCGACGGCATCATCACGCCGTGCATCACGGTGCTGGGTGCGGTGGAGGGGCTTCAGGTGGCAACGCCGCTGTTCACCCCGTACATCGTTCCCATTACGATCGTCGTTCTGGTGGGGCTCTTTGCGCTCCAGCGCGTGGGCACGGGCGGGGTGGGGCGCGTGTTCGGGCCCGTCACCCTGGCGTGGTTTGTGGCCATCGGCGCGCTGGGCATTCGGGGCATCGCGATGGACCCCTTGGTGCTGGGCGCGGTCAATCCGTGGCACGCCGTCCGGTTCCTGATCGAGAACGGCCGCATCGCCGTGGTCGTGCTCGGTTCCGTGTTCCTGGCCGTCACCGGCGCGGAGGCGCTCTACGCCGACCTGGGGCACTTCGGTGCAAAGCCGATCCGCCTGGCCTGGTTCGTCGTCGTGTTTCCGTCCCTGGTCCTGAACTACTTCGGCCAGGGCGCCCTGATGATCAGCCGGCCGGAGACGGTCGACAATCCCTTCTACAACCTCGCGCCGGCGTGGGCGCTTTTCCCGCTCGTGGCGCTGGCCACGGCGGCGTCCGTGATCGCATCGCAGGCGCTGATCTCAGGCGCGTTCTCGCTGACGATGCAGGGCATTCAGCTCGGATACCTGCCCCGCATGGATATCCGGCACACGTCGGTCCACGCGCGCGGGCAGATCTACATGCCGCTCGTGAACTGGGCCTTGATGCTGGCCTGCATCGCGCTGGTGCTGGGCTTTCGCTCGTCCGGGAGCCTGTCCGCTGCCTACGGCATCGCCGTGACGCTCACCATGCTGATCACGTCGGTGCTGTTCTCTTTTGCGGCCCGCCGGCTGTGGGGGTGGGGTGCGTGGAGAGCGGGCCTGCTCGGCGCGGCGTTCATCGCGCTCGAGCTGGTGTTCTGCGGCGCGAACGCGATGAAGATCGGGCACGGCGGGTGGCTTCCGCTGACGGTCGCGGCCGCGCTGTTCATCGTCATGATGACGTGGAAGACCGGCCGCACGCTGCTGCGCGAGCGGCTGGACGCGAGGCGCCTGCCGTTCGACGTGTTTCTGGAAAGCATCCGGGACGGCTCCGCTGTCCGGACGAAGGGCACCGCCGTCTACATGTCGGGCAATCCGACGGACACGCCGATCGCGCTTCTGCACAACCTCAAGCACAACCGCGTGCTGCACGAGCGCATCGTGCTGCTGACGATCATCGCGGAGGAGAACCCGCACGTCGCGGCCGCGGACCGGGCGCGCGTGGAGCGCCTGGCCGACGGCTTCTTCCGGGTGATCGCGCGGTTCGGCTTCATGGAAACGCCGGACATATCCCACGTGCTGGAGGCCTGCCGCGAGCAGGGGCTGGCCCTGAACGCGAACACGTGCAGCTTCTTCCTGAGCCGCGAGACCATTGTCCCCGGGAAGCTCCCCTCCATGGCGCGGTGGCGGTCGAGGCTGTTCGCCTACCTGTCGCGCAACGCGCAGACCCCCGCCGCCTTCTTCGGGCTTCCGGCCAACCGCGTGGTCGAACTGGGGCTTCAGATCGAGCTCTAGCGCAGCGGGCTGTTTATTGACACGCCTGAGGTTCCGCGGAGATACTCACGGCCGTAGCAAGCGATCGGATTACGGCACGGGGAGCCTATGGATTTCCTGACTGAAGGCATCGTGATTGTCGCCATGCTGCTCGTGAACGCCGTGTTCGCGGCCTATGAGATGGCGCTGGCGTCGGTCTCGCGCGTGCGCCTCGAGGCGCTGCGGCAGTCGGGGCGCCGGGGCGCCGCTGCGGCGGCGCACATGAAGAACCGTCTGGAGGGCAGCCTCGCGGTGGTGCAGCTCGGGATCACGCTGGCGGCCGCGATCGCGGCGGCCACCGGCGGCGTGAGCGTGGACGAGTACCTCGCGCCCGCGATGGCTCGCGCGTTCGGCCTGTCGTCCGATGCCGCCGATATTGTCGCGCTGGCCAGCTTCGTCATTCCCCTGAGTGCCATGACGATCGTCTTCGCGGAGCTCATTCCCAAGATGGTGGGGATCAACCACGGCGAGCGCGTCGTGCTCGCCCTGTCGCCGGTCATGAAGGTCGTGTCCCGGGTGTTCGGGCCGATCGTCTATGTCTTCGAGGCGCTGGTGAAGGCGATCATGGGGCTGGGCCGGCGGGCGGTCGGCGCGCCCGCCGAAGAGCGCGCCGGGCTGCTGGAGCTGCGCGCGGCGGCCGCCTTGGCGCGCTCGTCGCGCCTGATCGGACCGCTGGAGGAGCGGATCGTGGTCTCGGCGGTGCAGCTGTCGACGCGGCCGGTGCGGGAAGCCATGCTGCCGGCCTCGGACATCGACATGATCCCCCAGAACGCCTCGCTCGCGGAGGCGCTGATCGAGGCGCACCTGCACATGCACACGCGCTACCCGGCGTGCGCTGAGCCCGGCGACCCGGAGACGATCACCGGCTATGTGAACTTCAAGGACATCATGGCGGCGCTCAAGATGAGCCCTTCCGACCCGCGCCTCCGCAACATCGTCCGCCCGATCGAGCGGATCGACGCCGGGATCACCCTGGCTCAGGCTCTGGAGCGGATGATTCGCGGCCGGTACCACATCGCGCTGGTCACGGACGCGGCCGGCATGGTCTTGGGGCTGCTTTCGCTGGAGGATATCGTCGAGGAGCTGGTGGGGGACATTGGCGACGAGTACGACCGGCTGCCGTCGCACATCCATGCGCTGGCGTCCGCCTGGATCGTCGGAGGAGGCGTGGGCATGGCCGCGTTGCGGACGGTGGCGGGACTGCCGTCCGGCGGCGAGGCGGCCGATGCGAGCGTGCTGGCTGACTGGTGCCGGGATCGGCGGCCCCGGCCCTTGTCCGACGGCGACATCATCCGGGCGGACGGGCTGGAGGTGATGATCCGCAAGATGCGCCGCCGCCGCGTGATGGAAGCCGTGGTGCGCGTCCTGCCGCCCAGCCCCGCCGGTGACGGCGGAGGACCCGTCCGCGCCGCCGGCGCGTAGCGGCCACCCCGCCGCGCGAGGGCTTGCCCCGGGTGCGGGCGGCGTGATACATGGACGGGCATCTGATGGGAACGGGGCCGCGGCCGCCCCGCACGCGAACACTTGGGAGGATCGCATGAAGCAGGTTCGGAAGACCGAGGGCGATACATCGTGGTTCGTGAAGGACCGATTCGGGATGTTCATCCACTGGGGCACCTACGCCCTGGCCGCCCGGCACGAGTGGGTCAAGCGCAACGAGCGCATCCCGGACGAGCAGTACGAGCGCTATTTCAAGCACTTCAACCCGGACCTGTACGATCCCCGCGTATGGGCGCGCGCCGCGGCCCGCGCCGGCATGAAGTACTTTGTCGTGACCACGAAGCACCACGAGGGGTTCTGCCTCTGGGACACCCAGTACACGAACTACAAGGCGCCGAACACCCCGTACGGGAAGGATCTGCTGGCGCCCATGGTCGATGCGTTTCGCGCCGAGGGGGTGAAGGTCGGCTTCTATCACTCCCTGCTCGACTGGCACCATCCTGAGTATCCGATCGACAACTGCCACCCGATGGCCGAGCACGCCGACGCGCTGAAGTGGAACAAGAAGCGCGACGTGCGGAAGTACGCGGACTATCTCTACAACCAGAGCCGGGAGCTGCTCACGAACTTCGGCCGGATCGACGTCCTCTGGTATGACTTCTCGTGGGATTTCAAGGGCGCGGCCCCGAACAATCTCGGCGGCAAGGGGAAGGCCGACTGGCAAAGCGAGCGGCTGATCGCCATGATCCGCAAGCTCCAGCCGCACATCATCCTCAACGACCGGCTGCAGGTCGGCGGCGACATCGTCACGCCGGAGCAGTGGCAGCCGCAGGAGTGGGTCCTGAAGGATGGCGAGCGCGTGGTGTGGGAGTCCTGCCAGACGTTCAGCGGCTCCTGGGGCTACTACCGCGACGAGATGACGTGGAAGAGCCCGGAGCAGCTGATCCAGATGCTGATCAACAGCGTCGCGCGCGGCGGAAACCTGCTCATGAACGTCGGGCCGACCGGGCGGGGCGAGTTCGACGCGCGCGCGCTCGAAGCCCTCGAGGTCTACGCGAAGTGGATGCGGGTCCACAGCCGCGCCATCTACGGCTGCACGCAGAGCGACTTCAAGGAGCCCCGTGACTGCCGCTACACGCAGAACGGGAAGAAGCTGTACCTGCACATCCTGGCCTGGCCGTTCCAGCACATCGTGCTCGAGGGCCTCGCCGGCCGCGTCGAGTATGCGCAGCTGCTGAATGACGCGTCGGAAGTGAAGGTGGTCGATCCGACTCCGAACCAGACGATCAGCCACATGAACGGCATGCAGGAGTACGCGCTGCGCAAGAAGGCGGCGATTCTCAACCTGCCCGTGGTGAAGCCGAACGTGCTGGTGCCGGTGGTGGAGCTGTTCCTGAAGTAGCCGCTCCGGCCGTGTGGAGTGCATGGGCCGGCCGCGGTCGTCCGCGGCCGGCCTCTTTTTTTCGGGGGCAGCGGGCGGCGAGCCGGTCCGGGGTGACGATCACGGCTTGGCCTCGGCCGGCCGGGCGGCGGGCAGGGACGCGAGAAAGTCGGCCGTGTCGAACACGAAGCCGAACGAGAGCGCCACGCGCCAGAGCGCCTCCTCCTTGTGCTGCTCGCCGCGGGCGCTTTCGCGGTTCTCGACCGCCGTCGTTGCGTCCCGGAACGCCGAGCACATGATGCCCTGGCGGTGCATGTCCAGCATGCCGCCGGGCGACATGAGCAGGCACCAGTTGATCGCGAACCCGGAGTAGATGAGATGGTTGACGCCGGCGGCCTTGCACAGGGCAAAGAGCTGGGGGGCGTTCTCGGCGATACCCTCGCCGCCGGCCGGCTCCGTGCCGGGGGCGAACGTGACATGCTGGAATCCCCGCTCCACGTCGGGCTCATTGTGGCGGCCCACGAACACGTGCTCCGCCTTGAACGCGCGGAGGGCTTTCAGCGTCGGGTCGGCCGGCATCCAGCCCGGCAGCGTCTGGGGCCCGGCCAGTTCCACAGCCTTCCGGTAGCCCGGCAGGTCCTGGTAGTAGGTCCCGCCGCCGACCACGTGGAGGAGCGTCACGCCGTGCGCGCGCACGCCGGCCAGGAGGGGGGGGAGCACGTCGCGCACGATGGCCTGGCCGCGCTCGATGTACTCGACCGCGCGGTACCAGCCGGGATACTGCGCCCGGGTTCCGGCTTCCCACGCGTGCATCACGACGACGCCGGTCCGCTCCAGATCGAGATCCACGTCGGCGTGATTCCAGCCGGCGTAGCCCTCGGCGGGCACGGCAAGGTTGTAATCGGCATCGAACTGCTGATAATACCGCGCTCGAACTCTGGTGATCTTCATGGTGCTCTCCGCGTCCGCGGTGCCCGGTGCATCGCCGCCGACGACGAGCGGAGGATAGCACAGTGGGACTGGCACCGCATCGGGGGAACGTCCGCGCATGAGCCTGACGGTCGAATCACGGTACGCGCGGTGGAGCGTCGGCGACGATGCGCGGACCATCGAGTTCGTCGATCCGGCGACCGGGCGCAATCATGCGGCCGGCGGGCCGTGCGCCCGGGCTCGGCTGGCCGATGGCTGGCATGACGCCGCGTCCGCGGAGCGCGTGGGCGACCGGGTGCGAATCGGGTTCGGCGCGTGCGGCGCCTGCGCGGAGCTGGACATCCGCGCGGAGCGGCGGTGGCTGTCGGTGTCGGTTGACGCGGCGAGCGAAGGCATCGAGGAGCTGGAGTTCTGTCGCGTGCCGCTCCACGGCGAGCCCGGGGGGGACGGATCGTTCTCGGTCTGCGCGCTGGCGCTGAACCTTCTGACAAACGTGCCCGAGCTGCCCGGCCCCAACCGGCTGCTGCGCGCCCTGTGCCACCGCCAGATCGGGCTCCGCGGCGCGCGGACTGCGCTGGTCTCCGGCACCGGCGCCGCGTTCCGGGACTGCATCAAGGCGGTGGTGAGCGCCGCCCCGGACCTGCCGCGCTCCACGTTCGGCGGCCCCTGGGCGCTCGACGGGCAGTCGGGGCGCCGGTCCTATCTCTTCAACTTTTCCGACCTGACGGAAGAAACGGTGGAAGACTGGCTACGCCTAATGAAGGCGTTCGGCATCGGGCAGATGGATTTCCACGGGGGGCGCTCGTTCCGGTTCGGAGACTGCGAGCCGAACCCGGCCATGTACCCGCGCGGACTCGACAGCCTGGCGTCCGTCGTGAAGCGAATGCACGCGTTTGGCGTCGCGGCCGGCTTGCACACGTACGCCTTTTTCCTGGCGAAGGACTGCCGCTGGGTCTCGCCGGTGCCCGATCCCCGCCTGGCGTGCGCCGGGACCTACACACTCGCCGCCCCGGTCGGGGCGGGCGACGGGCGGGTGCCCGTGCTCGAGCCCCTGGACGGGGTGTCCGCGGTGACGGGCTTCTTCGTGCGGAACAGCGTTACGCTCCAGGTCGGCGACGAGCTGATTGTATTCAGCGGAGTCGAGGCGGGCTCCGCGCCCGGGTTCACGGGGTGCCGGCGCGGCGCGCACGGCACGCGCGCCGCGGCGCACGCGGCCGGGTCGCCGGTCCGCCACCTCAAGGAGTGCTTCGGCCTTTTCGCTCCCGACGGGGACTCGAGCCTGTTCACCGAGGTTGCGGCCCGGACGGCGGAGGTGATCAACCATTGCCGGTTCGACATGATGTACCTGGACGCGCTGGACGGAGAGGATCTCTTCGCCGGGCGCGAGTTCGGGTGGCACTACGGATCCAAGTTTGTCTTCGAGGTGTGGAAGCGGTTGCACGAGCCGGTGATCGCGGAGATGAGCACGTTCCACCACCACCTCTGGTACGTGCGCTCCCGGATCGGCGCCTGGGACCATCCGTCCCGCGGCCACAAGGCGTTCATCGACCACCACGTGGCGGCCAACCGGCGCGCCGAGCGGATGATGCTGCCGACGCATCTGGGGTGGTGGGCGCTGCTGCCGTGGACCGAGCCCGGAAACCAGGTGGAGCGCGTGTTCG
The DNA here is from genome assembly GCA_964431965.1 of uncultured Verrucomicrobiota bacterium. Lineage (GTDB taxonomy): Bacteria > Verrucomicrobiota > Kiritimatiellia > CAIKKV01 > CAYSLU01 > CAYSLU01. The sequence continues at coordinate 7,673 of CAYSLU010000092.1, forward strand.
CGGATGACGTCGAGTACCTGTGCGCCCGCGCGGCGGCAACGGACAGCGGGTGCTCGTTCATGGGGGTCACGCCCGCGCTGTTGGACGGGAACCCGATGGTCCGCCGCCTGGCAGCCGTGAGCCGGCGCTGGGAGCACTTCCGGCGGAAAGGCGCCGGCCTTTCGGCGGACGTGCGTCGCTGGCTGGGCGAGCCCGGATCCGAATTCCGGCTGGACGGTGGCCGCCAGGAGCCCTGGCAGCTGCGGCGCGCCTGGTATGAGCGGCACAAGATCGAACGGATGGAAGCCGGGCAGCCGGAGCGCTGGACCGTGCGCAATCCGCACGGCCAGCAGCCCGCGTGGCTGCGGATCGAGGCGCTGCCGTCCGTCCGCCCGGCGCGCGAGCCGGGGGAGGTGGTTCTCGGGTCGGCGGGCCTTGAATGGGCCCGAACGGCCAGTCCGGGCGTGGAGTGGGAGACGTGTGAATCAGCGGCGGCAACGCCGGACGGAGAGGCTGCGCTGCGTATCCGCGCCCATCGCACGGAGCGGATCATGCCCGTCGCGACGGCGGAACAGGCCGACGACGTCCTGTACGAGCACGGCCTGGCTGAGCCGTCAGCCGACCCCCCCGGGTGGCTGGAGCTGCGGCGCGTTTTCGAGCCCTCGCTCAACCTGCGCGATCGGCCCGGCCTCGCCGCCTGGGTGCACGGCGACGGCAGCGGCTCGATCCTGAACTTCCAGCTCCGCAGCCCCATGGCTGTCAGCGGCGGAGCCGCCGATCATTTCGTGATTCTCGACTTCAGCGGGTGGCGCTTGGTGGAACTGGTCGAATCCGAGGGCGAGCGGCATCGCCTCTGCTCCTGGCCGTACGGGCGATCGCTCTACGGGCTGTACCGGGAGCCGGTGGACTTTGCGCGCGTGGAGTCGTTCAGCATCTGGCTCAACCGGCTCCCTGAGTTGCGACCGGCCGAGTGTGCGGTGGGACCCATTCGCGCGGCGGGACTGGCGGCGCAGCCGCTCCGGAGCCCGGAGATCCGAATTGGCGCGCACGCGCTGCGGCTGGACGGGGTGTCGATCCCGACGGGCGGGTTCCTCGAGTGGGATCCCGGGGATCGGGCGCAGATATACGGGGCGGATGGCGGCATGGTGTCCGAGTGGGAGCCGGTGGGCGATCGCCCGATTCTTGACGCGGGGGAGAACGCGGTGGTATTCACATGCGGGGCGGGGGGAGCGATGGCTACGCGAGCGCGCGTGACGCTGGGGGCTTTCGGCGATCGGCTCGAGTTGTGACCAAGACGCAGGAGGATCGGCTATGTGCATGGGCAAGGTTCATGTGCTGGTGTGGGGTGAGAACGTCCACGAACAGACGAATGAGGCCGTGCGCAAGGTGTATCCGCGCGGCATGCATACGGTAATCGCCGAGGGGTTGAACGAGTCGGCCGATATCGACGCCACCTGCGCGACGCTGCAGGAGCCGGAGCACGGGCTGACCGTCGAGCGGCTGAAGCACACGGACGTGCTGACGTGGTGGGGTCATACGGCGCACGGCCAAGTGAGCGACGAGATCGTCGAGCGCGTCATGGCGCGCGTGTGGGAGGGGATGGGGCTGATCGTGCTTCATTCGGGGCACTACTCCAAGATCTTCCGGCGCCTGATGGGCACGGCGTGCTCGCTGCTGTGGCGCGAGGCCGGGGAGCGTGAGCGCTTGTGGGTGTGCAATCCGGGCCATCCTATCGCTCAGGGCCTGGGGCCGTACGTTGAACTGGAGCACACGGAGATGTATGGCGAGCCGTTCGCCGTTCCGGCGCCGGAAGAGCAGATCTTCGTTTCGTGGTTCGAGGGCGGGGAGGTGTTCCGCTCGGGCTGCACGTGGACGCGCGGAAACGGAAAGGTCTTCTACTTCCGGCCGGGCCACGAGACGTATCCGATCTACTACAACCCCCAGGTGAAGCAGATTCTCAAGAACGCGGTGCGGTGGGCCAAGCCCCCGGCGCTCTGGATCAACCCGGGCTGCCCGAATGTGAAGCCGATCGAGAAGCTGGGACGGTAGGCGGCGCGGACGCGCGGAGGAGCATCATGATCCGGATGGGCATCGTCGGCACGGGCGGCATGGCGAACGGGCACGCCACGGAGTACGGCAAGATGCGGGGCGTGGCGGTTCGCGCCTGCTTCGACATCAGCCGCGAGCGAGCGGCGGCGTTCGCGCAGGCGCACGGGATCCCACGCGTGTGCGACTCGATGGCGGATCTGCTGGGCGAGGTGGATGCCGTGTCGATCGCGGCGTCCGACGCCGCCCACGTGCCGCTTTCGATCCAGGCGTTCAAGGCGCATCGCCATGTGCTGTGCGAGAAGCCCTTGGCCACCGGCTTCGCCGAGGCGGTGAAGGGCGCCCGTGCCGCCGTGGCCTCCGGGAAGATCCATATGGTCAACTTCTCGTACCGCCGCTCGAGCGCGTTCCAGAAGGCGATCGAGATGGTGCGGCGGGGCGACCTCGGCCGGGTGCTGAACGTGGAGTCGTGGTATCTCCAGTCCTGGCTGGCGCAGGACGGGTGGGGGGACTGGCGGACGAAGGCGGCCTTCATCTGGCGGCTTCAGAAGGCGGCTGGATCGGGTGGCGTTCTGGGTGACATCGGCTGCCACATCCTCGACATGACGACGGCGGTGGCCGGTCCGGTGAAGGCCGTGCAGGCGTTTCAGAAGGTGTTCGACAAGGGAATACCCGGCAATCGCATCAACGGGCTTAAACTGGATGCGCCCGACTCCTTCTCTGCCATGCTTCGATTTCGCGATGGCGCGGTGGGGACGTGCTCGGCCAGCCGCTGGGCCACGGGCCACGCCAACAGCCTGCTCCTGAAAGTCCACGGTGACGAGGGGGCGCTGATGATCGACCTCGACCGCAGCTGGACCGAGCTGTACGTGTGTCCGCGGAAAGCGCTCAAGGCGTGTCGATACGAGACGCTGGCGCTCAAGCCGGCGCCGACGGTATACGAGCGATTTGTCCGGTCCATCCGGACAGGGAAGAACGACCAGCCGGACTTCGTGCGCGGGGCGGAGGTGCAGGCGTGCCTCGACGCCTGCGAGCGGTCAGCCGACGAAGACGGGCGTCTCGTCCCTGTTCCCGCCGTCAAGGTCTAGCGCCGCAGGGCGCGCGACGGCGCCGGGCCGCGGAGTGCGGCTTGCTCCTCAGCGGGCAGAGATCGATTTAGCACAAGGGTGCAGCACGATGAGCGCGACACGGCTATTGGCCGTCCCGTTAGCCGCGTTGCTGGCGTGGCTGCTTGCGCAGCCGGCGACCGCCGGAACCACTGTGTTCTTTGGCCCTTCTCAAGTCGCCACGCTCATCGCCACCAACACTACTTCGGACACCATCAGCAGTGAAGGCTACTTGTTTGAGTACACTCGGGACAAACTCTTCACGGGGGGAGTCGGTCTAACCAACCCTATTGGGCGCGCGGTCCGGATACCTTGGCCTGACGGTGTCGAAGCCCAGTACGTTACGACCAGGACGAATAACGCCAGGATCACCGTCCGGCGGGTGGACGGTGCCGTGTTCGACATGACCTCGTTCACCGCGCATTTGTTGGCCAACGCGGGAGCCGGGCGCGCGATCGAAATTGTTCCGCTCTTGAATGGCGAGGAACCGCTGAACAATCCTCTCTTTTTCGATGTTTCAGGGAATTACGGGAACGAGTTCTCCTACGACACCTCGGCGAACTACCTCGGCTCGACTGCCGCTCTTACGAACTATGACACCTACGTAATCAACCTGACACTTGACTATGCCCTGACCGCCCTGACGCTGGAATCGGCAGCGCCGAACCTGAATCATGCGCCAACAGACATTGCACTGTCCAACGTGCCCGTGCTGGAAAACGAGCCCGTTGGAACGTTGGCCGGGACGCTCGACACCACCGACCCTGATGTCGGCGATACCTTCACGTATGCGCTCGTCGCCGGTGCAGGCAGCGCGGACAACGGCTTGTTCTCCATCAGCGGGAGCGATTGTCTGGCGGAGGCGTCGTTCAACTACGAGGCAAGGACCAACTACAGCATCCGCGTCGAGTCAACGGATCAGGGGCTGCTGTCCACGCAAAGGGTCTTTGTGATCAATGTGGTGGACGTCGATGAAACACCTGTCTGCTACGGGCCGACCGGGCCGATAAATGGCACCGTGGTCCTCCATTGGAGTAGCGTTACGAATCACCTCTATACCGTACACTACTCCACAAATCTGTTGACCGGGTTCTGGACGTTGGAGAGCAACATTACGGCAACACCAGCAATGAACTCCTATACAGATTCCGTTCTGAATCTTCCGTGCAAGTATTGGAGGATTTCAACGGTTCCGTAGGCGTCGTACGCTTTCTCTTTTGCGCTTACCGTAACCACTGGCATCTGATGCCAGAGCCCTGAATCCGGCGCGTGTGCCGTCCGTGCGGTTGCAGCGTTCAGTAGGTCAGAACCTCGAGCCCGGGAACGCGCTCGTAGTGTGCGGCGTTGCGGGTGACGACGGGAAGGCCGTAGGCGAGGGCGGTCGCGGCGATCCAGAGGTCGTTGGCGGCGATCAGTTCGCCCCGCCGGCGTAGATGGCGAAAGGCTTGTGCGTACTGCCAGTCCACGTTGACCGTGTGCTCCAGGATGGGAAACGGCGCGATCAGTCGTTCCCACTTCTGGCGGTCCGAAGGCCCGACCCCGCACGCCAGTTCGCCGACCGTCGTGTGGCAAAGGAACAACCGCGCTGATCCTTGTTCGGCGAGGAAGCGGGCGCAGGCTCCTTCGGTGCGCGTTGTGCGCTCACGTTCCAAGTCGATCAGGAACGTCGTTTCGAGGAGGAGTTGGTCGGCCATTTGTCCACCGGGGCTTCTGCAACACGCTTCGCGTCTTCGGTCTGGGCCAAGTTCTCAACCGAGTAACAGGCGGTCGTTCGCCTGATTTCCTGCAAGAGCTGGGCGGCCGTTACGCTGTCGCCACTCCAGTCGGCTCGGAGAATGACCTGACTGAATGACTCGTCAGGCCTGCGCCTCGCCCTTCTCAGCCTCTCGTAGGCCGGCAGCGAGACCGAAATGGTCTTTGTGCTCATGCATGCAGCGTACACAGTGCATGCATGATGGTCAACTCAGATCAACCGCGCGGTGCGGCGGAACTCGGCGTGTTGTTCAGCTGGCACGAAGGCGCCGCCGGTTGTCCACAGGACGTGTGTGGCTTGAGTGGCGAAGGGCAGCAGGCCGTGGGCGTCCAGGTAACGGCGGCCAGCCTCGTTGCCCAGCACCATGAGCGGACCGGCCGCCGCGGCCGCGGACGACGGCTCGACCTCCATCCCCTCCGTTTCGTGCATCGCGAGCAGGTGGCGGAACATCTCGGCATCCCGCACGGTGTAGCAACCGCTCAGCAGGGGCTCCATCAGCCGCCCGACGAACTGTGACGGACGCGACACCGCGAGCCCGTCGGCATCGGTCCGCAGCGTGAGGCCGATGTCATACACCGAGATGGCCGAGTGGCGGCCGGACGCCATCCCGAGCGTCATGCAGGGGGCCTCCACCGGTTCGGCGAAGAAGCAGTGGACGAGGTCGCCGAACACCAGGCGCGCACCGAACGTGATGCCGCCCGGGGCGCCGCCGACCCCGCAGGGCAGGTGCAGGAAGAGGGGGTGGGCAGCATCCACCGCGCGCCCTATCGCCTTGAGTTGGTCGCGCAGGCGGAGCGCGGCGACGCTGTATCCGAGGAAGAGCTCGAGGGAGTTCTCGTCATCGATGAAGTGGAGCCGATGGTCCCGGCGCGCCTCGTCGCGGGCGACGACGCAGGCGGCGGTGTAGTCGGACGCATGCTCGACGACCCGGACGCCCCGCGCGCGCAGTCGGGCCTTCTTCCATTCCTTGGCCTCGCGGGACATGTGGACGGTGACCGAGAACCCCAGGGCGGCGCCCATGATCCCGATGCTCAAGCCGAGGTTGCCGGTGCTTCCGACCGTGAGTTCATAGCCGGAGAACACGCGCCGCGCTTCGGGCGAGCCGAGGCGTCGGTAGTCTGCCGCCGGCCCGGCGATCAGGCCGTGCTCCAGCGCCTTGCGCTCGGCAAAGTGGAGGACGGCATAGATGCCGCCCCGCGCCTTGATGGAGCCGGCTACGGGCATGGCGTGATCCGCCTTCACGAGGAGGGTGCCGACATCGCGTCCGGCCGCGGCGCGCAGCGTGGCGGCGAAAGACGGGACGGGCATCAGCGCGGACTCGATGATTCCATGGCTATGCTGCAGTTCGGGAAAGAGCTGCTCGAGGAGGGGCGCGAAGCGGGAGAGTCGAGCCGATGCCTCCTCCATGTCGCGCCGGCCCAGCGGGAGTGTGGTCGCGCAACGCGAGACCGGCTGCCAATGCGGGTTGATCCAGAGCATGGGCTCGCGAACCCGCAGCTGGCGGATGGCGTCAGTCTCTGGCAGCGCGTCCTGCATGGTCGGCCCGTCCGGCCGCCGACACTATGCGTCCGCATGGCCATCGGATCAACGCAAATGGTCGGGGTGGCTCTGCCGACGCCGTTCGACATGAGGTCGATCCGATCGCTCCCCCGGCCACCGGCCCCAGCCCGATCCGTGTCCGTTCGGGTTGCCGCCATTTCGGCGTTGAAGGCATCCCGCGATCGGACTAGCTTCCGATTCCATGCACCATTCGTGCGGCGGCGCCAGACGTGGGCCTGCCTGGCCCTGAACATAAGGATGACGATGAGCGTGCTCTTTGCGGTGCGGATTGAGGTGGCGGCCGATGAATCGACGGTCGTGGAGGCCGGGCTGGAGATCGCCGGGATCGAGATGGCATCGTGGGAAGACGTGGATGCCGGGCGGGTGACCTTCGAGGAGTACTTCGAACAGATGGCGGACGCCGAGGCGCGCCGGAGCCTGTTCGACCGCTGTCTGCCGATCTGGCTTGGCTCCCGGCCGTGGCGCATGAAGATCGAGGAAGTCCGGCGCGAGGTGTGGACTGAGTACTGGAAGCGATTCTTCCATGCGAGCCGCGTTTCGCGCCGGGTCGTGATCCGCCCGCCGTGGGAGGCTGTTCATGCCGAGCCCAACGACTGCGTGGTGGAGATCGATCCCGGGATGGCCTTCGGCACGGGGCTGCACCCGACTACCCGCGCCTGCCTGGGATTCCTCGATGACCTGACGCTCGAGCGCCCGGGGCTCTCGTTCCTCGACATCGGTTGCGGCTCGGGCGTGCTCGTCATTGCCGCCGCCAAGCTGGGCTGTCGGCCGGCCGACGGAGTGGACAACGATCCGGTCGCGGTGTCGGTGGCACGCGAAAACGCCGAGCGGAACGGCGTCGGTGCCGCGGCGGGCTTCGCGCTTCAGGACGGGGCCCGCCTCGAGCCGCTGCGTCGGTACGAGGTCGTCTGCGCCAACATGTTCGCCCACGAACTGGCGTCGGTCGCGACCGCCGTCAGCCGCTCCGTATCGTCGGCGCCGCACGGGCGCCTGCTGCTGGCGGGGCTGATGAGGGACCAGTACGAGGCGACGCGCTCGGCCTACGAGGCCATCGGCTTTGTGGAGGAGCGCCGACTGCCGGACGGCGAGTGGATCAGCGGGCAGTTCCGACGGGCTTCTGCGCGCGGCGTCACTCTGGTATAGTCCTCGTTTCTGATACGTGCCGGCTTGCCGGCGCATGGCGTGAAACCGAAAGGACCGGAAGACATGAAGGTGAAGTCGAGCGCATCGTGGCGCACTCTGGCGCTGGCGGGCATGGCGGCGGCATACACATGTTCGGCGGATGTCACGCTTCCGCGCATCTTTTCGAGCAACATGGTTCTGCAGCGGCAGATGGCCGTTCCGGTGTGGGGAAGCGCGGCGCCCGGTGAGGCGGTGTCCGTTTCATTCGCCGGCCGGCAGGCCACGGCTACGGCGGATGCGGATGGGAAGTGGATGGTCCGGCTCGACGCGATGGAGCAGGGCGGCCCCGACACGCTCACGGTCGTCGGCCGGAACACGGTCGCGTTGACCAACGTCGTTGTGGGCGAAGTCTGGCTGTGCTCCGGACAGTCCAACATGGCCTACCCGGTCGGCAGCGTGGCCAACGCGTCGCAGGAGATTGCCCGGGCCGACTATCCGCTGATCCGCGAGTTCGCGGTGGACCGCAAGACCAGCGTGGTTCCCTTGGAGGATGCGCCGGGGACATGGCGCGCATGCTCCACCAGCACGGTTTCGGCGTTCACGGCCGCGGGCTATTTCTTCGGGCGCGAGTTGCACCAGCGTCTGAATGTGCCCATCGGGCTGATCAAC
>CAYSLU010000092.1:16007-21495 GCA_964431965.1 uncultured Verrucomicrobiota bacterium
GCCGCCGGGTGGAAGACCATGCGCCTGCCGGGCCAGTGGGAGAAGGCGGGGCTGCCGGAGTTCGATGGGCTGGTGTGGTTTCGCAAGACGGTCGAAGTGCCGGCGGACTGGGCCGGAAAGGATCTGGTGCTGCGCCTGGGTCCGGTCGATGAGGCGGACGCGACGAGCTTCAACGGCGCTCGCGTGGGCGGCATGGGCAGCTACCGTGACGGCCTGGTCCAGCTGTGGGAGCAGCCCCGGGTCTACACCGTCCCGGGCAACCTCGTGAAGGCCGGAGCCAACGTGATTGCCGTACGGGTGATCGACTCGGGGTTTGCCGGCGGCATCTGGGGATGCAAGGACGAGGACATGCGGCTTGAGCTGGCGGGCGCAACGGGTGGGGCCGTGGTGAGCCTGGCGGGCGACTGGCTCTATCAGCCCGGCGTCCAGCTGGCCGCCAGCCCGAAGTCGCTGCTGAACAACCCCAACCTGCCGACGGTGCTCTACAACGCGATGATCCACCCGCTGGTGCCCTATGCCGTGCGGGGCGCGATCTGGTACCAGGGCGAGTCGAACTGCGGCGACGGCCTGCTGTATCGCGACAAGCTGGCCGCCATGATCACGGGGTGGCGGGGCGTGTGGGGCGAGGGGCCGTTCCCCTTCTACTACGTGCAGATTGCTCCGTACGTGTACGGGGGAGAGAGCGATCGGCTTCCGAAGCTCTGGCAGGCGCAGAAGTCGGTCATGGAGCTGGAGAACACGGGGATGGCCGTGATCACAGACGTGACCAACGTGCGCGACATCCATCCGCGCCGCAAGCAGGAAGTCGGCCGGCGCCTCGCGCTCTGGGCGCTGAACCGCACGTATGGATTCGCGGACGTCGTGCCATCGGGGCCGATCTTCCGATCGATGACGGTCACGAACGGTGCCGCGCGGCTGAGCTTCGACTACGCGGACGGACTGCAGACGGCTGACGGCGAGACGCTGGCATGGTTCGATGTGGCCGCCGGAACCGGCGCGTTCGTGCGGGCGACCAGCGCGCGGATCGAAGGGAATGAGGTTGTCGTGACGGCCGGAGGACACAGCAACATCACGGCCGTCCGGTACGGCTGGCACGAGATGGCCCAGCCGAACCTGGTCAACGGCGCCGGCCTTCCGGCGTCGCCCTTCATCAGCAACCCCGAACTGCTGCAGACGACGCCGTAACCGGATCGACGGACGGCGCAGAGTCGTCCCCCCCAGCGTGGGGGAGCGGGCCGGTTACCGCTTGGGAGCCGGAGGGTCGGCCGACGCCCTCCGGCTCCGTGGCGGTCCTCAGATCAGTCCGGCGCGGTTCCCGACCTGGCTGTCGTCGATCAGTCCGCGCTCGTCCATCTCTTTCAGGAAGTGGAGGCGGCGGATGGGGTGTCCGCCGCGTCGCAGGAGCATCGGGACCGCGCTCTCCACGGTCTTGATCACCGAGTCCATGTCGCCCGTCATCCGCCCCAGCGCCCAGGCCGCGAAGAAGTCCATTCCGCGCACGTCGTTCAGGCTGAACGAGCCGGGCTTGATGGCCTGCCTCAGCAGGCGCACGCCGAGGTCGCGGAACGACTTGTCGCCGGTAAGCTCCCAGAGGCGGTACAGGCCGGCGAAGCTCGACCAGTCGCCGTAGCCCGTTATGAGCTTGTGCGGGCGCTCTTGCCAGCTTTGGGGGTAGGGGTACTGGAAGGTCCCGAACTGCTTCTCCCACTTCAGGAAGAAGTGCTTGATGATGTGCTTCGCGGCCTTGACGTACTTCGGGTCGCGCGTGAGGCGGTAGCCGGCCGCCATGTTCACCAGCGGCATGCCAGCCTCCCGGCCGTCGCAGCAGACCATCCCGGTCTTGTTGTAGGTCCACCAGACGCAGTTGTCCGCGCATCCGATCACGGCCTTCCGGGCCCGCTCGTCGCCGCTCAGGTAATAGTAGGCCAGCAGGCCCTCGGCCCACTGGTGGCTCGGGTACACGCAGCCGATGAAGTGCTGGCCGGTGTGCGCGATCAGCCCGCCGCGCTGGTGCGGGTCGGGGCTCCACTCGCAGAAGTCGACCTCCATGTAGTGGCGGGCGGCCTCCTTGCCGTAGTCCCAGGCGTAGGTGTGGCCCGTGCGCAGGTAGTGCAGCAGCGGGAAGAGGACGATGAGGTCGTCCTCGTTGTTGCTGCAGCTCGTGCCGTCCGCATTGACGCTGCAGCCGAAGTGGAACATGCCGAGGGCGGACTGCCGGTCGTAGGTGTGGCGGCCCGGGTTTCCGGCGCCGGGCGCCACCTCGATCATGTTCTCCAGCAGCGGATACCGGGCGGGCTGGTACGCGAGGTAGTGCTGGCAGTCGAGCGCCTCGCAGAACGCCGGCCACGCGGGGTCCATCGCGACGTCCACCGGCTCGACATAGCCATACTCCCAGCGGTTGAGCACTTCGATGGCGTCATCGGCGTCCATCCGGCGCGGCTCGCCGGTGAGCCACAGGATGTGGCTCTTCGAGACGCCGGCGACGACGATCATGGGCGTGGACCACTCGGGCCAGATGGAGTAGGTAAGATCGGCCTCGTCGATCGCGATGGACTTGGGGTGGAGCTGCCGGAAGTGCTCGAACGTGGTGACGAGCGTGAAGTCCTGCTGGCGCCAGCCGATCACGGGGTGCAGGCGTCTCACGCCAAAGTCGCCCGCAAACGCGCGGAAGCCGGCGCCCTGGCCGGGCCGCATGTGGAAGGGGTACTCGCTCCAGTTCTCGTGCAGGCTGTCGCCGTTGCGCAGGAAGATCGTGCCGCCCGCGCACGGGTGGACGACGCCCGGCCCCTTGGCCTCGCGCGCGTAGCTGTCGATGTCGGGCGCGCTGCTCGCCACGACCTCGACGTTCTCGGCGATCTCCACGTCCCGGTGGGTGCAGTCGCGGCCGTGAACCTGCTGGCGCAGGATCTTGGTCGCCGACGGGTTCATGGCCGTCGGGACGACCAGCTTCATGGAGCGGATCGGAATCCGGCCCTCGCGGGCTTCGCGGCAGTAGAACGTGTGCTCCAGCTTCAGGTCCGGAGAGCCGGCGGTCAGCGTGAAGCGGAGTGCGAAGTCCATGAAGGTGGCGCCGTCGCGGGCGGCGTGCTTGCCCTCGACCGTGACCTCGGAGCGGAGGCGGTTCCGGTGGGTGACCGTGACGCGGTACGCGCCGCTCAGGCTGGCCCGGTGGATCTTGCCGCCGCCGTCGACGACCTGCAGATCGACCAAGGCGCCTTCCTCGACGATCGTCCGGCCGTTCAGCACGAGGCGGCGGATCAGCGAGCCGCCGGCGCGCGAGACCGTGACCTCGCTGAGCCCGTTGGCGAGGGTCACGAGCTTGCCGCGCTCGCGGATCGTCACAGGGTTCCGGACGGCCGCCCGCCGGGCCGGCTTCGGGACGAGAAACACCGAGGTCGACTCCTGCCCGCCGAGCCGCACCAGCACATCGAGGAGCATCCACTCCACGCTGCCGTCGGGGCGCTTCTGCAGGATCTTGCCCTCGCAGGGCAGGGTGCGGCCGCGCGAGTCGACGACCGACACGCCCGCGGCGCTGCGGACCGCGCCCGGGGGCAGCGGCACGCCGCGGGTGATGAGATACGGATCGAGGACGGCCAGCGTCTCGTTCTTCAGGTGGAATTCGCCGCGCTCCATGGGTTCTGCTCCTTGTCGTTCCGCTATCAGGCCTGGCACACATCCGGCCCCCAGATGGGGCTGGACCACGCGAAATCGTCCTTTCCGGTCCGAACACGAACGTAGTAGAAGCCGCCGGGCGCCAGTTCGGGCGCCGCAATCCGCTGCTCGAGCGAGCGGGGGGCGGCGCCGGGGGCCAGCTGCAGGATGTCCCGGCCGCCGTGCACCACGTGCACCTCCCGCAGTCCGTCCTCGGTCGCCACCCGGATCGAGAGCGTCTTCGAGTCGTCAGCCGACGGGGTGACTTCGAGGTAGATCCGCTTCTGACACGTGGCGTAGGTGCGGTGGTCGTGGATGGCCCCGTAGATCCCGGACCGGGTGAGGGAGGGGGCCCATGCCGCGGTCAGCCCCTTGGGATGGATCTCGGCCTCGGTCGTCGGATGCAGGTAGCGCGCCAGGCCGTCACCGGGCCGTCCGTCATGGATGTCCCCGCCGCCGACGAAGCCGAACCGGTATCCGCGCCGGAGGGCGTCGATCACATGGCGCCCCCGCATCTCGCCCTTGCAGTGATGGATCGGCTTCAGGTTCCCGTCATCGGCGTGGCGCTCGCTGCTGCCCCACTCGGAGTAGATCTCGACGGCCCGCTCGTAGCGGGGGTTCCATCCGAGTTCCCATGGAACGCCCATCGTGACGTTGGCGCTGTGGTGCGGGATGACGAGCGCCTCGCGCCCGTCTAGCGCGGCCCACAGCTTGTCGAGCGTATCGGTAGCCGGATCGTTGGCGCGGAGAGCCGGGCCGTCCGCGCCGGGATAGTAGATGTTCCGGTGCCCGTGCGTGAAGTTGGTCCACTCCTGGCCGATCAGGGTGGCGAAGCGGCCGGGCTGGTTGAAATCGTTTGTCACGGCCGCCATGTAGTCCCACTGGCGGTCGGTGATGGCCTCGACGTGATCCGAGAGGGCGCCGAAGTCGAGGAATGCTTCGTCGCGGGCGAACGTGTACAGCTCCTCGGGGCAGCGGAGCCCGTCGCTGAAGTACGTCTGCCAGTGCGGATCGCCCCAGTAGAGGCGCTCGCGGGGAACATCGGCCGACACGTAGGCGGGGTTGGACAGAGCCTCGACGCCGGACACGGGGTCGCGGAGCCGCAGGAAGTGGAATCCCGGACGCGTCCAGCGGAAGCCGGTCACGCAGCGGACCGGCCGGCGGTCCCCGACGAACACCCCCTGGGCCGCTCCATCGAACACGATCTCCCGAGGCCCTTCGAGGGCGCCGTCGCCGTCGACGGTCAGGCGTCCCGTCCAAGCCGGAAGGATGTCGTCGCAGTACTGGTAGTTTCGCGCGTTGCGGTTGAAGGGCCCTTTCTGCCGGGCCTTGCCCCATGCGAAGCACTCCCAGCCGACGGCGTGCACGTCGCCGAGGACCTTCACCTTCACGTCGAACGGCTCGCCCACGGCCAGGCGCGAGGGAATGACGCAGGACAGGGCTGAGGGATCGCCCGTGCTCATGCCGGCGACCTCCAGATCCCTTCCGGCCGCGTTCCGCCCTGCCACATGAGCGTTCCGATCGGGATGCAGACGACGAGGCACGCCGTGCGTCGCTCGACGATCTGCTGCGGGCGGAGCATGTGATAGCGGACTTCCGGGGCCATGCCGTGATCCTCCTGTGGATCGACGCGGTCTCCATCGCCAGTGTCGGGTCGTGATGTTATCGCCTTCCGGCGGGAGTTCCAGACCTAATCCCGCCGTCTGTTCCATCGCGCTTGAACTCGCGGGGCGGGTGTCGTATAGTCCCAACCCATTACGCGTACCTGTAGCTCAATTGGACAGAGCATCAGACTACGGATCTGAGGGTTGCAGGTTCAACTCCTGCCAGGTACGCC
>CAYSLU010000093.1:0-15697 GCA_964431965.1 uncultured Verrucomicrobiota bacterium
GCCCGGGCTGGGGTCGGGCAAGGACTTCTGGATGATGATCCAGGAGCCGGAGCTGTTGCCGGGCATGACCGTCGGGCTGGTCGGCGCGAGTGCCGGCGAGACTCGGACGGTATCGGTCGATTTCCCCTCCGATTTCCGGGTGCCTGCCCTGGCCGGCCGGAAGGCTCAGTACACGGTGCTCGTCAAGGCGGTCCGCGAGAAGAGCCTGCCTCCGATCGACGCGGAGTTCCTCAAGATGCTTCAGGCGGAGTCTGAGGATGATCTGAAGGTGCGGATTCGCGCCGACCTCCAGCGGAATGCCGAATCCGAGGAGCGCCGCCGCCTCCGGAACGAAGTGGTGGGGTACCTGCTGCGGGAGACAAAGATGGACGACCTGCCCCGGGCTTTGGTCGAGGAGGAGGCCCGCAGCATCGTGCAGGACATTGTCTACGAGAACACGATGCGCGGTGCCACCAAGGAGCAGATCGAGGAGCGGAAGGACGATATCCTCAATGTGGCGACCCAGTCATCCGCCGAGCGCGTGAAGCTCAACCACATCCTCCGCCGGATCGCCGAGCGCGAGAATATCGTGGTCGAAGACCGCGAGGTGGACTACCAGGTGGGGCTGATGGCCGGCCGGCAGCGGGTGCAGCCGGCCCAGATGCGAGCGGAGCTCGAGCAACGGGGTGCGCTGGAGCACATCCGGCGGGACATCCGCTCGAGCAAGACCCTGGACTTCCTGCTGGAGCAGGCCCAGGTGGCGGCGCCGTCCGCCTGACGAGACGACGGGAACGGGAAGGCAGGTCGATATGACGGAAATGGATCAGGTCTTGATCCCGATGGTGGTTGAGCAGACCGGACGCGGCGAACGGGCGTACGACATCTATTCGCGGCTGCTCAAGGAGCGGATCATCTTCATCGGGACGGCGATCTCGGACGAGGTCAGCAATCTCGTGGTGGCCCAGATGCTCTTCCTCCAGAGCGAGGACGCCGAGAAGGACGTGAGCCTGTATATCAACAGCCCGGGGGGGTCCGTGACCGCGGGGCTCGCGATCTACGACACGATGCAGTTCATCAAGTGCCCGGTCAGCACGTACTGCGTCGGTCAGGCGGCGAGCATGGCGGCGGTGCTGCTGGCGGCCGGTACCCGGGGCAAGCGGTTCGCCCTGCCGAATGCGCGGATCATGATTCACCAGCCGTGGGGCGGGGTGGAAGGCCAGGCGGCCGACATCAGCATCCAAGCCCGGGAGATCCTGCGCCTTCGCGATCGGCTGAACGAGATCCTGGCCCATCACACGGGCAAGCCGTTTGAGGCCATCGCAAAGGACACCGACCGTGATTTCTTCATGTCGGCCGCAGAGTCCAAGGGCTACGGCATCGTCGACGAGGTGCTCGGCGCCCGGCCGGATGAGGCGAAGATCTGATTCGGGGCATCATTCCATGACACGACAGAAGCAGCCGTCCACGTGTTCGTTCTGCAGTCGAGGCGAGCGCGATGTGAAGCGCCTGATTGCCGGCCCGAACGTATTCATCTGTGATCAGTGTGTCGAGGTTTGCCAGGGAATGCTGCGTGAGGACACGGCGCCGGGCCGGGACCCCAAGCCGCAGCCGGCGCTCGTGGTGCCCAAGCCTCACGAGATCAAGGGTTTTCTCGATCAGTACGTGATCGGCCAGGACCAAGCGAAGAAGGTGCTGTCGGTTGCGGTCCACAATCACTACAAGCGGGTTCAGCAGGAGCCCCAGATGCCGCAGGGCGAGTATGCGGGCGTCGAGATCGAGAAGAGCAACATTCTGTTGATCGGGCCAACCGGAAGCGGGAAGACGCTTCTCGCGCGCACGCTCGCCCGGTGCTTAGATCTGCCCTTCAGCATATCCGACGCGACCACGCTGACCGAGGCGGGCTACGTGGGCGAGGACGTGGAGAACATCCTGCTTCGCCTGATCCAGTCAGCCAACGGCGACGTCAAGCGCGCGGAGCGCGGCATCGTCTACATCGACGAAATCGACAAGATCGCCCGCAAGACGGAAAACGTCTCGATTACGCGGGACGTGTCGGGGGAGGGCGTCCAGCAGGCGCTCCTGAAGATTCTGGAAGGGACCATCGCCAACGTGCCGCGGCATGGGGGGCGCAAGCACCCGCAGGAGGAGTATATCCGCATTAACACGGAGCACATCCTCTTCATCTGCGGCGGAACCTTTGTCGGGCTTGAGGACATCGTGAAGCGCCGCCTGAACAAGCAGGTCCTGGGATTCCGGGGAACAGGCGAGGCCGAAGGGATCAGCGAGACGGCTGGCCTGCTGGCGTCGGAGCCGGAGGACATGCTGAAGTACGGCTTGATTCCGGAGTTTGTCGGACGTCTGCCGGTACTCGCCAGCTTGGCGCCATTGGACGAAAAGGATCTGATCCGCATTCTGGTCGAGCCGAAGAACTGCATGGTTCGGCAATACCAGAAGCTGCTGGCGATGGAAGGGATCGACCTGACGTTTGCCGAAGCCGCGCTTACCGAGCTGGCCCGGACGGCGGGCCGCAAGCGGACCGGCGCCCGCGGGTTGCGGTCCATTCTGGAGCGAATCATGCTCGACGTGATGTACGAGGCGCCGCGCCATCAGCATCGCCGGAAGCTCTGCATCACCCGCCCGATGGTCGCTCGACAGTGCGCGAGGTTCGAAGAAGAATCCAAGGCCGCCTGAGCGGAACGGGGCTTTCGGGGGCCGTCAGATCGGGCGCAGTCCGCCGATCGGCTTGTTGGTCTGGTCAAGGCGGATGATCAGGGGCCTGTGTGCCGGGGATTCCTCCGCGGTCACTCCGCAGAACGAGAAGATCGTCACCCGGTCGCCCTTCTTTCCCCGGTGGGCCGTTGCGCCGTTGAGGCAGATCGTGCCCGAGCCGCGCGGACCCGCGATGGCGTACGTCTCAAACCGGTGCCCGTTGTCGATGTTCGCCACGAGGATCTTCTCGTAGGGGATCATCTTGACGGTGTCCATCAGATCCTGGTCGATGGTGAGGCTGCCCTCGTAGTCCCGGTTGGCATCCGTCACCCGGGCATCATGGATCTTCGATTTCAGCAGGAACAACTGCATAGACGGACTCCTGTCACGCGGCCAAGCTCGACCAAAAAACGAAGCGCTATAGTAGGTGTCCCCGCCGGCCGAAACAAGCCCGCTCTCACGTCGGCCCGCTATCGTTGTGGCGGGACCTGCTTTCGAAGCCAGTCGAGCAGGGCGGCCCGATCCGGGAAGAGACCGTCCAACTGGGACTCGTAGCAGCGCCGATGCCACCGGCCGACATCCGGTCCCGGCGCGATGCCGAGTGCGAGGATGTCGTCGCCAGTGATCCATGGCTTCGGCAGAACGGGCTCCAGCCGAAGCTGGTCGACGAAGCGCACGAGAAACGCGTGGTTGTCCAGCTTTCGATGACTCGCCAGACAGTCCAGTCGGTGGAGTTCGAGTTCAACCTCAAAGGAGGGAGCGCCGACGAGTCGCCGCAGGGTGGCCGGCCGCATGCGCTGGACCTCCATGAACTGCATGTGGTTGGCCACGCAGCGGGTGATGAAGTCGATGTCCGCGTTGGCGAAACGGAGGCGCTCCAGGATGGCGCGGGCCATTACAGCACCCTCGCGGGAATGGCCGTTGAACCGGATGCGATCTCCGTCGGTCGATGCCGTGGGGGGCTTACCGATGTCATGCAGAAGCGCCGCGTATGCGAGCCGCAGGCTTCTCGGTCCCATCATGTCGAGCATCAGAGCCGTGTGCTGGAACACGTCTCCTTCAGGGTGGTACTCGGGCGGCTGCGCCTGGCCCTTGAGCGCGGCGATCTCGGGAAGCACGACGCGCAGCAATCCGAGCTCGTCGAGCAGTCCGACGGCTCCGCCCGGTCGAACCGACTCCAGCAGGAGGCGCGTCAGTTCGTCGCGGATGCGCTCCGCGCTCACGAGGGCAATGGAACCGGCGTGAGCACGGATGCCGGCGGCGGTGGTCGGATCGAGCCGGAAGTCGAGCGAGGCGGAAAAGCGGACCGCGCGCAGTAGCCGCAGGTGATCCTCGGCGAAGCGCGCGGAAGGGTCGCCCACGGCTCGGATGACGCGAGCTTCCATGTCCGCGCGCCCGCCGACGTGATCGTGGACCGCCCCGGTGACCGGATCGAGGAAGACGGCGTTGACGGTGAAGTCGCGCCGACATGCGTCCTCTGCCTCGCCCGAGAACGACACCCGCGTCGGATGGCGGCCATCGCGATACTCGTGGTCGCGTCGGAACGTGGCCACCTCGTACTCGTGGTCGCCCGCGCGGACCCGGACCACGCCAAACGCCTTGCCCACGGCTATGGCGCGAGGAAAGAGCCCCAGCACTTCGTCGGGGCGGGCGCTGGTCGCCACATCGTAGTCCTTCGGAGGCCGCTCCAGCAGGAGGTCTCGGACGCAGCCGCCCGCCCAGTAGGCAACGAAGCCGGACTCCTGAAGCCGGCGGACGACGAACACGGCGCCGGCCCGGAGTGCATCATCAGGCGATCGAGACGCGTTCTCGCTCATCGCTTCGATCCCGCTCGCGCCCGGCGCTTCAGGCGGAATGCCCTGGGCAGCAGCTCGCCGAGCGTGGTGCGAACGATGCGGCGCGGCGACGTGCGGGACGCCAGCAGAACAGGGGTGCTGGGCGCCGCGAACTCGGTCAGCACCTGCAGGCAGGCGCCGCAAGGAGGCGCCGGATCGGCGTCTCCTGCGATCACCGCCACAGCGGCGAACTCACGATGTCCGGCGGCCACGGCCTGGAGCGCCGCCACCCGCTCGGCGCAGACGGTTAGCCCGTACGAGGCGTTTTCCACGTTGCAGCCGGCGAACACGGCGCCGCGCCGGGTCCGGATTGCCGCGCCCACCGCGAACCGGCTGTAGGGTGCATAGGCGGAACGGGCCGCGCGGGCCGCTGCCCGCAGCAGCTGGGCATCGTCCGACAGGGTGCGGTTCATGGCTGTTCTCCTCTCCGCGCCTCGCGTCCGTTGGCCCGGTGCACACGCGTGACGCGACGCTCCGCGGCCAGGCGGGTCCAGAAGCATTCCAGCAGGTCGGCCATGGCCGGGAGGCGACGCTGCATTTCGGCGACGACCTGCTGGTGGGACAGAGGTGCGGCCGAGCGGCTGGCGGCGCGGTTGGCCATGTAGGACAGGCCGGCCACTCGCAGTCCGGCTGCGTGGGCCAGGATCGCCTCGGGAACGGTGGACATCCCGACGGCATCCGCGCCCGCCGTCGCGAAGGCGCGGACCTCGGCCGGCGTTTCATACGTCGGCCCGCTAACCGCCATGTACACGCCCCGCGTCAGGCGGATGCCCGCATCGCGGGCGGCGGCCCGAAGCATCGCGGACAGGGCGGCATCATAGATGTGTGTCATGTCCGGGAACCGGGGGCCCCAGTCGGGGGTGTGCGGCCCGACCAGGGGATGAACACCCATCTGGTTGATGTGGTCCTCGATGACCATGAGATCGCCGGGGTTGAGATTGCGGCGGATGGCGCCGGCGGCATTCGCGAGGACGACCGCTTCGGCACCGAATACGCGCAGCAGATGGATCGGGATCGCGATCGGCGTCCATCCGCGCCCTTCGTACCAGTGATGGCGCCCGAGGAAGACGAACGATTCGACGCCCGCCAGCTCGGCCCAGAGCAACGTGCCCGTGTGGCCTCGCACGGAGGTGTCGCCCAGGCCCGGGATCCGGGCAAACGGGATCTCGGCGCGGATTCGGAAGGCCCGGGCGGCGGGGGCCCAGCCGGATCCGAGTATCAGTCCGCATCGGGGCCTGGCGCGCGGCAGCAGGCGGCGTGCGGATCGGGCGGCGCGGCGGAGCGCCGCCGGGACGAGGCCGGCCGGCTCTGCATGCCGAACCGTTGGCCGGTCGCTCATAGCGTCTCCAGAATGAGGGCGCTTGCTCGGGTCGGCTGACCGCCGACCGCGAAAGCGGCGCGGACGACCGGCCGGGCCTGCTCCAGCGCGGCGGGACTGGCGGCATGCAGGAAGGCGAGCGGCTCGCCGCGCGCCACGCGCTCGCCGATCTTGCGGATGCCCGAGATGCCGGCCGCGGGATCGATCGCGTCGCACGTCCGCGTGCGTCCGGCGCCGAGGAGGAGCGCCGCCCGCCCGATCGACTCGGCGTCAGCCATCGTTACCATGCCTTCCCGGTCGGCGGCGACGGGTTCCATGTGGTGGGATTTCGGCAGACGGCTGGTGTCGTCGATCGCCCGCACATCACCACCGTGCCGGCCGACCATATCCCGGAACGTGGCCAGGGCGGCGCCGGTTCGGACGGCGTGCTCGATGCGGGCATCGGCATCCTCTTCCGTGGCGGCCGCGCCGCCAACGAGGAGCATGTGGCGGGCCAGCGTCCGAGTCACGGCCATGAGATCCGACGGGCCTTCGCCTCGGAGCGCCGCGACGGCTTCCGCGACCTCCAGCGCGTTGCCGGCGGTACGGCCCAGGGGCTCGTCCATCGCGGTCAGCACGGCGACGACCCGCTTGCCCATGCCGCGCCCGACGGCGCACAGGGCGGCCGCCAGGGCCTGCGCATCGGCGCGCGTGCGCATGAAGGCGCCGCTTCCACACTTCACGTCGAGCACCAGTCCGTCAATGCCCTCCGCCAGCTTCTTGCTCATGATGCTGGCCACGATCAGCGGAATGGAGGGGACCGTTCCGGTGACATCCCGAAGCGCGTACAGCTTCCGGTCTGCCGGGGCCAGCGTCGCCGTCTGGCCGATGATCGAGCAGCCGCAGGACGCGACGATGTCCAGAAACTGCGGGGCGGTCAGGTCGGTCCGATAGCCCGGGATCGACTCCATCTTGTCCAGCGTGCCGCCCGTGATACCCAGGCCGCGCCCGGAGATCATGGGGACCGCCACGCCGCAGCAAGCGGCCAGCGGGGCCAGGATGAGGGATGTCTTGTCGCCGATTCCACCCGTCGAATGCTTGTCGACCTTGGAGCGGGGGATGAACGACGTGTCCAGGGTCTCGCCGGACTGGAGCATGACGCGGGTAAGCGCGGCGGTCTCGTCGTCGTCCATCCCGCGGAAGAAGATGGCCATGGCCAGCGCGGCCATCTGGTAGTCGGGGATGCGGCCGGCGGCGAACCCATCGAGAAAGAACCGCAGCTCATCCTCGGAGATCCGGTGCCCGTCCCGCTTCTGCTCGATGATCCACTGCGGCACCATATGTGCGCTCCGCACCCCGTCCGGGGGCTCACCCGCCCTGGAACCGGAGGCCCTGCTCGATCGTTTCAATGACGCGGTCCTGCTCGTCGCGCTTCAGCTCGAAAAAGCACGGCAGGCGGATGACCCGGGCGCTGAGCGACTCGGTCCGGGGAAGCGCTCCGGGGCGTCCGCCCAGTCTCAGGCCCATTGGCGATGTATGCAGGGGGATGTAGTGGAACACGGCGCCGATGTTCCGGCCGTTCAGGTGGGCGAGGACGCGGTTTCGGTCATTCTCCGTCGGCAGGAGAATGTAGAACATGTGGGCGTTGTGCTGGCAGTGGGCCGGAACGCGCGGGAGCCGGAGCCGGCCTGCGCGCTCGAGCGGCGCCAGCGCTTCGGCGTACCGGTCGAAGATCGCGCGCCGCCGGGCCGTGATGGCTTCGCACTCCTCAAGCTGGGCGCAGAGGAAGGCGGCCACCACCTCGGACGGCAGGTATGACGAGCCGATGTCGACCCAGGTGTACTTGTCCACGTGCCCCCGGAAGAACTCCTTCCGGTTCGTGCCTTTCTCCCGGACGATTTCAGCCCGGGCGACGAGGCGCTGATCGTTGACGGACAGCGCGCCGCCTTCGCCGCTGATGAAGTTCTTGGTCTCGTGGAAGCTGTAGCAGCCGAGGTCTCCGATCGTCCCGAGGTGGCGGCCCTTGTAGGTGGCGTACACGCCCTGGGCTGAGTCTTCGACGACGCGCAGGCCGTGGCGGGCGGCGATGGCGAGGATCTCGTCCATCTCGCAGCCGACTCCGGCATAGTGGACGGGCACGATGACGCGCGTCCGTGGCGTGATGGCCGCTTCGATCAGCGTCTCGTCGATGTTCAGCGTGTCCTCGCGGATATCGACGAACACCGGGCGTGCGCCGCGGAGGCAGAAAGCGTTGGCGGTTGAGACGAATGTGTAGGACGGCAGGATGACTTCGTCGCCGGGCTGGATATCGCACAGGATGGCGGCCATCTCGAGTGCCCCGGTGCAGGAGTGCGTGAGCAGCACGCGCTGCGATCGGAAGGTGCGCTCCATCCACTCGCTGCATCGGGTGGTGAACATGCCGTCTCCGGCCAGGTGGCCGGCCTGGACGGCCTGCGCGATGTAGTAGAGTTCCTTGCCCGCGACGAACGGTCGATTGAACGGAATCCGCGGCAGGGGATGGGGCGTCAAGCTCGGTGCGGTAGCCATTCGGTCTGTTCCCTGATGCCCGGGTGAGCGGGCCGGTTGCTGGTCGGTGCGGCCACCATAGGCGATGGGGCGGCCGCCCTTCAAGCAAAATGCCGATCGGCGGCCGCGCCGGGGTCAGGCCGCGGGGTCGCTCCAGTGGTAGCGATGGAGGCTCATCCGACGGGCCCAGGACCGCGGCATGCGCTCCGCGTAGTGTCCCGCAAGGGTGCCGGCCGTCTTGGCCATCGTATACAGCACGTAGCGAGGGATCGCGCCGGGGTGGTGGCGGATAATGTGGCCGGCCTCGCGCGCCAGGTAGCGAAGCCCCATCGAGACGCTCGTGTCCATGTCGTGCGCCGGGAAGATGACGCGCAGCGAATAGACGCTGTCAAAGTACCGGCGGAAAACGACGGGGATCGTGTAGTTGTGGGAGTGGAGGACCACGGAGGACGGCTGGTACATGACGGCGTAGCCCGCCTGCATCAGGTCGCGTGAGAGCTGCTGATCCTCGCTCATGATGAGCTGGTCGTCGAACGGGTGGGCCAGGAGCGTGTCGCGGCGGACGGCCGAGCTGACGTTCGAGAAGAACACCCGCTCCAGGGTGAGCGCCTCGCTTCCCCGCCGCTCGCGCCGAACGGCGGGACCGGGCGGGAAGCGGCTCTCCAGGAAGAACCGCTCCATCGGGTTGGCATCGGGATGGGGCACCTGGCGCGAATAGGCGGCGGCCACGGACGAATCGGCGAACGGAGCGAGCAACTCCGCGAGCCAGTGCTCGTCCGCCGGCACGGCATCCTGGCTCAGGAAGACGACCACCTCGCCGGATGCCGCACGTGCGCCGAGGTTCCGGGCGCCGCCGTGCGAGAAGCGATCGACGGGGATGACCGCCACGCCGGCCGCGCGGGCGATGGCGGCGGTATCGTCCGACGAGTTCGAGTCGACCGCGACGATCTCGCCCGGCGGGTCCGGCCGCTGCGCGCGCAGCGCCTTGAGCAGCCCGGGGAGGTGGGCTCCCGCATCGAGCACCGGGATCACGACCGATGCGAGTCGCCCGCCTGGTGCGCTCGGCCCGCTCATGCGTCGGCCACGGCGGTGTCTTCAGCCTGCGCCGGCGTCGTGTCCAGATGCCGCGGCAGCGCCATGATGCTGAAGAGGTAAGAGGCGGACCCGACCTGCACTCCGTTGACGAGGCAGAGCAGGCCGAAGAACAGGGCGCGGGCCTCGTTGAGCGGGCCGAATCCCGTCAGCGTCCATTCCACGATGACCTTGGCGAAGACCAGCAGGCCCACGCCGATCAGGGGAATCGACAGGAGGAACGTCCGTTCGAAGGTGAACCACCGGTAGAACCAGGCGACGACCGGATCGTTGCGCAGGCCGGACAGATGGGCGTATGCCTTGGCCAGCATGCCGACGGCGATCACCTGCACGCTGACGATGTTGAGCAGGCCGCCGACGATCATGCAGTGGATGTCCACGCGGCGCGCCCCGATCATGACGGGCCCGAACGCCAGGAGCGATGAGAGGGCGAGGCCGACGGCCCACACGACAAGCCCCGGCACGAGGAGGATCATGGTCGGGCTGTGGAGCATCATGAACCGCAGGTGCCGCCAGCCGTCCTGGAACGACCGCAGCTTGGACTCGCCGGCCCGGGCGTGATACACGATGTCCCGCTCCGTGATGCGCAGCCGGCAGTGGATGGCGCGGATGATCATCTCACTCGCGAACTCCATGCCCGTCGTCACGCAGCGGAGCTGCCCGTAGGCGGCCTTCGATATGGCGCGCATGCCGCACTGCGGGTCCTTGATGCTGTTGTTGTGGAACATGATTCGCAGAATCAGCGACAGCGCGGGGTTCCCGACGTAGCGGTGCAGCCGGGGCATGGAGCCCGGCCGTATGTTCCTCATGCGGTTGCCCACCACCATGTCCGCCTGCCCGTCCAGAACCGGTCTGACCAGGTCATCCATGCGCGAGAAGTCGTACGTCTGATCGGCGTCTCCCATGACCAGGATCGCGCCGCGGGACTCCGCAAAGCCGCGCCGCAGAGCGGAGCCATAGCCCTTCCGGGCTTCCGAGATCACCCTTGCGCCGTGCGCGCGGGCGATCTCGGCCGATCGGTCCGTGCTGCCGTTGTCGACCACGACGACTTCGCCGGGTTGGCTCAGCCGCGCAAAGCCGGCGCGAGCCGCGTCGATCACGGCCGCAAGGGATTGCTCTTCGTTCAAGCAGGGGATGACAACGGAGATCAACGGCCGGCTGTCGCGCGCGTGTGTCATGTGCGGCGTTTTCTATAACACCACCTGCGCAGGCTTGCCAACGAAAAGCGAGGTGTCGGCCGGATCGTCGTGAGCGCCGACGCGCGGGCGGCGATTGTCAGCACGGGCCTGATCCGCTAGCCTTCCTCGGTCAGGCGGTCGCTGCGGGGGCCGTCGGCGTGTCGATGGATCGCGGCCGGCATGGAGGCGTGATGCTCTGGGTGATCGGGAGCGGCTTGTGGCTTGTGGCTGTCGCGGCGGCTGCCCGACTGGCCGGCATGGCGTTCCACGGCCGCAGCTGGGGTGGGCGAGCGGTGGCGATGGCGCTCGTGGCCGTCGGCGCCGTTCTCTTCTTTCGGCCGCACGAGGCGATCCTCGGCGGCGAAGATCCCGGTTCCTACCTCAACACCGGCGTGGCCTACGCGCGCGAGGGGGCCCTGACGTACGTTGACCGCATGCTGTCGCGCGTTCCGCCTGCCGTCAGACCGGATTTCCTGTACGGACACAGCGGATTCGGAGTCACCAAGGACGGTTGCGTCTGGATCCACGACCTGAAGCAGGCGATCGTAGGCGTGCATTTTCTGCCGGCTTACCCCCTGATGATGAGCGCGGTGAGCCGCCTCGGTCCCGACCGCTTGATCCTATACGTTGCCCCGCTGTTTGCCCTGCTCACCGCCCTGGCGGTGGCTGCGCTCGCGAGGCAGGTGATTTCGCACCGCTGGGCGGCCGAACTGAGCTTCCTGTTCTACATCGCCAACCCGATCGTGATCTGGCACGGACGGTTTCCCCGGCCTGAGCTGATGGCGTCGTTTCTGGCGATTGGGGGTGGGGCCCTCCTGATCCGAGCCGCCGGCCTTGCCGCCGGGCGGGCGCGCGGCGATTTGATCCTTGGCGCGCTCTGCGTGGCCTTGGCGCCTTTCTTCCACATCACGGCTTGGATGCTGGTGATTCCAGCGGCCGCAGCGATGGGTGTCCTGACGCTTCGCGGGCGAACCGGCTTCGCGGGCGGTCTGGCTGTGTTGGCGACTGGGGTGGTCGGGTTCGTCCTTCACACGCTGCACGTGACCGATCTCTACGGCATTCGGCGGTTCATGGCCCCGGCCACGGACCATCCGGTGACCGCGCTGGCTGCCGTGATCGTGGTGCTCGCGGCAACCACCGGGGCTGGCGAGTGGCGCCGCCGAGCCATGCACCGGCGAAGCGCGGCCCAGGCCGACGCCCGCCCGGCGGTCTGGATCGCGGTGTGGCCGTGGGTGCTGGCGGTTGCGCTCGTGGCCGCGTATGCGGCCTGCTTCCTCTCGACGTTGCCCGTCGATCGGCGTCCCCCCGTCGGGAGTCCGACCTATCACTACGCCTATCCGACGGACATGAGGGTCGTCGTCGCGCTCGTGTCCCGCCCGATCGCGTTCCTCAGTCTGGCAGGCGTGCTCGCGTTGTTGGTGTCCGCCCGCCCGGGCCGTCAGGCGGCCGCACTCGTCGTGCTCGTGACCGCTCCGGCCACGCTGCTGATCGGGACGATGTACGACTTCTTCATGACCCGCTACATGCTGGTGTCGGTCCTGCCGCTCATGGCGCTCGGCCTGGCTGGGCTGCTGACCCGGATACCGGCATCGGGGATGGGGCTCCGGGCGCTTCTGGCGGCGCTGACCGCTGGCGTATGCCTGGTCGGACTGCATGGGCGCACGCACTTGGTGACGCTGGTCGAGAACCGCGGCCTGATCCGGTTCCTCGGCGGACTGGCGGAACCGATCCGGGCTCGCAACGGCATCCTGCTCTGTGAGTACTCGCGGGTGGGGGCGCCGCTTGAGCACTACTTTGGCATTCCGACGCTCGGACTCGACAGCGATCGCCGCCGCGACTACCGGCGAGCACTTGTGGCTTGGCGGGACATCGTCGGCCAGCACCCGGACCGCCCTGCATTCTTTCTGACGCCGTTCCAGATTCCCATGTCCGAGCTCTTTGACTTTCAGCCCGTTCAAGCCGTGCAGTTTCGCGGGCGCGTTCTGAAGTCCGAGCGGTTCGCCCTCCCTCGGCAGACACGCCCCAGCGAACTCAACCTAGCTCTGTACGAGATGCGGAAGCCCGGGCCTCCCTCGGCGGGTGCCACGGCCGGGGGCGTGTGGTCCTACGTGTTTGGTGCCGGCAACATGGGGCTCGTGGACTTTGCGAACCTCCGTCTCGAATCGGCCGGAGTCGCTGGTACGCGCGTAGGGCCTGGGACGCCGGTGCCGACGGGTTCACCGGGATCCGAGTCGGGGCTCATCTTCCTCAATCGGGAGGGCGAACGGCCCCCGGATCCCCGCGTAACCGCCGCGGACGGCAGCCCGGTCCCCGACTTGCGGTGGAGCGCGCTCGGGGACTCGTTCCGCCTCGCGAGCGGGGGCGCTGGCGGTGAAGGCCCCTGGCGTGTCGTGTCGGAGCGGCCCGCACTGCTGACGGCGGTGGTGGGAGACGCGCGAGTCGAGGCATCGGCCGCTGAGCCTCGGGACATGTGGAAGATCGGCGTTCGCGCCCGCTGGTCCCGCGCGGTATCGCGGGCTCTGCTGCCGCTGCAGCAGGGAGTTCCCTGCCGGGTTCTGCTATTCTTTACCGCTCCGAATGTCCCGGGGACGAATGAAACGCGCGTGACGCTGGAGCCCGACGGCGGGGGGGCGGTCACGCGCACGGTGCCTCGCGGAACCTGGATGTGGGAGTGCTGGCCGATGGCCGTGACCAACGACGGGCCGGCGTGGCGGTGGGTGACGATTCGGACGGAGCCGGCGTGGCGATCGGGCGTACGCGGATTCCCGGACGACCTGGGGGTCCTGGTCGGCGGCATGGCCGTCTGGCGCCCGCCCGCCGCCGATACAGAGGAGCGGTGACATGATCCGGAGCATGAACTGGAGCGGATGTGGAGTCGGCCGGAGGGTCGTGCTGTTGCTGGCCACGGGCTTCGGGTTGGGGCTGAGCCCCGTGGCGTCGGGGACAGCGGGCACGCTTCCGGGCATTGCGCTAGTCTGGCTGCTGGCGTGGATTTCGCCTGGCCCGGTGGCGTCGGCGGCCGTGGCGGCGGCCCTGGCGCTGATCGCCGTGCCGATCTGCGGCGCCGCGGAGCGGCACTTCGGCAAGAAGGATGACGGGCGGATCGTGGCCGACGAGTATCTGACGTTCCCGATCTGCCTGCTGGGCCTTCCGGCGGAGCCGTGGGTGATCGCGATGGCCTTCTTGACCGCCCGGGTGTTTGACGTGATCAAGCCGCCACCCGCCCGCGGGGCGCAGGAACTACCCGGGGGGTGGGGCATCGTGGCGGACGACGTGCTGTCGTCGCTTTACGCGCTTGCGGTCAACCATGCGGTTTACGCGGGCGCTCGGTACCTGCTGTAGGGGAGCAGCCCTCACTCGTACCGCAGTGCTTCCACGGGGTTGAGCAAAGCCGCCTTTCGGGCGGGCCACAAGCCGAAGACGATTCCGACAACGGCCGAGAAGCCGAACGCCACCGCGGCTGAGCGGGGCTGGACAGCCGCCGTCCAGCCGGCCAGTTCGGACATGCCGACCGTGATCCCCCATCCGAGGAGGATGCCCGCCAAGCCGCCGGTCAAGCTGATCACCACCGCTTCGATGAGGAACTGGGAGAGGATTTCGCGCCGCCGGGCGCCGACTGCCTTGCGGAGCCCGATCTCGCGCGTGCGCTCGGTGACCGACACCAGCATGATATTCATGATGCCAATGCCGCCGACCAGCAACGACACGATGGCGATGGACGCCAGGAGCCAGGACATCGTGCGGCTGGTGGCCGACAGGGCGGCTTGGATTTCCGAGAGGTCGCGAATCTGGAAGGCTTCCGTTTCGGACTCCGGAACGCGGTGCAGGCGATGCATGACCTCACGCACGCGATCCTGGACATACGCACTGGCCTCGGAATCGCCGATCTCGAGGTTGATGTTCTCGACGTAGCGGCGTCCGAACAGCCGGTACATGGCTGTCGTCAAGGGGATCAGGATCATGTTGTCCTGGTCCCGAAAAAAGGACGCCCCCTTGGGCGGCAGCAGCCCGATGACCTGGAAGCTGACCCGTCCGATCTTGATGTACTCGCCAATCGGATCGGCCTCCCCGAAGAGCTCCTTCCAGACGGTGGTGCCGATGACCGCCACGCGGGCGCGCGTGCCTTCCTCCGCCTCGTCGAAGAATCGACCGTAGTTCGGCACGTATGATCGCATGATGGCAAACTCGGGCTCCGAGCCCATGATCTGCGTGCTCCAGTTCTTGTTCCGGTAGACGACCTGCCGGTAGCCCGAGACCGTGGCGGAGGCGTGGACGACCTCGGGGACGGCGGCTCGCAGTTCGGCGACATCCTCGATCGTGAGCCGGGATCCGACTCCGACCGTCTGCCGGACCCCCTGGGACTTGATGGCGCCCGGGTACATCACCAGCATGTTGGATCCGAGCGACGAGAGCTCCTGGCGGATCGCCTGCTTCGCTCCGGATCCCAGCGCCAGCATGGCGATGACGGCGGCTACGCCGATCAGGATGCCGAGCATGGAGAGCCCGGAGCGAACCTTTCCGGCCATGACGGCGCGGAGGGCCTGACGCACTTGGGCGGGCGCGCGGCGGGCGCTCGCCCGCATGCGCGCGAACCGGCCGGCGCGGATATCCATAGCCGCCGGCCGCGGCGGAGGCGATGGCGGCCGGCCGGCCGCAGACGGGCGCTCATCCGAGATGATGGACCCGTCGCGCAAGGTGATGACCCGCTGGGCGTAGGCGGTCAGCTCCTGCTCGTGCGTGACGAGGATGACGGTCTTTCCTTCCCGGTGAAGCCGCGCCAGCGTGTCCATGATGTCACGGCTGTTGGCGGAGTCGAGGTTGCCGGTGGGCTCATCCGCGAGGATGATGGCGGGATCGTTGACCAGCGAGCGGGCGATGGCGATCCGCTGCTGCTCTCCGCCCGACAGCTGGTTGGGGCGGTGGTGCATGCGAGCCCCGAGCCCCACCTGCCGGAGCAGATCCTCCGCCCGGGTTCGGGGCAGGGGCGCCATGCTGTAGAGCAGGGGCATGGCCACGTTCTCGACAGCCGAGGTGCGGGCGAGCAGGTGGAACTGCTGGAAGACGAACCCGACGGTGCGGCT
>CAYSLU010000093.1:15797-21319 GCA_964431965.1 uncultured Verrucomicrobiota bacterium
TTCCGGACGACGGCCTTGTCGCCTTCGGCCAGCCCCGACACCACCTCAACCATCTTGCCGTCTGTGATGCCCGTCCGGATGTGCCGGCTGATCGGGCTCGCGGGGTCTTCCGGCGCGGGCACGAGCACGGAACGCCTTCCCTTCTCGTTGCGCACGGCTTCGGCGGCGATGACCAGGATGTTGGTCCGGGATTCGACCTGGAACGTGATGTCCGCCGTCATGCCGCTTCGCATGAAGTCCGGAATCCGGTCCGGCTGGATTTCCACGTTGTAGATGGTCACGTTGTCCTGCGTCTTGGCCTCGTACGCGATGTGGCTGACGCGGCCCGTGATGATGTGATCGGGATAGGCGTCCAGCCCGATGAGCGTCGACTGTCCGAGCCGGATGCGCGCGAGATCGGTCTCGTCGACCTGGGCTTCCATGATGAGCCGGTCCGCGATAACGATCACCACGTCCTGGGCGCTGATGCTTTGGCCGGGCTCCACGCTCCGGAGGATCACGGTCCCGTCGAGGGGGGCCATGAGCGGCGTGGCCTTGTAGATGTCCTGCCAGCGGGCGACTTCCTGCTCGCCGCGCGCCCGGGCGCTGTCGAGCAGGGCCGCCCGGTCGGTGGAGCTCATGAGCGCGACGATCTGGCCCCGGGTGACGGCGTCGCCCTCCCGCACGCGGACTTCCTCGACCCGTCCGCCGGTTGAGGGCTTCACCTGGACGCGGTTCTCGGGCCGCACGACCGCCGTGGCTTGGATGATCACGTGGATGCTGTCGCGCCGCACCTCCACATCGCGGTAGACAGGGGCGGTGTCCTTTGGCGTGAAGTGACGGTAGGCCAGCCAGCCGGCGACGGCGAGGGCCGCGGCGAACACGATCCAACCGATCTTTCTCGATCGCTTCATCTCTGCTCCTCTGCCGTCTGCCGGTCCGGCGGATCGCCGCCCGGCGGCAACAGGCTGACGCCCCGGACATTGTCCCACTGCGCCTCGGCGATCACCGCGTTCCGCTGCGATTGCAGGAGGGCCGTCTGCTTGTCGATCAGGTCGTTCTCGATCGGGTCCCAGTCTTCGAAGGACATCATCCCGCTGGCGTACTGGGTCCGCGCGATCTCGGCCCGGACCCTGGCGGCTTCCAGGTACTGCTGCTGGACGCGCACCTGGTCGGCCGCGTCGGCGAGGTCGGCGTAGGCCTGATCCAGTCTGACGGCCAACTCGCCTTCCTTGGCGGTGAGCAGAGACCGGGCGCGCCGGAGCTCGGCGCGCGCCCCCTGCACATCGTAGTAGTTTCGGCCCCCGGGGAAGAAGGGATAGCTGAGCTTCAGGCTGAGCGCCCAGCCGCTCTCGTCGGTCGGCCAGTCCGTTCCGCTTCGCGACAGGGAGGCGCCGGCCGAGACATCGGGGTAGTAGGCGCTGCGGGCAACCGTCAGGGATGCCTCGGCGGCCCGAACCTGCGCGGCGGCGATGCCGTAGTCCGGCGTCTGTCGGACGAGCGGGCCGAGGTCGGGCGCCGGCGGAAGCTCCGCGACTTCAAGGCGGCCGGTCGCGGAGAGGTCGGGCGAAAGGCGGCCGATGACGCGCGCGAGCTGGCGCCGGGCGACATCGCTGTTACGCCGGGCCTGGGACAGGTCGGACTGCGCCTGGCGGTGCGCCGCCTGGACGCGCAGCAGCGAGCCCTTGTGCTCGCGCCCGCCCTCGTAGCGCAGCTCGATGAGCTGCGCGTTGGCGAGGCGGCTGGCGACAATGGTTTCGGCCAGCCGGATGCTGTCCTGGGCGAAGAGCAGGCGGGCAAAGGCGGCGCGGACGTCGTAGGTCACCTGCGCTTGGGAGGACCGGAGGTCCTCCATCGAGGAATCGAGAGCGGCCCGATTCTGCGCCCGCCGGCCCGTGTTCTGCCCGCCGGCGAACAGCGTCTGC
This sequence comes from uncultured Verrucomicrobiota bacterium, assembly GCA_964431965.1. Taxonomy (GTDB): domain Bacteria; phylum Verrucomicrobiota; class Kiritimatiellia; order CAIKKV01; family CAYSLU01; genus CAYSLU01. Next base: position 17,702 of record CAYSLU010000093.1, read on the forward strand.
TGAGCGGATAGGCCGATGGATGAGTCGTCCGACGTGGTGAGCCCGGCGTCTGTGTCCCGCCCGGATCGGGTGCGCCCGGCGGATGCCGAGGCCTGAGGCAGGAAGGGACTGATGGTGCCCCGGAACTGGAGGTGGCTCTTGTCCAGAGCCGCCCGCTGAGACGCGAGGCTGGGGTTCGAACGCGCGGCCTCGTTCAAGCATGCGTCCATGTTCAGCATGTCGGCGCGGCACGCCGCTGCGACACATAAGACAAGCAGGAAGAGTCTGTGGATCATAGGCCGTCACCACGAGTGAGGAAAATCGTCATGCATCGTACACGCCGCCCGTGCAAATGCCATCGAAAAGCGGTCGCCCGGCGAGAAGAGATGCGTGGCGGGGTGCCGCCTGTGTCAATCGGGCGTCTCGACTCGGCCGAGGATGTCGCCGCGCTTGACCGATCCGAAGAACCGGCTGTCCGTGCTGATGGCGCGATTGTCGCCCAGTACGAAATAGCAGTCCCGGTTGATCTCGTAGAGTCCTTCGCCCATGGCGCCGCAGTCAGTCCACGTGTCGTGGGGAATGTAGGTCTCCTGCATGGCGCGGTCATTTACCCATACGCGGCCGTCCTGGATCCGAATCCGATCGCCTGATCCGGCAATGACGCGCTTGACTGCCACGTCGTCATCCCACCGGACGCGCAGCGCCACGACTTCGCCGGGGCGGGGAGCCCGCAGGCGGTACACCAAGCGGTTGATGACGTAGCGATCCCCATTCGCCAGCGTCGGGTTCATGCTGTCGCCGACGACCTCGCCGCCTTGCACAACAAATCGGCTGAGGCCGAGGTAGCACAGGATGGACCAGAACAGAATGCAGGCGAGAATCAGCGTCCGGTGCTGGGGCGGGACCAAACGGAAGTCGAACAGGTGGCGCACTACTCGTTCCAGCGGAAGAAAATGCATCCGGTAGCGCCCGACAGGTCGCCGTTGTCAAGGGCAGCGATCCCCCCTCCAGTCATCGCGCGATAGCCGACTCCGAGGCCGAATTCGACCTTGGGCGCGAGGTTCACCATGAAGCTGGCGGTAGGCTGTACGACGAAGAGCCCGGTCCGATCGGATCCTCCGGCGTCCAGATCGGCGCTGGCTCGGCCGCCGCCGACGAACAGATCCACCGCACCGTGGACCAGTTTGTCCGGCAGGATCGTGTAGCCGATGGTGCCGCCGGCATACCAGAGGTCGGTGGCATCCAGATCGCCGCCGTCGAAGCTGACGCTTCCGACCAGCGTGTGCCATCCGGCCCCGATGTAGAGGTTCCGGCCCAGCGATGGCCCCAGTTCGACTCCGGCGAGTCCTGCGCTTTCGCCGGCTATCGTCGTGATCTGGAACTCCGGCTTGATCCATGCCGCCCAATACTCCCCTTGGACGAGGCTCTCCACCTCGGCGGCCATAGCGGGAGCGGAAAGAAGCAGTGCGAGCAGCAGGGCGGCGTTTCGCTTCATATTCAGTCTCCTTGAGTCCGGCGGGAAATATCAGCCGGATGCTGTGAAGCTATCACCCCGCCGTCTGGCCGGACAAGCGTTTTCGCCGCTCTGGGGGGGGCGCGGCGGCGCATCTGCGTTCTTGCGCCGTCATCTCCGTCTGGGAGAAGGTGATCCGAGCGATGGGGGACGGCTCGACGCACCGGGGCACTCGGGGGGCCGAAGCCCGGCCGCCCCATCCGCATGCGCTTCGATGTCCGCTTGGCAAACACCTGCCATCTCCAGAGCGTTCTGACAGACGAAAGGGACAAGACGAAAGGGGCGGATTGACACCGCTGGCGGGGGCTCATAACATCCGGCCCGTTTTTTGTAACTCGCAGGAAAGTCAAATCGGAAGGTGGGTCGCATGAGTAAGGTCGGCCGGATTCTGTCTGCATCGTTGTTCTCGTTGCTTGCGGCGGCCGCGCCAGCGCTGGCGGGCGAGGCGGACATCAACATCCCGGACCTGTCCGCGGTCCAGTTCGGACCAGTCAGTGGAATGGCCTTCATGTATGGGGGGCTTCTGGTCTGCCTGATCGGGATGGTCTTCGGCCTGATCCAGTACCGGCAGACCCGCGACCTTCCGGTGCACAGCTCGATGGGGGTGGTCTCCGAGACGATCTGGGAGACGTGCAAGACCTACCTGCTTCAGCAGGGCAAGTTCCTGTCCATCCTCTGGCTTCTGATCGGCGGCTGCATGGTCTACTACTTCTACGGCCTGCAGCACAAGCCGTTCACCAGCATCGGAATCATCCTGCTCTGCTCGATCCTCGGGATCCTCGGGTCCTACGGCGTGGCGTGGTTCGGCATCCTGATCAATACGAAGGCCAACTCCCGGTCCGCGTTTGCGGCGCTGCGTGGCAAGCCGTGGCTGGCGCTGGCCATTCCGCTGAAGTCCGGCATGAGCGTGGGCCTGCTGCTCGTGAGCGTTGAGCTCTTCTTCATGATCTGCATTCTGAGCTTCCTCCCGAAGGATCTCGTCGGCCCGTGCTTCATCGGGTTTGCCATCGGCGAGTCGCTGGGCGCCAGCGCGCTGCGCATCTGCGGCGGTATCTTCACCAAGATCGCCGACATCGGGTCCGACCTGATGAAGATCATCTTCAAGCTGCCCGAAGACGACCCCAAGAACCCGGGCGTGATTGCCGACTGCACGGGCGACAACGCCGGCGACAGCGTCGGCCCGACGGCGGACGGCTTCGAGACGTACGGGGTGACCGGCGTGGCCCTGATCGCCTTCCTGGCCCTGGCGCTGATCGGAAGCCCGCTGCTGTGCGGCAAGCTCATCATCTGGATCTTCGTCATGCGCATCCTGATGATCCTGACCTCGCTGGCCTCGTATTGGATCAACAATGCCGTGAGCACGGCGAAGTACGCGGAGGCCAAGGAGTTTGACGCCGAGAAGCCGCTGACTCACCTGGTGTGGCTCACGTCGATCATCTCGATTGTCGTCACATTCGTCGCCAGCTACGCGCTGCTGCGGCCTTCGGAGGCTGAGCTGATCGGCCCGAATCTCTGGTGGGTGCTGTCGGTGATCATTTCCTGCGGCACCGCGGCCGGCGCGCTGATCCCGGAGTTCACGAAGGCGTTCACGAGCACAAACTCCCGGCATGTCCAGGAGGTGGTGACGTCGTCCCGCCAGGGCGGCGCGTCGCTGAACATCCTGTCGGGCTTTGTCGCCGGCAACTTCTCCGCCTTCTGGGAGGGCTTGCTGATCCTCGGCCTGATGCTGCTCAGCTACCTGATCTCCCTGCATCCGGACATGGCGCGCATGCTGCCGGCGGAGATGGCGTTCGCCGCGCCCATTTTTGCGTTCGGCCTCGTGGCCTTCGGCTTCCTCGGCATGGGGCCGGTCACCATCGCCGTCGACAGTTTCGGGCCGGTCTCGGACAACGCGCAGTCCGTCTACGAGCTGAGCCGCATCGAGGCTCAGCCGGACATCAAGGCGGACATCGAGAAGAACTTCGGATTCACGCCCGACTTTGAGAACGCGAAGCTTAACCTGGAGCGGAACGACGGGGCGGGCAATACGTTCAAGGCCACTGCCAAGCCCGTGCTGATCGGCACGGCCGTGGTGGGGGCGACGACGATGGTGTTCGGCATCATCCTGCTGCTCAAGCACGCCTACC
>CAYSLU010000094.1:0-21250 GCA_964431965.1 uncultured Verrucomicrobiota bacterium
AGCCATACCCTCGCGGGGCGATCCGGCTGGGCATCGATGGAATGCTTTCTTTGACAAACCGCTTCGAGTTGCGATAAAAGCCGACCGGGCTACTAACCCTTGCTCATGAAACCGGCCGATCATCAAGACAGGCAACCGCTCGTTCGACCGGACTACCGGCACGCCTACCCCGTCTTCCTGATCGTCGCCGCCGGACTCGCAGCGGCTCTGCTCGCGCGCGCCGCCCTGGTCCCGAAGACCTTCGGGCAAGAGGGGTTCTACCGGGCGTCCGCGCGCGATGATGCAAAGCTCCCCCCCCCGCAGTACGCCGGACATGCGGCCTGTGCGGAATGCCACGCCGACATCGACGGCATCTGCGCGAAGGATGCGCACGGCACGGTCGAGTGCGAAACATGCCACGGGCCCGGAGCGAAGCACATAGCCGACAACGACGTCCCGCTGGCCATTCCCGACGCGAAAGACGACTGCCTGACGTGTCACCGCCGCCTGGACGCCCGCCCGGGCTCGTTTCCTCAGATCGACTGGCAGCAGCACTTCCAGTTCGTCGGCGTCACGAATCCGGCCACCGCATGCGTCCGGTGTCATTCCGGTCACGAGCCCCTGTTCATGGACCGGGACCTGCGCACGGCCCGGCTCCACCCCCTGGTGCACGCCTGCGGCGACTGCCACACCGGGCGGACGGACGAGGCGATGAAGCAGCCGCCGACGCACCCGCAGATCTTCAGCTGCGCCTACTGCCACCCCGCCGTCGCCAAGTCCTTCGCGGCCGCGAGCCACAACTCCATCCGGTGCACGACCTGCCACGTGTTCATCAAGGAGAACGCGTTTTCCGGCCGGATCGTCCGCGACGCCGATCCGCGCTTCTGCCTGCTCTGCCATCGGAAGACCGACTTCCGGTCCGCCTCGGGCCCGCCGTCCATCGAGTGGCCGGCGCACATCCGGGACGCGGCCGGCGAGGCGCCCGATCCGAAGCGATCCTGCGTGAGCTGCCACCAGGACCAGATCCACGCCGCGCGCACCCGGGAGGCTCCCCATGCCCTGTAGTCCCGACATCAGCCGCCGGGAGATGCTGCGACGGATCGCGGCGGGCGCTGGCGGGGGCCTGATCCTCTGGACCTTCCCGTCGCTCGGCGCCGACCGCCCGTCCCCCCGAACCGGCAAGCGTCCATACTACGGCTATGCCATCGACACGTCCCGGTGCATCGGCTGCTGCGCGTGCATGCGCGCCTGCCGGGCCGAAAACAGCGTGCCGGAAGGCTGCTTCCGGACGTGGATCGAGCGGTATCGCGTGCGGGCCGACGGGGAAACCCGGGTGGACGCCGCCCATCAGGACGACTTCATTTTTCGCGAGGATCCGGTCGGGGACACGGTGAAGGCGTTCTTCGTGCCGAAGCTGTGCAACCACTGCGAAAAATCCGTTTGCACCCAGGTGTGTCCGGTCGGAGCCGCGTACGACGCACCCGACGGCGTGGTGCTCGTGGACGCGAAGCGCTGCATCGGGTGCGGCTACTGCGTTCAGGCCTGCCCCTACGGCACGCGGTTCATCAACCCGAAGACGCACGTCGCGGACAAGTGCACGCTGTGCTACCACCGGATCACCCGCGGGCAGCTGCCGGCGTGCGTGCTGGCATGCCCGAAGGGCGTGCGCATCTTCGGCGACCTGAACGACCCGGCTAGCCGCCTGTCGACCCTGCTGAAGCAGCGTCGGTACCGGGTGCTCAAGCCGGACATGGGGACGCACCCGAAGTGCTACTACCTGGACCTGGATTTTGAAGTGATCTGATGAACTACGTGTTCCCCAACGAGCTGCGCGTGACGTGGACGGTGATGATCGTCCTCTACCCCTACATCACCGGACTGGTCGCCGGGGCCTTCATCGTCTCGTCGCTCTACCATGTGTTCGGACGCGAAGAACTCCGCCCGATCGCCCGGTTCTCGCTGGCGTCGGCCTTCGTCTTTCTCCTCTTCGCCCCTCTGCCCCTGCTGATCCACCTCGGGCGGCCGGAGCGCGCCTTCAACATCATGATCACGCCCCACTTCACGTCGGCCATGGCGGGGTTCGGCTACATCTACTCCAGCTATCTCCTGCTGGTCGTCCTCGAGATCTGGTTCGTCATGCGGAGCGACTTCATCGCGCGGGCCCAGGGGCGCGGCTTTGTCCCCTGGCTCTGCCGGGCGATCGTGCTGTTCAACCGGACGGACACGCCGGCGACGCGCGAGGCCGACCACCGGATGGCGAAGTTCCTGGCCGGCCTCGGCATCCCGATGGCCTGCACGCTGCACGGCTACGTCGGGTTCCTGTTCGGATCGCTGAAGGCCAACCCATGGTGGTCGACGCCGCTGATGTTCGTCATCTTCATCTTCTCGGCCATCGTGTCCGGCATTTCCGTGCTGATCTTCCTCTACTTCGTCGTGTCGTGGATCAGCCGGTGGAAGGTCGACGAGACGTGCGTCCGCTCGATGGGCAAGTTCCTGTGGGGCTTCATGATCTTCGCGGTTGCGCTGGAGCTGATGGAGCTGCTGTCGATCGCGTACGAGCAGACGGACAAGACCGAAGTCCTGAGCGCGCTCATCCACTCGAAGCTCTTCGTCTCGTACGTGGTCCTGCAGTTCGGGGTGTTCTCGCTCGTGCCGTTCGTGATGCTCGCCGTCCACGCGCTGATCAAGGTGAGCGCGCGGGTCGCCCACGCGCTGATCTGGATGTCGGCCACGATGCTCCTGGCCCAGGTGCTGCTGATGCGCTGGAACGTGGTGGTCGGCGGGCAGCTCGTGTCGAAGTCCATGCGCGGGTTCACGAGCTACTTCCCGGGCTGGCTGGAGAAGGAAGGGCTGATCACGGGCGCGGTGATCTTCACCCTCCCGTTCCTGATCCTCTACCTCTTCCACTGCGTCGTGCCGCTCTTCCCGGACGTCGAGCGCCGCCGCTCGAGCGCCACCCGCGGCTGAGTCCGCGCGGGCGCCGGCACCGGTCGCTCCGGGAGCGCCTCGACCAGTCTCCGGCCTGTTGCGCCATAAGAAGATGTTACCGAAGCCGAGGAGGGGGAGAGTCCCTACGCGATTCGCCGCCCCTTGACTCCCGCTTCGCCGCGGCCGATGATCGCCGCAGTCGTGAAGGACGTGCCCTACAGAACCGCTCCGGACGCCACCGATTACGAGCGGGACCGCTGCAAGCTGGATCTGTATCTGCCCGGAGGCACCGGGCCGACCCCGATCGTCGTCTGGTTTCACGGCGGCGGACTCGAAGGCGGCGAGAAGACGGACCCTGCGACCGTCGCGATCGCCGAGTGCCTCACCCACGCCGCGGTGGGCATGGCCGTTCCGAACTACCGCCTTTCCCCAAAGGCGCGCTATCCCGCCTACGTCGATGATGCCGCGGCGAGCGTCGCCTGGGTGATCCGCCGTCTTCAGGACCAGGGGCGCGCGCCCGGGGGCGTGTTCATCGCCGGTCACTCCGCCGGCGGCTACCTGGCCGCGCTCGTCGGCATGGACCCTCGCTACCTGGCGCGGCACGGGGTGTGCCTCGCCGATATCGCCGGGATCATTCCCGTCAGCGGCCAGATGATGACGCACTTCACGGTCCGCAAGGAGCGCGGAGTCCGCGATCCGGAGCACACCCCGGTCATGGACGACGCAGCCCCGTGCCATCACGTTCACAAGGAGGCTCCTCCCGTTCTCGCCATCTGCGGAGACCGCGACTGGCCCGCTCGTGCGGAGGAAAACCGGCTGTTCGTCGCCCTGCTCCGTTACGCGGGCCACGCGTCCGCCGTGCACCGCGAGTGCCGCGACCGCGATCACGGCACCATCATCGAGAAGATGCCCACGCCAGGGGACCCGGCGCTCGAAGCCATCTTGGCGTTCATCCGGCAACAAGCCGGGCCCGCTTGACCACGCCGCACGCTCATGCCATAAAGCGCGCTCAACTGCTGCACCGCGGGAGGTACCTCGATGAATATTGCGAAGACAACGTTCGGCAAGACCCCGGCCGGCGAACCGGTCGACCTCTACCTGCTCTCCAACTCGAACGTCCGCATGAGCGTGATGACCTACGGCGCCACGGTCGTCACGCTCGAGGCGCCCGATCGCATCGGCCGGATGGCCGACGTCGTGCTGGGATTCGACTCGCTCGCCGAGTACGTCCGCGACAACCCCTACTTCGGCTGCGCCGTCGGCCGCTACGCCAACCGCATCGCCGGCGGGAAGTTCCAGCTGGACGGCGTCACCCGGGCCTTGGCCTGCAACGACGGCCGAAACCACCTGCACGGCGGAGTGCGGGGGTTCGACAAGGTGGTCTGGTCGGCCGAGGAGATCCGGAGCACCGGCGCCGTCAGCATCCGCTTCCGCTACACGAGCCGGGACGGAGAAGAAGGCTACCCCGGCACCCTCAAGGTCACCATGACCTACACGCTCACGGACAGCAGTGAGTTCCGGATCGATTACGAGGCCGCGACCGACCAGCCCACTGTCGTGAACCTCACCAACCACAGCTACTTCAACCTCGCCGGACCCGCGGCGGGCAGCATTCTCGACCACGAGGTCATGATCGGCGCCCATCACTTCACCCCGGTCGGTGAGACGCTCATCCCGACCGGCCGGCTCCAGCCCGTCGAGGGCACGCCGATGGACCTGCTCCGCCCGCGGCGCGTGGGCGAGGCCATGGCGGGGCTGGCGGGCGGCTTCGACCATAACTTCGTGATCGACCGGAAGGGCAGCGGCCTCGAGCTGGCCGCCCGCGTGCGCGAGCCGAAGAGCGGTCGCGTGATGGAAATTGCCACGACCGAGCCCGGCATCCAGTTATACAGCGGAAACTTTCTGGACGGCCACCACCGCGGCAAGGGCGGCGTGGCCTACCACAAGCACGGCGGATTCTGCCTAGAGACGCAGCACTATCCCGACTCACCGAACCAGCCGGCGTTCCCGTCCACCGTCCTCCGCCCCGGCCAGCGCTACGCGACCACAACGGTCCATCGCTTTTCGGCGGAGTGATCGGCCAGCAACCGGACGGATCAAGGACGAACGAGACCGACAGGGACTACCTGCTCGCAGCCGGAGGAGAGCTCCCGCACGGTCACCACCCACCGGCCGGGGGGATCGTTCAGCGCGAACGGGATGCGGACTGACGCCCGCCCCCCACGCGCCAGGACCGCACTCGAATACTCACGATTCGCGCGCCCATCCGGCTCGCGCACGTCGATATCCACGGGCAGCGTCGGAGCCGCTGCGCGGCCACCAACCTGGATCTCCACCGCCAGCTCCCACTCGCGCCCCGCCTCGCACCCCGACCGCCCGCGCGCGATCACCGCGTCAACCGGCGCCGAATGGAACGACAGCAAGCGGCCCCGCCACATCCCCGTGCGCACGGGCACCTCCAGACGCCCGCCAGACGCCCGCACGCCCTCAACGCGCCGCCCCGCCAGCACGTCATACACGACACCAGCCGCCGACTGCACCGATACCGTCGCGGCGCGCGTCCGGCTCGCATAGTCCGCAAACTCCGGGCGGAGCTCGACCTTTCGCATCAGCCCTCCAACGGGGATGTGCGCGGCATCCTCGCCGCGCGTCATCAGGTCCACCACCCACAGGTAGTCCACGCCATCCAGCCGGAAGCGCCGGAGCAGCAGGTGCGGGTCATCCGACTGCGCCCAGGCCGGAGCCAGCGGCTCGATCGCCTCGCGGATCCTCCGTATCCGATCTGTGTCGCCATATCCATCCTGGCGCGACGCGACGCCCAGATCGAAACCGAGCCGCCGTGCCCCTGCGATCTGCACCTCCGTCGCGGAGTCGCACAGCACCACCCCGCCCCGCGCAATGTAGTCCGCCAGGATCGCCGCGTTGCGCGCGCACAGCCAGTCCACGTCGTGCAGCAGGATGACGCGGTACCGATCCATCCGCCCGGGCAGCTCTTCCGGCCAGACCGGCTCCGCCTCCGCATGCGCCATCAGCAGGTTGCCAAAGGCATACGACGCATCGACGGGATACGACGCCCGGAAGCAGCCGTTCTCGAACGGCATGAGCAGGCCCACGCCCCGCGGCGCGGACCTCAGCTCGGCCAGCAGCCGCCGATACCGCCGGGCCAGGGGCCCCACCTCGCGCAAGGCCTCCTCGGCTCCGGGCGTCGTTCGCTCGTGAATGAAGTAGACCAGCCCGTTCACCCCGGCCGCCGCGAACAGGTACCAGTTGTTCAGGTGGTACGGCGCCCGCTGGTCCATCGTGTCCGGCATCACCCATTCATCGAGATCGCGGTTGCCCATCCGCCCCAGCTCGGCCCACCAGACCTGCGCCAGCGCCGGCAGCCAGTAGACGTTGTAGTTGTAGTAGGTGATGAAGCTGAAGCCGCTCGCGCCGAAGTTGTAGGGCGGCCACTGCCCCGACTGCGTCTCGATCAGCGGCGTGACGCCCATGACCTCCGGCCCGCCGCCGCACACGGGGCCGATCCGCCCGCGCCCGTCGGTCGCCCGCCGCACCGCCTCCGCCAGCCCGCGGTTGTAGCGGCCCAGCACATCGCGCGAGAGGAAGCGCAGCCACATCACCCACGGATCGTCGTCCGCGATGATCCCCTTCGGCCGCGCCACGGAACCGGGGAAGTCGTTCGTCAGCGCCTCGGGCGGACGCGGCGGGTCGATGCCGTGGGCCGCGCGAAATCGCTCGACGTTCGCACGGTTGTAGTCCAGCCCGGTCCACATGAAATAGTCGTCGCTCGTGCAGATCCTCGGGTCGTAGCCGGGATGCCGCGCGTGCCGGGCCACGCCCGCCTCCATGCTCCGAGCCACGGCGTCCTGCCAGTTCGTGTTGGAGATGCCCCAGCGGCCGCGCGCCTCCGTCCCCCCGTAGCGCCGAAACGGCTGGCCCGACGCGTTGAGCCGCGCGATGGCCTCCGGCGGCTCCGTGAATCCGCCGGCGCGCGCATTCCCGTGGCTGATGCTCATCGCATTCAGCCCGAACCGCAGGCACTGGTCGAACAGCGCCGGCGTCGGCTGGTAGTGCATGACCCCGCTCATGCCCAGCTCCGCCAGATGCTGGAGGTTGGTCTCGAGCGCCGGCCCCTCGCGCCGCTGCTCCACCAGCATGGCCATGACGAACGCGTCGCGCTCCGGCTCGGGCCCGATCCAGATCGCGGACTCGACCGAGCGTTCGGCGCCCGCGCCGATCCGCCCGCTCGCCCGAAGCCGGTACTCGCCCGCCCGGAGCAGGCGCAGCGGAATGCGCGGGCCGGACTCGTTCGTCCCGGGCGACGCCGCCAGCGCCAGCGGCGCCCGCCAGACCACGCCCGAGCCGCACGCCAGCTCCAGGACGCCGCCGAACCGTGCGCGCGCGGCGGCGCCGGTCGTCGTCGGAACCACCACCGTCACGCGCGGACACAGCGATTCGCGCCGAAGGAAGGCCGGCCGAGCCGAGCCATCCCCGGCGCGGGGCACCAGCTCGAGCCGCCACTCGCCGACCGGCGCGGCGAGGCCCGCGGAAAGGCCGATCAGCCAAGCCGCGCACGCGGCCGCGTGGATCGACCGGCGCATCACGGGCCACCTGCCCGCTTGCGCAGGATCACGGCATCCGCATAGTCCACGCGATCCAACCGGAACCGGCCGCTATCCAGCCGAAGGGCTTCGCCCGTGGACGCGCGCACCGCTCCGGCGGCGTCGAGGCCAGACGCATCGATCTCGATATCGAGAGCGGGCGCCACCTCGCCCTGCGCGTAGCACCCGTGCGGATAGCGGTAGACCGCCCCCGGGTTGTTGTGGAGGAAGACGACGTACTCGCGCTCCTTCTCGAACACGTTGACCGTCACCGCCATGGGCGCACGCACCCGGAGGCGGGGCGCGGCATGGCGCATCAGCACGGCAGATACCAGTTCCATGTGGAACCGGATCGGGATGGTCGCGTACGCCGCAAAAATGTCGGCGTTGAAGAACACCACCTGTCCGCGCCCGTGCGCCCGGAGCAGGATGCCTGGGCTGTCATCCTCGTCGCGCCGAAGCTGCGCCATCGCCACGCAGACGACCTCCGGGAGCGTCCGGGCAATGCCGATCCGCTGGAATGCGTGGCCGGCGAACACCGACTCGGGGTAGTCTCCCGCGCGGTACGCCGGGTCGAGATGCCCGTAGGCAAACTCGCCCTGCCGGGGCTCCGTCCGGATGCCGAAGTGCTCATGCAGCGGGTTCGCGGACCGCGGACGGCCGAGGGCGTCCTTCTCCCCGAACCGCCCGCAGGCGACCAGCAGCCCCCCGCCCTCGGCGAAAACCATCAGAGCCCGCATCTGCCGGTCCGACACGCATGTGTTCTCGGCCGCGATGACAACCGGGTAGCCCGCGAGGTCTCCGCGCTCGACGGCGTCGTCCAACACGACCCCGCCCTGCAGGTGCGCATGGTTCAGCAGCTCGTTGGCGCCGTGCCACGAATTCCACATGGGCGCCGGATCGAGCCGCCCCTCCCAGTCGAGCGTTTGCTGGGAAACCCACACGGCCGCATACCGAAGCGGATCCCCGCCGCGGTGCGAGTACACGGGCTTCACGCGCGCCACCACCTCGGGCATGGAGCCGCGGACCGTGGCCAGATTGTCCGTGCCGCAGAACACGTTTCCGCCGGCGCAGACCGCGCCGAGCGCGCCCTGCACCATGGTCACGGGCTCCGGATTGCCGCGCCACATATCCCAGTAGTGCGTCATCGGGATCCATGTCTCCGACCCGCGTCTGCAGGCCATCGCGCGGTGCATCTTCATCTGGAAGTCGGCCTGCGCCATGAATCCGTCGAGTTCGCCGCTCATCACGATATCGAGGTCGAGCGCCCTCAGCGGGATGCCCGTGGTCCACGTCTGGCCGCGGCGCCGATAGTTGTTCAGGCAGACGGTTGCCCCGGGATCGACGTCCCGGACCGCCGCGGCGATCCGCGTCCATGCACGGACGAGGATCTCGTAGCGCCAGCTCACCCACTGCCGGAACACGGGGTCGTCGAAGTCGATCCGCCTCGGAATCGCCAGGCCCGTGTCGCGCCGGAACTGCGCCCCGCAATACCGGCAGCAGCAGCCGGGCTGAAACAGCGGCCGCGTCCCGTGGCGCGAAAGCGTATTGCCGTCGAACCAGATTCCGCGGAAGCCGGCCCGGATCAGCTCGCGGCTGAACGCGACGAGCAGGTCGAGGTACGGGCTGTTCACGCACAGGTAGGGATGGCTCGGATCGACCTCCGGAGCGAACTCCCCCTCCAGGAACTGCATCCGGTACTCGGGGAACCGCTCGACCACCGAGCGCGAGTGGTTCAGCGCGTACCAGCTGATCACCGTGATGCCGGCCGCCTCGGCGCGCGACAGCAGGTAGGGAACCCACTCCGAGTTCGCCTTGGGATGGGACGAGGGGTAGACGGTCGATGGGAACAGCGGCACACACTCCTGCGATACCCCGGAGCAGACCCAGCCGTCTACTCCGGCGTTCTGCAGCGTATCGACCGTCCGGTCGATCAGAGCCCGATCCGGCGGATCGATCCATCGAAGCTCGTTCCGCGCCTGCGTATCTTCGTATCGCTTCATGTCACCTCACCATCAGCAGAACACCCCGCGGCGGGGCGGTCGTCAGGTAGGCCACCGTCCCGGCCTCGGCCGCTCGTGCGGCCGGCGGCGCATAGTATCCGTTCCCCGCCGGCGCGGATGCACCGCCCTGCAGGGCCGGACAGTCGTTGGTCTCTCGCACGCCAGACCAGTCGCCGGCCAGCGCGCGGGCCCGCAGCCCGGGCAGCATCCGGTACCAGATCGCCACCCGCCCGCCGGCTCCGCCTCCGCCCGTGTCGCCGCCGTCGCCGCCGCGCGCCACCAGGCTGCCCGCCGGACCGCCCCCGAATTCGTTGCAGGCGATAAAGATCGAGCCACCCGCGCCGCCACCCGAATACCGTCGCGCTGTCTGTCCGTTCGCAGAGATCGTTCCGTCCATCTGGACGGACTCCGCCTCGATTCGAACGACGCCGCCGCCCGGCCCCCCGCGATACGCGGTGCTGGTCCGGACGTAGCTGCCGCCGCCGCTGCCCGGATGAAGCGGCGTGTTCGTCTGGCCGTAGGCAATCCCGCCGCCTGCGCCGGCGCCCCAGCCGCCACGCCCCCCGTAGCCGGCGCCGCCCGCGTTCGTGCCGTTCGTCCCCCGGCCGGGTCCGACGTCATACGGGTAGCCGGCGGCATCCGCCCGGATACCGCCCTGGTCATCCAGTTCGACGCGGCCAGCCCGGATCAGGATCGATCCGCCATTCGTATCGGCGTAGGGGTAGATCCAGGACGTGGCGCCGACAGATAGCCGGCCTCCGACAGACAGCAGACCCCCGTGCCGGTCCGCGGCGACCGGCGCGGGCCCGGCATACATTCGCAACTGTCCCCCACCCCTCAGCGCGAGGTCGCCGCCACAGCTCACCGTCGATCCGGTTCCGATGACGAGGACCGCCGCGGAGCCGGCGACCGATATGCCTCCGGAAACGCTGAGACTGAACCCGTCCGGGAAGCCGAGCATGCAGTTGGTGACGACCAGTTGAGCCGGAGACCAGTTCGTAAGGCCCGATATGGTCACCACGCCGCTCCGATCTTCGCAGAGCGGGCCCATGAGGCTGAGGTCCGGCATCCATATCGTGCCGAGCCGCGCCGCACGCGGATCGCCGGGAGTCGGCAGCACGAAGCCGGAGCCCGGAAGGGCCGCAAGCCGGAGCCGCACGCCGGCCAGCACGTTGGTGTAGTTCAGCGCAATCCGGCCGCCCCCGCCGCCGCCCGAGCCGTCCGCACCGGCAGGCTCGCCGAGACCGCCGTTGGCCCAGATCGTCCCGTTGCTGCCGCCCAGGCTCGTACACTCGATCCAGACTCCGCCGCCTGACCCGGCGCCCGCGGCGTGGTCGCCGTCATCGCCGTACGCGGTCACCAGTCCGTCGAGGACCACCGAGTCGAACGCCCGCACGCGCACCAGCCCGCCACCGCAGCCGCCGCGCAGGTAGGCGGCGGTCTGGTAGCTTGCCCCTCCGCTGCCGGGATCCAGCGGCTGAGACGGAGCACCGTACGGCGGCCCGGCATCGTACGCGCTGCCCTCGCCGCCTCGCCCGCCGTAGCCCGCCCCGCCCGACCATGCTCCGATCGCGAACCCGCGCCCGGGCCCCCCGTCATGGCGGTAGCCTTTGCCGTCGGCGTTGATGCCCGCTCCCGCGCCAGCCCACAGCCGCTGCATGCGCATCAGTACGCCGCCGCCGTTCTCGTTGTGGGCGAACGGGCAGATCCAGGAGTTCGCCGACACCGAGATCGACCCGGTCACGTCGAGCAGGGCGCCGTAGTCCACGTCCACCGCATTCGTCGCCCCGGCATACACGTAGAGGCGCCCCGCGTTCGTCAGGACCAGGTCGCCACCCACCCACACGCCGGCGACCACGCCCGTTCCCGAGTTGGGTGCGCCCACGCCCACGTAGCCGTCGATGACGGTCAACGATCCGCTCACGGTGAGCCGGAAGCCTTCTTCGGCAAAGATCAGGCCACAGTTCGTGACCATCAGGCTGGCCGGCGCCCACGCGTTGGTCTCCATGTAGATCCGAACGTCACGGAACCAGTTGCCCGACAGCACGGACCCGAGCAGGTCCGGACCGGGCAGGCTGAGCGTGCCCGACTCAGGCGCATGGCGCCAGGAGCGCGTCCAGTTATTGGTCTTCCACCCGGCACCACCGCCCGATGCCCGGAACCGCGTCACGCACTCCTCGGCCAGATCCGTGTACCGCACCGCAATCCGACCTCCCGAGCCTCCACCCGACGCCGCCGCCGCGTTCGCCACGATTCCGGTCCCGCCCACTGCGCGAACAAGCCCCGAGGTGCCCCCCTCAAAGGTCCGGCACATCAGGAAGATCGAGCCGCCCGAGCCGCCGCCCGAGGCGTACCCGGTCTGCCCGGCCGAAGCGGTGATCGTCCCATCGATCGTCAGGCGCTCGGCCGCTTCGATCCGCACGACGCCGCCACCGGCGCCGCCGCGGCTCGCCGCACTCGTCGGCTGATAGCTGCCCCCCCCGCTGCCGGGCGCCGACGGATTCGTCGCCACGCCGACACTGGCCCCTCCCGAGTTGCCCGTCCCGTCGCCGCCCCGGCCGCCATTCGCCGCCCCGCCACCCCATGCGGTTGGGCCGCCCTTTCCCGGCCCCTGGTCCCAGGCATAGCCGCCGGCATCGGCGTCGATGACGCCGCCCGCGTCAATCCGGCCGTTCGTGCACACGATGTAGACGCGGTTCGACATCTGCGACTCGGTGAAGGCCGGCGGCAGAGCGATCCGCCCGCCGGACCGCACGATCACCGTGTCGGCCGTGATCACGGTTGACCAGTTCGTCTGCACGAGCGTGGCCCCGGACTCGACGGTGAGACCGGCCAACCGCACGGACTGACTCAGCACCACGGAGCCCGTCCGGATCACGGCGTCATCCGATGCGCCCGGGATGGCGCCAAGCGACCAGTTGGTCACGCTTTCCCAGGCGCCCGCGCCAGTCCACACATTCGTCTGGCCGACGTCGGAGACGAAGTTGGCAACCAGCGCATACCCCTGCGTCATCGCGACGCTCAGCGGATTCACGGCCTCCTGGCCGGACGGCACGTTGCCCGTCCAGCGGAAGAAGGAGGACCCGCCCGAGGCAGTGGCGAGGATGCCGGTGACCGAGGCCCCCTCGTAGTACCAGCCGTTCACCTCGCCGCCGTTCACGCTTCCGCCCGCGCCGGACGACACGGCCAGCCGGTGCTGGTTGGTCCACACCCATGTCAGAACCGTGTTCGCGGCGAAGAGCAACTCCGCCTGGAGCCCCGGGCCATTGCTCAGGGCGCCGCCATCCCCGTCGACGGCGAACCAGCCCGGGCAGATACGCCGAAACAGCGACGTCTCGTCCGTCGGGCTCGCAACGGTATTCGTGATCCACGTTCCCTCCGCGATATCGGGGTGCGTCCCATACCCGCGCGGCGCAGGCGAGCCGTAGTCGGCTGGACTTCCACGCACCGTCAGCAGCGAGTTCGTCGCCATGAAGAGCCGCGTGCCAACGGCCGCGCCCCCCGGCGGCCGGTTGGTCGCTCCGGCGCCGTTGGTCACGGACAGCGCTCCCAGAAAGGGCACGTGCCGCTGGTAGATGCTCAGCCGTCCGACCGGCGCTCCGGCGGCCAGAGCGGCCAGGTCCGCATCCGCCAGCCCCACCGCAACCGCAATCCGCCCGCCGCCTCCTCCGCCGCCGTTGCCACCCCCGTCCCGCCCGTCGGCCCGGACGAGCGCCTTGCTGCCGCCCTGGAGCGACCGGGCCGCGAGGAAGATCGCGCCGCCGGCGCCGCCGCCCGCCGCGTTGTAGCTCGAGTCGCCGTTCGCCGTGATCGTGCCGTCCACGACCGCCTCGCCCGTCACCTCAATCCGCACGGCTCCGCCGCCGTGTGCGCCACGGTTGTTCGGCACCCACTGCTGAAAGCTCCCGCCGCCGCTGCCAGGCATGATCGGCGCGTTCGACGATCCATACGCCGGGCCGCCGGTTCCGGCCGTGCCATTCCCGCCCTTGCCCCCGTGGCCAGCCCCGCCGGCGTACGTGACCATCGCCGATCGGCCCGGCCCCGCATCGTTGGTGAAGCCCGCTCCGTCCGCGTTGAAGCCCGCGTTCGTGGCGACCGCGAGTCCGCCCAACCGAAAGAGCGGCGCCCCGCCGTTGCGGCCGTCGGCGTACGGGTAGATCCATGACCGCGACGCCAGCCACAGCGTGCCCGTGACGCTCACCCACCCGCCCGCCGCGCCCGGCACCGCGCTGGTGGGTGCACCATACACGCGCAGTTGCCCGCCGTTCGTAAGGACCAGATCGCCGCCCACGCTCAGCGCGGCGCCGGGCCCGAGCGCCAGGCCGGCATTCGTCCCGGTGATCATCACCCCATTCGTCACAGCAAGCTGGAATCCGTCCGGAAAGCCCAGGAATCCCGCGTTCAACGAAAGCTGCTCGGGTGCCCAACCCGCGACGCCCGCGACACTCAGGTAGCCGCGCATCCGGTTCATGTCCGTCCCCAGAATGGCCGGGTCGGAAATGTGGATCGAGCCGATCCCGGCCGCGTGCCGATCCGCCGCGCGGGTGTACGGATCGCTCCGCCCGGGCATGACGGTGAAGCTCACCGAGACGGCGGGATCGAGATTGGTACAGGCGACGGCGATGCGCCCTCCTCCGCCGCCGCCGCTGGGGTTGATGGAGCTTCCGTCTCCGCCACGTGCATCGATCGAACCATTCGCCCCGGCGAACACCGCGCACGAGATGCTCACGCCGCCGCCAGCCCCCCCACCGGCCGCATTGTCCCCGGCACCGCCGCGCGCGACGATCGTGCCGTCGAGCGTGACCTCATGGGCCACCGCCAACCGGACCAACCCGCCGCCGTTCCCACCCCGCTCCACGGCCGTATAGCTGCCGCCACCGCTTCCCGGCAGCAGGGGAGCGGCCGGGGTCCCGTAGCTCGTCCCACCCGCCAGATGCCCGTCGCCGCCCCTGCCGCCGTACCCGCCTCCTCCGGCATAGGTGCCGATCGCCCCGCGGCCAGGTCCCATGTCGTTTCGAAAGCCTTTCTCGTCCGCATTGATGCCGCCGTTGGTCGCGACAGCCAGTCTCCCGCACTCGATGAGCGCCCCCCCGCCGTTGGTCTCGTGCCCGAAGGGATATACCCATGAGCCCGTACCGATCGCGACCAGGCCGGTAACGCCAACGTACGCGCCGGGCGTTCCCGGCAAGTTGGTTGCGCCGGCGTAGACGAGCAAGCGCCCCCCGTTCGTCAGGATCAGATCGCCTCCGATTCGGACCTCGGGCGCCGTCGTCCCGTTCGCCGCGCCCAACCCAAGCAGCCCGCTTCGGTCGATGAAGACACCATTGGTCACATCGAGTCGGAAGCCGTCAGCCGCGAACACCACCTGGCAGTTGCTGATCGTGAGCGAGTCCACCGACCACGACGACACCCCGACATAGAGACGCACGCCGTTGAAGAGCCAGTCCGTCAGCACCGGCGAGAGGAGGCGGGCGTCCGGAAGGTAGAGCGTTCCCCGCTCGGCGGAGTTCCGCCACCCGGCATCGCCGTCGGACTGACGCCAGCCCAGCGCGCCCGGCGCCGCACTGAGCCGCACGGCATGCTCCGCCGCCAGACCGGCGTACACGATGGCGATACGGCCGCCCCCGCCCGCGCCGCCGTCCCCTCCGCCCGTGCTGCCCGACCCGCCGTCGGCCCGGATCAGCCCGCTCGTGGTTCCGCCGAACGTGCCGCACGTGATGTGGATGGACCCGCCCGCGCCGCCACCCGAGGCCCACCCCGAGTTCCGCCCGCTGGCCGTAATGGTGCCGTCAACCGTAACCGGCCCCGAACAGGCGATCAGCACCGCCCCTCCACCGGATCCGCCCTGATTGACCGAAACCGCCGGCTGAAGACTTCCGCCGCCGCTGCCCGGCGTAGTCGGAGCCGCCAGAGAACCGTAGGCGCCGCCGCCGAGATAGGCGTTCCCATCGCCGCCCCGCCCCCCGTGTCCGGCGCCACCGCCGAACGCGGAACCGGCGAGCGTCGAGCCCCCCTTCCCAGGCCCCTGGTCGTTGGCATACCCCTTGCCGTCAGCGTCGATCGCACCACCCGCTTCAACGGTCAGGTCCGCACACGCTACGGAGACCCGGTTTGACATCCACGGGGGCGCGAAAGCGACCGGTAGCCCGAGCCGACCGCCGCGCCGGATCGTGACGCTCCCGGCCGTAAGCGCCGTGCTCCAGTTGGTGAACGTGATGGTGGCGTTGCTGACGACGAGCGACTGGATCGTGACCGATGTCGGAAGCAGCACGTTGGTCCGCGTGGCGCTCGCATCGACCACGACCGTGTCCCCCGCCCCGGGGAGCAGTCCGCCGCTCCAGTTTGAGCCGGTCAGCCAGTTGTCGCTGTACCCGCCCTGCCAGACGACCGTCCCAGCCGGCGCGGAAAGAGAGAGAAGGGCGAAGAGAAGAGCGACGACGCGCGCGATGCATCCGTTCATGGCACCCCCTCGGGGTTACGACTCACAGCCGAAACCGAACCGGAGAGCGACACGCGGCGACTCACTCCGCCAGCGCGTCGCGAATCTCCTGGCGCTGCTTCTCCAGTTCCAGGACTTCCTGCCGCCAGTACGAAGCCGAGCCCCAGTCGGGGGCCAGCCGGGCGAAGCCGCCGTCCGCCTTCTGCCGCGCGCACCACGCGGTGTAGTGAATGAACCGCATGGCTCGCAGCGGCTCGATCAGCCGCAGCGTATCGCGCGGGAACGGCCGGAATGTCTCGTATCCCTCGAGGAGCAGCGCGATCTCCTCGCGCGAGCGCGCCAGCCGGTCCGGCAGAAGCAGCCAGATGTCCTGCACGGCCGGGCCGACGGCCATGTCGTCGAAGTCGAGCAGGTGATACCCCTCGCCCGGCCGGTGCAGGATGTTCCCGCGGTGGCAGTCCCCGTGAATCCGCAGGGTCTCGAGCCCGTCGAACAGCGGCGTGATCTCGTCCAGGATCCCGTCCGCGACCTCCTCGTAGGCGCGATGGTGCGCCGCCGCCACCAGGCCCGACCCGAGGATGTCGTCGAGATGATCGCGCGTCGCCTCGTCCGGATGCAGCCGGATCCGATCCTGGGGCTCACGCCGCGAGCCGACCACGTGCATGCGGCCGATCAGCCGCCCGATCTGGAGCCACCCCTCCGCGGTCGGCTCGTCGAGCGGCCGCCCGCCCCGCTTCGGGAACACCGCAAACCAGGTGCCGGACAGGTCATGCAGAAACGCCCCGTCCTGCCCGGGCAGCGGCGGAACGACCGGCACCTCGTCCGCGTGCAGCTCGGCGAGAAAATCCAGCTCGTCTTGCAGCGCCTCGCGGCTCCAGCGCCCGGGTCGGTAGAACTTGGCGATCGCAAAGCCGCCGGCGTCGAGCCCCACCTCGTATACCCGGTTGATGTAGCTGTTCAGCGGCCGGCAGAGGTTCGAGCACCGGACGCCCAGAGCGGATTCGACCGCATTGATGACGGCGTCCGGCGTGAGCGTGGCAAAATCCGGCGCCCCACTCGGGCCCACGACGTCCTCTCGGGAATTGCCGTCCATCCACCAACCGTACCGAATCAGCGTGGCACATGCGAGCCCACGCTGTGTCGAACGCCGAACGCCCAACATCGAACATCGAAGGGCTGACGCACCCCAGCCCCACCGTTCCGAGTCCGCGATGGAACGGGGCGAACCGCGACACGGCTTGGGTTGCCCCGAGTCCGCGAGGGGTCCGAACGGCGACGCGTCAGCTTGCCCTGGATGCAAGGCGGCGGAGGTGGCGCTGGACTCCGGTCCGCGCCGCCTCCGCCAACGCCGCAGGCAGGGCAAGATCACGCGCCGCCGTTCGGCCCAAGCCGTGGCGCTTCCTCAACGCCAACCGCGCGACGGCATCGAGGACGGGGGACGACGAACAGGCCGGCGCCAGGCACCGGGCGTGGTGGAGCACGCCACTCCGGCCGATCCATCACCCCGCGGCGATCTCGGCGCGATCGCCCTGCCGTCATCAGCCGGTCATTCGCTGCTCCGCCGGTGGATCCCTCCCGCCGAGAGGGCCGCGCCCATACGGACGGTGCGCCTCACCCACGCAACGATGCGCCGGAGCGGCGGAGGGACTCCAGCTTGGCCTCGAGATTCTGACGACGCACGGGGACCAGATCGATGACGTCGAAGCCGCACGTGGCGAGGATGCGTTCGAGGTTCACGCAGCACGCCGGGGCCCCGCCGCCGCCGCCGCCCGCCACGCACACCCCGACCGCTCTCTTCTTCTCGACGCCGGCCCGACCGTCCGCGTGCATGCACGTGCGGCGCAACCGGTCGAGAAAAGCGCGCAGGCTCTCGCTCAGGTCGCCAAAGTAGACCGGCGTGGCGAACACAACGGCATCGCTGGCGCGAAGCCGGGCAACCAGCCCGGCGAAGTCGTCCTCGATCACGCACCGCCCGGCCTTCCGACACAGGCCCCAGCCCGCGCTGTCGCACTGTCGGCACCGCTGGACGTCGAGCGCGGGCAGGAACACGGTCTCCGTCGTTCCGGAGCCGTCCGCCTCGACCCCTTCGCGAACGGCCGCCGCCGCCCGCGCCGTCTGCCCCTCCGCATTGCGGCTGCCGGAAACAATCAAGACACTAGTCGACATACGAGACCTCCGGGGGGGGGCGAGACCTTGGACCTTGGACCTTGGACCTTGGACCTTGGACTACGGACTACGGACTACCGACGAATCACCACTTGCCACTATCGCATCGCGCTCACGGAGCGGCTTCGTCGCGATAGCCCTGCATCAGTTCCACACGATTCCCGTCGGGATCTTGAAAGAAGCAGACCCTCATGCCGGGCACGATCGCCGAGCAGTCGGCGACGGGATCCGGCGCGATTCCGTCTTCGCGCAACCGCGCGACGGCGGCGTCCAGATCCCGCACTTCAAACGCCAGGTGCTTGTAGCCGACCCCGGTCACCGGCGCAGCCGGAGCGGCCCCCGCCGGCGCCTGGAACAGCTCGATGCAAACGCCCCCGAGCCGGAGCATCAGGAACTCATCCGGGCGCCCCCGGTTGAACACCCGGGCGCGTCGGAACCCGAAGTGCCGCGTGTAAAACGCCTCAGATCGCTTCAGGTCCCGGCAGGTGAAGGCTATGTGTTGGATCGCGTTCATGTGGGGAGTCAGACCAGATCGCACGCCTCAGCCGGCATCCAGTGGGCATCCTTCCCGTCCCACTTCACATTGCAGCCGATCGGGTTGGTCAGGGGAACCGCAATGGGCTTCCCCGCCACGAGCGACTCGAGGGCGTTCGCCAGATCGTTCACCTTCATCTTCGTCGCGTCGCGGGGGCTGTCCACGCCGCGGCCGGTGTAGACGAGCTTGCGCTCGCGGTCGAACACGAAGAAGTGCGGCGTGCGAAGCGCGCCGTAGGCCAGCGCCACCTTCTGGGTCGCGTCGTGCAGGTAGACCCACGGAAAGCGCTGCTGCTCCATCCGCTTCACCATGTGCTCGAACGAGTCTTCCGCGTATGTGTTCCGGCTGTTCGCGTTGATGCCGACGAACCGGACACCTTTCGCGCCGAACCGCTCGGCCGTCTGGCGGGTCACCTCGTCAGACCCAACCACGTACGGGCAGTGGTTGCAGGTAAAGAACACGACCAGCACCGGCGCCTCCGTGAAGCTCGCCAGGCTGTACGTCTTGCCATCCGTTGCGGGCAGCGAAAAGTCCGGAGCCTTCCGACCGATCTGCAGGGTGAATGCCATCTTCGCCTCCTTGAGTCTCGTCTCTTGTTCGGGCCGTCGCGATCAGTAAGCCAGAGTCGAGCGTCTGGCGCAAGACGGTCCGTCGCGTAATGGGCCAGTGACGTGAGGGGGTCGGAGCCCGAACCGGCTCCAAGGAGCCCGCTTCGCTTCGTTTCGTGGAGACGGCGGTCTCCGCCGTTCCGACCCTCCCCTCACCGACGCCTCACTCCGTCGCACCCCGCGACCCGATTCGGAGCAAACAGCAGGAAACAAAGACTAGAACGGCAGATCGGGCTGGCGTGCGGACGCCGGGCCTTCCCGACTCGGACGCCGATCCGCACGCGCATTCGGCGCAGTCGGTCGGCGGATCCGGTTCAGCGCGGACTCCAAGCCGCGCAGTTCACGCCGCAGCGCGTCGCGGTCGCGACTCAGAGCAAACTCAATCGACCCGGCCAACCGGGCCCGGTTCTTCACATGGCGGAAGCCCCACGCCGGATCGAGCCGCTGCTGGCGCATCTTCCGCCGCACATCCTGAAGCGTCCGCTTGAGCCGCTGGGTGAGCTGCCGCAGCATGGAGACCGGGGCCTTTCCCGGCTGCTGCTTGCCGGCTTCGAGATCCAGGCGAAAGAGAAGCAGCTCGAGCCGGCCGGCGTCGCGCGTCCGATATGCGTCCTGGGCCTCGTACCAGATGGCCTTGATAGCGGGCGAAGGCTCGCGGCCATGGGTGTCCGGGTGAACGCGGCGGGCGATCTGCCGATATGCGTCCCGGGCCCGACGTTCGTCCTCGCGGTTCGTCGGATGCCGGACTCCTTCGCCTTGTCCCGGCGCCTTCGTCGTCCTTGGATCGAATCCAAAGAGGCGGGCGAAGAGCTCCGCTTCTTCCTCCGAGTACTCCCCGGCATCCTCCCCGGGCGGCGCTGACCACGGATCGTCCCCGCCCTCCCCGTCCGCCTCGTCATCATCCGGCGCGCCCGGCTCGCCGCGGGCCGGATCATCGGAGAACGCCGGCGCCTCGCCGCGCTGCAGGCGGATCCAGGCCGTCCGCAGCGAGCAGCCCCAGAAGCCCGCCGCCATCTCGATGTCCTCGAGTTCGCCTTGCCGGGCATGCAAATCCCGGGAGGTCTCGCGCAACTCGCTCAGGAGGGTGCCGAACGTGGTGTGCATCCACTCGCGAAACTGGGGCAGATCCTGCTTCTCGAACGCTTCCAGCTCCGCCTGTCCGCGCTCGAGCGCGCGTCGCGCCCGGTCATAGTCCCGCCGGGAATCCCGCCGGATGCGGGTCGAATCGACGAGCATGACCGCCGTGCACCGCGTGCGCGGCGGCGGCGCCGCATGCGAGGCTGACTCGCGCTGTGCGTGACCACGTCTGTGACGAGGACCTCTCATGGACGGGACGCGAAAGTACGCCGACAGAGATGCGCGAACAAGCTTCTTTGATGGACGGGACGCGGGAGAGACGAGAGTCCAGAACAGGCTTTGATTTCACGAGGGCAGGCCAACCAAGCGAGAAGCCTGAGGAACTTCGGGCACCCGAGGGGGTCATCCGGTCACGCGCAAAGCGACGATGGAACTCAGGCACATTGGCTCAGACCTCTCTATCTCTACGAATATCGGCATCCCTATGCCTTGGCGTCAAGAATCCTGAGACGCTACACGAATCGCCCAGGCACCAGACACCGGCGCTTGGCAAACTTTGGAATCGGACTTGTATTCTCGGAAAACGCATGGTAAAATTTCTTGACATCAAACGAAAACCACTTTGAAGCGCGAGATGTAGGGATGGCATGGCGACAGAGTCAGATCGAGCGAGTGAGAGCTGGCAACCGGGTCAGGCACGGTCGGATGCGTTCACGCATACCCCCCCGCACGCCCGCGCGACCCGTTCTGCCGCAGCCGCGCCGCCGTTTCCCATAGTCGGTATCGGCGCTTCGGCCGGGGGGCTGGAGGCTCTGGAACTGTTCCTGAAGAACGTGCCGGAGGCCAGCGGCATGGCCTATGTCATCGTCCAGCACCTGGACCCGACGCACAAGGGCATGCTGGCGGATCTGCTC
>CAYSLU010000095.1:0-18334 GCA_964431965.1 uncultured Verrucomicrobiota bacterium
GGCCGGGGCCGCGCTGGCGCCGCGCGCGGGCCGGGCGGCGCCGGGGGCCGCGTCGGACGCGGAGCCGTTTCGTGTGCATGCGTGGGCGCGCGATGCACGAAATCCGGTGCTGCCGCCGGGCGGCGGCGCGTTCGACGTCGGATGCTGCATGAACCCGCACGTGCTGCGGGTCGGCGACGAGTACTACCTGTACTACTCGGGAGCGGACAAAGCCGGAGGGCGACGCATCTGCCTCGCCATCGCGCCGGTGTCGGACGTGACAAAGTGGAAGCGGCTCGGGCCGCTCTTCGAGCGTGGCGGCGCGGGCGCGTTCGACGAAGTCTGGGCCGTGCTGCCGTGCGTGCACCGGATTGGCGGTAAGTGGCACCTCTATTTTACGGGGCGTAGCGCCCGCGGCGGCGGGCTGCAGGCGTTCTGGGGCATGGGGCTGGCCACCAGCGACGACCTGCTGAGCTGGACGAAGCATTCCGACCAGCCGGTGCTCTCCGGCGACGGCTTCCCGGAGTGGCCGAAGAACCGGGGCATCGCCGGCGGCGGGCGCATCCTGGAGATCCCTCAGCCGGACGGGCGGATCCTGTACCGGATGCACTACACGCTGCCCACGGGCTCGACGAGCAAGAGCTTGCTGGTCGACCAGGCCAAGCAGGCGGTCATCGCCCACTCGTATGACGGGCTCGAGTGGTTCGACAAGCGCGTCGTGCTTCGGCCGCGGCTGGACGCCGACTACGAGAACGCGGCCACGATCGCGCTCAATGTCTGGAAGACCAAGACCCGCTGGCGGGCGATCTACGCCGGCATCGGCACGCGGTTCGGCGCCTACTCCATCTGCGAGGCCGCGAGCGACGACGGCCTGACCTGGGTGCGCGGCCAGCCCGGGGAGAACCTGGCGCTTCCGCCGTCGGGCACGGGCTGGGAGAGCAAGATGACCGAGTACCCGAACGTGATCGAGGAGAACGGCCGGCTGCGCCTGTTCTACTGCGGCAACGGCTACGGCGTGACCGGGATCGGGACCGCGCTGGCCGACCCGATCGAGTGAGCCGGTGCGCGGCTGGAGGACGGGCGAGATGGGTTTTCCCGGGGATTTCGTATGGGGGGTGGCCTCGTCGGCGTACCAGATCGAGGGCGCGGCGTTCGAAGACGGGAAGGGGCCGTCCATCTGGGACCGGTTCTGCCGTCAGCCCGGCAAGGTGTTCGCGGGGCAGAACGCGGACCTTGCGTGCGATCACTATCGCCGCTACCCCGAGGACGTGGCCCTGATGCGGGGCCTGGGCGTCCACGCCTACCGGCTTTCCGTGTCGTGGCCGCGCGTGCTGCCCGGCGGCACCGGCGCCGTGAACGCGAAGGGTCTGGACTTCTACGATCGGCTGATCGACTCGCTGTGCGGCGCCGGCATCGCGCCGTACGTGACCCTGTTTCACTGGGATCTGCCGCAGGCGCTGCACGAGCGCGGGGGCTGGCTCAACCGCGATAGCGCCGACTGGTTTGCCGAGTACAGCCGGGTCGTCGTCGGGCGGCTGGGGGACCGGGTGACGCACTGGATCACGGTCAACGAGCCGACGATCACGCTGGTCTGCGGCTACTGGGAGGGCGGAATGGCGCCGGGGTTGCGCGTGTCGTTCCGGGACCTGCTGCAGATGGTGCACCACCTGCAGCTCGCGCACGGCCGGTCGGTTCAGGCGATCCGGGCGGCGTCGCCGCGGCCGGCGCAGGTCGGCTGGACGCATGCGTGCGCTCCGCGCGTGCCGGCGAGCGGCTCGGCGGCGGCCGTGGCCGCCGCGCGGGCCGCGATGTTCTCCGAGCCGGCTGATCCGTACGCGGGCGAGTTTCACACGAGCGCCTGGTGGAACGATCCGGTGTACCTGGGGCGTCATCCGGCCGAGGCGTGGCAGGCGTGGGAGCGGGACCGGCCGGAGGTGCGGGACGGAGATATGGCCACGATCGCGCAGCCGGTCGATTTCTGCGGGCTGAACATCTACCACAGCCATCGGGTGCGCGCGGGGACGGCGGGGCCTGAGATCATCCCGTGGGAGGAAGGCCGGCCGCGGACCACGATGAACTGGCCGGTCACGCCCGAGGCCCTGTACTGGGGCCCCCGGTTCTTCGCCGAGCGGTACGGCCGGCCCATCTGCATCTTCGAGAGCGGGATGGCCGGGACAGACTGCCGATCTGTCGACGGCGGAGTGCACGATCCGTATCGGATCGACTATCACACGCGCTACCTGCGCGAGCTTGCGCGCGCGGGCCGCGATGGGGCGGACATCCGGGCGTACTTCGTCTGGTCCGTGCTTGACGTGTTCGAGTGGGGCGATGCCTGGCGGCAGCGGTTCGGCCTGGTCTGGGTCGATCGCCAGTCGCTCGATCGCGTCCCCAAGGACTCGTATCGCTGGTACCGCGAGGTGATTCGCACGAACGGCGCCTGCGTGCTATAGCGAAGATCGACCGGACGCGCTCGAGCGGCGCGTCCGGCGGGAGCGCAAATGGACATTCTATCGATGGTTCTGACCGTGGTGGGGCTGGTGGTGTTCGAGACGATCAGCAGCGTCGATAACGCCATCATCAACGCCCAGGTCCTGTCCACGACCGGGCCGAAGGCCCGGCGCTGGTTCCTGCTATGGGGCATCCTGATCGCGGTCTTCCTCGTCCGCGGCCTCCTGCCGTGGCTCATCGTCTGGATGGCCATGCCGCAACTCGGGCCGATCGGCGCGCTCACGGCCACGTTCAGCAGCGACCCGCGCGTGTCGGCGGCGATCGACACGCAGGCCCCGATTCTGCTGATGGGCGGCGGCGTCTTCCTCGTGTTCCTGTTCCTCAACTGGCTCTTCCTGGAGGAGAAGCACTACGGCATTCCCTTCGTCGAGCGGTTCTGCACGCGGCGCGGCGTGTGGTTCTACGCCGTGGTTTCCATCGTGCTGTCCGTCGTGATCTGGAAGGCGCTGCATTCGGTCAACCATCTGCTCGCGTTCGGCGCGGCGGTGGGGGCTAGCGCGTATTTCATCACGCACGGCTTCCGGCAGACCGCCGAGGAGAAGGAGCGGGCCATGGTCGACGGCGACACCCGGATGTCGGACATGAGCAAGGTCATGTACCTGCAGGTGATTGACGCGACTTTCTCGATCGACGGGGTGCTGGGCGCGTTCGCCTTCACCCTGTCCGTGCCGCTGATCCTGGTCGGGAACGGCATCGGCGCCATCGTGGTGCGCCAGCTGACGGTGAGCAACATCGACCGGATTGCCCGCTACCGATTCCTGCAGAACGGCGCGATGTATTCGATCGTCGTGCTGGGCGGAGTGATGGTGCTTGAAAGCTTCGGCGCGCACATTCCGACCTGGTTCTCGCCGGCGGCGACGGTGTCGATCGTGTCCGCGTTCTTCTGGATGTCGGTGCGCGCGGCGCGGCGGGACGATGCTGCGGCCGCCTAGCGCATCACCTCGCGGACGGCGGTGTCGATATCGACGGGCGAGAAGCGCTCCGTGACCTTGCTGGCGAGCTGGCCGCTGCGCGAGTAGAACCAGAACTGCGGGAGCGACTTCAGCCCGTACTGCCGCGCGACCGGGCAGTCGAAGTCCGGCACGACGACGCGCACCACCTTCAGGCGGCTGCGGCTGTCCCGGCCGAGGGCGGCCACGTACGTGCCCTGCCGCTGGCTCGGTATGGACGACGGCAAGTGGAAGTGGATCACCGTGGCGGAGCCCGGCGAGACGGCGTTCGTCACGTTGACGACCTCGCCGGTGCTGATGGTTTGCACCTCGGGCTCGGCCACAACGCCCCGATCGAGGGACATCGTCATCTGGATCTCCTTCACGAACGCGATGGGCTGGGACTCCTCGCGGCCGGCGCGGTCGAGGATGAGGCGGGATTGCTCGAACCCCTTGAGCAGGGCGGCTTCCGGGCTCTTCCGCCCCTGGATGGTCACGGTCGCCCGGGTCGGGGGATCGAGCGTGAGCTTCTGCACGTAGCTGGACCACACCTTGACGACCTCGCCCTGGGCGGGGCGGAACATGAAGGCGCCGTTCCGGAACCCTTCGAGCGTGCCGGTGTAGCTCTTTCCGCCGGTGAGGAGCAGCGTGTCGGCCCCCGGTGCGGCGGCGGCGGTCAGAGCCAGCGCCGCAACGAGCGGCGCGCAGCGGGCGGACAGGCGGCGGACGTGACGGTTCATAGTGGCTCCAGCCCGGGCATGGCGGGCGGGCGAGAACATACCGGCGGAGCGACTTCGGATCAATGACGAACCCGCCCGATTGCCGTTGACGGCGATTCGCGGGACCGCACAGAATCCCGCCTCTCATCAAGGAGGATACCCCATGAGCCTGAATGGTCCGAAGCCCGCCGCGGTGGATCTGGCCGGTCTGCCCCGGCCCGTGTTGGACGGACACCCCGAGTGGGTCGCCCTCTACGACTTCGCCTGGAGCCTGGCGGCCCGCAACCGGCGCCGGGGGAAGACCGGGCGGCTGTACATGGACTGCGCGTGGGACCCGGCCCGGAACTACCAGTGGGTGTGGGACACCTCCTTCATGTGCATGTACTGCCGGTTCGCGCCGGAGCAGTTTCCCGGCATCCAGAGCCTGGACAACTTCTACGACCTGCAGCGTGCGGACGGGTACATCGGCATGACGTACGACATGGACACCGGCGCCGAGCCGTGGCCCGACCGCATCAATCCGCCGCTCTTCGCGTGGGCGGAGTGGGAGTACTACCGGACGACGGGGGACGGCTCCCGCCTCGGGCGGGTGATCCCGCACATCGAGCGGCTGATGGCGTGGATCGACGCGAACCGCCGCAATGCGCCGCACCGCCGCCTGCGGGCGCTCGACAACTCGGACGACTATCGGGGCGGGACGTCCGACCCCTACAGCCTCTATTACTTCGAGGACGGCGGATCGTCCGGAATGGACGACGCACCTCGGTCGCCGCGCGTGGCGGAGGCCGGGCAGCATTTCGACTGGATCGACCTCTCGAGCCAGATGGCTCTTTCGTTCTCGTGCCTGGCCGAGCTGAACGCCGCCGGCCGGGCGGGACGGGCCGATCACTGGCGCAGCCGGGCGGCTGAGCTCGGGTCGCTGATCAACGCCGAGCTGTGGTGCGCGCGCAGCCGGTTCTACCACGACCGCAGCATTCCGCGGAACTTCCTCGGTCACAAGACGGTCGCCGGCTTCTGGCCCATCCTGGCGGGCATCTGTCCGCCGGAGCGGCTGGATGCGCTGGTGGCGCACCTGCGCGACGAGCGGGAGTTCAACCGGCCTACGCCGGTGCCATCCCTGTCGGCGGACGACATCAACTACGACCCGAAGGGCTCCTATTGGGTGGGCGGGGTGTGGGCGCCGACCAACTACATGATCACCCGAGGCCTGATGAATGCCGGCTGCGGGGACGTGGCGCATGAGATCGCCTCGCGCTACCTCGGCGCGCTGGCCCGGACCTACGAGCGGGTGGAGCCGCACACGCTGTGGGAAGCCTACAGCCCCGAGGAGGATCTGCCCGGCCTGACGGCCTACACCACGGACCGGGTCAAGCCGCACTTCGTGGGGTGGACCGGCGTCGGACCGATCGTGATGCTGATAGAGAACATCATCGGGATCGACCTCGACCTGGCGCGGCGGCGGGCGACCTGGGACATCCGGCTCACCGAGGGACATGGCGTGCGAAGCCTGCGCGTGGGGCCCGGACAGACGGCGGACTTCCTGTGCGAGCCGCGCCGGGGCGCGTCTGCTCCGGCTTCGGTCAGCATGCGGTCGGATGTGGAGCTATCCATCGAGGTCCGGGTGGCCGGGCGCCGCGCATCGGGCACCGTGAAGCCGGGGCACGACCTGGATCTGCGGGTGTGACGGCGGTCCCCCGCGGGGCGTCTGCCGGTGTCGGTCCGGCCGGGGCCGCGCGTGTGTCCGGCTCGTCGTAGATTTGTGGACATAGCTTGTTCTTGTCACGGCCGGCTGGCAGCGGGAGAATACACGGCCTTGGATCGCGGGGGAATCGGCTGCCGGGGCTGCGGGCGGAGATCGAATATGAAGCGCATTTGCGAGCGGGTGAAGGCGGGCGAGGTCCTCGTATCGGACGGGGCGTGGGGAACCTTCCTGCAGAAGAAGGGGCTGAAGCCGGGCGAGTGCCCGGAGCTGTGGTGCGTGACGCGCCGGGCCGACGTGCTCGATGTGGCGCGCGGCTACGTGGCGGCCGGGGCGGACATGATCGAGTCCAACAGCTTCGGCGGCACGCGGTTCAAGCTGGAGCACTACGGGCTGGCGGGCCGGGTCCGGGAGATCAACGCCGCGGCGGCGGCCATCTCGCGCGAGGCGGCGGGGCCGGGCCGGCACGTGATCGCGTCGATCGGCCCGACCGGCAAGATGCTGCTCATGGGCGACGTGACCGAAGAGGAGCTGTTCGCGGCCTTCCGCGAGCAGGCCGAGGCCCTGGAGTCGGGCGGCGCCGACGCGTGCTGCGTCGAGACGATGTCGGCCCTGGACGAGGCCGGCTGCGCGGTGCGGGCGGCGCGGGCGCACACCCGCCTGGAAGTGATCTGCACGTTCACGTTCGAGAAGACCGTGAGCGGCGAGTACCGGACGATGATGGGCGTGTCGCCGGCCGAGATGGCGTCGGCGATGGTGGCGGCGGGGGCTCACGTGGTGGGCGCCAACTGCGGGCACGGGATCGACGACATGATCGAGATCGTGAGGCAGATCCGGGCGGCGGCACCGGGCGTGCCGATTCTCGTCCATCCGAACGCGGGGATGCCGCAGAGCGTGAACGGCGCGGACGTGTTTCCGGACACGCCCGCGATGATGGCGGAGAAGGTGCCCGGCCTGATTGCGGCGGGCGCGAGCGTGGTGGGGGGGTGCTGCGGGACGACTCCGGCGCACATCGCGGCCATCGGCGAAGCGGTGCGGCGTTCGGCGCGGCGGTGAGCGGCGTGCATGAAGGAGCAGGAAGCATGAAAATCGATCGGTTCATCATCATCGGCGAAAACATTCACTGCACGCGCGTGTTCAAGCGCGAGGGCAAGCTGGTTGCGAAGCTCCCGGACGGGACCGACGCGATCGTCTACACGGCGGCCGGCCAGACGAAGCACCTGCCGGTGCCCGACGCCTACAAGAAGACGGCCGACTGGGAGGCGGGCAAGGTGAAGCACTGCGCCGTGGCGGTGTGGCAGGGCCTGTACGGCGACGCCGCGGGCCAGGCCGCGGGCGTGGACTACCTGCAGGCCAGCGCGAAGAAGCAGGAGGCCGTCGGGGGCGCCTTCCTCGATGTCAACGTCGACGAGTTCAGCACGGACGTCGAGGAGAAAGTCCGGGCCATGAAGTGGGTCTGCGGCGTCGTCCAGAAGGCGAGCCGGCTGCCGCTGAGCATTGACTCCGCCAATACGGAGATCCTGCGGGCGGGACTCCAGAGCTGCGACCGCGGCCGCGGGGCGGCGATGGTGAACTCGGTCTCGCTCGAGCGCCAGCCGGCGATCGCGGTGGCGGCGGAGTTCAAGGCGGTCGTGGTGGCTTCCGCCGCGGGCGAGACGGACCTGCCGGCCACGACCGAGGAGCGGCGGAAGAACCTGGACCGGCTGATGCCGATGCTGCGCGCGGCCGGGATGACGATGGGCGGCGTCTACATCGACCCGCTCGTGTTTCCGATCGCGACCGACTCGATGAACGGCAAGTCGTTCATCGACGCGGTCGCCGCGGTGCGCCAGGCCTACGGCCCGGAGGTGCACGTGGTGGGCGGGCTGAGCAACGTGTCCTTCGGCATGCCGTGCCGGAAGCTGATCAACCAGGTCTTCACGTACCTCGCCGTCGAGGCGGGCGCGGACGGCGGCATCGTCGATCCGCTGCAGATCAACCGCAAGGTCCTGGAGTCGGTTCAGACGGACTCGGAAGGATTCCGCCTGGCGAAGGCCCTGCTGACGGGAGAGGACATGTTCGGGGCCGAGTTCATCTCGGCCCATCGCGAGGGCAAGCTCGAAGGCTGACGCCGGCGCGGCGGGCGGGGCGCGGCGGTTCGAACTCATCAGGGAGGAAACGACGATGGCGCGGAAGAAGCTCGATCCCCGGAAGATGGCGGACTGGCAGATCGCGGAGGCGGCGGAAGAGACGATGCGGCCGATCGCGGAGATCGCCCGCGAGATGGGGCTCCTCGACAGCGAGC
The DNA here is from genome assembly GCA_964431965.1 of uncultured Verrucomicrobiota bacterium. Classification (GTDB taxonomy): domain Bacteria; phylum Verrucomicrobiota; class Kiritimatiellia; order CAIKKV01; family CAYSLU01; genus CAYSLU01. Next base: position 8,119 of record CAYSLU010000095.1, read on the forward strand.
TCATCCCGATGGGCCGCAATCTCGCGAAGGTGGACGCCCAGGCCGCGCTCGCCCGGATCCGCAAGCAGCCGATCGGCAAGTACATCGACGTCACGGCCATCACGCCCACTCCGCTCGGCGAGGGCAAGACCACGACGACGATCGGGCTCGTGGAGGGCCTGGGCGCGCTCGGCAAGCGGGTGACCGGAGCGATCCGCCAGCCGAGCGGCGGGCCGACCTTCAACATCAAGGGCTCGGCGGCCGGAGGCGGCATCGCCCAGTGCATCCCGCTCACGCCGTTTTCGATCCGCCTCACCGGCGACATCGATTCGATCACGAACGCGCACAACCTGGCGATGGTGGCCCTGACCGCGCGCATGCAGCACGAGCGCAACTACGACGACGCCAAGCTGAAGGCGCTGGGGCTCAAGCGGCTGGACATCGATCCCGGGCGCGTGACGATGAAGTGGGCGATCGACTTCTGCGCGCAGGCGCTGCGCAGCATTACGATCGGCAAGGGCAGCAAGATGGACGGGTTCGAGATGGACTCGGGCTTCCAGATCACCGTCTCGAGCGAGGTGATGGCCATCCTGGCCGTTGCGAAGGACCTGGCCGACCTGCGCCGGCGGATGGCGAAGATCGTCGTGGCATACAGCCGCGGCGGCGCGGAGGTCACGGCGGCGGACCTGGGCGTGGACGGCGCCATGACGGCCTGGATGGTCGATGCGCTCAACCCGAACCTGCTCCAGACGGTCGAGGGGCAGCCGGTCTTCGTGCACGCGGGGCCGTTCGCCAACATCGCGATCGGCCAGAGCTCGATCATCGCGGACGAGCTGGGCACGCGGCTGGGCGAGTACCACGTGACCGAGAGCGGGTTCGCCGCGGATATCGGGTTCGAGAAGTTCTGGAACCTGAAGTGCCGCTTCAGCGGCCTCAAGCCGAGCGCCGTCGTGGTGGTCGCCACGGTGCGCGCGCTCAAGATGCACGGCGGGGGGCCGGCCGTGAAGCCCGGCGTGAAGCTCGACGAGTCGTACACGAAGGAGAACCTGGGCCTGGTGGAGAAGGGGTGCGAGAACCTGGCCGCGCACATCGACATCGTGCGCAAGAGCGGGGTGCGGCCGGTGGTCTGCATCAACAGCTTCCACACCGACACGCCCGCGGAGATCGCGGCGATCAAGCGCATCGCCGAGGCGGGCGGCGCGCTGGTGGCCCGATCGGATCACTGGCTGAAGGGCGGCGAGGGCGCCCGCGAGCTGGCCGAGGCCGTGGTGGCCGCATCCGAGGAGAAGAACCGCTTCCGGTTCCTGTACGATCTGAAGACGCCGCTGCGCCAGCGCATCGAGCTGATCGCGAAGGAGGTGTACGGCGCGGACGGCGTGAGCTACACCCCCGAGGCCCTGGAGAAGGCGAAGCGCTTCGAGGCCGACCCCGAGTCGGCGAAGCTGGGCACCTGCATGGTGAAGACGCACCTGAGCCTCTCGCACGACCCGAGCGTGAAGGGCCGGCCGAAGGGATGGACGCTGCCGATCCGGGATATACTCGTCTACCGCGGCGCGGGCTTCATCGTGCCGGTCGCGGGCGACATCAAGCTGATGCCCGGCACGGCGTCGCGCCCGGGGTTCATGAATGTCGATGTGGACGTGAAGACGGGCCGCGTGAGGGGCCTTTTCTAGGAGACGCGCGCATGCCGGCCAGGATCATTGACGGGAAGGAAATCGCGCAGGCGATCCGCGAGGAGCTGCGGCAGGAGATCGTCGGCCTGAAGGCGAAGGGGATCGTTCCGGGCCTCGGGGTCATCCTCGTGGGCGACAACCCGGCATCCCAGTCCTACGTGACGGCCAAGGAGAAGGCGTGCGAGGAGATCGGGATCTACTCCGACGACAACCGCCTGCCCGGGAACGCGCCGCAGTCCGAGATCGTCGCGCTCGTGCGGAAGATGAACGCGGACCCGAGAATCAACGGGATTCTCGTGCAGCTGCCGCTGCCGAAGCACGTGAGCGAGAGCGCGGTGCTGCTGGCTGTCGATGTGGACAAGGACGTGGACGGGTTCCACCCGACCAACGTCGGGCGCATGGTGCTCGGCGAGAAGGCGTTCCTCCCCTGCACGCCGCACGGGGTGGTGCAGATCCTGGCGCGGAGCGGGGTGGCGATCGACGGCGCGCACGTGGTGGTGGTGGGGCGGAGCAACATCGTCGGCAAGCCGCTGGCGAACATGCTCCTGCAGAAGAAGCCCAACGCCAACGCCACGGTCACGCTCTGCCACACCGGGACGAAGGACATCGGCTATTTCACGCGCCAGGCGGATATTGTCGTGGTGGCCGCCGGGCGGCCGAACACGCTGACCGCCGACATGGTCCGACCGGGAGCGGTGGTGATTGACGTGGGGGTCAACCGGATCGCGGATGCCACGAAGAAGGCCGGCTTCCGACTGGTCGGCGACGTCGACTTCGAGGGCCTGAAGGAAAAGGCCTCGCTTATCACGCCGGTCCCCGGCGGAGTGGGGCCGATGACGATCACAATGCTGCTTTACAACACCGTCGAGTCGGCCAAGAATGCCGCCATGAACCGCCGGTAGCCCGGGTCGCGGCCCGGCGGTGAAACCGGAGGCGATTCATGGCAGGGCGCGATTTCAAGGCGGCGTACAAGACGGTGATGGACGACCATTTCCCCGACCGGATGGAGCTGAGCTTCGTCGGGGATGGCGGTCGACAGACGCTGGTTTACGAGAAGGTTTCCTGGCTGATCGACGGCGTTCGGAAGGGGCTGCGCTACGGCGAGAACCCCGGCCAGGAAGCCGCTCTCTTCAAGCTGGTGAACGGGAATCTGGCGCTCGGCGGGGTTTCGAGCATCCAGCCGGGCCGGCACCTGGCCTCCGACATGGAGCTGCTTCAGTCCGGCAAGCACCCGGGCAAGACGAACATCACCGACGTCGACAGCGCGCTCAACATCCTGCGCTACATCACGGACGCGCCGTGCGCCGTGATCATCAAGCACAACAACCCGTGCGGCGTGGCGCGCGCGGGGACGCTGGCCGGCGCCTATGCCCGGGCGCACATGGCCGACCGGGTGGCCGCGTTCGGCGGGGCGATCGCGCTCAACCGCGAAGTCGACATCGAGACGGCGGCGGCGATTGCGGAGCACTACGCCGAGGTCGTGGCCGCGCCCGAGTTTGCGCCGGGCGTGATGGACGTGTTTGCCCGGAAGAAGAACCTGCGCGTGATGAAGGTGGCGAACATGGCTCGCCTCCAGCAGTACGCGGGGCAGACCGTGGTCGATCTCAAGTCGCTGATGGACGGCGGCATGATCGCGCAGTGGTCGTTTGTCCCCCAGACCCGCTCGAAGGCGGACTTCCTGCCGGCGGTCGCGTCGCACAAGGGGCGGGAATATCGGATCAACCGGATCCCGGGCGCCCGCGAGGCCGACGACCTGCTGTTCGGGTGGCTCGTGGAGACGGGGGTGACGAGCAACTCGGTCCTGTACGTGAAGGACGGCGTGACGATCAGCATCGGCGCGGGCGGCCAGGACCGCGTGGGCATGGCCCAGTACGCGCGGGACAAGGCCTACCGGAACCTCGCGGACCGGCTGTGCTGGGAGCGGCTGGGCGTTCCGTACAACACCCTTGAGGACTCCGCGAAGCGGGCGGAGCTTGACGAGGAGGTTGCGGCCCGAAAGGGCGACCTGACGGGGAGCTGCATGGTGTCGGACGCGTTCTTCCCGTTCCGCGACGGAGTGGACGTCGGGATTCGCGAGGGCGTGTCGGCCGTGGTTCAGCCCGGCGGGTCCGACCGGGACTTCGAGGTCATCGAGGCCTGTAACGAGGCCAACGTGGCTATGGTCTTTACGGGGCAGCGCTGCTTCAAGCACTAGCGGGCCAGGCGCGACCCGCCGCGCGAAACCGAATGCGTTTTCTCCTCTACAACCTGCGCTACTGCACCGGGGTCGGCACCCGGTTCCACCTGCCGTTCCCGTGGAGCGGCTACCTGAAGCGCACCACGAAGCACCTGGACCGGGTAGTGGACTTTATCCGGGACCTGAACCCCGACATCGCGGGCCTGGTGGAGGTGGACAGCGGATCCTTCCGCTCCGAGCGCCTCAACCAGGTGGAGGTGCTGGCAAACGCGCTGGGGCACTACCACTCGTACGAGTCGAAGTACCACGAGTACTCATTCGCCCAGTCCATGCCCGTGATGAACAAGCAGGTGAACGCGTTCCTGTCGAGCGACGCGATCAAGAACGAGCGGTTTCACTATTTCGACCAGGGCGTCAAGCGGCTGGTCATCGAGCTGGAGCTGGACAACCTGACCGTGTTTCTCGTTCACCTGTCGCTGCGGTTTCGGCACCGGCGCGAGCAGCTGCGCGACCTGAGCGAGATGGTGAATGCCGTCGGGAAGCCGAAGATCGTAGCCGGCGATTTCAACGCCTTCTGGGGGGAGCGCGAGACGCGCGGGTTTCTTGAAGCGGCGAACCTGCGGAGCGCCAACCCGGAGCGGATGCCCACCTATCCCAGCCGCAGGCCGCGGAGGGAACTCGACTTCATCCTGTGCAGCCCGGAGATCCGAATCACCGGCTTCGGGATTCCGAGCGTGCGCCTGTCCGACCACCTGCCGCTGGTGTGCGACTTCGACGTCGCGGGGTGAGCCGGCGCGGCTCAGTCCGCGGGCTTGGTCTTCGGCAGGCCGAGTCCGCGATCGCCGTCTTTCCAGCGGCCGCGGGACTTGAGCAGGTCGATGCGCTCGAAGCGCTTCAGAACGTTGCGCTTCGCTTTGATCTTGTTGACCGACTTCAGGCTGGAATGCTGGCCCATGATCGTCTCCCGTGTCTCGAAATAAAACGGCCCGTACTTTAGGTGGCGCGCGAGCTGAAGTCAAAGACTTCTTGGCGGCGCGAAAGGGGTTGTGTCCGAAGGCCGATGGACCTATAGTTTTTTTCTAGTCCCAGACCTTAGCTCGCTCGTCTATCCCGGTGGCCGGGATGGAGTTCCGGAGAACCTCGGACGCGGGCGGGGTGTTTGAACCGGGAGGCTGTCTGTGCCGAAATTCAAGTTCACCGCGATGGATGCCAAGGGCCGCGAGACCCAGGACGTGATCGAGGCCGACAGCCAGGCACGCGCCATAGCCATGGTGCGGGAGAAGGGGCTGTTCCCGACCAACGTGTCCGAGATAGGAGCCAAGGCGGCGCCGGGCAAGCCTGGAGGTCCCCGGAGGGGCGCGGCCCAGACGGCCAAGGGCGGGCTCAGCTCGGAGCTTCGGATGCCCAAGTTCATGGCGGCCCGGGTGAAGCTCAAGAACCTGGTGGTCTTTACGCGCCAGCTCGCCACGCTCAGCGACGCAGGACTGCCGCTGCTGCGCGGGCTGCGCATCCTGCAGAAGCAGGAGAAGCTGCCGGCCCTGCGTGATGCGATTTCGGCGATGGCGGAGTCCGTCGAGGGCGGCAGCACGTTTGCCGAGGCGATCGGCCAGCATCCCAAGGTGTTCGACAAGTTCTTCGTGAACATGATCAAGGCCGGCGAGGCGGGCGGCGCGCTGGAGACGGTGCTGACCCGGCTGGCCGAGTTCATGGAGAAGGCGCAGCGGCTGCGCAACAAGGTCAAAGGCGCGATGGTGTACCCCGTCGTCGTGCTCGTGATGGCCATGGCGATCCTGTCCTTCCTGCTGATCTTCGTCATCCCGAAGTTCGAGGAGATCTTCACCGAGTTGCTGGAAGGCGAGAAGCTGCCGGCGCTGACCCAGTTCGTGATCGGCGCCAGCAACGCGATGGCGCACAAGGGCGGCTGGGTGCTCGGCGGCATCGCGGCGCTCTGGTTTGCGCTCCGGCTGTTCCGCAAGAGCGCGCTGGGCGGCGTGGTGGTCGATCGGCTGAAGCTCCGCGCGCCGGTATTCGGCGGGCTGGTGCGGCGGACCTCCATCGCCAACTTCACGCGCACGCTGGGCACGCTGATGACGGGCGGCGTGCCGATCCTGCAGGCGCTCAACATCGTCCGCGAGATCGCCGGCAACGAGGTCATCGCCAAGGCGGTCACGCAGATCCACGACAGCGTCAAGGAAGGCGAGTCGATGGTGATGCCGATGGAGGCGTCGGGCGTGTTCCCGGGGATGGTGGTCAGCATGGTGCAGGTGGGCGAGGAGACCGGCGCGCTGCCGGACATGCTGATGAAGATCGCGGACACGTATGACGACGAGGTGGACACGGCGGTCGAGGCGCTGACGTCCATCATCGAGCCGATCATGATCATTTTCCTGGCCGTGATCGTCGGAACGATCGTGATCGCGATGTTCCTGCCGCTGGTGCAGATCATCAACAAGATCGCCTGACGGGACGGACGGAGCGTGCCGTCGGCTCGCGGCTTCTGTCCCGTGGGGCGGGCATGTGATAGAATTTCGGTGGAGGACGAGAAGATGAAGACGTTGCATCGGCGCCATTCAGCCGCCCGGTTGTTCCGGGACTGGGGGTTCACGCTCATCGAGTTGCTGGTCGTGGTCGTCATCATCGCGATCCTGGCCGGGATCATCATCCGGGGAACCGCCTTCGTGAATCAGAAGGTCGGCCGGGCCCGGGCGATGGCGGAGATGCAGCAGATCAAGCATGCGATCGTCGAGTTTCACGCGAAGTACGGGATCTTTCCTCCCGTCTGGTCGAACCAGGTGGGGTTCGACCCGATGACGGGGGATCGCTACCCGGACACCATGGCGTATGTGTACATGGGCAATGTTCCCTGGGGAGCGCCTCGCAATATCGGGTACAGCACGGGGCTGGTGTACTACATCGGAAACGACGATATCGAAGGCTACGAGCTGTGGGCGCCCTACGTTGCGGATCTGATCAAGCGGGAGGGGGGGGGCGTAGGGCCAAGCAACCAGTTCTGCATGAACAACCCCGGGGCCGGGTGGATGTATTGGACCAACAACTACCGGACGTGGCACGACCCGTGGGGCCGGCCGTACGTGTACGAATCGCATCCCAGCAACGACTACCAGTCGTTCTGGATCTTCTCGAGGGGGCCCAACGCTTCCCGGAACGTTCCCGAAGACGATCTGGGCGTGAGTTCGGATGAATGAATTCGGTCATGGAAGAATCCCTATGAGATCCCGGCAGGCATTCACGTTGATTGAGTTGCTCGTGGTCATTGCCATCATCGGCGTTCTGGCCGCCATTCTGCTGCCCGTTTACCAGAAGGCCCGGCTGGCGGCGCGGAAGCAGCGGGCGAACGTCGAAGTGCGCGAGTTGGCGCGATCGTGGAACTCGTACCTGAACGACTACCGCACCTGGAAGGGATCGGTGAAGACGGTCACCGAGATGGATAGCGCCGCAGTGGCCGTGTTGAAGGGGGACAAGACCGCGATGGGCAACGCGAACGATCGCGGGATCATGTACATGGAGTTCGAGCGGGATGTGATTGACTCCGGAGACAAGATGGTGGACCCGTGGGGGCGCGTCTACTTCGTGCGGCTCGATGGAAGCTATGCCAACAAGATCGACACGGGGACGGCCCATGGATCCGTGTCGCGCAACGTGGCCGTGTGGTCGGCCGGCGAAGACGGGCTTTCCACGACAACGGCGGGCACAACTGCGGATGACATCACGAGTTGGCAGTGATCCTTGAGGCCGGGCTTAGGCAGGCAGTTCCATGAGCAGACGACAGCACATCCGCAAGAGGGGCGACCGGCAGATCGGCGGATTCACGCTGATCGAAATGATCGTGGTCGTTGTGATCATCGCCGTTCTGGCTGGATTCCTCCTCCCGGCGGTGAATCGCGCGCGCTACAAGGCGAAGGTGCTGGACATGAACAACACCGCGGAGACGCTGGCCAACGCGATCCGCGCCTACCACCACGAATACGGCGAGTGGCCGCTTCAGGATCCGAGCAGGGGAAAGTCGTGGACGAACAGTCCCGCGGCGCTGAAGAATGAGCTCATCTTCCGGCTCGTGGCCGACAACAACCCCCGGCGCATGCCCTTCTGGGACAAGCTCGACGAAGTGATCGACCCCTTCGGCGGGCCGTACAACGTAACGATTGATGTCATGCAGGATTTTGTGACGGTCGTATCGACGAACATGTCGGCGGCCGTTCGGAGATAGGCGGATCTGCCTGCGGCAAGGACGGACATGATGGGAATCGGCTTCACGAGACACGGCGTCACACGCCCGGCGGCCGCGGCGCGGCGGCGCGGCGGGTTGGCGCGAGGGGGCTTCACGTTGCTGGAGCTGATCACGGTTCTGGCCATCATGATCATCATCATGTCCTCTGCGGTGGTTTCGATCGTGGGCATGCGGCGGGGCGCGGAGATGCGCAGCGGCATGTCGTCGCTGAGGACGACGATCGCGCTGGCCCGGCAGAGCGCCGTGACGAAGCGCGAGAAGGTGACCGTCCACTTTGCGATCAGGGACACGGGTGGCAACGGGCGCGATTTCTGGCTGTCCAACGACACGGGTACCATCAGCGAGACCAACCACCTCTCCCTGGGGTTGGAGTTTGCCCGCAGGGCCTTCGGTTACACGGCCTCGTCCTCACTGGAGTTCCGGCCGACCGGCGGATCGGGGTCGGCGTCGAATGCATTTGTGATCATAGGCGAGGTCAGCGGCACGCAGACGAACATCCTGAAGATATACGGCTTGACTGGCCAGATGCGGACCGAGCTGTCCATGTAGCGTGGAACGACGATGAACGAGGAACGACGAGACCGGGTTGGCGGGTTCAGCTTGGTTGAGGTCTGTCTGGCCATCCTCGTTGTCGCGCTGGGGTTGCTGTCCATCTTCGGGCTTTTCCCGTTTGGGCTGCGCGCGAGCGAGAGCGCGGAAGGCGATACCCGGACTTCACTTTTTGCGGAGAGCGTGCTCGCCATGGCGCAGGCGAATGCCGCGACGATCTCGGTGTGGTCGGTGTGGACGGATGCGGCGCCGAAGGCGAACAACAAGTTCGTGAAGGCCGTCACCTCGCTTCCGCCGGGGGGCGAGCCGAGGGTGAAGTACACCGGGCTGTCCTCGAACGATGTCGTGCGATTCCCGAGTTCCTCCGAGAGCTGGATCCGGTACAAGCTGGATGTCGTTGATACGACCACGCCGCGGTTGAAGGGGATCGTTCTGCACGTGTGCCCGGGGCACTATGGGACGTTCAAGAACGAAGAGCGGTTCTACACCGAGGTCTATTTTCAGGGGATGTAGCCCGTCCAACGGGCAGCCGTGCCATGCGCATGTTCGAAAACAGGGAGCGGACGAGTCGAAGCGGCTTCACGCTGCTCGAACTGCTGGTGTCGATGGTTATCCTGGGCGTTATCGTGGTTATTTGCGGCCGGATCTTCGACCAGAGTACCGTGGCGTGGGACAGCGGGAGCCGGAAGGCCGAGTTGAACCTCACCGGGCGCGCGGTGGTGGACCTGATGGCCCAGGAGATATCGCAAGCGGTGGACGACGGGCAGCTCCTGACGCAGCGGACCTATGAGTCCAGCTACATCACCAACCTGGCGTGGGGGGCCACCAAGATCCGGTTCATCACGCTCAATGGGACGCCATCGAGCACCGCCCGCGCCCTCCGCTGGGTGGAGTACTGGCAGGATACGGACTCGACGGTGAGTCCGAGCGTGCCGGTTCTCAGGCGCTCGTCACGCTATTGGCCCAATGCTTCGTCCTATGCGGCGATGACGTGGGCCGGTTCGCCGAGGGAGACCGCTTCGGCCAACGAGGATGCGGCCGAGCATGTCACAGGACTCCACTTCTACCCCTCGTACTCCGGCGGCGGGCTTCCGAAGTTCGTGGATGTTGAGGTCCAGGTGGCACGGCAGGAGGAGATTGACCGGGGCCTGACATCGAACTACGTGTATCGGACCCGGGCCTTCCTGGAGAATGCGAACGGACGCCGGTTCGAGTGAAGACGGCGAACGCTGCCGTCCGGCTGAAGCCGCACAAACGCACAGATCAGGGGCACAAGACCATGCAGATACCCGGTGGGCTCGGATCGTCGCGGCGCGGCATCGCGCTCGTGATCGTGCTCGGCATGCTGTCCCTCATGATGCTGCTTGGCGTGGCGTTCTCCGTATTCATGCGCACGGAGCGCATGGCCGCGGGGCATTTCAAGAACGACATGCGCGTGCGTAACTTGCTGAATGCCGGGCTGCACCGCGCGATCAGCGAAGCGGACGCGGACCTCACCAGCCGGTCGCTGGTCTACCCGGACTGGAACTCGTTCCCGGTATCTGTGCCGGCCGGCGTGACCCGGCCATCGACAGCGATCTGGGTCGGGGC
>CAYSLU010000095.1:18434-20909 GCA_964431965.1 uncultured Verrucomicrobiota bacterium
TACCTCAGCATGGCGGACGGCACGGTCCATGCGCCGGAAGCCAATGTCGGCGGCAATGAAGAATCCCTTCTCTCCAACGAAACGGAAATCGTCGACGGCTTTGTTCAGTGCCTCGGCGTTTCGTCGGATGATGCGGAGGAGATCTTCACCAACCTGCTCGACTATGTCGATGCGGACTGTATTCCGCGCGACCTGGGCTCTCCGACGACCGAATCTGTGCCGATGATCAACGAGATCTCTGTGTCGAACACCCTCGTTCACGCCGCCGGGATGGTCCGCTCTGTCCTTCTGGTATCGATCGAATGGGCCTACCCCTTCGTGAAGCCGAGCCCCAATGCGTTCGAGATCAACTACGACATCACCATCACCCCGTCGGCGGGTACGCCGGCGGCACTGATCCCCGTTGTGCCGCCAGGCCCGGTGGATTCGGAGTATGTGGCCGGCGATCCCCTGTATGTGAAGATGCACAAGGCGGTCGAGATCTCGTGCGAGAGCCCGCCGGCATCGAACATGGTCGGTCGGACCGTACAGTTCACGGTCCGCGTCGGCGCTCAGGTCTTGCAGGGCGGAACCGTCGTCGATTCGGCGCCCTTCCCATTTGTGCCGGCTCAGTATTTCCAAGTCCAGACGCCGGCGACTGTGGTCCAAGCGCCTCCGGCTCCCTCCTCTCCTCAGCCATGCGGTCTGGCCGACGGCTGGGAATGTGTCGATCCTCGTTTCAACTGGGACCCGAACAATCCCGTTCTGTTCCAGTGGCTGAGGTACGCGCCGAACAGACCGGGCAGCCTTAATGCGACAAACGCAGCGACGTTGGACTGGTTTGCGGACTGGGGTGACGAGATTGACGGAGCGACGGAGATGTACGTGGCGGACGAGCCGCTTCGAACCGTCGGCGAACTGTCGTATGTCCTTCGCGGCAGTTCTTTGCTGGAAAGCATGTGGAGCACGATCCGTCTGGTGGATCGCGGGGTCACCCCCCTGGATCCGGTGCTCGATCATTTCTACCTCGACACGAACTCGGTTCTGCGCGGGTTGGTCAACCCGAACACGCGATCGCTGGATGTCCTGAAGGCTGTGTTCCAGGGGATGCCGGTGGACGAGTATCCCGGGGCCCCGGGCACTCCGCTCGTCGGAGGCGGGGGAGGGGCTCCGAGCGCGACGGCGCTCGCGACGGAGATGATCAAGCTGTCGGGCTCGTTCACCAACCGTTCGGATCTGGGGCATGCCGCCACGGTGATGAGCCTGTACGGCGCCACCGCTTCCCCGTTCCAGAAGGAGTCGTTTGTTCGCAACTCGGCGGGCCTGTTCCATCCCCGGCAGAACTATTTCCTGGTCATCGTGGCGGCGGAAGTCACCGAGGATGTCTTTCTGCAGACCGGAATCAAGCGCACCACGGTCCGTGCGGCCGAACGAGCCATCGCCGAGGTATGGCGCGATCCGTACCCCGTCAGCGTATCAGTCGGTCAGAAGATCAACCCGGCCTTCGTTCGCCTGTTCAAGATTCTGGAGGAGTAGTCTGAAAGCATGAAAAAGGGGTTCAGCATCATCGAGTTGCTGGTGGTGATTGGGGTCATCGCCATTCTGGGCGCCTTGCTCTTCCCGGCGTTCAACCGTGCGCGGGAGAAGGGGCGGGAGGCCGCCTGTGCGAACAATCTTCATCAGCTCCATGTGACGTTCATCGATTTTGCCACCGACCATGACAACCGCCTGCCGTACGCGCGGACGTTCTATGCGAAGCATACCGACCAGCTTTGGCACTTGTACCACGGGTGGGTTGCTGGGCTGAACTCCGCCGGAACGTCGCTGCCTTCGCCCGTCAATCAAGCCGCTGACCCTACCCCCACCACGGTCTACTATTTCTGGTCCGGCGTCGCCGGCCGTCTGAGCGTTGCGCAGGGACAGGTCTTCAAGCAGATGGGGGGCGTATACACGCCCTCGTACTCGCCCGGGAACTCGATGGGCGTGTTCCTGTGCCCGACTTTCGCCCTCAAGGAGGTCTGCGGACAGGAGGACCCGGTCCGAGGATACTCGATGAACGGGAACCTGAACTACCACAACATGTACGGCGTTTCCATGGCGGCCACCAACATCCTCCTGGGCGATGAGCAGCTCAGCGTGAGCGGGCTAATCGGAGCCAATGCTTCCGCCAATCAGTGGGACAGCTGGTTCCTGCCGGCGCAGCTGGCAACCAACCACACGGCGCAGGGGCAGTGCGTCTGCCTGGACGGACACGTCGAGAAGCGCTAGTGTAGTGCGTCAGAAATACCTTTACATAAGGCGCGAGTATCGTATGCTTCGCTTCCATGAGAATCGCACCCGCGATTGTCCTGTCTTCGGAAGAACGGGCTACGTTGGACGGCTGGGCGACGGCGCGCAGCCTGCCACTGCGATTGGTTCAGCGGTCGCGATTGGTCTGCCTCGCCGCCGATGGAGTTCAGAACCAGGAGATTGCGGCCCAGCTGAACATGTCTCGCC
>CAYSLU010000096.1:0-20219 GCA_964431965.1 uncultured Verrucomicrobiota bacterium
CGCCACCGAGAGGGCGTTGCGCGCGCGAATCTGCCGGGGGCGTTCGTTCGCCAGGCGGACCCGGGCGCTCAGCAGCTCGAACTCCGACACCGTCTGGCTGCGGTACTTTGTCTCGGTCTGCCGGACGAAGTCCTCGAGCTGGCGCACCGAATCCTCGGTCACGTCGGCCGCGTGGCGCAGCAGCAGCAGGTCGCGGAATCCGACCGTGATGTCGCGTGCGAGCCCGGCCTTGATCCGCGACGTGCCCTCGAGGGCGAAGCTCCGGTACAGACGGGCGGCGCGGAGGGCCGCCGTGACCTTGCCCCCGGAGAACAGCAGCTGGTCGAGGCCGGCCGAGGCGGAGTAGGTGTCCTCCCGGCCCATCGGTATGGTCTCGGTGCCGGTGTCCATGACCGGCACCGCGTCCAGCCGGGTGTAGCCCGCCCGGGTGCCGACCTGGGGATAGACGCCGGCGCGCACTTGCCGGATCCGCGCGTCCGCGATCTCCTCGTCGCGCCGGGCGTTGCCGACGGCGGTGGCCCGCTCGAGGCCGATCCGGATGCAGTCCTCCAGCGTGTAGCGGGGCGCATTCGTGTCCGCCGCGCCCGCGAGGGTGGCGGCCGTCAGCATGCCCGCGAGCATCGCGGCGACCCGCGCGTCTCGGCTCCGGGCGGCCGTCACGACACGCGCCCCCGCTCGGCGGCCTGGGCGTCCACGACCTTTCTCAGAATCCGGATATAGTCGCGACGCTCGGCCTCGGTCAGCGGAGCGAAGATGCGGCTCGCGCACTCCCGCTTCTGCTGGTGGATCTGCCGGAGCAGGCGCCGACCGGCGGCCGTCAGGTTCACCTGAACGACGCGGCGGTCCCGCGTGGCGCGCTCGCGACGCACGAGGTCCATCCGCACCAGCCGGTCCGCGAGCCCGGTCGCGGAGGAGAGCCGCAGGTCGAGGGCCCTGGCGAGCGCGTGCATCGAGCAGCCGGGGTGGTCATGGACGTGCGTGAGGGCCCAGAACTGGGGCACTGAAATGACGCCGCGGGTCAGCGCGTTGCGCTCGGAGCTCAGCATTCCGCGCATGACGGCCTGCATCAGCTCGTGGAGCCGGTCGACAAACTCGCTCAAGGACTCGGACATGGCGCCGTTCTCCGGTGGCGATCCTTCGCCTCGTGAATTGTTCGCTACGCGAAGGTTTAGGCGGAAACTGTATCGGCGTTGGGCGATATCGGCAAGGCGGAAACGGGATTTCACGCTGCCTGACGCGCGTGTTCCGGGCCGCATGCGGCGAGCCCACCGCCCGGGTCGGTCACGTTCCCCGATATCCCACCTCGCGCCACACCTTGCGGGTGAACGCCTTGGCTTTGGCGGTGGGCGTGATGGTTCCGAGGATGGTGGCCGGCGCGGTCCCGTCCCCGGTTCCGTCGGGCCAGGGGGACCACCGGTCGTTCTCGTAGCGCTTCCGAGCGGACTCCTTGCGGAAGTCGGGCACGTCGAGCGGCGCGCCGTCCTGGAGGGCGCTCTTCCAGGCCAGGATGCCGACGGAGGACATGGCCACGCCGCGGTAGACGTCGAGGAACGGCGGGCGGCCGGTGCGGATCGCCTCGGCGAAGTGGAAGTTTGTCCAGAAGTCGCCGCCGCCGTGGCCGGCCCGGCGCGCCAGGTCGCCGTGCTCGGGCCACTCCGGCTGGTACACGCGCTCGAGATCCTGGCCCGGCTTGCGATCCCACTCCTCGCGCCACACGCGTAGGAGCCCCGGCCCGAAGTAGCCGGGGCCGCGGGTGATCTCCATCGCGCCGCGGGCGCCGTGCACGCGGTACCAGTTGCTGTGGCCAGGCATGATCAGGCCGAAGATCCGGAACACCGCGCCGTTGTCCATGCGGCAGAGGATGACGGAGCCGGGGTCCCCGTGCCGGCTGGTCAGCTCGTCGATTTCGCGGCAGGCGATCGAGAGCCCGTTCACCTTCACGGGCCGCGTGTCCGTGATATACATGAGGGGCGCGAGCGCGTGGGTGCAGTAGTAGGTGGAGGGGAGCCACAGCCGCCAGTGCTTCGAGCCCGGCGAGATCGCCATGCGGTCGTGCGGGTTCATGGGGTGGTTGTACTCGCCCTCGGCGTAGGTCACCTCGCCGATTTCCCCGGCCCGATAGAGCCGCCGCATCTCCATGTTGAACACCGTGAACGGGTAGTTCTCGGCGAACATGTAGGTGAGGCCGGTGCGCTCGACTTCGCGGCAGAGCGCCACGCCTTCGGCCAGGGTCGTGTTGGCCGCGGTTTCACTCATGACGTGCTTGCCGGCCTGGAGCGCCTTGATGGCGAACGGAGCGTGCTGGTGGAAGTAGTTGGCCAGCACCACGGCGTCCATGTCGTGCTCGAGGAACCGGTCGTAGTCCGTGTACGTCGCCACGCCGTAGCGCTTGCCGACCGAGGTCAGCCGGTCCTTCCACGTGTCGCAGAGGGCGACCAGTTTCATGCCGACCAGGTCCGTCGCGCCGGATGCAAAGCTCTGGCCGCGGCCCACGCCGATGACGCCGACCCGGATCGGCTTGCCGCGCTTGGATGAGGTCGAACGCTTCATGACTGGTCCTTTCTGTCGAGCCATCGATTCCGTCCCGCTCCATATAGCCGCTTTTTTGCCGGATGCCAAGAAGGAGACCAGAAGAAGACCGACCGGACGGCATGCCGGGCGCGGCCGGCGGCGCTCAGCGGGCCATGGAGTCGCTCTCGACCTTCGCCGACTACAGCCCCGGAGGTCCGCCTGCACGCTGAAGCCGTCGCGCTTCCCCGGGGCGGCCGGCGCGCGGAGCAGATCGCTCGCGTGCGTGCCGCGCGCAGAGTCCGCACTCGCTCACGCGGCCGGGTGGGCGAGTCATCCCCGCCATGGGCGGCATGGGCTTGCGGCGCAGATGGGATCCATGCGGGAAGACGGCGGCGAGCGTCTGTCTGTTCATCTGGCGGCACTCCTTGTCCGCGAGGTTGATGATGCTCGGGCCGGTCGGCATGGACGCTCAGCGCCTGGCGCTCGCGCTCTTTACGCGGAGCGCGAATGACCCGGCTGTGCCCGGCCGCCGCGCGGCCAGAACGATGCGGAACACCTCGGCGCCCCAGATCGCCTGGAGGCGCTCGTCGGCGAGGCGGATTCGCTCGACGCGGGCGCGGAGCGCGGTCGGGTCGAACTGCACCGTGGCCGAGCCGGCGGGCCGGCCGCCAGGGAGCGTGCGGGAGCCGAGCCGGATCGTGCCGCCGCTGATTCGGACGGCGCACGGGGTCATGAGCGAGATTGTGAGCGATTCCGGCGTCGCCTCGGCCTCGTAGCGGTCCTCCACGGTCAGATCGCCGCCGCGGCGAAATGCGAAGCGTCGCCGCCACGAGCGCAGACGGGCCGCGGGGGGATAGGCGTCGGCGATGTCCATCTCGAGCGTCGCGTCGCCGGCGCCGGCCGAGTAGCGTATATCGCGCGCCTTGAACGCGGCGCCGGGGCTCTGCATGACGCCGCCGATCGTCGGCAGGTTGTGGTACTGGGACTGCATCGTCCAGATCGAGTAGCGCTCGGCGCTGAACGTCTTGCGCGTGTAGGCCTCGACGCCCACATCGATGAGGACGGGCCGGCCGTCGGCGGAGACGATGAAGTGGCCGACATCGTTGTGGTTGTGGCTTTCGGCGTTGTGCCCCCCCTTGGCGGCGAGCGTCAGCCCGCGGGGCGACCCGGCGTGCGACCGCGCGACCATGACCTGGGTGTCCGGCAGCCAGACGTCGCGGAGCAGGGGGGAGCGATGGCCGGCGGCGCGCCACGCTCGCGGCGGGATGAACAGGTCGGGCAGCGCGCGGGGCAGCGACTCGGCGGGCGGCGTGCCGGCCGGCGGCCTGAACGCGCCGGCGAACGCCTGCATATCCCGATCGCGGATGCGCTGACCGTAACGCAGGACGAGCCCGGCCGGCGGCCCCATGGCGGCCGGCGCATCGGCGAAGTTGATGAACCAGCGGTCCGCGATGTGCGCGCGGTGGATGAAGCGGCCGATCTCGCGGATCAGCGGCTCGCGGAAGAGATCGATGGCGCCGGCCGTGGCGGAGTGGATGAGGTCGAGGTAGTCGAAGAGCGAGGCGCCGGCGCGGGTCCAGTAGGACGGCCCCTCGTCACAGCCGCCGTCGGCCGGGTAGTGGTCGATGAATACATCGATGCTCCGCATGCTGCGGACGACGGCATCGACGCGGCGCCGGTGGTCCGGCTCGACGATCAGCACGGATGCGAGCCAGTTGGAGTTGACCCAGGGGTTCCAGTTGTTGACGCGCCGGGCGCCGCCGAGCCCCATCCACCAGAAGTCGTCTCGCTCCATGCAGGGGGACAGGATCCGCGCGCGGATCTCGTGCCGGATGCGCTTTGCGATCTGCGGCGAGACGGAGTCCAGCGCGGGCGCCAGGAGGTAGAGCGTCCACGCGAGCAGGGCCGCCGTTTCGCCGGCGAACAGATCGACGGCAGACTCGCCGGGCGCGGCGAGCCCCGGGCCGGAGGGTTGCAGGTACTGATGGGCCGGAATGCACCACGCGGATTCCTCGCACAGAGACCAGGCCGCGTCGGCAATCGGGTCCGCCAGCCGGCCGCGCCCTTCGACGCACTCGGCCAGCACCATGTGCGTCAGGAGCTGGCGCCGCTGCATATACGGAGCCTGCCCGCGGGTGCGGTTGCCGGTGCGGGCGAAGTCCAGGTAGAGCGTGGCCGGGATGGCCGGCCAGGGCGCGGCGGCGGACTTCCGGCCGCGGGCGACGAGGGCGCGGCGCAGGGCGGCCGGCAGGGCGGCCCAGGCTCTGCGCTCGGAAGCGTCGGGGAGGGGGTGCCACCGGCCGTGGGGCAGGAGGGCGCGGTCAATGTCGGCGCGGCTGTATCGCTGGCTCAGCATGGTGCCGGTCTCCTTCAAGACGTGCAGCCGGGTTGCGGCCGGCTGCCGTGCGCAACGCACCGCGGCCCGGCAATCGACGTGTTCTTATAGTCAACGGCTGCGCGGGGGTCAATCCGGTGCGCTTCGGACCATGGACCGGAGCGGCCCCAGAGGGGCGGCACCGTTGACGCGGGCCCTGCGGAGTCATACGCTCCCACCAGTCGGGCAGGCGGAGCGCGCGCCCCGTCGATCCTGGCGTGGCGGAAATGTGAACGTCGGAGCGGAACAAGCCGATGCCGTGGAAGGTGACCATCCCGCAGCTGCTGAGTCTTCTGCGGGACCACCCCAAGACAGCCAGGCTCGCTCTCCTGCTCTTCTCTTCACTGCTCTCGCTCGCCGTCGCCGAGATGGCTCTGCGCGCCATCCGGAGTGAAGGGAGTACGGCCCGTCACCACCAGCTGTTCTGTGAGTACCACCCGGTTCTGGGATGGCAGAAGAAGCCCAGCTACTCCGGCATCCACGTGGGTCCCGAGCGGGTCTACCGGATCCGTGAAACCATGAACTCAAGGGGTATTCGCGGCCCTGAGTACCCCTACGCGAAGCCGCCGGACGAATTCCGGATCGTCGTTCTGGGCGATTCATTCGCGGAGGGGTACACCGTGGATGCCGACGATCAGTTCTCCGAGGTGCTCAAGCGCCGCTTGAACGAAGCACACACGGGGTCCGTGCAGGTCATCAACGCCGGAACGGGCGGCTACAGCACGGATCAGGAACTGCTCTGGTTCACCACGGAAGGAGTCAAGTACGAGCCCGACTTGGTTGTCCTGCTCTTCTGCTCCAACGACGTTCTGTTCAACACGACGGACAGATACTGGCGAGGCTACAAGCCGTTGTTCCGTTTGGACCGCGGGACGCTCAAGCTGACGAATGTCCCCGTGCCCCGTCCACTCCCGCCGGCGGCGGGAAGTGCAGTCTCGGCCTCTGCTTCACCGGCCGGTTCGCGGCCTCTTGGCGAGGCTTTCGCGCGGTGGCTGAATGATTCATCCTGCTTGTGCCGCAGCGTCCGGGACGTATGGGTGAAGAGCGAGCGGGTGGCACGCCTGCTGGCATGGGCCGGAGTCGCGCTTCCACGGAGTGCAGCGGCTTCGCCCCCCGCCGCCACGCCGCCCGTCCCCGACTACATCCGCCTCTCGGACTGGAGCAAGGCGACAGACCAAGAGCGGGCGGCCGGATGGCTCATGACATCGGCCCTGCTCTCGAGACTCAGGGCTGAAGCCGAGTCGGCCGGGGCCGGGTTCCTTGTCATGATCGTGCCTGACCATGTCCGTGATGAAGTCACTCGCCGGGCCGTGTGGCTCTGCCGCGAGGGCGCCATCGACTGCATCGATCCAACTGCACGTTTTCGCGCTGAGGAACTCAGGTTGAGGCCGTCCGGGAAGAAGCTCGCGTTCCTTCCCCTCGATATCCACTGGACCGCGGATGGACACCGCCTCGCCGCCGAAGTGCTGCGTGAACACATCATCGAGCATGAGTATCTGTCTCGCCGGGGGCGGCACGCCCGCGCGGCGAGACCGGCCAGCGCTCCGGGCGAAGTCGTCGATAGTGAAGGGGATAGCGCGCGGGGGAAGCTATCGGGCGTAGAGTGAGCATGCATGGGGTCGGATGTCCGACCGGCTGAGGGCGCTCGCGAGCCGCCAGAGGACGCCCCGGCGAAGTCGAGGTGCTGGCCCGGGTTCCGGACGGCGCCCCGGATATCGAGATCGATCCGGTCCGTCACCGGCGACGGCGGGACGAGCGACAACGAAATGGCAGGGGCTGTCCATCGGCGCTTGTCATACGACTCGAATCCTCCCCTCGCGTGGGCTTCGTCACGCGGCCGGTTCGTTCCGGTGCGTCCTACGATAGCGCCTTCGCGCGGCAAGCGTGATGGCAAATGCGCATCGCGCGCCGTGCATCGGAAGCTGTGGGCGTGGATCCTTGTCTGACGCGGGGACCCGGGAATGCACCGGCAGGCTTGCGTTCGGCTCGGTCGGGGTGTTTACTGCGTCCGTCCGGATCGCGAGCGGGTCGGGAGGCATCATGTCGGCACTTTTCGGAACGGATGGCATGCGCGGGCAGGCGAACTGCTACCCGATTACGCCCGAGGTCGCGCTGATGGCGGGCAAGGCCATCGCCCTCGCATTCGGCGCCACGGGACATGGGAGCAAGCGGGTCGTCATCGGCAAGGATACCCGGCTGTCCGGGTACATGCTGGAAAGCGCGCTGACGAGCGGGCTTGTGTCGATGGGGATGGACGTGCTCCTCGTGGGGCCGGTCCCGACGCCAGCCGTCGCCCATCTGGCCAAGTCCATGGGCGCATGCGCGGGCATCATGCTGACGGCCTCGCACAATCCGTTCGACGACAATGGAATCAAGGTGTTCGATCGCAGCGGGTACAAGCTGTCGGACGAACTGGAAGCCGTTGTCGAGCGGCACATCCTTACCGGCGACCTGAGCAGTGCCCACATCCGCAGCGCGGACTTGGGGAAGGCGTACCGGATCGAGGACGCGCGCGGCCGGTACATTGAATTCGTGAAGGGCAGCGCCGGCAATCCGGACCTGGAGGGGCTGACCGTCGTGCTGGACTGCGCGAACGGGGCGGCCTACCAGATCGGCCCGTGGATCTTCAAGGAACTCGGCGCCCACGTGATCAAGTCGAGCGCCGAGCCGGACGGCTACAACATCAACAACGCGTGCGGCGCGTTGCATCCCGAGGCCGTTGCCGCGCTCGTCCGGGAGCGGGGGGCCGACATGGGCGTCGCCTTGGACGGTGATGCCGACCGCGTTGTGTTCACCGACGGTGACGGGCGGGTGCTGGGGGGCGACCGGATTCTGGCCATGTGCGCCCTGGACTTGAAGGCAGCCGGCCGGCTTCGGGGCGACACGCTGGTGGCGACGACCATGAGCAATCTGGGGCTGCACGAAGCGATGCAGCGCCACGGCATTCGCGTGGAAACGACGGACGTGGGCGACCGCAATGTCATCGAGCGGATGCTGGAGTCCGGCTACGCCCTGGGTGGCGAGGAGTCGGGGCACGTGATATTCGCGGACTATGCCACGACGGGCGACGGCATTCTGACCGCGCTCCAGGTGATGCGGATGATGCGGCAGCACGGACGGTCGCTGAGTCAGCTGGCCGACTGCATGACGGAGTACCCGCGCCGGGTGGCGAGCCTCCCGGTCCGCGAGAAGCCGCCCTTGGAGAGCTTGGCGGAGGTGCAGGTGGCGCTTCGCGACGGCCGGGCCGATCTGGGCGATCAGGGGCGGATCATGATCCGCTACTCGGGCACCGAGCCGAAGCTCCGCATCCTCGTCGAAGCCCGTTCCGAGCAGGCCGTGGAGCGCTGGATATCGGAGCTGTCCTCGGCCGTGCGCTCCGCGCTTGGGACCGGTTGAGGCGCGGGCGGATGGAGCGCCGCTCAGACCCCGGCATGGTTACCGTTCTTGCGTCGTCACCGGCCAAGTCGCTATGCTCTGCCGCCCATGAAGTACATCAGCACCAGGGGCGGGATGGCGCCGGTCGGCTTTCAGGAAGCCGTGATGACCGGTCTCGCTCGCGACGGCGGCTTGCTGCTGCCGGCGGAGATTCCCGACGTGCGGGACCGGCTCGACCGCTGGTCCAAGCTGGCGTATCCCGAACTGGCCTGCGAGGTGATGGGGCTGTTCACCGATTTGCCGGCGGCGGATCTGAGGGGACTGGTGCAGCGGAGCTATCGGGCCTTCGCGGATCCGGAGGTGACGCCGGTCGTGGCGGTCGGCCCCGTCCATGTGCTCGAACTGTTCCACGGGCCGACTCTCTCATTCAAGGACGTGGCCCTGCAGTTCCTGGGCAATCTGTTTGAGTATATCCTCCGGAGGACCGGCAAGGAGCTGAACATACTGGCCGCGACCAGCGGCGACACGGGCAGCGCGGCGATCCACGGCGTGCGCGGCCGCGATCGGATCCGGATCTTTGTGATGCACCCGCGGGGCAAGGTCAGCCCCCTGCAGGAGCGTCAGATGACCACCGTGCCGGACGCCAACGTGTTCAACCTCGCTGTCGAGGGCACGTTCGACGACTGCCAGCGCATCATGAAGTCGATCTTCGGCGACCTGGCTTTCAAGGACCGCCTTGCGCTGGGCGCCGTGAACTCGATCAACTGGGCTCGGGTGCTCGCCCAGGTCGTCTATTACTTCTTCTCTGCCTTCCGCGTGATGGAGCGGACCGGCGCGCGGCGAGTCCGGTTCTCGGTGCCCACCGGGAACTTCGGCGACATCTTCGCCGGCTACGTGGCGGCGCGCATGGGCCTTCCCGTCGGGCGGCTCGTGCTGGCCACGAACGAGAACGACATCCTCTCCCGGTTCTTCAACACCGGCGAGTACCGTGTCGGCGCGGTTCACCCGACGATCAGCCCGTCCATGGACATCCAGGTTGCGAGCAACTTCGAGCGGTATCTGTATTACGCCGTGGGCGGCGACGCCGCGCGGCTGCGCGGGCTGATGGAATCGTTCGCGGCGACCGGCCGGCTTTCCCTGGGGCGCCCGTCGGGCGGGACGGTCGACCCCCTGTTTGCGGCGGGGGCGGGAACCACGAAGAGCACCCTGGAGACGATCCGGTCCGTGCACGCGGCTCATGGCTACCTGCTGGATCCGCACACGGCGGTGGGCATGCAGGTCGCCGTGCAGCATCTCGATCCGGCCGAGCCCATGATCTGCCTGGCGACCGCCCACCCGGCGAAGTTCGCCGATGCGATCCGGGACGCGACGGGGCGGGCCGACCTGGCCCGCCATCCGACGCTCGATGCGCTGTCGGGGCTGCCGGCGCGGTGCGCCAGGCTGCCCGCGTCCGAGGCCGATGTCCGGGCGTTCGTCGAGGAGGGGTGCCGCGCGCGCCCGGGCTGAGGAGGCACGGGTGGCCTGAGGAGCGTGAGGGGATATGAACGGCATGGGTTGGATCGGAATGCGCCGAACGCTGGCGCTGGTCGCGGCCGTGTCCGTCCTGGCGGCGGGGCGGCGGGCGGCCGCGGCCGATGCGGATGTGCCGCCTCCGCCCGGCGCGCGCATTTCGCTGGGCGCCATGACGGCGTGCCTTATCGCCGGGCAGTTCGCGCTGGTCGGCGCCTTTACGGGCCAGTGGGGGGAGGACGGGCACTCCTTCTCCGACGGGTTCTCGAAGGGCCCCGTCTGGGATGACGACACCTACGAATACGACTACGTCCTGCATCCGATCGCAGGCTCCGAGTACTACCTGACCGCCCGCAACCGGGGCCTGACTCGAGCCGCGTCGTTCGGGTATAGCGCGATGCTTTCGGCCTTCTACGAGTATGTGCCGGAGAACATCATCCAGCAGCCGTCGGCCACGGACTTGATCGTCACGCCTCTGGGCGGGTTCCTGTTGGGCGAGGCGCGCTACAACCTGAAGCAGCGCATCGCGGCCCGCAAGCCGACCTCCTTCGCGGGCCGCGTGGCCTACGTGCTGCTGGATCCGCTGGATGTGACGGTGGGCGGATACCCGGACGGGCGGCCGAAGCTCTTCTTCGGCTGGTCGACTCGCTTCTTCTGATCGATTCGAGCGTCAGGGGACGAGTCATGCGCAACCATCGCGAGGAAATCGAGACAGCGCTCGCGGGCGGAGCCCCGCGGCTGGTGCCTTTCACGTTCTACAGCGGATTGTTTCCGCCCGGCTTCGATCCGGCGCCGCTCCAGGCCCGGGGGCTGGCGCTGTGCGTCCGGCGCGGCACGATGAAGGTCGTGCGCCGGTTGGATGCGAACAACCGGACGATCCTGGACGTGATCCAGTCCTGCCCGCTGTCGTAGAGCGTGCCCTACACGCCGGTCGTGATGCCGCCGTCGATGGTCAGCGCCGTGCCGGTGATCCACGAGGAGTCATCGCAGGCCAGGAACAGCGCCGCCTTGGCGACATCCTCAGGCGTGCCCAGCCGCTTCAGCGGCATGCGGGCGGCGGCTTCCGCCACGACGGTCTTCGGGTTCGGAAAGGCCTTGGCCGAATCCCAGAGCAGCGGCGTGTCGACCTGGCCCGGGCACAGGATGTTGATCCGGACCGTCGGCGCCAGGTCGATGGCGAGCTGGCGGACGAGCGGGACCAGTGCGCCCTTGGACGCGCAGTAGGCCGGGTGATTGGGGAAGCCCCGGTAGGCGGCGATCGAGCCGTTGACCACGATGCTGCCGCCCTGCCGCAGCAGCGCCGGCGCGGCCAGCTTGATCAGGTAGTAGACGGCGTTGAGGTTGACGTCGATGGTTCGCTGCCACACCTCCAGGGGGCTATCCACAACGCTGCCGACACCGAGGATGCCGGCATTCGGCACGAGGAGGTGCAGAGCCCCGAACCGTGCAATCGCGGTGTCGACCAGGCGCTGGTTAGTCCCCACGGCGGCAATATCGCCGGGCACGAATACGGCGCTTCCTCCGCTCCCCGTGATGGCGTCCACCACCTCGCGCCCCCGGTCGGGGTCCCGGCCGCTGATGACAACGGCCGCGCCCTCGGAGGCAAAAAGCTCCGCAATGCCGCGGCCCATTCCGCTGGTGCCCCCGGTCACGATAGCCGTCTTTCCCTCGAGCTTCTTCATCGTCCGTCTCCTTGCAGTGCCTCTTGGGGTGCCCAGACGAACGGCACGGCGGCGAGGCCGCGGTGCTGGGCGCGTTCCGTCGACCCTTGAAGCCGGAAGGTGAGGGCGTTCTCGGCGTCTGGCCGGATCTGGTCGTGGATGTCGACGGCCAGGGAGACGTAGCCCCGGATGCTGACCCAGAGCGCGCGGCCCGGGGTGGGGCCGGCCTTGAGATCAGAGGTCAGGCTCGAGGGCGAGCACACCAGCTGGCCGTTGACCCAGACCCAAGCCTTCTCGGCAAAGAGGAGCGGCGCGACGAGCTGGGCCCGGCCGGAGGATGGCTTGGAGATGCGCATGCGGATCCGGTACCAGCCGATGCCGTCGTAGGCATAGCCCTGCTCGTCGCGATGCCCGTTCAGTCCCCAGTCTCGCGTGAGCTCGATGGGATTCCATTCCAGCTGGGCGGCGATGTCGTCACGCTGCCACTGCTCGAACAGCCCGATGTTTCCGGGATCTGCCCGGAACTGCCCGGCTGCGGGCGCGCGGCCCAGCCGGACGCTGGTCGGACCTCCGGCGCAGCCGGCCAGGACGGTGAGGCGCGTCTTGAGATAGGCGATGCCGCTGCTCTCGGCCAGCACCCACTTTGGATCGGGCGGCAGCAGGCCCGGCTGGATCGCCTGCGCGGCCTCGATCAGGGGGGGCAGTCGATCCAGCTCCGCCAGCGCCTCGCCGTAGCGGCCCTCCCGCTCGAGGGAGCAAACGCGAAGGTAGTCCGTCATGTACGCATGCAGGATACGGTAGAGCTGGAGCCGTTGCTTCACCTCCGGGGTATCGGCCAGGGACTCGGCCCGGTCGAGCAGCGGTGCGAGCGCGGCCACGCGCTCGGGCGGGTAGGTCGGCGTCCAGTCCACGGCAATCGGCTGCCAGGTGAGGTGATCGGGCGATTCGAGGAGCATCGCCTCGACCGCTTCGCAGAAGGCCTTCATCGGCTCGGCGGCCGGGCCGAAGAAGCGCTGGTAGAAGTCCTCCAGCACGGCGTCGGGATCCGACTCGGCGTCCCACATGCAGCGGGCGCGCATGTAGTAGTTCAGGCCGGTGCGGAAGAAGGTGTTGTTGCCCTCCGTGGTGAAGCCGACGACGCCGTGGCGCTTGTAGAGCCGCATGTCGCTGGCGATCGAGCGGCTCCGCCAGAACGGCATGCGCGACAGGTCGGCGTGGGGATCGTAGTCGTAGACGAGCATCTTCGGCGATACGCGCGACCACGCGGCGAGCGTGCGGAGCTGCCGGAGCGCGGAGAAGTCGTTCGTGGCGCCGATCGGGCGGAAGGCGCTGATGCGGAGCTGGGCGAGCTGGACGATGATGTTGGGGTTCCAGGGGCGGTCGAGGCCCTCGGGCGGGACGACGCGCGAGGCGTAGGCGAGGGTGACGATGTACTTGTCCGGGAACGTCCGGTTGACCTCCCAGGCGAGGTTGTTGACGAAGTTGAAGTACGGGTCCGAGATGGATTCGCCGATGCCGCTGTCCTGGTAGAAGCCGTGCATGCGCGCCACGCAGTTCGAGCAGCTGCAGAGCGCGGCGTTGTCGGGGGCGGAGAAGCCGTAGCTGTTGGCCTCGGGGTGGGCGCGAAGGTGCTCGACGATGGACGCGGCGGCCAGTTCGACGGCCTTGGGATGCGTCGTGCAGAGCATGACGTCCTGGGCGGGCGTTCGATCGTCCTGACGCTGCCCGTCCTTGTTCATCGCATAGATGTCGGGGAAGTCCTTGCCGTACTTCGCGCGCGGCACGAGCTGATGAATGGTTCCGTCGCCGGGGAAGGCGAACCCGCCCCGCGGCGTGCCCTTGTTGCGCAGCAGCCATTCATCCAGGCCCGGCGCGCGGTCAGCCCAGCCGGACGCCCAGATGTTGCGGACGACGAACGACGGCTTCTGAGACACGTCCAGGTCGGGGACCTCGATGGTCGGAGACCGAGGTACAACCTGTCCGAAGTCGCCGGGGAAATACCAGCGGCAGCCCAGTCTGTTGAGCAGTTCGTATACCGCGTATTCCGTGCCGTGATACTCGGCGTCCTCATTGCCCGCCAGTACGAGGGCGTTGCGGCGTGTCTGGAGCACGAAGCCCTCGCGCGTCCGTTCGCGGTCCTCGCCGGCGGGGAGCTTGAGCCCCGCCGTGAAGGTGGACCGGCCGACCAGCAGCATGGGCGCGCCGGCCGGGAGCGAGGCCGAGTCCGGCTGGATCGGCAGCTTGGCCCCGGACATCAGCTCGACGAAGCGCTGGAGCTCCTCGGCGGCGTGCCGGGCGGTGGGGGTTGGCTTCGCCGCCACCACGATGACGGACTTGGGCTGGCCATCCTTGACGATAACGAGCCCGGCCTGGGCTCCGCAGGCGCATGCGAGGATGGCCAGGCAGAGGAGTGAAATCCGAGCGAGCGATGCATGGGCGGGTGGGTTCATGGTGTCAGATTCCGTTCTGCCGGGCTTCATTCCTCTGGCGCCAAGGGATTGGCGCCCTCCATCTGCAGGGACGCTCCGGTTCTCGTGCTAGTGTGCTGTCCCGCAAATGACTACGCAAAACGCGCAAGTGCCTGTCATTCCGAGTGGAGCGAGGAATCTCGGGCTTGATCGCACGGCAAGAGATCCTTCGCTTTGCTCAGGATGACCTTCATTTTGTAAGCCTATTTCCGAGACAGCACACTAGTGGAGGGCGGCAATCCCTTGCCGCCGCACGGCTATCGGCCGCAGATCCCGTCTGACATGCGGTGATCGACGGACAGCAGGGGCTTCCCCTTGCCGTCGAAGCGCCGCAGGCCCAGGAAACCGAACAGCTCCTGCCCGCCGAAGCTCAGATCCGCGTCGAAGTCCTTGTGCGACAGGCACATGACGTCCGTGAACCGGCCGAAGCGCACTTCGACCGCCGCCGCGCCGTGCGCATCCTCCGGCGCACCGTTTACCGTGACGGGCAGCCGCCGCACCTCCGGAATCCCCGCGCCGCTCGGGGCGAGCACCCAGACCAGGCAGTCGGACTTGCTGCGCCTGCCATACGCGAAGCATGGGTAGCGCTTCGGATCGGTCTTCGTCTCGCGCATATAGGCGGTCAGCCCCGGGCTGGAGACGCGCTCGAGCGTGAGCCGGTCCTTCGCCGGCGGCACGATGGCCAGCTGGGGGCCGGCGGCTTCGCCCAGCAGGATGCTCCGGCCCTTCCGGCTGGCCGGAACGGTGCCGTGGAAGTAGATGCGGTAGTCGTTCTCGACGGCAGACTCCACCCAGTCGAAGATGACCCAGTAGCTGGGTGCCGACTTGATGAAGAGCACCTTGCGGGCGTGGAGGGTCTGGTGTTCCGGGTAGCGGTAGAACCCCTCATGCACGCCGTGGAAGAAGTCGTGCGTATCCTCGGAGATCCAGCGCCGGACGCACGGGATGACGTGCGAGCGCCAGCGCCACTCCCCGGAGAGGGCCGCCTGCTCCATGCCGTCGATCGAGAGGCAGGAGTGCGCCTCGGTTTTCTCATCGTAGTCGCGGCCCGGCGTGGTGCCATATGGCGCGCAGCCCATCTCGCCGATGAACCGCGTGCCGGAAGCGTGGACTTCGATGGAGAAGACTTCGTTGTGGCCGTGGCTGGTGACGATCGGGCCGCGGTCGGCGGCGGCGATCGCAAGGTAGGCGCCGTCGGCGCGGTCCGAGTCGCGCAGGGCCGCGTAGCCCGTCTGGCCCATGAGCACGGAGGCGTGGTGCGGGTTGCGCGCCTGCGTGGCGGCGTAGGTTGCTGCTCCCGCGAGCCCGACCTCCCAGAATGCGCAAAGCGGGATTTCGCCGGGCGCTTCGGCGCCCGCTCCGGCGATGTGGGGGCGGAATCGCTCGGCGTACCATTTGCACGCGCCGTCGCCGGTCAGGGCGGCGGCCACGGCGGCGAGCCGGGTGAGTCCGCCGGGCACGTGGTGGGTGTCGCCGAACGACGGCGTTCCGCCGACCGGGCTGGCGAGACGGAGCATGAACAGGGTGGCGGCCATCAGCCGGCTGTCGAAGTCGGGCGAGAGCGGCTGGCCGTTGCGGCGGGCGATGAGCTGGAAGTCCCAGAGGTTCAGCATCGAGCCGGCCTGGTAGCCCAGCGTCGTCTCTCTCGCGCCGCCGTCCGCGCGGAAATGGCCGCGGACGTGCTCTTCGACGACGCTCATCCCCGTGCGCAGGAAGAAGGGGGCGCGCTTGAACTCCGGGAAGAGCAGGCCCAGGAAGGGAAGGACGTGCATGCCGTGCAGGTACCAGTTGTGCCCTTCGGGCCCGAGCGCGGTCTGCGGCCATTTGGAGGTGTGGGTGTCCCAGGCGTCGTCCGCCTCTGTGGCGAAGTGGTCGAGAAAGGCGATGCGGCCTTCGGTGCTGAAGCCGTCGCAGTCGAGCAGCAGGAAGAAGGCGTCGAGCTCGATGGCGGCTTGCGAGCCGTTGAACGAGTACCAGTTGAACATATCGCCGGTCGGGGCCGACAGGTAGAACCGCTCGAAGGCTTGTCCCCAGGCGGAGTCGCCGGTGGCCCACCATGCCTTCCCCAGTTCCGGCACGCCGGCGAGGGCTCGGGCCTTGCGCGCGTCGGCGATGGAGAGCGTGGCCACGCGCTCCGCCGCCGCCGTGTCGTAGTTCCGCCATCGGCCGTAGCGCTCGCGCAGGAAGGCGAGGATCTCGGTCTTGCGTTCGTACTCGAAGCGGAAGCGAGGGCGCGGCGACCGTGCGAGGTGCGCCACGAGGGCGGCCGCCGGATCGGGCGAGGCCTGGACGGGGGCCAGCTCCGGGCGAGTCCAATCGACGTACTGCAGCAGGTGGTCTGACTTGTCGATCATCGGGTGCCCTCCAATTCGGTCGATTGTCCGCCACGCATGAGAAACGGGTGAGAAACCGACGGACGACACGGAGGTCGTCCCTCCATCTGGTCAAGCATGCTGTGTTCCTTGGTTCCTGGAGGGTCGGGCTCCGTCCCGACCGTCTGAATCCGGTTTCGTTGTCGCTATCGAGTCGATCATCTCGCGCGGAATCTCGGCGCAGTAGATCTGCTGAACGCCGGTCCGATCCGAGTTGAATACGACCCAGCGGAGGTCGGGGGAAATATAGGCGTGCGGATGGGAGTCCGTCCATGCCGAACGCGCGGGTGCGCGCTGGTACGAGGTGCGGGCGGGACACACGACCGCTGCGCGGCTGGTGGCCGTCGAGCCGATGATGATCTCGTCGGGTTCATAGGTGTCGGCGCAGAAGACGCGGCCGGAGGGCTCGATCCCGATATGGTTCATCTGCCAGGGGGCGCACACGGTGCGGGGCGGGGCGCCGGCCCGCACGGCGACGATGGGTCCCTTGCCGTGGTCGTAGTCCTCCGCGACGTTGAGCGTGAGGAGGATCTCTCCGGTGGTACCGATCCAGGTCTCGTGGCCGGAAATGCTGTGCGTGTGCGGTGGGCCGACCGCGAGGCGGGTGACCTGGCCGTCGGGGATACCCAGCAGGAAGAGCGTGGCGCCCTCGGGGCCGACGAGCCGCTCGCAGCGTCCGTCCGGCGAGAAGCGGCAGCCGCGGTTGTGCTGCACGAGCAGGAGCCGGCCCTCGCCGGGCTCGAACTGGTGGTGCGGGTTGCAGACGTCCGGATCGTCGTGGATGATCGTGCAGCGGCCGGTGGCCCGGTCGGCGAGGCCGATGCCGAACCGCTGGGGCTCGAGCGACAGCACGGCGCTGTAGGCCACGTAGCGCTCGCCGGGCGAGACATCCAGCCGGGCCGCTGGCGGCACGCCATCCGGCAGGTCGAGCACCTCCGAGCGCCCCGACGCGAGGTCGGCTCGGACCAACTCCGGCTGTCCCGCGGCGCCGACGCGGCGGTAGTAGAGGCGTCCGCCGTTGGCCATGGTCATGCCGCCCTGGCCGAAGCCGAGCGTGCGGGTCTTCCACGTCCCGAACTCGCACTCGACCAGCTCGGTCGGGTTGGGCTCGCGCTCGGGCGCGTGCCGGATGTAGACGAAGCTGTGCGAGTCCGGGGCGCACCACGGATACTCGCAGTAGATGTTGCACTTGTCCTGCGGCTCCGTGGTCGCCTGGTGGACGACCACGCCGTTGGGCAGCTCCTCGCGGGGGGCGGTCATGGGGTTCTCCTGAACTCGCTTGCCATGGGTCCTGTTCGGACCGAAACCCACCCCGCCCTTCGGTCACCCCTCCGGGGGAGGGGACCCGGACTGGGGTGCCTCGCGGTGCTCCGATCCCCTCCTGGGAGGGGTGCCCGGAGGGCGGGGTGGGTGTGGATGACCGGTCCGCTCAAGCGGATGTCCCCTCGGTCGCGTCAGCCAGTGCGGCTGCGACCCGTCGCTGGGCCGCGATGATCCGGTCCTCCCGCGGCTCGAGGTCGGAGTTCGGGATTCGTCCTTCGCGGTCCAGCGCACTCAGCACCTGCGCCATGCCGTCCTCGAGCGATATCGTCGGGCGGAACTCAGGGATGTCGCGGGCGGCCTTGTCGGCGCCAAAGTACATGTTCCGCGCGCAGGTCGGGCCGAAGCGCTTGGGGTCGATGGCGTGCAGCGTCTGCCAGGGCACGCCGACCTGCTCGACCTCGCGGCCGATCACGCGCATCGCGGCGCGATGGTAGTCCTGCCATGTGGTGAAGCCGTGCCGCACCACGTTGTAGGTCTGGCCGATGCAGTGCTTCCTGCCGAGCACGCCGGCGAAGCACGGCGCCGCGTCGTCCACGTGCAGGAACTGGTGGACCGTCAGGCCGTCGCCGTAGATCAGGATGGGCTTGCCCTTGCGGATGCGGTCGAGCCAGCCGAACTCCAGCCCGATCTGGCGGAGCAGGCCCTGCTTCGGGCCGTACGTGGTGGACGGCTTCAGGATCGTGACCGGGAAGCCGGAGCGGTAGTGCGCCTCCATGAAGGCGGCATCCGTGGCAGCCTTGTTCCGGCCGTAGGGCGTGTCCGGGACGATCGGATGGTCCTCGGTGACCGGCATCCAGCGGATGGCGGACCCGTAGGTCATGGCTGTCGAGCACATGACGAAGTGGCCCACATCGCGGAAGGCCCGGATGTCGCTCTGCGCCTGCTCCGGGTTGAAGCAGATCATGTCGATCGCGGCGTCAAACCGCTCCCGCTGCATGGCCTGCTCGAAGGCGGCGTAGTCGGTGCGATCGCCCCGGATCAGGCGCACGCCGTCGGGCAAGCCCGGGCTGACGCCGCGGTTGAAGCACGTGACCTCATGCCCCTGCCGCAAGAGCAGGCGCACAATCGCCGCGCTGATGTTCCCGGTTCCGCCGACGACTCCGACTTTCATGGGCTTCATGCCTTCAGTATGGGCAGATCGTAGCGTGCGAAGACATCGTCGCGGGTGACCACGATCAGTTCCTCCGCTTTGGCTTGGACCGCGAGCAGTCGGTCGAACGGATCGCGGTGAATATCCGGGAGCTTGCTGACAGCTGCCGCGTGGTCCCAAGTTATTGGAATGCGCCTCAAAGCCTCTTGCGAAAGCACTTCGAACCAGTCATCTGGAATGCTCAGCTTTCCCAAGCCCCGCTTGATGGAGATCTCCCAGATGGAGACCGCGCTGACGTAGACCATATTGGACGGGTCCTCTATCGCCCGGCGTGCTGCCCCACAGAGGGAAGGGTCGTCCGCGAGCCACCACAGAAGGGCATGTGTGTCCAGAAGGAGTCTCATGAACCAGTGACTCCGAGTGCCTTTTCGAGATCAGGAGGCAGTGCGTCGAAGTCATCGGCAATGGTGATCCTGCCCCGGAGTTTTCCTGGAGTTCGGGGCCGACTCTCCGGTCGATAGGGCTGGATTATGCCGATTGGCTTGCCGGCCCTGCTGATTATAACCTCCTCTCCCTGAAGGACTTTCTCTAGTAAGGCGGATAGATTCGCTTTTGCCTCAGTGACTGTATTGACGATCATGACAGGATCCCTCCATCCCTTGTTAGGATAAGATCTGGTCTGGCCAGACCATGTTCGTACCTCGTTCGAGCAATGTCAAGGTCGCCCGGGCTTTTCGATTGCCAGCGAGTAGTCTCTTGCATGCGGGGCGGGGTGGCCGCCGGGACCGTAGCCGGGGATGGAGTGGGTCTTGCGCAGGGGGACAAACGTGCCCGTGATGCCGGCGTCGCCCACCTCGTAGCGCATGAACCCGAGGTTCGGGTTAGAGTCCGGCCAGCGCTTGGCCCACTGCACGAACGAGGTGGCGGGCGAGATCTCGAAGCGGATGCCGTCCACGACGGTCGCCTTGTGGCAGTGAACATGTCCGCTGATCACGAGCCCGGCGCCCGTGGCCTTGAAGAGCTCCATGAGACGCGCGCGGCCCGGTTGGTCGACCGAGAAGTACCAGTTGTTGTAGTTCACCGGGTCGGCGAGGCTCCAGTTGGGCTCGTCCGGGCGCTCCACGAAGAGCGGGTAGTGCAGGATCCAGACGTGGTGCTCGGCGCGGGGGCGCCCGGCTTGCCCGGCGGCCCAGTCCCAGAACTGCTGCTCCTCCGGCAGCCCGGAGTTCACCACCATGTCGGTGAGGCCGGAGAAGCGCACGCCCTTGTGGTCGAAGCTCCACCAGAGCGGCCCGAACACCGACGCGAACTGCTGGAGCTGCTCGGACGTTACGTTCAGCTCCATGTCCGTGGATTGGTCGGCCCCGCGGTGCCGGCCCTCCACACGGGTGTGCTTGTTCCCCGTGTCCATGTTGCCCGCGATGACGTGCGCGGGGCAGGGCAGGGCGTCGAGGTCGGCTTTCATCTCTTCAAGTTCGAACCGGTGGATGCTGCCGTCGCGCGTGACGTCGCCGCCGACCAGGATGAAGTCCGGCC
>CAYSLU010000097.1:0-5995 GCA_964431965.1 uncultured Verrucomicrobiota bacterium
ATCGATGGTTGTCTCGTCAAGGCATCCCTCGCCCGAACGCCGCAAATCTCGGGCGACGAAGCAGTATCGAGCATTTGCGGGTCGGTCTCACCCGAGCTCAAAGGCGATCTTCTTCACTTGTTTGCACGTTGCCCAAGCCGCACGCCTATTCCCGCAATTGGCGAATGGCGAGCCCTGACCCTTCAGCCTCAGGCTCTCGATAGCGGGAAACGTAGGATTCCCGAGGCGAAAAGGCAAGCCGGATGACCGCGCGCACGAGTAGCCCCAGGGACAGACACCCTGCGTGGTTGCCGACGACGCTGGGATCGGCATCGGGATCGCAGTCACCATCCGGGTCGATTGCGGTTCCGATTCCGAGACAACGGAAGACCGAGGGAGGAGATTACGAGCAAGATTACGATTATGGGCCGGGCGGCGTGGTCCTGGCGGCATAGGGGCCCGGGGGACAGGCCCGATCCGTGCTCCGCGTTTCGATATTCTGTCGCTTGTCTGCCGCCGCCGAAGCGGACATACTGGCTGGCGATTCTGTCGGAGCCCGCGCCGGTTCGCGGTCCTGCCGGGCTGACTGCCTTGTGGGGAGGGATGGCGATGCGAATGCGACAGTTGGCCCCCATCATGGTCGGCGGGCTCCTCCTGGGGCTGCTCTGCACCGTGGATGCCGAGCCGCTGAAGATGCCTCCCCTGACGCTGACGGAGAAGGCGCAGCCGCTCTACGCCGCCGTCGCGCTGGACGGCTCGACGACCGCGGTCGCATACGTGGTCTTCGACGGGAACGGCGAAACGGGCTACAAGCGCGCGCACGTCTTCATTCCCGGGCACAGCCAGTTCGGCACGCCCGTCGCGTGGACCGCCGCGGACGGCACGAACTTTCCGCCGCTTCCCTATTCGACTTCGATTACGACAACGGGCGGAGAGGACTCGGTCGAGGTTGAGTGGCGGATCTCGGCCGCCCGCGCTGTGACGGTCGCCCCGCCCCGCCCCGCCCGCCCGGCCGGCACGCAGGAGGTCTTCGACTACGTGACCGGGAAGAACAAGCTCGTCAACACTCCGGCCGTTCCCGCATCGCCGGGCGGACTCTCCACGAATCTCCATTTCGGGTTCACGCTCGACTATGCCCGGAAGAGCGGCGAGATGGCGGCGGGCGGGGTCGGCAGCGGGAAGATGCCCTTGGACATCCGGCTCGCGGGCTCGCTGCCGGTCGGCGCGCTGACCACGAACGCGCTGCCC
This sequence comes from uncultured Verrucomicrobiota bacterium, assembly GCA_964431965.1. Lineage (GTDB taxonomy): Bacteria > Verrucomicrobiota > Kiritimatiellia > CAIKKV01 > CAYSLU01 > CAYSLU01. The sequence continues at coordinate 1,228 of CAYSLU010000097.1, forward strand.
GCCCGCGGCTTCGCCCCGTGGAACCAGCTCGAAGTCCGCGCTGGCCAGACGCTCTCCTACGGCACTCGCAAGCGCGTGCGAATCCAGGTCAAGGGCGGCCTCTTCTACGGCGGTAACCCCTGCAAGATCCGCTCCCTGCCGCGCGCCCACCAGTACGTGCTGTCCGTCAGCCCCTACCTGGATCCGCCGGCCGTAGCCGCGACGCAGACGGTCGAGCAGCTCCTCGGAAACGGCTACACGGTCGAGGTGAACACCGGCTGGTACACGTGGACCGCCCAGCTGCGCTGCCCGGGCCTCACCGCATCGCCGGCTGGCACCGGTCTGATGCCCCTCGCGCCGAAGAACGAAGGCCCGACGGAGCCGTGACCGAGGCCCCCGACGGGGATGGACGCTTGCATGCGAATCGAGCGAACAGCGAAACCGACGCTGACCGTGGTGGAGATGGATCCCGGAGACGAGCTGGCCTTCACGACGGCCGACGGAGTCTGCCATCGGATCGGACTGCACCTGACGTGCGGGTGCCGGCTGAGCGAGATCTACGGGCACAGCGGCATCATGCCCCCCGCCGCGCCGGGCGCCTACCGCTTCTGGGCGCGGCTCACGATCGACGGGGCGACGCTGGAGCTGAACCGCTACGTCGGTACGCAGGACTGCTTCTATGCGCCGTGGGAGTTCAACGGGCTTCGCATCTGGCTCGATGCGGTCGATGAGATTTTCCAGATTCTCGAAGAGACGCACGGGAGCTGCAGACCGCGGAAGCGGGCCCGATTGGCGTTCCAGGATGCCAGCCTCCGGATCTGCCCAACCCCGCTGCACCCGTGGTGTCCGCTTCCCGGCGGGGGGCTCCGCCTGACCGACTGCTACCGGGGCGAGGACTGCTGGCTCGGCCCCTACGACGGCTGTTCCGCGCACGCCGGGCTGGACATCAACCACCCGGCCGGCACGCCTCTGTGGACGCCGATCGCCGTTGACGATCATCGGCTCGTGGCCGCCGTGGCCCGGGGCGACGCCAACAACCGATGGGAGGGCGTCCGGCGGTGGGAGGACGGAACCACGTGGGCGCTGCGGACCAGCCACGTCATTCGTCTGGTCGTGCCGGAACGGAGTCCACTGTCGGCGGGCGTGCGCTATGCGGATGGGGCGGGCGTGTCGGTCTGCTACCGCGAGCACACGCACTTCGAGTTCGAGGTGCGCGAGTACGGGGAAACGTACCGGATCGACCCTTGGATACTCTTCTGGCAGATGTACCGCGACCAGCCCCCCGCCGCGCCCTGCTCGTGACCGGTTGCCCGCATGCAACGATCTCCGCCATGCTGCGCATCCGGGTGGATGACCAGCACCTGCTGTTGAGGAGCCGCCATCTGCCGACGCTCTGCTACCGGGTGGAAACATGCCGGGCCCGGGTGCAGGAATGAAAAGGACGGCCCGTCCTCAACACGATGCTGCGCAGCGCCGGCGGTAGTCGGCACGATAGGCGTCCACGATCCGGTCGAAGGAGATATCGGGCAGGACCGTGGACGGGGCCCACTCGACGGAGACCTCCCGTGCGCCCGACGGGAGCGGCCAGCCTCCATCCGCCGCCGCCACCGGCCGGCCGGCCGTGAAGACCCGCGGCTCACGCACGAACGGCGGCAGGTGCAGCACCAGGCCGGGCGCCTCGCCGCGCGGACGCAGGTCGAGTGCGACCTGCATGCCGCCCTCTCGCATCGTCGCGCGCAGGCTCAGCAGCCCCCACGCCGTCGGCGCCCGCTCGAGCGCAACCTCCTGGCCCGGCTTCATCCAGGCCGGCGCCAGACCGGCCAACAGATGGAGGCGCCGGTCCGCCCCTTCGTAGACCAGCAGGTCGCGGACGAAGCGGACGAGCTTGGCGCTGAACCAGTTGTGCGGCGTGCAGTTGAAATCGCGGCGCCCCGCCGAATCCACGCCCTCGGCGGATCCGTGGGTGGCCGTCGTGTGCAGCAGCACGCCGTACAGGTCGCGCAGCGCCTCGGCATGGTCGCCCCGCCGGAGCCACGTCCCGGAGAGGTTCATCGTGTTGTAGTTGTGCAGCTGCGCGTATTCGCCCTTCGCGGTGGGGTACGGGAAGATCCCCTCGACGTACGCGTGCCGCCAGCGCGCGAGCGACGACGTGATCCACGCGTGGTCGGGCGGCAGGTTCTCCGTCGGGAACGCCGCTCCCAGGTTGTGCCAGTCGTTCCCGCCGGTCGGCCCGTACGCTCCGATCGGGGTGTACGAGTATGGCTTCTCCACCCATGTGACGTTCACCGTGACGGACGGCGTGTCGTAGCCCTCGAAGCCCGGGGTCAGAACGCCGCCCGTCCGGGCGACGAGCTGCTCCATGCGACGGAGCACCGCGCGCGAGAACTCATCGGAGAACGCCTTCCATTCCTCGGCCAGTCCCCCCTCGCCGGCGGCTTCGGCCATGGCGACGCCCGACCGCGCCCCGGCCATCGCGTAGAGGTGGTAGGACACGAAGTGCCCGGCGATCAGCTCGTTGTCGGGGATCGACGTGGCCGGCAGCAGGCCGTCGTTGTCATCGCGGCTGTTCAGCCACGTGTGGATCAGCCAGGACATCCGCCGCGCGGCGTCCGGAAACAGCCGCCGCGCCCACCGCCGGTCGGAGGTGATCTTCAGGTGCTCGCCGAGCAGCCACAGCACCATGCCGCTCGTCTCCTGCTGGACATCGCAGAGCAGGTAGTGATCGATCATGCGCGCGGCGCGGGCGTGGTCGCCGATCAGGTCATACGCGTAGATCAGGTCGATGTTGTCGCGCTCGTAGAAGATGTGGTGCCCGCCACTCGGCCCGGGTGTCGGGAACTCGCTCCGGCCCAGTCTGACCGAGCAGAGATCGAGGTGGTTCAAGGCCTGCACGAAAGCATCCTGGACCTTGGCCTCGGGAATCCGGACCTGCGCGCCCGCGCGCCGGCGGCGGCGCCAGATCCGGCGCGCACAATGCCGGCCGCTCCGATGGGTGGCCGTGAGCAGAACCTCCCCGTCGCGGGACCGGAGCGGGAAATACGGAACGACCCATTCGAACCGGAGCCGCGCCTGACGCGCGCCCGCGGGCGCCAGGCGCACCCCAAACTCCGCGGGGCGGGAAGGGCTCCGCGGCAGCGGCACCGGCCAGTGCGCGATCCGCGCTTCGTCGCATACCACCGCCGGGTCCGCGACATGAAGTACGCCCAGCACATACTCCTCGCCCGCGTGCGTCGCGAGCAGCCGGAAGCGGCCGTCGCCCAGCGGCGACATGACCGGATTACCCCAGCCCGGGGCATACGCCGGCCGCGTGTAGAACGCGCCGGCGCACAGCGCCGCAGACTGGCGGTAGCCAAAGTGGAGGGAGGGGCAGGCGGAGCCCGGCCGGCCAGTCAGCTCGCCCTGCCAGAAGAGGAACAGATTGCGCCCGCGCGGCTCGGCGCCGCCGACCCAGCGGTAGCTCCCGTTGTTCGCCACCGGGTAGACGCACTCGGGCGCACCCGCGATCTCGGCCGCCAGGTATTCCACGCTCAGCCGGCCGTCTTCGCGGCTGTCCGAAGCCCGGATGATCGGGATGGGCCCCTCCTCCAGCAGGCGCACCCGGAGATCGAACGGCCGCGCATCCGCGCCCGCGCCGATCGCCCACCCGCCGGTGAAGACGCGCAGCGTTCCCGCCGGATCCACGAGCGCGCACTCCGGCCCACCGGGCAGACCGAGCGCGGCGTTCCCGTTCACGTAGTAGTCGAACGGCCCATCGCCCTCCGGCATCGGCCAGCGCGAGATCGCGGTCTCCGGCCCGTTTGCGATTGGAGCCTTCACCTCGTCCGTCGACCGCAGCGGGAACGGGTTGCGGTAGTCGAACGGCCGGAGGGCCAGGTTACGGGGCCCGGAGGTGACGGTCTCGTATCGCGCACCAGGCGCGCCGTCGGCCGGCCTCAACTCCTGTGGAATGCCTCTCAGCATGCGCTCACTCGGCCCGGACCACGCGCTCCCAGTCATAGACGCCGACGATGCGCTGGCCCGGCGGGACGACAAGGAAATCGGCCTCATCCCAGGCGCCGGAGATCAGGCTCTGGATCAGGCGCAGGCTGCCGACGAGGCGGGTGGCTTCCTTGCCATCGGCTTCAGCCTGCTGCTTGAACCGCTCCCAGTAGCCCAGGTGCGCGGTCTCCGGGATGTCGATGAACACGGCCTTGTTCCCCAGCTCGGGGTGCGGCGGGTGCATCTGGTCCCAGATGTACTTGGCGTTCTCCTCGCCGTACTGCTCCACGTAGGCCGCGTACTGGTCGCCATAGGCGATCCGGCTCTCGCCGTCCTCCTTGCGCAGGTAGTACTCGCCGCGCTCGATGTAGCCGGCCGAGCTGAACGGCATGCTGGGGTTGTCGGCGAAGTGCTCCTTGAACGCGGAGCGCGCGCCCAGCAGGACCGTGCAGCAGTCGTGGGCCCGGGGGATCACGAGCGGGGCCGACCGCGCCTGCAAGCCGACCGCCGCGTTGCCGCACATGCCGAAGGCCAGCAGCACCGCCTCATAGCGCTTGGCGCTCTGGCCAGCCGCGTCGATGCGGCCTTGAATCGTGCCGCGCAGGTTCTCGGGGTGGATATGCTCGCCCAGCTCGGTGAACTCGACGTCGATGATGTGCGGGCTGCGGGCGACGCAGTGGCAGACTTCGCGCATGAATACGTTGCACGCGATCAGCTTGAGGAGCATGGATCCCTCCCGGAATGCACGGCTATCGAGTGAGCAAGGTTACTCCAGCGGCCGCCATGCCATCCAGCACTTCCCGCCTCGCTT
>CAYSLU010000097.1:6095-20176 GCA_964431965.1 uncultured Verrucomicrobiota bacterium
CTTCCCGCCTCGCTTGTCCTTGCCCGGAGAAACGCATACTCTCTCCGCCGGTCATTCACGTTGGAGAGGCTCGCCATGCACACGGACAGTCCGGATACGCGCTCCCGGTGGTTCCCCGACGCCCGCTTCGGCATGTTTATCCACTGGGGCCTGTACAGCAATCCCGCCGGCGTCTGGCAGGGCCGGAAGATCAAGCATGCCTACGGAGAGTGGCTCCAGGCATCCGAGCACGTGCCGCGCCCGGAGTACCGCAAGCTGGCGGCGGCGTTCAACCCGACGGGCTTCGATGCCGAGGAGTGGGCGCAGATCGCGAAGAGCGCCGGCATGAAGTACATGGTGATCACGGCCAAGCACCACGACGGCTTCGCGCTCTGGCCGACGCGCGCCTCGCGCTACAACGTCATGGACGAGACCCCGTTCAAGCGCGACATTCTCGGCGAGCTGGCCGCCGCCTGCCGCAAGTTCGACATCCGCCTGGGCTTCTACTACTCGCACTGGCAGGACTGGGAGGGAACCGGCGGCGACGTGTGCCAGACGCACATGGTCAACGAGGAGTACGTGCACCCGGGCGCCGACGAGTTCGCGCGCTACTGGGAGCGCAAGTGCCTGGTACAGGTGCGTGAGCTGCTCGACAACTACGATCCCTGGCTCCTCTGGTTCGACAGCTGGAACAAGGACAGCTTCACGTACATCACGTCCGAGCGGCAGGATGAGCTGATCTCGCTCGTCCGCAGCCGCAGCGCGAAGTGCCTCGTGAACAGCCGCATCCAGTTCCTCGGCCCGTCCGATCGGGTGGACTACATCTCGATGATGGACAACGAGTTTCCGGAGCAGGGCCAGGATAAACCGTGGGAGACCTCCGGGACGCTCAACCACTCCTGGGGCTATCACCAGCTGGACTTCGACTGGAAGCCGACGGCGCAGCTGCTGAAGCACCTGGTCGGCAACGCGGCCAACGGCGGCAACTACCAGCTCAACGTGGGCCCCATGGGCAACGGCCGATTCCAGGATGCGGCGATCAAGCGCCTGCGCGAGCTCGGGCTCTGGCTGGGGGCCAACGGGGAAGCGGTCTACGGCACCGGCCGCAGCCCGCTGGGCAAGCCCGACTGGGGCCGAATCACAGCCCGGCCGATGCCGGGGAACCGCACGCGCCTGTACCTGCACCTGTGGGACTTCACGCCCGGAACGGCACTGCTGCTGGACGGCGTGCACAACGCCCCCGTGGCCGCGCGGGTGCTCGAAACCGGCCAGCCGGTTGGCTGCGGCGCGACCGACGCCGGACTGTGGCTGCGCCTGCCCAAGGAGCTGCGCGGCCTCGAGCTGCCGGTCATCGCGCTTGATGTCGATGGCACTCCGGCGCGTGGCGCGACGGCCTGAGGGGCATCACGCCGGACTCTGCACGCGCGCCGCGCGGAAGCCGCGGCCGCGCCGGACCAGCGACCACGCCTGCGTCCCCTGCTTCACGACCAGCTCGCGGCCGTCCCACGTGGCGGAGGCCGTCGGCGCATGGCCCGCCGCGAACGCTTCCATCACGACGACCGACGTCAGCGTCCGGGCCGGGGTCGGATTCCGGAGGCGCAGCAGGCCCTCCTGGTGGTTCGGATGGACTCCGTCGTCCTTCTTGCCGGTTCCCCAGACGGACTGCAGCTCGGCGACGCCCTGCATCACGGGGGTCAGACACGTCAAGCGCATCCGGCCTTTTTCGCCGCCCGTCTCCCAAGCGTGGTCGCCGCACGGGGTGAACGTCCGGTCGGCCGCGTGCGGCGCGTCATGCGCGTGGAACAGGACGTCAAACGTGGATGGCTGGCGCGTCGAAAAGTCGTCCACCACAACCCAGACGTCTGGCCTCAGATAGATGAGATGCCGGTCGTACCGCTTGACGCCGAGCCCGTCGGGATAGGCGGGCGCAACATCGCAGGACACCACGGTCGCGCTGTCCTGCTCGCGCACGGACAGAACACGGGGCCCCCGCTTCGTCCGCCGGTACTCCGTGCACTCGAACCAGTCGCCGCCGCTGCCCAGCTGGCTCTGGCCGTTGACGAGCGCCGCGTTGTGGAAGTCGGTCTGCTTGAACGCGTATTCCGCCGCATACAGCAGTGGCTCGCCGTGGGCGAAGATCTGGAACCCGCCGGCGCTCGGCGTCATGTGGCCGCCGCCCACGCACTGGGGATAGTGCGTCAGCGCATGCCAGCCGCCGGGCGGCCCGCAGAGGATGCCCGCCACGCTCTCGTCGCCGCCCCAGCCCGAGCGCATCATCACCAGGCCCTTGTCCTCGAAGTGATGCGTGAGGCCCAGCGATTCGACGGAGGCCGCCGGCTTCACCGCGGGGTCGTGCCAGAGCAGGTTGAAGAACGTGCCGCCGGCGGCCGAGATGTCTGCGCCGGCAGTCAAGTCGGCCGCCTTCTGGGCAATCGGATCGCCATACGCGCCCGCCAGCAGGCGGAGCATGAAGTCCGGCCCGCACCAGAACCACTGCGCCCCGTCGCCGAAGCACATGTGCGTGCGGCCGCTCCGGATGGCCTTCGCCGGCAGCAGGCTGAACAGGTGGAATGCGGCGAAGCTCCGGAAGTGCGGCGAGAGGGCGAGCGGGTCCCACCCTCCGAGGTCGCGGATCAGGGCGGCGACATACAGGTAGAACTCCGAGAAGCCCCCGCCGTAGTTGATCCCCTCCGGCGAGGCGCCGTCCGGCCCGAGCGCGTGCGTAATCACGCGGATCTTCTCCATCCCCGAGCGCACCCAGGGCGCCAGGCCCGGCACGTCGCCATAGAGCGCGAACGCCGGCACGGCCGACTTCAGGAAGCCGTGCATGGAGATGTTCCAGCCGTACACGCCGGCTCCGTAGACCTCGTGCATCGCAAACTGCCGGTTGCACTCCTGGCCCACCTCCGTCAGGTACGTCCGCATGCGCGCCAGGAGTTCCTCCGGCAGGTGGTGGTGAAGCCAGTCGTACAGGATCGCCACGGTGTGGGTGGCGTCCCAGCCGGCCCGGCCCGTTCCGTCCAGCTGTCCGCCGATCCAGGCGGTCGCGTGGTCGAGGTGCGCGCGGTCGTCCGTCAGAAGGAACGCCAGCGCCGCGTGGGGCATCTCCTTCCGGCCCGCGCACTCCAGGAGGCGCTTGAAGAAGCCGGCGTACGGCTCATCGCCCAGGCGAAGCCTCAGGGCCTCGAGCTTCGCGGCCGAGAGGTAGAGGCGCGGGTGCACCTGGTACCAGTCGTTCTCCAGCGACGTCGTTCCGTAGATCACCTCGCTGTCCGGGCACTGGCTCATCATTCGTTCCGCCGGTTGATCAAGTTCACGACCACACGGGCCAGGATATCCTTCTCCGCCGGACGACTCTCGGCAATCAGGAGCGTCATCGCCACGAGCGCGTTGTCGCCGATCCGCTTGCCGCCGTCATTGCGGTACAGCGCCGCGTTCTTCTCCAGGAACCACAGGAAGAGCGCCGCCGCGATCCGCTTGTTCCCATCGACGAAGGGGTGGTTCTTCACGAGGAAGTAGAGGAGATGCGCGGCCTTCTCCTCGATGCTCGGGTACACGTCCTTGCCGCCGAACGACTGCACAACCGCCGCCAGCGAACTGTGCAAGCTCCCGTCCTTCTCCCGGCCAAACAGATCCGATCCCCCGAATTGCTTCCGCAGGTTCGCCACGGCCCGCAAAGCCTCCTCGTACGTCACCGCCGCCGCCTCGCGTATGGTGACGCCGGCCAGCCCCACCCGCTGGTGGTCGTAGTCGTCCAGCAGATCCAGCGCCCGGCTGTAGTCGCCCACGACCCGCAGCAGACCGATGGCTTCGTCGCCGGTCAGCGTCCGCCGCTCCGCCACATCGGCGATCAGCCGCACGGCTTGGTTGAGTTCCCGCAAACGCCGCTCGTTGACGGTAAACCCCTTCACAATGTGCTCGCGCAGGACGCGGGTGGCCCAGATTCGGAACTGCGTGCCGCGCTTGGAATTCACGCGGTAGCCGACCGACAGGATGGCGTCGAGATTGTAGAACTCGACCTGGTACGTCTTGCCGTCGGCAGCAGTATGTGCAAAAAATGCAACAACTGAACGGCGCTCCAATTCATTGTCTGAAAACACGTTACGCGCGTGCCGGGAAATGACGGACTTGTCTCGTCCAAACAGGTCGGCCATCTGGTTGAGGCTCAACCAGATCGTCTCCCGCTCCAGCCGAGCATCGAGGCTCACCGTCCCGTCCGGCGCTCGATAGAGCACGATCTCCCCGCCGCCCGGTCCGCCGTACGTTGCCGCCGCTTCCTTGACGCGCATCCGCGTGCGCCGCGGCTTCCCGACGGGCTTCGCTCGCTTCTGCAGTGCGCCGTACGCGATGACTGGCCTGACGCCGGATGCCTCATGCGACACGACCAGTTCATCGAAGGTCAATCCCACCAGCTTCCCGATTCGGATCAGCTTGTCCGGCTGGGGAAACGACTCGCCCTGCATCCAGTTGGAGACGGCTTCGCGGGATACCTTCATCCGAGCCGCGAGGTCCGCCTGGTTCATCCCGGCCCGGATGAGTGCGTCCTCCAGCTTGGGGAGATTGAGGGCTCTGTTCATGGGGCCGACTGTAACGCGGGTATCCGACCGATGTCAAGTTGCGTCAAGTTCCAAGAAATCTACGACGACCGAGGGTTCCGCGGTCGGCGGCCTGACGCGGTCGGCTTGTGGGCACCGGTCCGCACGGAGGCGGACCCTCCAGCTCCCAGTTCAAGCGTTCCTGGGCGATGGTCCTGGTCGGAAGCCTTGCCATAGAACGTCAGGGTGGGCTTTCCATCGAACGCTTCGTGTCCCATCCCCGGGCGTTTGTAGTTCCGCCTTCAGGCGGTCCGAGGCCATAATCGCAGCGGCTGGACGAATCGGCCGACCGACCGGATGAAGGAGAGGCACCAATGGACCGTTATCTCAAGACACGCATCGAGACCATCAGCGAGCGGGATTTCTGGGGAGCGATGAAACCCGCGGCAGGCCTGCGCGATGCCATTGCGGCGGGCCGGTCCGGGCGCCGTGAGCAGGCATACCGCCTGCTGGGTGAGTACCACTCCCGAGCGATGGCCGGCGAGGCCGAGGCCTTCGTTCAAAGCGTGCGATCCGGCGGCCGCGCCGCGAAGGCCGCCACGCGGAAGCAGGAGGCCGACCGCGTGCTGCGGCACGACATCGTCGGCTGGCACACGCTCCGCCGGCAGTTCGGGCGCCGGATCGACTTCAACGCCGACTTCGGCCGGAGCGGGCAATACGGCTTCCACTACCTCGGCTGGCTGCACCCCGTGCTCAACCAGTACGCCGCCACCGATGACACGAAGTACCGCGACGGATTCCTCGATATCATCGGACAGTACTACGAGCAGCGGACGGGCCTCATCCACCGGATCCCGCACTTCCATCCCGTCTACTACGAGCTGGGCGCCCACGCGAAGGCCAGACTGCTCCTGCCGGCCTACGCCTTGCTGGCCCGCGATCCCGCGGTGAGCGCCGGCGCGCGCGAGGGCATGCTCAAGCTGTTGATGGGGTTCGGCCGCAGCCTCTTCCGGCTTCAGGAGTCCGGCTATCGCGCCGGCAACTGGCAAATCGTCGGCTGCGCCTCGCTCTATCACCTGGGCGCGGCCTTCCCCGAGTGGCGCGAGGCGGCCGGCTGGCGGAAGCGCGCCAACGCGCTTCTTGTCGAGCATGCCCGCCGCGACTTCTTTGCCGACGGCGGCCACGGCGAGCGGTGCTGGGGCTACGGGTTCATGTCCCTGGGCGGCATGATCGATTTCTACGAGTCGGCGCGGCGGCACGGCCTGCTCACGGCCCGGGAGCGGGGATTCTGGTCGCGCTTCCTCCGGCGCGGCCTGACGTGGTTCGCGCACGCGACCTCGCCGACCGGCCATCACCTCAACTACGGCGACGGCGGGATCAGCTCCGCCCAGGGCGTGTTCGACACGGCCACCCGCCTCTTCCCGGACCTGGCCCGAGGCCCGGGCCTGCTGGGAGTCGACCGCTCGCATTCGGAGATCCTGCGCCCCAGCGGCTACGCGTTCATGCGGGGCGGCGGCGACCCGGAGGCGCCCTTCCTCAGCATCAACTTCGGCCGCTACGGCGGCGGCCACACGCACCGCGACCTGCTGGACTTCTCCCTGTGGTCCTTCGGCCGCCCCCTGATCGAGGAAGTCGGCCGCTGGGGAAGCTACGACAACCCGCTGGACCCGCTGTTCCGGAGCGAGCAGGCGCACAACCAGATCGTGATCGAGCACGCGCGCATGGAGCGCGAGAAGCACGAGGCGCACGACGTGCGCTGGCACAGCAGCGAGGACGCGGATGCCTTCAGCGCCTGGCATGAAGCCTATCCGGGCATACGCATCCGGCGGCAGATCGTCTTCCTCAAGCCCGCCGGCTGGTTCCTGGTCTTCGACACGATCTCCGCGAAGGAGTACATCTTCCAGGCGAGCAGCTATCTCCATGCTCCCGCCCCGTTCCAGCCGGCTGGCACCGGGCGCTGGCGCACCGCCGGAACGCCGGCGTGCCTGGTCGCCGTGGCCGAGCCCGCCGAACTCCGGCGGACGGTTACCGGCGTCGACTACGGAAGGGCCGACACCGGCACGGGCGTCGCCGCGCACAGCTACGAGTTCTCGGCCGAGCGGCACCGCCTGGTGCTCAGCCGCTGGCGGGATGTCGGAGACCCGCGCCCGATCACGTTCGCGATGCTGCTGGTGCCGTTCAAGGGGCGGGCCGCGCCGCGGGCCGAGCTTCGTCCCCTCGCCGTTTCCGGCCGCCCGGCCGCAGGCGCGGCCGCGTTCGAGGCGCGCGTGGGCTCGCGCCGCGATCTCGTCGTGTTCAATGGCAACGGAGGCCGCGCGCAGTGTGCCGGACACGCGACGGCGGCGCCGGTCTCCGTTCGCATCGGCCGCCGCTGGACGGACCTGTCATGGAGCCAGGCCAGGCTCTGGCCGTAAGCTTCGGCCACAAGAGCCTTGCGCCCCGCGACGGGGGGATGCGACTATCGCGACAATTCGGCCCGGCGAGTTCCGGGAAGGGTCAGGCACCAGCGAGCGCGGGCTTCGGAGCTGAGGGGGAGCGGGCGGCGGCGCCTGCAAGCCATGGCCGACAAGTGGTACAAGAAGAGCTTTGGCGCGCACATGCGCGAGCTCGAAGCCGAGCACTACCGCATACTCCAGGAGGAGGATGCGGCGGCCGTTCGGGCGGAGCGCAACCAGCGCGCAAGGAGGCAGTTTCTCCTCTTCCTGCTCTTCGCCATCCTGGCCGCCTCGACCATCTACCGCGACGAGATCGATGCGGCCATGGCGGCGGGCTACAAGCGAATGGTTGCCGGGGCCCCAAAGGATCCCCGTCGCGGCGCGCAAGCCGTTGCGGAAGCCAACATCCGGGGCATCAACCGGGAAGCGGAGAGCCGTCAGGCCATTCTCGACGAAATCGAGGCTGGCCTCGGGAAACCGACCCGCCCGGAGGACGTTGGCCTCCCGACCCAGGGCGCGGCGAGCAACAAGCTTCAGGCCATCAACGATGCCGCCAAGATGCGGCAGGCGGTCCTCGACCAGATCGTGCCCGGCTTGGGCAGCGACGAGGCCGACAAGCCGGCCGCCGCCACGAACGGGGCGGCGAAGGGCCTACGCGGAATCACCAAGCGGTCCGTGCAGAACAAGAAGGTTCTCGAGCAGATCGAAAAGGACGAGTAGCGGCCTGCGGCGCTACAGCTTCAGCTTCCGGATCGTCTGCCCCATCTGCCGGAGGACCTGCTGCTCCTCGGGGTGGATATCGCCGAAGGGGCGCGGGCCGACGTTCAGGAAGAAGACCGCGTCCTTCGCCTGCACGGCCCGATAGGTGGCCAGCAGCTCGTCCGCGCTGCGGACCGCGTGGTTCCACGGCTGATACGACCAGCAGTTGACGTTCCACCAGCAGGCCGTCGGCTTGTCCCCGACCTCGGTGCAGTTGAACCCGATCTTGTTCTCGCCCGGCAGGTCCAGCTCCCAGATCTGGTAGTCCTCGCCCGGCTGCGGAAGCACGTGCGTGTTGTTGGTGATGACGGCATTCGGCTGCAGCCGGTGAATCAGGTCGTAGGTGCCGGCCAAGTCCCAGGGGCCGCGCGGCTCGAAGAACTCCTCGGCCCGCGTGTCGCCCCTGATCCAGTTGTTCGCGGGCCAGTATCCATCGAACAGGATGCCCCCGATCTCGCCGAACCGGGTGCACAGCTCGCGGATCTGGCCCTGGTAGTACGCGACGTAGCCGGCCCAGTCGGTCTTGTAGGCGGGATGCGTCCAGTCCACGAGCGAGTAGTAGAAGTGCAGGGCGATGCCGCGCTCGGCCAGGGCCTTCGCGAGCTCGGCGAGCACGTCGCGCCGGAACGCCGTGCGGGTGACCGTGAAGTCGGTCTGCTCCGCATCCCAGAGGCAGAACCCGTCGTGGTGCTTCGAGGTGATGAGCAGGAACTTCTGGCCGGCCTCGACCATCAGGTCGGCCCATTCCTCCGCGTTGAACCGCGTCGGGTTGAACCGGTTCATGCGCTCGCGGTATGTCTCGAACGGAATCCGGTCCTGGTAGTAGATCCACTCGCTGCCCGATGTGCTCAGCGCGTACAGCCCCCAGTGGACCGACATGCCGAACCGGGCGTTGCGGAAGCGCTGCACGCCCTTACGCGACGCCTGCAGCCTGGCCCGGCTCGTATCCTCAACCGCGAAGCCCAGCGATTTTCTCATCCGTCTCCCTCCTGATGCGGACAGCGTACAAGATGGCGTCCCGCCACGGCAACCGGGACGTGGCCGAAATGTGAAGCGCGGGGCACAGAGACCTTCCGGATGCGACACCTTCCGGGAGAGTCGCCCGGGCTGGCCCATGCCCATCCACGCGCTGCTGGTCCGGCACGGCGTGACGGCCGTCTTCCACGGGCATGACCACTTCTTCGCCAGGCAGGAGGCCGACGGCATCATCTGCCAGCTCGTCCCGCAGCCCGGACATCCCGGCGAGGGTGGCTTCGTCGATGCCGCGGCCTGCGGGTACCGATGCGGCGACCTGCAGGCAGGCGCGGGCTATCTTCGGGTCACCGTCACCGGCCCCGCGCCCACGATCGAGTACCTGCGGACAGGCGCGGCGGTGGCGCCGGCGACCAGATAGCGGACCGCACCGAGAGTCGGCGACACCTGCCCGCGGCCGCCCCGACCGCTGCAGCCCGTGGCACGAGCTTCCAGCTCGTGCCCTCGCCGGACGCAAGCCGGAGGCTTGAGCCACGCGTGGGAGTCGGCGCCCGTTCCGGCTCAGATCCCACACCCATGAAAAGGAGCCAGCACGGCAGCGACGCCAAGGCCCCCCATGGTGACAACGAAAGCGGCCCCAAGGAGGAGCCACACAGAAAGCTCCCACGCCGGCGCGTCGCGGTTGAGCCGCGCGAAAACCACGACACTCCACAGGAGCGGAACCAGCAACAGCCAAGATCCCCGTCGGGCCAGGATTCCCGTGATCCCGGGGGCATCATACTCGTAACCGGCCATGTGCCTCACCACAGACACCGCCAGACGTGCCCCGAGACGGGCGATGATCACGGCGATTACCTGAAACACAGCGATGACGGCGATCGTCTTTCCGGTAATCGTCATGGGAGCTGTGCGCGAGTGTGGAAAAGTCTGCGGCGCCGCACAATGTCCGGCGCGGCAAGCCGCTCGCCCCATGGCCTCAGACGGCCTGAAGGCCGCACTAAGAACCGAGGCAAGGCTGTTTCGCCGTTTGTAGTGCGGGCTTCAGCCCGTCGCCCCGGCGGCGCCGGCCAGCTCGTCGGTGACCGGGCGCACCGCGTCAGCCGACCCCCGTGTCGACCGCTCCCCGTGGCACGAGCCTCCGGCTCGTGTCGGACGCAAGCCGGAGGTCGGCACGCGCGGGTTTGGCGTTGCGCGGCATGGGCGTGGTGTCGTATAGCGCACCGTACGCAAAGCGCGGGAGGCATGACCGTGGCGACGACAAGCAGGCTCCTCGACAGTGTGTGTGCGGCGCTGGATGTGCTGATCGAGTGCGGTCAGCCGTACGACGGCCTGTTTCCGTCGCTGATCGACCGGGAGCGGCACACGATGCTCACCGAGCTCCCGCCCGGGATCCCGGGTCAGCGCGTCGGCGACCGGGCACACCGGGGCAGCAACCTGATTCATGACGAGCCGACGCTGGCGACACTCTATGCGCTCGCCGTCGCGTTGGACCGGCCCCAGTATGCGCAGGCCGCCGACGCCTACCTGAAGAGGTTCGCAACCCACTGCACGAACACGGAGACCGGTCTCTTCCCGTGGGGCGAGCACAGCTTCTGGCACCTCGTCGATGACCGGGTGGGAAACGGCACGCACAACGTCAACCCGGGCTTCCGCGGCTCCGCCACCCACGATCACCTGCGGCAGGCGCCGGTCTGGCTCTGGGAGAAGCTGCAGACGTTCAACCCGCGCTGCGTGGAGCGGTTCGCGGAGGGCCTCGACTACCACTGGACGGAAGGCAAGCGCGAGGAATACATCCGCCACGCGAACATCGACGAGCGGACGTACCCGCCGCGCGGCGACCTGTCGTGCGACTTCCCCCGCCACGGCGGGTTCTACATGCTCGACTGGGGGTTCGCCTGGCTGCGGACCGGCCGCGCGGACTTCCTCGCCCAGATCCGAGCCATGCTCGACTACTGGTGGACGAAGCGCGACGCACGAGGCCTGCTGCTGATCGAGAGCCGGTGCCCCGAATCCAGCACGCGATTCCACCAGATCAACTCGCCGAGCCAGACGCTCTCGCTGGGCGTGAGCCTGCTGGAGACCGCGACCCTGATTGTCGGGCGGGAGCCGGCGCTGGCGGCGACCATGCGCGAGCGCGCCCGCGTCTATCTCGACGGCTTCCTCGCCGCGCCGCACGACCCCGGGCGCGACGTATTCGTCAACCTCTCGCGTCGCGACACGAACGCCGCAACCGAGTCCATGCCCGTCTGGGGCAGCGTCTACGGCGTGTGGCCCGTGTCGTACACGGCGCTCACCGCCATGCTGGCCGCACGCCTGACGGGCGATGCGGGGCTCCTCGCGTGGGCGACCGCCGCCGCTCGATCCTACGCGACCACCCCCTTCCCCGATGGCACGGCGGTTCCGGCGATGGACGCCGGGCTGGCGCTGGACCTGCTGGCCGACCTATACGTGGCTACGGGCGAGGACCGCTGGCTGCGCGACGGCCTGCGTCTGGCCGACGATCTCCAGAGGATGTACATGGACCGCTGTCTGCCGCGCGGCGCCGCAGGCATCGACTGGTACGAGTCGCAAATGGGACCGGGGTTCCTCCTGCACGGTCTGGCCCGCCTCGCCCTGCTGCATCGCGACGGCCGGGGGCTGCAGATGGGGGCGGACTATACGGCGCGGTAGCGCCGGGAAACGGCCCGACTGATGAGCAAGCTCTTCTTCAGCGAGACCGGCCGCGTGTTGTACCTCGAGAACGAGGAGATCACGCGCCGCCGCCACGTCCGCAAGCTCTTCCGCCTGCCGTCGGCGATCCGCGGCGATGCGACCCTCTTCATCCTCGCCAAGTCGCGCCCCGGCGGCCGCCGGCCGCTGCACGTGCGCGTGAACGGGCAGCGCCGGCTCTCGCTCCGGCCGGATCACCACTACTACCTCAGCTGGTTCACCCTGCGCCTGAAGGGCGGCGATCTCCGCCCTGGCCGGAATGTCATGGAGCTGTGGTGCGACACCGACGCCATGGACGGGTGGATGCTCGGGCTCGAGCCCGCGACGCGCGCGCCCGACAGCGCGCTCAGCCTCGACGGCGGGCGAACGTGGCGCCGCGACCACATGGGGGTCCACCATTGTCTGCGCGGCGAGTATGTGCTCCGGCTCCGCCTCGACGACCCCGCGCTGAGCGATCCGCCGCCACCGCCGATGGCCTGGGAGCATCCGGAGTGCCCGCACTTCGAGCCACTGCGCGCGGCGCTCCCCCGCCGCGTGGCGCGCATCGCGGACCCCTGGCGGCGCGCCCGGGCGCTCGCGACGTGGGTGAGCGCGCAGTGGTCCTACGCGGCTGATCGCGACAGCCCGGTCTATCGCCATTCGGAGTATTGCCCATGGGATCCGCTGACGATCCTCGCGTGGCGGAAGGCCGACCTGGGCCAGTACCAGTCGAACCCGGTCGCGTTCTGCGTCCACTACGGCGCGGCCTACGTGCCCCTGGCCCTGGCGCTCGGGATCCCCGCGCGCTGCGTCTGCGGCACCCCGGGCACGCTGGCCCGCGAGTTCGGCCACTTCGTCGCGGAGGTCTGGATCGAGAAGTGGCGGAAGTGGTGCTACGTCGATCCCATGTGCGACTTCGCCTTCGTGCGCGACGGCGTGCCGCTCTCGACGGCCGAGATAGCCCGGGAGCCGGCGCCGAAGCGGCGGGGATGGCTGAGCCGCGGCCCCGGGCTCGACGGCCGGCCGGCGGCGGTCCGGAAGGCATTCACGGCCGCGTTCGGAGCTGGAGGCTGCTTCCGGCGGTGGGCCGTGTGGCCGCGGAACGACTTCCTCGCGCACCCCGAGCTGACGCCGCCCTCGCACGGCGCCACGTTCTACTGCGAGACCGACTGGCTCTGGGCGAAGTCGGCCCGGGACGAGGGCATGTTCCCCCGGCATGTCCCGGAGAAGAGTCTGGCCGCTCCGCCGCCCGCCCGGTGGCGCTCGGCTCGGCGCTGACGTGCCGCGGAAGCCGCCGGGGACAGCCGGATCGTGCTCGAACCGTCGGCGGTCCCGGCAGAGGCAGTGGTCGGCGACCTCACGCCTTGCGGCTGACCCGCTCGTGGTTGAGCGTGATATGGCCTTCGTGCTGCGGATACAGGGTCGCGTAGCGCCGGTGCCACGGCGGCAGCATGAACGACGGCACGAAGATGTGGCGCAGGATGCCGAGGCCATAGACGTGGCGCCAGAGCTGCTCGGAGAGATCCAGCCGCTCACGGATGAGTGGCAGCAGCGGTTCGATATCCCCGCGGGTCTGCCACTTCTCGCCGGAGCCGATCCGATGGTCCAGCGCCATGAGCTGCGCCTTCAGCGCCACGTGCTCGAAGGCCCACGGCTGGCGCGGGGGCACGCTGACGCTCGGGCGCAGCCGGGCCAGCGCGTTCGCCCATCCTTCCGCCTTCCCGGCTTCCAGGAATTCGATCTCCATGAGGATGGCGGCCATTTCCTCCAGCGCCGCGCTGCGCAGGCCGTACATCTGCCGGCAGTAGTCGCGCGTGAGGGCGACCGGATCCGCGACCGGGTCACGCGCCAGGCGGGTGCAGAGGAACTGGTTGTAGTGATCGCCGAAGCTCTCGTTGTACGTATTGAAGCCGCGGTAACCATGCTCGTGAAGGTGGCCGATGACCTGCTGGATGCGCTGCGGCGCGGAATGGATGCCAGTCGTCAGGTACACATCGCTCTTGTTGTGCGAGTAGCCGATGTGGAAGAAGACCGTGGCGGGTACGATGCTCTGGATGGCGCTGACATGGACCGCGCCGAAAGCCTCGTACGCCACGCTCATCTGGAACTCGCCGATCCAGTCCTTCGCCGGGCCGGCGGCGAAAGCTTCCACGTGGCGCATCTCCTCCTCCGTGGTCCACCAGCCGCACAGATTGGCGCGGATGCCGGGGAAATAGCGGCGGGCGATCTCGTGAATCTCCGCGACCATCTTCAGGAACACGGGGTAATACGGCTGGCACTTCTTGCACGCGCACCCGCCGTCGTCATACGGGTTGTAGGCCAGCTTGTCGAGCTGCACGCCCGAAGCCGCCAGGTCGGCGAACAGGTTCTCGTGGTTGCGCAGGCAGACCGCGCGCGCCTCCGGGATCGACGGGCAGAGCACCTGTCCCTGCACGCGGTGCTTCAGGCTTCGAACGCCGATCCACTCCGGCCGCATCTGATCGACGAACCCCACGTTGTGCGCGATGCCGATGCCCGTCTCCAGGCCGAGCGCCTTCGCTCGTCGCAGGAAGTCCTTCTTCCGCTGCCACAGCGTCATCGACGAGCTGCAGTAGACGTGCGGGTTATACGGGTCGGGCATGTCGTTGGGGTCGAACCAGTCGCTGTACCCGGACGATCCCCACAGCGCCAGGTCCTCGAGATAGCGCTGCATCTCAAGCGGCCACATGACTTC
>CAYSLU010000098.1:0-445 GCA_964431965.1 uncultured Verrucomicrobiota bacterium
AGGCCGAGGTGCCGTTCTTCAGCATCAGCGGCTCGGACTTCGTCGAGATGTTCGTGGGCGTCGGCGCCTCGCGGGTGCGCGACATGTTCGAGCAGGCGAAGCGCAACGCGCCGTGCATCATCTTCATCGACGAGATCGACGCGGTGGGCCGGAGCCGCTTCAGCGGCATCGGCGGCGGCCACGACGAGCGCGAGCAGACCCTTAACGCGCTGCTGGTGGAGATGGACGGATTCGACACCAAGGAAGGCGTGATCATCATCGCGGCCACGAACCGGCCCGACGTGCTGGATCCCGCGCTGCAGCGGCCGGGCCGGTTCGACCGCCAGATCGTGATCGACCTGCCGATGATCGACGGGCGCGAGGCGATCCTGAAGATCCACGCGCGTGGCGTGGCGCTGGCCGCGAACGTGGAGCTGCGGCGCCTGGCGCGCGGCACGCCGGGCTT
>CAYSLU010000098.1:455-20173 GCA_964431965.1 uncultured Verrucomicrobiota bacterium
GGGCTGCTCGGGCGCCGACTTGGCGAGCCTGATGAACGAGGCGGCGCTGCTGGCCGCGCGGGGCGAGAAGGACGCGGTGGAGATGAAGGACCTCGAGGAGGCGCGCGACAAGGTCCGCTGGGGCCGCGAGCGCCGGAGCCGCGTGCTGGACGACAAGGAGAAGCGGATCACGGCCTACCACGAGACCGGCCACGCGCTGGTGATGCTGCACATGGATGAGAGCGAGCCGATCCACAAGATCACCATCATCCCGCGCGGCACGGCTTACCTGGGCGCCACGATGCAGCTGCCCGAGAAGGATCGCTACATGGACGGCGAGCGCAAGCTGCGCGGCCTGCTGGGGGGCCTGATGGGCGGCCGCGTGGCGGAGGAGATGGTATTCGGCGACGTGACCTCCGGGGCCGCGAGCGATCTGCGCGAGGCCACGCGCATCGCGCGGCTGATGGTGTGCCACTGGGGGATGAGCCCCAGCCTTGGGCCGCAGACGTTCGGCGAGAATGAGGAACTGCTGTTCCTGGGCCGCGAGGTCTCGCGGTCGCGGGACTTCAGCGAGGACACGGCCCGCCGGATCGACGCCGAGGTCAACCGGCTGCTGCGGGAGAGCTACGACCGGGCCAAGGGCGTACTCGAGGCGAACCGGGACAGGCTCGACACCATCGCCCGCCTGCTGCTGGAGCGGGAGACGCTGGACGGGAAGGACGTCGAGGATATCATGCGGACCGGCCGCATCCTCACCGAGGCGGAGCGGGGGGCTGAGGGCGCAGGTTCGGATGCAGAGGCCGCGGCAAGTCAGCCCCCGGCCTCGCCCGCGGAGCCGGCTGCCGCCGCGGTCCCGGCCGCGCCGGCGGCCGGCGCCTGAGGCGGCTCGCGAGAGGCGGCGCACCGGAGGCGAGGGGGCGGGCCCCTTCGCCTCCGGCTTCTTTTCCGGGGCGGACGCGACGGGAGGTCGGGTGAATACGGCCGCGAACACAACCTGGCGGTGCGGCGATCGCGTGCTCGACTGCGGGCGCCGGCCGCTGATCATGGGCATCCTGAACGTGACGCCCGACTCGTTCTCGGACGGCGGGCTCCACGCCGAGGCTGAAGAAGCGGTTGCCCATGGCCTGCGGATGGTACAGGATGGCGCCGACATCATCGACGTCGGCGGAGAGTCCACGCGGCCCGGCGCGCTGCCGGTGTCCGAGGACGAGGAGATTGGCCGCGTGGTGCCCGTGATCCGGGCGCTGCGCCGCGCGAGCGGGGTGCCGATCTCCGTGGACACGATGAAGGCGGCGGTGGCCGAGGCGGCGCTGGGCGCCGGAGCGGACATCGTCAACGACGTGGCCGCGATGGAGCGGGATCCGCGGATGGCGGCCGTGGCGCGGGTTTCGGGCGCGGGAATCGTCCTGATGCACATGAAGGGCGAGCCGCGCACGATGCAGGCGCAGCCGGAGTACGCGGACGCGCCGGCGGAGGTGTGCGGCTACCTGGCGGCGCGCGTGGCGGCGCTGGAGGCGGCGGGGATCGACCGCGCGCGCCTGGCGGTGGATCCGGGGATCGGCTTCGGCAAGACGGTGGAGCACAACCTGCAGCTCCTCGCGCGGCTGGACGAGCTGGCCGCGATCGGCCGGCCCGTGCTGGTCGGGCTGTCGCGCAAGAGGTTTCTCGGGAAGATTACGGGCCGGCCCGTTGAGGACCGGCTGGCCGCGAGCCTGGCGGGGCTCGCGTTCGCGGTGATGCGGGGCGCCCGGATCATCCGGGTGCACGACGTGCGGGAATCGGCGGACGCCGTCCGGGTGCTGGCGGCGCTGGCGGGAGAGGCGGGCGGATGGAGTTCCTGACGGGCAGCTACTGGCCGGGGTGGACGGGCACGCTGGAAATCGTTTTCCTCGCGCTCTGCTTCTACCTCGTCTTCATGTTTTTCCGGGAGACGATGAGCGCGCAGGTGCTCTCCGGGCTCGTGCTCCTCCTGGTCGTCATGATCGGCCTCACCCAGCTCTTCCGCATGGACGCGCTCAACTGGCTGCTGCGCCAGCTGTCCGTGTACCTGGCCATCGGGCTCGTCATCATCTTCCAGCCGGAGATCCGGCGCGCGCTCGCCGAGATCGGCAAGCAGCACGTCTTCGCCCCGCCGTCCGAGCCGCGGGCGACGGTGGACGACGTCGTGCAGGCGGTCATGCTCCTCGCCGGACAGCGGGTCGGCGCGCTGATCGCCATCGAGCGCGAGATCGGGACCGGCGCCGTCCAGGAAACGGGCGTCCGGATCGACAGCCGCGTGTCCCCCGAGCTGCTCGCGAGCATCTTCTATCCCCACACGCCGCTGCACGACGGCGGGGTCATCATCAAGGACAACCGGATCGTCGCGGCCGGCTGCGTGTTTCCCGTCTCGCAGCGCGCCGAGGGCAGCAAGGGGCTCGGCACCCGCCACCGCGCCGCGATGGGCATAACCGAGGAGACGGACGCGGTCGTCGTCGTCGTCTCGGAGGAGACGGGTGCCATTTCCGTGTGCTACCGCGGCAAGCTGGTCCGGGGGCTGGACGACACGCGGCTCCGCCGGTTCCTCTCCGCCATGCTCCTCAAGGGGACCCGCCAGAGCAGCTGGTTCCGGGCGCGCGAGCGCCTGAACAGCGCGCGGCAGAGCGTGGCCAAGCTCGTCAATATCGGGGAGCCCGAGGAGGAGGATCGCGATGCCCGGTAGAGCTGCCTGGGTGACCCGCCTGCTCTTCGCCAACAAGCGGGTGAAAGCCCTTTCGTTCCTGCTGGCCGTGATCACGTGGTACTCCGTGCGCGACCTGACCAGCTTCGAGGTCGTCGTCCCTGAAGTGGAGCTCGTCCCCCAGGTGCGCGAGGGCATGGCCGTGCTGGAGCAGTCGGCGTCGCGGGTTGACGTGACGTTCCGCGGCTCGCAGGACGCCATCCGGGCGCTGGAGCAGCGGCGGATCAAGGCCGTCGTGAACCTCCGGGACTTCGGCGCCGGCACCGAGGTGGTCTCGATCGGGCGCCGGGACATCGAGGGCGCGCGGGGGGTGCAGGTGATGCAGGTCAGCCCCCACACCGTCCGGGTCACCCTCGACCGCGAAGACGAGAAGGTCGTGCCCGTCAAGGGCATGTACACCGGCAAGCCGCTGCTGGGCCAGGTTGAGACGGTGACGTGCGATCCACCGACCGTGCGGGTGTGGGGCTCGGCGCGGAAGCTCGCATCGACGGAGCACGTGTATACGGCGCCGATCGACGTCGACGGCCGGATCCAGTCCTTCGTGCGCCGCACGACGGTCCTGCCGCCGGCGGAAACGTGGGTGGCCCGCATCGATCCGCCGGAAGTCCAGGTGAAGATCGATATCGTTCAGAAGCCGCGGCAGCGCGAGCTGAAGGATGTGCCGGTGCTGGCCGTGCTGGCGCCGCTGAGCCGGGCCAGCGCGGACGTGCGGCCGACGCAGGTGACGATCACGATCATGGGGCGGCCGGAGTCGGTCGATGCGACGAAGGACAACGATGTGAAGGCGCTGGTGGATTGCATTGGTCTGAAAGCGCCCGGCGAGTATGATGTTCCGGTTTATGCGCATGTGCCGGCCGAGGTGGATCTGTCCACCACCGTGACTCCGGATCGGGTTCACGTGGTGCTGAGGGAATTGCGATAGGAGGGGCGTAGACATGAAGCGCGCATGGCGGACGGTCGCTCTGGCGGCCGCGATGATCGGGGCCGTCGCGGCCCAGGCGGCGGACCTTGACGGCCCCAGGGCTCGGCCACGCCGGGCCGCCACCCGCCCGGACAGCACCAACGAAGTGGACGTGCTCATCGCCCGCGGGCACGACCTGATGATGGAGCGCCAGTGGACGAACGCGATCGCCGCGCTCAAGGGCGCGCTGGCGCTGAGCCCGAACAACGAGGTGGCGCGCTTCGGCTTGTCCACCGCGTGCATCAAGGCCGGCCGGCACGCCGAGGCGGCGGCGGTGCTCGAGCAGTTGCTGAAGGACTATCCGGAGAACCCGGCCGTGCGCAACAACCTGGCCTGGGTGTGCGCCCGCGCGACCGACCCGAAGGTCCGGAATCCCGCGCGGGCCGTCGGGCTCGCGCAGGAGGCGCTGATCGCGGCGCCGGCGGACGCGAGCATCTGGGGCACGCTGGCCGAGGCGTACTACGCCTCCGCCCGGTACGACCGCGCGCTGCGCGTGGCGCGCTGCGCGCTGCGCATCGGCGATGCGTCCCGCGACCCGAATCTGGACGAGATGCAGGAGCTCTACCAGCGCTGCCGGCTCGCGGCCGGCCAGACGGAGCCCGAGGGCTCGCCCGACGAGTCCGCCGACTCGACCGGTCCCTGATGGGGTGGTGCCCGGAACGCACGCATGGTCGCCAAGACACAATCGTCCGTCCGCAACGGGATCCGGGAGGCGTGGGGCATCGTGCTCCTCGCGCTCTGCCTGCTGATCTCGCTCAGCCTGTTCTCGTACGACTGGCGGGACATCAGCCTGCTGAAGGCGCCCCCGAACAGCCCCCCCTGCAACTTCATCGGCCCGGCCGGCGCCTGGCTGTCATTCCTGCTCCTCGGCGGGCTCGGGCTGTCCGCCTACCTGGTTCCGGTCTGGCTGCTCGTGTTCGGGCTCGTGCTCATCGTGAGCCCGGAGGAGCGGCTCTGGCCGAAGGTGCTCTGGGCCGTGGCGCTGACGCTGTCGGTGTCGGGCGTCCTCGACCTGCAGCGGGCCTGGTGGCGGCCCCTGTGCGAGCGGCTCAACCTGCAGACGGCCGCGGGCGGGATCTTCGTTCAGCTCCTGCTGGAGTGGCTGACGACCGAGGTGCTGGGCGATGTCGGCGCGGCGATCCTCGTCGCCGTGCTCCTGCTCGTGTCGCTCGTGATGTTCTTCGGCATTGGAGCCGCTCGCGCGGCCGTGCTGTGGTTCTCCGAAATCTGCGTCCGGGGCGTTGCCGCTTCCGAGGCCTTCATCCAGTCCCGCCGGGACCCGTGCGATCAGCTCGCGCATGAGGAGCGGAAGGTGAGCCGGCAGCGGCAGCGCCTCGAGGAGGCCATCAAGGACGAGGACCGGCTGTCGCGCGTGAAGATCCGGACGGATTCGGACTCCGAGGATGACGAGCCGCAGCCGGATCCGGCGCCGACGTCGCGTCGGGCGGGCCGCGCCGAGCCGCGGCTCAAGCCGGAGCCGAAGCCTGAGCCCAAGACCGAACTCAAGACCGAGCCACAGCCGGAGCCCCAGCCCGAGCCCGCTCGTCCGGAGCCCGAGCCGGCGAAGCCCCCCCGCGCGCCCGAGCGGAAGCCCGAGCCCGCCCCGGTGCGCGTGCAGGCCCCTCCGCCGCGTCCGGAGCCCCGCGAGGGCGATGCCGCCGGTGTCGCGTATGCGCTTCCGCCGATCGATCTGCTGCAGCCGCCGTCGGAGGCGCAGCGCGAGATCGAAGGCGACGCCGAGGTCACCGGCCACGCGATCCGCGAGACCCTGGCCGACTTCGGCATCCAGTCGGAGATCACGCACGTGGAGCGGGGGCCGACGGTGACGCGCTATGAGCTGCGGCCCGCGGCCGGCGTGAAGGTGGAGCGCATCGCCAACCTGAGCAACAACCTCGCGCTGTCCCTCAAGGCGACGAGCGTGCGCGTCCAGGCGCCCATCCCCGGAAAGGGCGTGGTGGGGGTGGAGGTGCCGAACTCGACCGCGACCAAGGTCTACCTGCGCGAGCTGCTCGAGAGCGAGGAGTGGCGCGCGAGCGGCGCGATCCTGCCGCTGGCGCTCGGCAAGGATGTCGGCGGCAAGGACATCATCGCCGATCTCGCGGCCATGCCGCACATGCTCATCGCCGGCGCCACGGGCTCGGGCAAGACGGTCTGCATGAACTCGATCCTCGCCGGCCTGCTCATGTCGCGCACGCCGGACCAGCTGCAGCTGCTGCTGATCGACCCGAAGATCGTCGAGTTCACGCCGTACAACCGACTGCCGCACCTCGTCGGCGCCCGGCGGGAAGTGATCACGGACCCCAAGAAGGTCGGCGCCGCGCTGCGCTGGGCCATCAATGTGATGGACAAGCGCTACAAGCTTTTTGCCAAGGCCGGCGTGCGCAACATCCAGGCGTACAACAGCCGGCCGGTCGTCAAGCAGCGCGAGCTGTTCGGGGGGGGGGAGTCCGCGCCCGAGGAGGATCGCTTCCCCGCCCGCCTGCCGTATGTCGTGATTGTCGTCGATGAGCTGGCCGACCTCATGCTGGTCGCGCAGGCGGAGATCGAGAACTCGATCGCCCGGCTCGCCCAGCTGTCCCGTGCGGTCGGTATCCACATGATTCTCGCGACCCAGCGCCCGTCGGTGAACGTCATCACCGGCACGATCAAGGCCAACTTCCCGGCCCGCATCGCGTTTCAGGTGGCGCAGAAGGTGGACAGCCGGACGATCCTGGACACGAACGGCGCGGACAAGCTGCTGGGGCGCGGCGACATGCTCTTCATGCCGCCCGGCAGCAACAAGATGATCCGCGCGCAGGGCGCGCTGACGTCTGACGACGATATCCGCCGGATCGTGGAGTACATCCTGAAGCAGATGCCGCCGCCCGAGCCGCCGCCAGAGGAACCGTCCGACCGGCCCGAGCCGGCCGCCGCCGCCAGGCCCTCCGAGGCCACGGCCGGAGCCGAGGCGCCAGCGGAGCCCGGCGCGGCATCCGCTCCTGCGGCCGGCGTGCCCCCGGCGCCCCGCCCCGCCCCGGAGCCTGCGGCCCCGCGCCCGATCGTCCTGTCCGCCAAGGATATGTCGTTCGACGAGATGATCGAGGTGGGCGGAGACGGCGACAATGACTCGGAGATGCTCGACATGGCGGTCCAGATCATCCGCGAGACGCGGCGAGCTTCCACGTCCTCGCTCCAGCGCCGCCTCCGGATCGGCTATACGCGAGCCGCTCGCATCATGGACCTGCTGGAGGAGCGGGGCATCGTCGGACCCCCGCGCGGATCGGATCCCCGGGAGATCCTGATTGATCTGGACGGAAACATGACGGATACTGGGCCGACTTCCGACGACGAACCGACATGACCACCTTGGGCGAAAAACTCCGGGCCGCGCGCGAGCAGAAGAATCTGACTGTGTCCGAGGTTGCCGAGGCGACGCACATCAAGGTTCAGATCATCGAGGACCTCGAGCGAAACGAGTTTCGCAAGATCCCCGCCGTCATCTACGGCAAGGGATTCATCCGGATGTACGCCGGTTTTGTCGGAGTGGAGCCCGAGCCGCTGGTTGCGGAATATGCGGCGCGCGTGACGCGCGTTCCGGCCCCGTCGGTCCCGGTTCCTCCCCCTCGGTCCCCTTCCGCCGTTCCGCCTCCGGCCCGTCCTCCGGCGGCGTCTGCTCCGGAAGCGCCCATCGCGGCGCCCCCGGCCGTAGCCCCGATGCCGGCTCCCGCCGTGCGGCCGACTCCGCCTGCGCCCGCTCCGGTCCGGCCCGCCGCGCCGGCCACTCCGGCCGCTTTTCCGAGCCCGCCCCCGGCGGCTTCGTTCCCGGCGGCCGCGGCTGCCCCGGCGCCTCATGCTGCGCCCGCTCCGGTGCGACGAGTCGATGTACCGCGTCCGGAGCCCTCCCCATCCGTCTTGGATGAGCCCCTCTTTGCGGCTGCGGCGGCCCGTGCGGCGGCCGCCCCGCCGGCGGCGGCACCAGCCCGACCCGCGGCCGTGACGGAGATGGCCCCGCCGGCTCCATCCGCCGCTGTGATCGCCCCGCCGGCCGCGGCGCCGGCCGCAGTGCGCTCGACGCGGCTGGCGCGGCCCATACCGCCGCGGCCGGTCGTTCCGCCGGCTCGCAGGTTCCCGATTCTGAAGCTTCCGGTGTTCCGCCTGCCGCGCTGGCGCGGATTCGACTGGCCGCTGCAGTGGTCCATCCGGCGCACCGTCGGAGGCATGAACTCGCAGTTCGACCGCCGGCGGAGCCCGCGCGTTCGGCTGCCGGATGCCGCCGGCGACTGGATCGAGCGACTGCGTCGGAGCCTGACGCTGCAGCATGTGGGGATCGTCGCGGCGGGCCTGCTCGCGGTGGCGCTGCTGGTCGGGGTGGCGCTCGGGCTGGCCCGGATGATCGGCCGGGCGCAGGGCGCCAGCCGGCTGCCGCTCGCGGCCTACGAGGCGCGCGATCCACTCACCCTGACGCACGAGCCGCCCGCGCCATACATCGAATCGAAAACCGCCCAATGAAGTCAGGCCAGCCCCTCTCCCTCGGCATCATCAGCCTCGGCTGTGCCAAGAATCTTGTCGATTCGGAGCACATGATGACGTCGCTGCGCGAACAGGGCATCGCGCTCGCCCCGTCTCCCGAGGAGGCGACGGTCGTGCTCGTCAACACCTGCGCGTTCATTCGCGATGCGCAGGAGGAGTCGGTTGACGCGATCCTGGATGCGTGTGCGCTGAAGAAGAAGGGGCCGTGCCGGGCTGTCATCGTGGCCGGGTGCCTGCCGCAGCGGTATCGCGACGATCTGCAGCGCTCCTTTCCCGAGGTGGATGCGTTCATCGGGCTCGACGAAATCGAGCGGGTGGGTGAGATCGCCAAGCGAGCGGCCGGCGGCGAGCGCGGCATCCTCGAGGTGCCGCCCCAGTCCCGCCGCCTGTTCGAGCCGGCCGCGGATCGCATCCTGCTGACCGGCGGAACCTACGCCTACGTGAAGATCGCCGAGGGCTGCAACCACCGGTGCGCGTTCTGCGCCATCCCGCTGATCCGCGGGCGCTATCGGTCGCGGCCGCTCAAGGCGATCGTTCGCGAGGTGGAGTCGCTGCTGGAGCGAGGCGTTCGCGAGGTGAACCTGATCTCCCAGGACACGACGGGGTACGGGCTGGACTGCAAGACCGGCGGCAAGATCCCGGACCTGGTCCGCGCGCTCGGAAAGATCGGGGGAACGTTCTGGATCCGGCTGCTCTATGGCTATCCGGCCCGCCTGACGGACGCGCTCCTCGACGCCATGGCGGAGACTCCGCACGTGTGCCGCTACCTCGACATTCCCGTCCAGCACAGCCACCCCGACGTGCTCCGGGCCATGGGCCGCTCGGAGACCGTGCGCGCGGTGCGGCGGCTGCCGACGTGGGCTCGCGAGCGGCTTCCCGGCGTGACGCTCCGCACGACCTGCCTGGTTGGCCACCCTGGCGAGACCGGCGACTGCTTCCGGCACCTGCTCGACTACGTTCAGGAGGCCAAGTTCGACCGGCTGGGCTCGTTCGCGTTCTCGCCCGAGGATGGGACGACGGCGAAGTCGCTTCCCGGTCAGGTGGCGGCGTCCGTGGCGCGAAGCCGCCGCGATATGCTCATGGAAGTGCAGCAGTCCGTCGTCCGCGATCATGCCGCGAAGCTCGTTGGACATCGCGAGACGGTCCTGATAGAAAAGCGCGCCGCGACAAAGGGCGTGTGGATCGGCCGATCGGCCCGGCATGCGCCGGACGTTGACGGCGAGATTCACGTGTCCGGGCTGGGCGCGGGCGAGCATGCGGGCACCTTCGTCGAAGTCGACTATACCGCCGTGGACGGCTACGACATGCGCGCGGCGAAGGCGACGTCTGCCGGTCGGAGTCGATGAACCTTCCGAACCAGTTGACCGTGGCTCGGATCGGGATGACCTTCCTCATGGTGGTCTTCCTGACCACGCCCGGCATTCCGTTTGGCAAGACAATCGCCTTGGCGATCTTTGTCGCGGCCAGCATTACGGACTACTGGGACGGGCGCCTGGCCCGCTCGTCGAACCGCATCACCGCCTTCGGCCAGCTGATGGACCCGCTTGCGGACAAGGTGCTCGTGTGCGCGGCCTTCGTCAGCTTCGTTGCGATCGACCAGATCGTGCCGGCCTGGGTCGTGATCACCATCATCACCCGCGAGTTCCTGGTGACGGGCCTGCGCCTGCTGGCCGTCGGCAAGGGCCGGATCCTCGAGGCGGGGCGCTTCGGCAAGCACAAGACGGTCTGGCAGATCGTCGTGATCGTGGTCGTCATCACGGGCCTGGCGCTGCGCGAGGACCTGATTCCGCTGCTGCCCGTGCCGGACTTCCGGGCCGTCTTTCACGAGTATTACAGCGGGTACTTCACCTATCTCACGCACCTGCTGTCGGCCGGTGCGGCTTTCCTGACCGTCGTGTCCGGCGTGGTGTATTACTGGGAGAACCGCGACCTGGTCATGGAGCATATCTGAACCCGCCGGCCTGAGTGCTCCATCCGGGGCGCTCCGGCCGCACAACCCGTCGCTTGCGAACATGAGCCAACAGGACTGGGACATCAAGCCGCGCAGCAAGGTCTGCCAGCGGTGCCAGAAGGCGTTCGAGGATCGGCAGCCGTACTTCACGGGGCTGAGCTTCGGGGGCGAGGAGGGCTACCAGCGCATCGACTGCTGCGAGCCCTGCTGGGGGCCGCAGAACCGGGACGTGACCTACTACAGCTATTGGCAGGGCCTGTTCCGGCTCCCGCCGGCCGAGCCGGACCGGACGGTGCGCAAGGAAGACGCCGAGACGCTTCTGCGCCGCCTCATGGAGCGGAAGGACGAGGCCAGGCGGAATGCCATCTACATCCTCGCCGTCATGCTCGAGCGCCAGCGCCTGTTCGCGCACACCGAGACGCAGACGCGACTCGATGGCGTGCGCGTCCTCGTCTACGAACACAAGAAGACCGGAGAGATCTTCCTCATCCCCGACCCCCAGCTGCGGCTCGATCAGCTCGACTACGTGCAGGAGGAAGTCATGGCCCTTCTCACGGCGCCCGATGCCGTGCTGGGCGTCACGCCGGACGGATCGGCGGAAGCACCTGCGGTCGCCGCCCCGGCTGAGCCCCAGCCATCCGAGCCCGCGGAGCCGACGGTGCCGGCGGCCGCCGAAGCGACCGAGGCCGAGCGTGCTTGACGTCCGGATCACCGGCGGGACCGTGTACGACGGGGCCGGG
This sequence comes from uncultured Verrucomicrobiota bacterium, assembly GCA_964431965.1. GTDB lineage: Bacteria > Verrucomicrobiota > Kiritimatiellia > CAIKKV01 > CAYSLU01 > CAYSLU01. The sequence goes on from CAYSLU010000098.1 coordinate 11,312, forward strand.
TCGCCACCGTGCGTGTGCGACATCGGGATCGCCTCCGGCCGCATCGCGGAGGTCGGCGACCTCTCGGCGGCCGAGTCGCGTCGGACGATACCCGCATCCGGCCGAATGGTCTGCCCGGGTTTCATCGACGTCCATTCGCACTCGGACACGTACCTGCTGATCGAGCCCTCCGCGCCCAGCAAGGTGTGGCAGGGCGTGACCACCGAGGTGGTCGGCAACTGCGGCGCGTCCGCCGCGCCGCTCGTCGGGCGCTATCACATGCCGTCCGACTGGAAGGACAAGACCTACCCGTGCCGCTGGAGCAGCGTGGCCGAGTACCGGCAGGCGTTGGACCAGGCTCGCCCGGCCGTCAACGTCTACGCCCTCGTCGGTCACAACACGCTGCGGTCGGGCGTAATGGGGCACGAGGCCCGCGCGGCGTCTGCCGCCGAGCGGGCGGAGATGGAGCGGTTGCTGGAGCGCGCCCTGGAGGAAGGGGCGCGGGGGCTCAGCACCGGGCTCATCTACTCGCCGGGCATGTTTGCACCGACGGATGAGATCGCGGCCCTGGCCGAGGTCGTCGCGCGCCGGGGCGGCATCTACACGTCCCACATGCGCAGCGAGAGCCGGAAGTTGCTCGAGGCGATCGACGAGACGATCGGCTATGGCCGGGCAACTGGCGGCCGGGTGGAGATCTCGCACCTCAAGACGTCCGGACAGGCAAACTGGGGGCTGCGGGACCAGGCGCTCGAGCGGATCCGGCGCGCGCGCGCCGAGGGGATACATGTGGCTGCGGACCGCTATCCCTACACGGCCGCGTGCACGGACATGGATGTCATGCTGCCGGAATGGGCGTCCGCCGGCGGGCGTGAGGCGATTCTGGCCCGGCTTCGCGATCGGGCCGAGCGTCGGCGCATCCGCGACGAAATGGCGGCCGCGCGCGCCCCCGAGTATTGGAGGACCGTTGTCGTGGGCTCCACCCGGCAGGTGTCGTTCCGGGGCCAGTCGCTCGTCGCGGTGGCCGCGCAGCTCGGGCTCGAGCCCGTCGATGCCGCCCTCGAGCTCATCGAGTCGGACGAGCTCAAGACGAGCGCCTTCTTCTTCGGCATGAGCGAGGAGAACATGTGGACCATCCTCGCCGAGCCGTTCGTGATGATCGGAAGCGACGCCTCGCTGCGCGCCACCGCCGGGCCGTTGAGTGAGGACTACCCCCATCCGCGCGCCTACGGCGCTTTTCCGCGATTCCTGCGCGCGGCGCTCGACGGCCGGACCGTGCCGGTGGCGGAGGCCATCCGCAAGATGACGTCCCTGCCGGCCGACCACTTCGGCATGGCGGGACGTGGCCGGATCGTGGCAGGCGCACACGCGGACCTGCTGGTCCTCGACCCGTCCGCCATTGCCGAGGAGTCCACGTTTGCCGACCCGCACCGCTATGCCCGCGGCGTCGAGCACATGATGGTGAACGGCTGCCTGACCATCGACGACGGCCGCCTGACCGGTGATCGGGCCGGGCGGATGATCTGAGCCGTCAGCTCGCGACCGCGAGGTGACGCGGGGACACCGGATCGCCGGGTTCGGCATCATCGCCTTCATCCTGGGCCAGCATCTCGCTCACTTCGCACCACGGCTTTTGGAAGCACTCCTCACACGCGCCGCCGCAGCCGGTCAGGTGGGTGACCGTCCTGGGACCGACGAACTCGAAGTCGGTTTGGGCCAGCTCGGTTCGGAGGTACGCATAGACTAGCCGGATCGGCACTTGGGGAGGGATGTCCACGGCAACGTTGCGGCTGGTCAGTTGGCCGATGAGGCCGGCGTAGACCCGTTCGAGTTGGGCATCGTCCAGAGCGGCGGCCTCTGGCAGGGCAAGCGCTTCTGCGCGCAATGACCACGACAGCGCCCGCCCCTGCATCCACCGTTCGAACCGGATCCAGTCGGAATCGGGGGCGCAATCGGGTTCGACCGGCGGAAACCGGTAGCCCATGCGCTCCAGGGCGCGGCGGCTGGGGGAACGGCGGTACGTGCACGCCCAGTCCAGCAGGTGTCGCAACCGCTGATTCTCCTGTTCGATGGTGCCGACCCCGGGCGGGCAGACGTCGCCCGGGTTCAGCTCCATTTCGGCGAACAAGGCTTTCAGCCTCCGGTTCTCCGCCGCCTGATCCAGTGCCCGGTCCAGTATCTCCTGCTTCATCTGTGTCTCCTGCTGATGGTTGATTCGGGAGGATCACCCGACCTCCATGTATGAGAAGAAACGAGAGGGGCGGCTTTCCGAAAATTGTGGCGGCGGCGTGCGGGAGGGGTACTCCCCTCCAACCGCCTTTCCGCTTGCTTGTCGCCGGGCCGCCTCGGCATTCTCGGATGCAAATGAGCAACCGAAATGGACTCGCGACCGTTCCGCCCATGGGCTGGAACAGCTACACCTGCTATGGAATCACGGTTCGCGAGCACGAGGTAAGGGCCGCGGCCGCTTACATGGCGGAGCATCTGTCTCCGTGCGGCTGGCAGTATGTTGTCATCGACGGGATGTGGTATCAGGACACGGGTCCCCTGCCGGGAGAAGCGCCGTGGAAGCCGGCGTTCATCCATCCGCTTCAGTACTCGGAAATCCGGGCCCAGTACGCGGAGCCGAGGATCGAGCCGCTGCCGCTGCGGTTCGATCCGTTCGGGCGGCTCTTGCCGGACGTGCGCCGCTTCCCGTCGTCCGCCGGTGAGGCAGGGCTTCGTCCGCTGGCCGACTTCATTCACGGGCTTGGCCTGAAGCAGGGGATCCACATCATGCGCGGTATTCCGGGGCAGGCGGTGGAGGGAAACTATCCGATCCAGGGGACGGCGTACCGGGCGCGGGAGATCGGCGACACGACCGATGTGTGCCCGTGGTGGCAGGGCATGTGCGGCATGAAGATGGCGCATCCGGGGGCCCAGGCCTACTACGACTCGATCATGGCGCTATACGCCTCGTGGGGCGTGGATTTCATCAAGGCCGACGATATGGGCGTTCCGCTCTATCAGGCGGCGCACGTCGAAGCCCTGTCTCGAGCCATTGAACGCTGCGGTCGTCCGATCGTGCTGAATGTCTCGACGGGCTGCGCCGACGACACCAGCTGCGCCGAGCATCGGAAAGCGAACTGCGAGATGTGGCGCATCGGTCCCGATCTTCACGACGAGTGGTCGCAGGTTCGCGCGACGTTCGATTTCCTGCCGCGCTGGATGGTGCACAGTGGGCCGGGCCACTGGCCGGATCCCGACATGCTGCCGTTCGGCCGGATCCACATGCGCGAGTGGGAAGCGGCGGTCGGCCATCCCCGCGTGACGCGGCTGAGCCGGGACGAGCAGCGCGCGACCATGACCCTCTGGTGCATCAGTCGCTCGCCCCTGATGCTGGCCGGCGAACTGCCGTCGACCGACAGTTGGACGCTTCAGTTGGTCACCAATCCCGAGGTGCTCGCCGTTGACCAGCGGAGTTCGGCGGGTCGCGAAGTCTTCCGGCAAGGAGAGACCCGTGTATGGGATGCGGCTGCGGACGATGGCCAAAGCCGCTATATCGCGTGCTTCAACCTGGGGGACGAATCGGCCGTGACGGTGCGGCTGCCCTTTGCGGAACTGTCGCTCCCGTCGAACTGCACGGTTCGTGACCTGTGGGACCGGAAGGACCTGGGAGCGTTCCGGGGTTCCGTGCCGGCCGACGTGCCCCCGCACGGCGCGCGGCTGTTCCGGATGACTCCGGTGAGGAGCGCGGAGTAGCGCCGTCCCGTTTCGGATCAGAGGATGAGCTTGGCGATACGAGACAGGCATCGATGTTGAACGTTGAGCGTTGGACGTTGACACGATTTCCGGGTGCATGTCCGTCCTGTCGGAATCCTGTAGAGTCCTGCCAATCCTGTCAGAGAGGCGGGTTCTCCGAGTCGGCTCCAGATACTCTGTAGCAGGACCGATCGGAACGGCCAGAAACCTGAGCCTGTTGCAGCCGTGAAAAAGAGATTGCGCCGACGTGAGCCCCCGTCGTATCTTTTCCGGTCTGAAACTGGAAGCGGGTTGGTCACGCACGTGCAGCCGACCGCAGCCAGCGGTCAGACGACGACTTAGATCAACGATCGCAACCCGTTGAAACGGAGTCGATTGAGTCCTTCGCGGCGAGGTAGCTCAGCTGGTAGAGCAGCGGACTGAAAATCCGCGTGTCGGGGGTTCGATTCCCTTCCTCGCCACCAATTTCCCCGCCTCATTTCACGCTCGATCCCTGCTTGCGAATCATCGTTGCGCCCTTTTCTCACAGGGCTTTCGTGATAGATTGCGTTTCGGTCGCCGTCGCGCGGTGGCACAGTTTGGCGCGTCCGGGCGCTAGGGGGCAAATCCCTGACACACCCCGAGATTTGCCCCCAATTTACACCCCACTTTCAGAGGGTGACGTGTCGCCATGCAGGGACTGAGGGAGTATGGCCTCAGCACGGCCTAAAGGCCGCACTACGAACGCCGGAACCGACTGTCTTGCTGTTCGTGGTCCGGGTGGCTCGTCGACCATGGTGCGAATTGCTGTGGGTCGCGCGGGCGCGCTGGGGCTCAGCCCCGCTATCGCGTCCGTTCGGTCATCGAATGGCAGGGCACGCACAGGCGGACGCCGGGGATGGCTTGGCGGCGTTCCTTGGGGATGGGCGCCTGGCATCGTTCGCAGTGCGTCAGGCTCTCGCCTTCAGGGATCTGGCGCCTGGCCAGTTCCACTCTCTCCGCCACGGAGGCATCGATCTGATCCTGCACTCCGCCGTCGCGAGTCCAACCGACAGCCATGGCGGACCTCCCTCCTCACGGATCCTCCCCTCGGAGTCCCCGGACACGAGACATGATCCCGCCGCCGTGCGGGCGCGTCAAGGGACCACAGTCGTCCGTCCCAGGGCACCTGTTGAACGGCCGAAGGTTTAGGCGAGGACTTGAGAGGGCTCATATCTCTTGAGGCGTACTCCATGCTGTGGTGTACTGACGCCATGATCCGACGCGTCACGTGGCTGGGGCTGGCGTTTGTTGCGAGCATGTGTGCGGTCTCCGGGTGCGGCAGGGGCCGCCAGCCGGAGGGGACGGTCGAGATCCGGATCCCCGAGGCGGGCATCGGGAGCCTCGCATGGGTCCGATTGGAGGGTGGTGCAAAGCCGTCGACGGTTTGGGCATCCAGCAACGTGGCCTCGATCGTGCGGGTAACCGTGCCGGCAGACACCTACCGCGTGGTGCTCGGATTCGCGAACTCCAACTACCAGCCTCCCTCCGAGCTGGATTTCGGCCGAGTCGCCGTTTCGGCGGGCGCGACCCAGGCGCTCGCCTGCGGGCTCCTGTCGTTCCTAGTGCGCGATGGCCTGCCCGACCTCAACCTGGCCGCAGTGATCGTCCGTGGCGGCGGCCGCGTTCTGGAGCAGCGCGATGCGGGCAACACCCATTTCTTTTTCCGGCCGAAGCCTTTGCCGCCGGGCACGTACGACGTCGCCATCCGCTACTCCCGTTCCTCCGGGCCGTCGCTGATGGCGACAGGGGTGGTGGTCCGCGCCGGCGAGACGGCGGGCGTGGCCTTGGATTCCGGCCTGGTGTTGCGCCCGCCGTCCGATGGGCGGAAGGTGGTGGGGTGGAGCCTGGCGCGTGACGGGGATGCTGAGCCGTGGCTGACCGTGCGGCGCGAATGGGACAACGACGAGCCGCTCTGGCGCCGGTTCGTGGCTCCGCCGGGGACATATCGGCTCACGCTCGAGCGGGATCCGCCGGCCAACGCCCCGACGTCCGAAATCGTTCGCGTGGAGAGCGGCAAGACACTGATACACACCCCGGTGCCGTGAGGGAGGTGCTCCCTCAGGTCCGCCGGCCCTCTCCGGTTTCACTGTCGCCAGGACGTTCAGCCCGGCATCCGCAGCGCCCGCCGCAGGGCGGGGTGGTACGCCTCGGCCAGGCGCATGAAGCCGAGGTCGTTCGGGTGGCAGCCGTCCACCGTGCAGTGCGGGTAGTACTTTCCGTACGCGTCCTTCGCGTCCGCGAAGATCACGTGCCGGTCGCCCCGCTTGATCGCTTGGCGATACGTGCGCACGACGACCGCGCGCCGCGCGCGATGGAGCGGCGGGTTCGTTTTCCAGTCCGCCCGGCACCCCAGCACGATCGGGAGTTTCGGGTGGCGGTCGCGGATGGTCCGGAAGAAGGGCTCGTACCGCTCCTGCTTCTGCTCGAGGCTTGTGTTGGTCGTGTCGATCATGAGCACGCTCAGATCGAGCGAGGCGATGAGCTCCGCCATGATCGGCTCCAGCATCCCGCAGCCGCTGAAGCCGAGGTTGATGAGCGGGGCATCCATCCAGTCGCAGAGCATGTGGGTGAACGCGTTTCCCGGGCGCGACGCGCACCCGCCCTGCGTAATGGAGCTGCCGTAGAAGAGGATCGGCTTGCGGACTGAGAGCGGCGGCGGGGGGAGGATCTTCGAGCCCGGCGAGACGCCGATCAGGAGCTGGTTGACGCCGTTGTAGAGCGGGAAGTTCAGCGTCCAGTCGCGCATCTCCTTCTGCTTCCCGTTGACCAGCAGGGCCTCGTACTCGCTGGCGCCCGCGGGCGGGATGCCGATGGCGACGAACGTCTTGCGGGCGCCTCGGCCGCGAAGGAGATCCACGCCGGCGCTGCCGGTCCGGGGCATGTGCGACATGTCCCCGCTGGACCGGAGCTTCACGCGGACGGCGAGGAGCGGGGAGTCGGTTCGGAATCGGACGCGCCCGCCGGCCGTATGCCAGGCGCCGTCGCGGATCTTGTCCATCTTCTCGATAGAGTCGACCGGCAGGCGGCAGAAGACCCCTTCCTTCCGGTGCCAGGGAAAGCCGGTGATGGCGAACGGCTTCCGCGTTGCGTTGAAGAACGAGACCGGCTGGCCGCTGATCGTGTCGGCCTTGAAGTTGCTGTCGATCTCCTCGATCGTCTGCCCCGTGGCTCGCCGCGCGTGCTTCATGCTGTGGTTCCTTCCGACGGTCGGCCGGCTGCGATCGGTCAAACGGTCGGCAGTCTGGCAAACGCGGGCGGGCATTTCAACAGCGGCGACGCCACCGCCTGGCGCGGGCCTCCGTGCGCCCGGGATGCACCACCTGCTGGCTATCGCTTTGTGGCGCAGGCTCGGGCTGTGCGGCGGAAGGGCGCGAGCCCGGCGGCTCGTGCCACGGCGGACGTCAAAGAGCCGGGACCTCGAGCGGTCCCGTCCTGTAGCATGGTCCCCGTGCTGACTGCTGATCGGGGGCCTCTCCGGAGCAATGATGAACAGACACGGTCCGGGCCGGGGGCTATCGACTCGTACGGGGCCGCGGTCGAAATCGTCGGCGCGGCTGTTCCGGATGCGGTCTTGCGGGCCCGCCGTTGGGCGCCCCTGGAAGCCGGGGCAATCTTCGTCGGCGACGTCATGGTGTCCGAGGTGCTGGCGTGGGACGAGCGTGACGTCGTGCTGCAGGTCGACGTTCCGGCGAGGGGCCGGCTGGTCCGGCCCCCCGGCTGATGCGTCACACGCTCTTCGCGGCTGCGCGCAGGGCGGCGATCTTCTCCTTCAGCTGCGCGGCCGTCCAGTCGGGGCTGAGCGCCACGAAGACGGTACGCCGGAGCAGTGCCAGCGTGCGCGGGCAGGCGGAGTCGGAGTAGTCCATGCGCAGGCCCCGGTTTTCGCGAAAGAAGAAGGGGTTCATCGCCTTGCAGTGCATGATGCGCTTCTCGCGGAGTGGCGCCCACTGCGTGTAGACGTGCTTCCCGTGGTCGATGCCGACGTAGCCGCCCACGCCGGGTGCGCCGCGGAACGCCCGGGCCTTGGCCTCGTCCGCCATCCGAAACGCCACCACCACGCCGCAGTCGCCGTCGGGATCGTTGCTGGGCGCCACGCGCACGCTCTTCACGCCGGCAAACGCCTTCTCGACGGCCCGGCGCATGCGGCGCAGGTCCGCGATAATGCCGTCCATCCGCCCCATCTGGACGCGGGCGATCGCGCCCATTACCTCGTCGGCCCGATACTGCTGCGCCACGAAGATCGGGATGGAGAGGTCGCCCGCCTGCGGCCGGAACGCGGAGCCGGAGTCGTGATAGACGAAGGCCGTCTCAAAGACCTTGCGGTCGTTCGTCACCAGGACGCCGCCCTCGCCGCCGGCGGAGATGATCTTGAAGTAGTTCAGGCTGAACGCGCCGGCGTCGCCCCAGCTGCCCGTGCGCTTGCCCTTGTAGCTTCCGCCGACCATCTGGCAGGAGTCCTCCAGCACCTTGACGCCGTGGCGGCGGGCGATGCGGACGATCCGGGCGAGGTTGGCCGGGCGGCCTACCATGTGAACGGGGATGACCGCCTTCACGCGCGGACCGATCTTGCGCTCGAAGTCGGCCGGGTCCAGGGCCATGGTCTCGTCGATCTCCGCCAGCACGGGGATCGCGCCGACGGTCAGCACGGCGGTGGCGGTCGCCATCCACGTGTAGGCGGGCACGATCACTTCGTCGCCCGGCCCGACGCCCAACCCGGCGAGGCCGCAAACCAGCGCCGCCGTTCCGCCGCCGCACATGAGCAGGGCGTGCTTCGTTCCGATCTTCCGGGCCCACTCCTGCTCGAACCGGACGACTTCCTGCTGGTGCCCGGCCTTGGGATCGCCGACGCGGAAGAGCTGCTTCGAGCGAATCACCTTGGCGACTTCGTCCACTTCTTCCTGACCGATCCGGTACATGGTGTCTTCCTTCCGTTGGCGTTCCGATAAGCGGGCTGAACGATAGCACGGCTCCCCGCGCGCATCCAGAGGCGGCTGGCGCTGCTGCGGTCGCACCACGACTACTGTGTGCTGCTCAAGCGGATCTACCTCGCCGCCGCCGAGGGTGACGAGGCGCGCTGGAGGCGCCGTGGACAGCCCTCCCACGTGGGTTTACACGTGGTACGAC
>CAYSLU010000099.1:0-18530 GCA_964431965.1 uncultured Verrucomicrobiota bacterium
TGCTATCGGGCGCTGGTCGTGCGGGGACCGGCGCCGTGCCCGGCGCGGCGCAGACGATCAGCGGGTTCCGGGTTCCGGAGTACGATGAGCAGGGCAACCTCAAGTGGCAGCTGCTGGGGGAGACCGCATCGGTCATGACGAACGGCAGCGTCCAGGTGGGCAACCTGCGCCTGGAAGTGTTCAAGGACGGCCGCATGTACGCGTGCATCACCTCTCCCCGGTGCATATACGACCGCGGTCAGAACGTCATCACGTCGGACGATGCGGTGCAGATCGAGACCGACCGGATGGCGGTGCGCGGCCGCGGGTTCGTCTGGGACCGCGCCGGGGAGACGGCGCGGATTTTCGACCAGGCGGAAGTCGAGTTCAAGAGCGTCACGGGATGGTTCACAGGAGAGCGCAAGTAATGGGTGCCCTACAGATCGGCTGTCGGTTGGCGCTGGCCGTGTTGCTGGCGGGTGCGGGCGCGGCGGGCGCAGAGCCGCAGCCGGCGGCCACAACGAACAGCACGATGATCACGTCGAAGCGGCTGACGTTCGACTACCAGAACCGGTACGCGGTTTTCGAGGAAGACGTCGTGGTGAAGGATCCCGCGGTCCAGATCAAGTCGGACAAGCTCAGCGCCGTGTTCGAGAAGGACAACAACCCGAAGGTGATCGTGGCCACGGGTCACGTGCGGATCGAGCAGGACGACCGGCGCGCCGTGTGCGATCGGGCCGTGTACGAGGTGAAGAGCGGCCGCCTTGAGCTCACCGGCAACCCGGTGATACGTCGCGGGACGGAGTACCTGAAGGGCACGACGATCATCTTCTGGCGCAACGACAACCGGGTCGAGGGCAAGGACGTGCAGATGCTGCTCGACACGGGCGGCGACTCGAACGCGAATATCAAGAAGATGCTGGGGGATTGATCCCATGGCGGGCGACGCGCTGCTGGAAACGGACGGGCTGGTGAAGCGGTACCGGGGCCGGACCGTGGTGAACGGGGTCAGCATCCGGATCGGCCGGGGGGAGATCGTGGGGTTGCTCGGGCCGACCGGGTCGGGCAAGACGACCTCCTTTCATATGATCGTCGGGCTGGTGAAGCCGACGGAGGGGCGGATCGTGTTCGACGGCCGGAACGTGACCGGCTGGCCGATGCACATGCGCGCCCGGGCGGGCATGGGCTATCTGTCGCAGGAGCCGTCGGTCTTCCAGAAGCTGACCGTGGAAGACAACGTGCTGGCGATCTTGGAAACGCTGGACCTCGATTCGGACGAACGGCACCGGCGGCTGGAGCAGCTTCTGGACGAGCTGGGGATCGCCGGGCTGGCTAAGCAGAAGGCGTTCACGCTCAGCGGCGGGGAGCGCCGCCGGCTGGAGATCACACGCGCCCTGGTGACGAATCCGGCCATGATTCTGCTTGACGAGCCTTTCAGCGGGGTTGATCCTTTGGCCGTTAACGACGTGCAGGAGATCATTATCCGGCTGAAGGAGCGCGGGTTGGGAATCCTGATCACGGACCACAGCGTGCGCGAGACGCTGGCGATCGTGGACCGGGCCTACCTGATCTGCGAGGGAAAGGTTCTTCGGGAAGGGACGAGCGAGTTTCTGATCAGTGACCCGGTGAGCCGGGAGCTCTATCTGGGGCCCCGCTTCAGCATGTAGGCGCGCAAAGGAGCATACGGACATGGAAATCGAGATCACCGCGAGGCATGTGGATGTGACCGATCTGGTTAAGGATCACGCCCGGAAGCGGTTGGACAAGATTGCCGGCGAGTTTCCCCGGATCGAGACCATGCACATGATTCTCGATGTCGAGAAGTATCGCCATATGGCGGAGATCGTGGTTCAGGGGCGGAAGATGCTGCGGCTGGAGGCCCGCGAGGTCTCGAGCGACATGTATGCGTCGATTGACGCCGCAGCCGACAAGATCGAGAAGCGTCTGCGGCGCAAGACGGACATCCGCAAGAGCAAGAAGAGCCGGGCGGGGCGGCTGCCCGGCGAGGCGGTCGAGCCGGCGGAGGAAGAGGCGGCTGCGAATGAGTGACAGCGGGCCCAAGAAGCGCGGCATTACAGTCGGCGACTTCCTGGAAGCGGGGCGGGAGAAGCTGGGCCTGGAGCTGGAGGCCGGCGGGGACTGGCTGGACCGGCCGATCCACGAGGCCACGATGAACCGGCCGGGCCTGGCCCTCACGGGCTTTCTTCAGTATTTCGCGCACCGGCGCGCGCAGATCTTGGGCCATGCGGAGAACGCCTACCTCGCGTCGCTGCCGGCGGCGGAGCGGACGGCCCGGCTCACGGTCTTTTTCGAGCATGGCATCCCCTGCGTCATCGTGACCCGCAACCGGAAGATCGTGTCCGAGATCCGCGAACTGGCCGAGCGGTTCCGGACCCCGGTGCTGCGCTCGCCCATGATCACCATGCACTTCATCAACGCCGCGACGCTCCTGATGGAGAACCTGCGCGCGCCCCGGATGCTGATGCAGGGCACGATGGTCGATATCCAGGGCATCGGCATCCTGATTGAGGGGGCGGCCGGGGTGGGCAAGAGCGAGGCGGCCCTGACGCTGCTGAAGCGGGGGTGCAGCCTGATTGCGGACGACGTGACGGCGCTCCGGCTGGACAGCTCCGGAACGGTGATCGGCGCGCCGATCGGCGTGACGCGCTACCACATGGAGATTCGGGGGCTGGGGATCATCCACGTGCCGAGCCTGTTCGGCGTGGGGTCGGTTCGGGGAGAGAAGCAGCTGGATTTGATCATCACCCTGTCCACGATGGAGCAGTATTCGAGCGAGGACCAGTTCAGCGAGAAGCGGCGGACCCGGGACGTGCTGGGCGTGGCGATTCCGACCGTGACGATCCCGGTCGCGCCCGGCCGCGACGTGGCCAACCTCGTCGAGACGGCCGCGCTGGACCAGAAGCTCAAGCGACTGGGCCACGATGCGGCGAAGGAGCTGGACGACAAGCTCAAGGTCGTGCTGACGGGCGGGGAGCGGACAACGTGACCAAGGACCCGGACAACACGCGCGGGAAGTCCCGAGCTCTCGTGCGGGAGTTCCGGATACAGAACCAGTTTGGGCTGCACGCCCGGCCGGCGGCCCTGTTTGTTAAGACGGCCTCCCGCTTTGAGGCCGACCTCTCGGTCGAGAAGGACGGCAGCCGCGTGTCCGGCAAGAGCATCATGGGGCTCATGACGCTCGAGGCCGGGTTTGGCGTCCGGCTGAAGGTGATCGCGGAGGGGCCCGATGCCGAGCAGCTGCTCATCGAGCTTGAGAATCTGATCAACAGCAAGTTCTTTGAGGACTGAAGCCCGCCCGATGCAGAAGCGACGGAAGAGCGCCGCTGACGAGGTTGTCATCCAGGGGATCGGCGTTTCCCCGGGCGTGGCGGTCGGGCCTGCATTTCTGGTCACGCGCGAGGAAGACTCGGTCGTCGAGCGCGAGATCGAGTCATCCGAAGCGATCTCGGAGATCATCCGCTTCGAGGACGCCGTCATCGAGACGCGCCGTCAGATCCTCCACATTCAGGCGAGCCTGGGCCGGTCGATCGGCCAGAAGGACGCCAACATCTTCGACATGCACCTCATGGTGCTCGACGACGGTGCCTTTGTGGAAGAGGTTATCCGCGGGATCGAGCGGGAGCGCCGGAACGCCGAGGCGACGGTCCGGGCGGTCTCGACGAAGTACGCGGACGCGCTGGAGCGGCTGGAGGACGAGTACCTGAAGGAGCGCGTGGCCGACGTGAAGGACGTGGCCCGCCGCGTCCTGAGGAACCTGGCCGGGCGGGAGACGCTCCTGCTCGCGGATCTCAAGGCCCGGAGCATCATCGTCGCGGCCGACCTGGCGCCCTCGGAAACCGCCATGCTCCGCAAGGAGCTGGTCCTGGGATTCGCGACCGAGATGGGCAGCGCCGTGTCGCACTCCGCGATCATGGCCCGGGCCCTGAAGATCCCGGCGGCTGTCGGGCTCCACGATCTCGGCGACCGCATCGAGACCGGAACGGAAGTGCTGCTGGACGGCAACAAGGGCCTGTTCATTGTCCGGCCCACGCCCGAGCGGCTGGCCGAGTACGGCAAGGTCATCGAGGCGCGGCGGAGCATCGTGACCAGCCTGACGAGTCTGAAGCTGCAGCCGGCCGAAACGAAGGACGGACACCGGATCCGGCTCGTGGCGAACATCGAGCTGGTGGACGAGACTGATGAAGTCCGGCGGCAAGGCGCCGAGGGTGTCGGCCTCTACCGCACCGAGTACTTCTACCTGACCCGACGGGACTTGCCCGGCGAGGCGGAGCAGGCGGAGGCCTACTCGACCGTGGCGTCGCGGCTGGCTCCGGATTCGGTGACCGTTCGTACGGCGGACTTGGGCGGAGACAAGCTGGCCCCGCATCTGACGGCCAACGAGATCAACCCGTTCATGGGCCTCCGGGCCATCCGGCTGAGCCTGGCCCAGCCGGACATGTTCCGAACGCAGCTGCGGGCCATTCTGCGCGCGAGCCGCCACGGCAACGTCAAGATCATGTACCCGATGATCAGCACCGTCAGCGAGGTGGTTCGAGCAAACCAGCTGCTGCGGCAGGCGATGGACGAGCTGCGTGCCGAGGGCGTGCCGTTCGATGAGCGGATCCCGGTGGGCGCCATGATCGAGCTGCCCTCCGCGGCGCTGACCGCCGAGATGATCGCGGAGCACGTCCAGTTTTTCAGCCTTGGAACGAATGACCTCGTCCAATACACTCTTGCGGTTGATCGAGTGAATGATCGGGTGGCGCACCTCTATGAGCCGACCCACCCGGCCGTGCTCCGGCTGATCGCCCGGACGATTCAGGAGGGGCACGCGCGGGGGCTGCCCGTCAGCGTCTGCGGCGAAATGGCCGGGGATCCGGTGCTTGCGCCGTTGCTGGTCGGGCTGGGGGCGGACGAGCTGAGCATGTCGCCGCCGGCTATTCCGATGGTGAAGGATGCGATCCGGAGCATCACGTGGGTGCAGGCGAAGGATCTCGCGCAGGAGGCGTTGAGCATGAAGTCCGGAGCGGAGATCCTGGCGCGCTGCCGGGATCTGGCCCGGTCGGCAGCGCCCGAAATTCTGGAGCTGATCGGCTGACCGCCGGCAGCTTGGGCAAGACAACAGGCAGGAGACGCGGCATATGTCCAACTCGTATCTGTTCACTTCCGAATCCGTAACCGAAGGGCACCCCGACAAGGTGGCCGACGGCATTTCCGACGCCGTGCTGGACGCGAATCTGGCACAGGATCCCAAGTGCCGCGTGGCGTGCGAGGTCCTGTGCACGACCGGCATGGTGCTCGTGGCCGGCGAGATCACGTCGAAGGCCGTGGTCAACTATGTGGACGTGGTCCGCGAGAAGGTCAACCGGATCGGGTACGTGGACCCGGCGCTCGGGTTTGCAGGCGACACCTGCGCCGTGCTGGTGTCCCTCGACCGCCAGTCGCCGGACATCTCGCAGGGGGTGACGGCCGGCAAGGGGCTGTTCAAGGAGCAGGGCGCCGGCGATCAGGGCATGATGTTCGGCTACGCCTGCGACGAGACCAAGGAGCTGATGCCGATGCCGATCATGTTCGCGCAGCGGCTGACGCATGCCCTGGCCAAGGCGCGCCGCAGCAAGGCGCTGCCGTGGCTCCGGCCGGACGGCAAGTCTCAGGTGACCATTGCCTATGAGAACGGCGAGCCGGTCTCGGTGGACACCGTCGTCGTCTCCGCCCATCACGCCGAGGGCGTGAGCTACAAGGATATCAAGGACGGGATCATCGAGTGCGTCGTGAAGAAGGAGATCCCGGCGAAGCTGCTCCGCAAGAGCACGCGGTACTTCATCAATCCGACCGGCCGGTTTGTCGTGGGCGGGCCCGTGGCGGACACCGGGCTCACGGGGCGGAAGATCATCGTCGACACGTACGGCGGCATGGGCCGTCACGGCGGCGGCGCCTTCTCGGGCAAGGACCCGTCGAAGGTCGATCGCAGCGCGGCCTACATGGCTCGCTACGTGGCCAAGAACATCGTGGCCGCCGGCCTGGCCCGGCGCTGCGAGCTGCAGCTGGCGTACGCGATCGGCTACCCCGATCCGGTGTCGGTCCTGGTCAACACCTTCGGCACGGGCACTGTGGCTGACGCGAAGATCGAGAAGGCCGTGCGCCGCGTGTTTGGCCTGAAGCCGGCCCAGATCATTTCGCAGCTGAAACTGCTGCGTCCGGTGTACGAGAAGACATCGGCGTACGGCCACTTCGGCCGGACCGAGGACCTGGCGTCCTTCACGTGGGAGCGGACGGACCGCGTGGCCGCCCTTAAGGCGGCCGTCTGATCCGAGGCGCCGCACGCCGGTCGTTGACGGCGGGTGGCCGCCACCGCCGGCCCGGGCTTTCCGGGCCGGCGGGGCGGAGCCCGTGCGTCGTTCCGGCCGGGTGATCCCGTGCGAATCATCAGTTCATACGTCTTACGCAGCTTCCTGACGGCCTTCGGCGTCACGTTGGCTGTTTTCACGTTTGTGATGTGCGTGGGCGTGATCTTCAAGATCACGGACTTGCTGGCCCGCGGAGCCTCCGCCGGCCACATGGCCTACATCTTCCTCTGCGGGGTTCCGAGCGCCCTGTCCTTTGCAATTCCGGTGAGCGGGCTGACCGCGTCCCTGCTCGTATTCGGCCGGCTGTCGGCGAACCGCGAGATCACGGCGATGAAGGCGTGCGGTGTGAGCCTGTGGGAGATCATGTCCATGCCGCTGTTCGTCGCGGCAGCCATGACGGCGGTGTGCCTGTTCGTGAACGGCCAGCTGGCTCCCATCGGGCGCTTCGTCCAGCGCACGGCCATCAAGGATCTGGGCATGGCTTCGTTCTTTCAGCTCCTGGAGGAGGGGCGGTTCGTGCGCGACATCCCCGGGCTGACGGTCTACATCGACCGCAAGGCCGACGACCGGATCTACGACGTGCTCATCTACGACACCCGGCCGGGCCAGCCGCGCCGGGAGATCCGGGCCCAGTCCGGGGCCGTGCGGCTCAGCGCCGACCGGTCCGAGCTCGTCGTGGACCTGTGGAGCGTCCGCGTGGACCCGTTCTCGCCGGATCGGCCCGGGCCGGGATACTGCGACCACATGCCGCTGAAGATCCCGCTCGACACGCTCCGGTTCGGGCAGGTGACGAAGCGCGAGGGCGATCTGACGGCGGCGGAACTGCTGGCGCGGATCCGCGCGCCGGCCCGGTTCTTCCCGGACCTGGCCCCCGCCGCGCTGGCCCGCCAGCGGATGGCTTTGGTTGTGGAGCTGAACAAGCGCGTCGTCCTGGCCGCGGCCTGCCTGGCGTTCGTTCTGATCGGGGCCCCGCTGGGCATCCAGGCGCATCGGAAGGAGTCTTCAATTGGCGTTGCCATCAGTTTGTTCGTAGTGCTAAGTTTCTACGCGTTTGTGATTGCGGCGGACGCGCTGTCCAAGCGCCCCGAACTGCTTCCGTACGTGTTTCTCTGGATCCCGATCGTAGCCTTTGCGGGCGGCGGTACGTATCTCGTGCGGCGGGCCCAATAGGGGGGGCGTAGCGCCGGGAAATTCCCAAGGAGGGTGGACGGATGACGACGATACTCGGAATCGACCAGATCATGAAGCTGCTGCCGCATCGCTATCCGTTCCTGCTGGTGGACCGGATCGTCGAGTGCGACGACAAGACCCGCATCGTCGGCATCAAGAACCTGACGATGAACGAGCTGTTCTTCCAGGGCCACTTTCCGGGCGCGCCGGTCATGCCCGGAGTCCTGCAGCTTGAGGCGATGGCCCAGACCGGCGGCATCCTGATCGTACGGCTCGGGGGCCTGGCGGGGCGGGTGCCCTACCTCATGTCGATCGACAAGGCGAAGTTCCGTCGCCCCGTGGTTCCCGGGGACCAGCTCCGCATCGAGGTCGAGTTCCTGAACCTTCGGTCCAAGATTGCGCGCTTCCAGGGCAAGACTTTTGTCGACGGCAACCTGGCGTCCGAGGCCGAGATCCTGTGCATGATCACGGAGCGCGAGGCCGCCGTATGAGCAGCATTCACCCAACGGCGGTCATCGACTCGCGGGCGCAGCTGGGCGCCGGCGTCACGGTCGGCCCGTACTGCGTCGTGGGCCCGGACGTGACCGTCGGGGACGGCACGCGGCTGCTCGGGCATGTGTTCCTGGACGGGTTCACGGTGCTGGGCGCGGGGTGCACGGTGTTTCCGTTCGCGAGCATCGGCACGCAGACGCAGGATCTGAAGTTCGCCGGCGGACGCCCCGGCGTGGCCATCGGGCAGCGGACCACGCTTCGGGAGTATGTGACGGTGAACGCGGGTACCGCGGACGGGGAGATCACCCGGGTGGGCGACGACTGCCACCTGATGGCTCACGCCCATGTCGCGCACGGCTGCGTGGTGGGGAACGGGGTGATTTTCGCCAACTGCGCCACGCTGGCCGGGCACGTGATCCTGGAGGATCAGACCACCATCGGCGGGCTCAGCGGCGTACACCAGTTCGTCCGGATCGGCCGCCTCGCCTTCATCGGCGGCTGCACGAAGGTGAGCCAGGACGTGCCGCCGTTCATGCTGATCGACGGGAATCCGGCCGAGGTGCGCGGCCTGAACCTCGTCGGGCTCCAGCGCCGCGGCGTGTCCGCCGAGTCCATCACGCAGCTCAAGCTGGCGTACCGGCTGCTGTACCGCCAGGAGCTTTCGACGCGACAGGCGGTGGAGCGGATCCGTGCGGAGCTGCCGATGGTCCCGGAAGTGGACCAGCTGGTGCGCTTCATCGAGGCGTCCGAGCGCGGGATTACGAAGTAGACGCGGAGAATCCCTGGGTGATAACCCGTCCGATTCGGCTCGGTCTGGCGGCGCTGCTGGCGGCGCTCGGGATCGCGGCTGCGCCCATGCGCACCGCCTCTCCCGACCCGGCGGCCTACGTCAATTTCAGCTTTGACCAGGTCGACATCCGGACCTTCGTCCGGCTGGTCGGCGAGGTCACCGGCCAGGCGTTTGTCGTCGACCAGGGCGTGGACGGCAAGGTCAGCATCGTCACGCCGCCGATCCCGGCGGCCCGCGTGTTCCCCCTGTTCGTGGCCGTCCTCGAATCCAGCGGCTGCGCCGTCGTGAAGGAGGAGGGGTTCTACCGGGTCGCGCCGCTCCCGCCGCGCGGAGTGGCGTCCGCGCCCGTGGTCGGCGCGGGCGAGGAGGCTCCCGCCGGCGGCCTGATCACCAAGGTGATCCACCTCGAGCACGTGGCGGCCGGAGACATCCGGCGCGCCCTCGAACCCAAGGTGGGGGGCGGGAAGTCCGGCGCGCTGACGGCGGTCGAGCTGACGAACCACCTCATCATCACGGACACGGCGGACAGCGTCCGGAAGATCGAGAAGATCCTGGCGGAGATCGACAAGCCGGGCATGACCCGCACCACGGAAGTCGTGCCGCTCCTGCACGCCGGGGCCGAGGAAGTCGCGCAGCAGCTCGCGGTGGCGACGGCGACCGGCGAGCGGACGGGCGAGCAGCTGGCGCGGCGGCTCCCGCGCGTCGGCGACAGCGGCGAGGACAAGGCTCGGAGCGTGGCCGTGGTGCCGGCGCCTCACGCGAACAGCCTGATCCTCGTCGGCACGCCGGCCGAGGTGTCCGAGCTGAAGGATCTGGTGAAGCTGCTTGACGTGGCTACGCAGGCCGGCAGCGGCCGGCTGCACGCGATTTCGCTGCAGTACCTGACGGCCGACGAGGCGGCGAAGAGCCTCAACGGGCTGCTGGACAAGACGATGGAGAAGAAGGCCGATCAGGTGATCGGGGCCCGCCGGATCTCGATCGAGGCCAGCGTGGCGAATAATGCGCTGCTGGTGGAGGCGACGCCGCGCGATTTCGAGCTCGTGCGCGAGCTGGTGACCGCGCTCGACCAGAAGCCGCAGCAGGTCCTGATCGAGGTCATGATCGCCGAGATCAGCCAGACCGACAGCCTGGATATCGGGGTCGAGCTGGCGGCGCTCGACTTGCCGTCCAAGGTCGGCGACAGCGTGATCCAGGGCTCGACGAGCGTCGATGACGCGCCGGGCCTGCTGAACGCGATCCAGAGCGGGATCTTCCCCCGCGGACTGACGGTCGGCATCGCGCACGGCTCCTCGCTCGACAGCAGCGGGAAGGTCGTGCCGAGCTATCCGGCCGCCCTCAGCATCAACGCGGTCCGCAAGGACTCGCGCTTCAAGATCCTCTCCAACATCCCGCTGCTGGCCCAGAACAACAAGGAGGCCACGGCGAGCGTGGTACAGAACATTCCGATCCTGAAGTCCACCATCCAGGGCGGGTCGGGCACATCGCGCGACGTGATCCAGAACATCGACCGGGTGGACGTGGGCATCAAGCTGAAGCTGACGCCGCACGTGAACCCGGACGGGAACGTCCGGCTGACGCTGAATCCGAGCATCGAGGCGATCATCGACCCCGGGCCGGCGGGAACGCAGTTCACGCCGACGATCGCGCGCCGGGAGGTATCGACGACCGTCAACGTTCCGGACGGACGGACGATCATCATCAGCGGCCTGATTCGCGAGGACCAGACGAAGGTCGTGCGGCGGATCCCCTGGCTCGGCTCGCTTCCGGTAATCGGCTGGCTGTTCCGCCACACGGTGGATGCCAAGGAGCGGACGAACCTGATGGTGTTCGTCACGCCGCATGTCGTATCCAAGCCGGGTGAGGCGGAGGCCATCACGAAGACGTGGGAGACGGCCACCGGACTGTCCTCGACCAACACGGCATCGCCGCCGCCGAAGTGAGCCCGGCGGTCCGGCGGCCCGACCGAGAGTTGCGCAGACGCCCATGGTGAACCCCGTGCAGAGCCCGGTGCCGGCGGAGGAGAGCGCGGAGTCGCTGCGCGCCCGCGCGGCGGCCTACGGGATGGACTTCCTGGAGGATGCGCCCGACGCGATGCTCGACCCGGCTCTCGTCGCGCGCCTGCCAGTGGAGTGGGCGCGCACCCACCTGCTGCTGCCGGTTCGATGGAAGGGCTCCGTGGGGGTGCTGGTGGCCGATCCCGAGGCCACCGAGCGGCAGCGGGACCTGCAGCTGCTGCTCGGCGAGGACCTGCTGCCCGTGCTGGCGCCGGCGGCCGCGATCCGGAAGGCGATCGAGCGCTGCTACTTCAGCAAGCCCGGCACGGCGAGCGACTTCCTGAAGGACCTGGGTACGGAGCAGCCGGCCGGCGCGCCGGCCGCGGCGGGGCCGCTCGACGACCTGCTGCAAATCTCCGAGCAGGCGCCCATCACGCAGCTCGTCAACCTGATCCTCCTGCAAGCCGTCAAGTCGCGCGCGTCGGACATCCACTTCGAGCCGTTTCGCTCGACCATGAGGCTTCGGTACCGGATCGATGGGATCCTGTACGAGCAGCCGGCGCCGCCGAAGCACTTTGAAAGCGCGCTGGTATCGCGGCTGAAGGTGATGGCGCACCTCGACATCGCCGAAAAGCGCCTGCCGCAGGACGGGATGGCGAGCGTGCGGGTCGGCGAGCGCGAGATCGATATCCGCGCCTCCACGATCCCCGTGGCCGAGGGCGAGCGGGTCGTGCTGCGGCTGCTGGACCGCGACTCCTCGATGCTGTCTCTGTCCGACCTCGGCATGGAGCCGGACACGATCCGGGCCTTCACCGATCTGCTCCGGGCGCCGCACGGCCTGATGCTGGTGTCCGGGCCGACGGGGAGCGGGAAGACCACCACGCTCTATGCGGCGCTGCAGCAGGTCGATACGCGCGGTCGGAACGTGATGACGATCGAGGAGCCCATCGAGTACCAGCTGCCGGACATCGCGCAGATCCAGGTGAAGCCGAAGATCGGGCTGACGTTTGCCCGCGGGCTGCGCCACATCCTGCGCCAGGATCCCGATGTCGTGCTGGTGGGCGAGACGCGCGACATCGAGACGGCGGAGATTGCCGTGCGGGCGTCGCTGACCGGGCACCTGGTGTTCACCACGCTGCACACGAACGACGCTCCGAGCGCGGCCATCCGGATGCTGGACATGGGCGTCGAGCCGTACCTGCTGGCGGCGGCGCTGAGGGCCGTGCTGGCGCAGCGCCTCGTGCGGCGGCTCTGCCCGTCCTGCCGGTCCGAGCGCGCCGCGGACGAGGCGGATCTGCGCGCGCTCGGTGCGGCGGGCCGCGCCCTCCGGGGGCAGGCCGTATGGACGCCGGTCGGCTGCCCCGCCTGCCTGGCCGGATACCGTGGCCGGGTGGGGCTCTTCGAACTGCTGACGGTCGGGCCGGAGATGGAGGAAGTCATCCGATCGGGGCAGGGCAGCGCCGGACGCCTGCGCGAGATGATGAGCCGGCAAGGCGGCGCGCTCGTCGATGACGGGGTTCGGAAGATCCTTCGCGGCGAGACCAGCGTGGCCGAGGTGGCCCAGACCATCGGCGCGGCCGGCTGAGAATGTGAAGACCTTCGAGTACAGGGGATTCGATTCCGAGGGTGGGGCCCGACGGGGCCTTGTGGACGCATTGGACGAGAAGGACGCCCGGGAGCGTCTATCGCGCGGCGGAATACTGGCCGAGCGCCTGGTGGCCGCCGGGGCTGGGATGGGCCGATCCGGCGCGGGAGCGGGATTCGGCGCGGCCGACCGCGCTCTGGTCTACCGGGAGCTGTCGGCTCTGGCGGAGGCGGGCGTGCCGCTGGTGCGCGGGCTGGAGATCCTGATGGAGTCGCCGGAGGCGGGGGTGGGCCGGGGCGTTCTGGCCGATGCCCGCGACCGCGTTCGCGAAGGCGCTTCGCTGGCGGCGGCGCTGGAGGCCGCAACGCGCGCGATCCGGCCGTTCGAGCTGGCGGTCATCGCCGTCGGAGAGCGCGCCGGAACCCTGTCCGATGTGCTGGGTGGCCTGGCGACCTTTCTGGAAGAGCAGCAGCAGGTGCGCGAGCGCGTCCGCTCGGCGCTGATCTACCCCATGATCGTGGTGGGGTTTGCTCTTCTGGTGGCGGTGGTCATGCTCGGCGTCGTCATCCCGTCCATGGCTCGCCTGCTGGAGGAGGCCCAGGTCGCGCTGCCGCTCATCACGCGCGTCATGATGCAGGCGGGCCGGATCGTGATGTGGGTGGTGCCGACGCTGGCCCTGGCCGCGGGGGTGGCGGCGGCGCTGGTCGGCCGCCGGCTTCGGGCGGATCCGGCGGCGGCGGCGCGGCTGGACCGGCGGGCGTTCCGCCTCCCCGTGTTCGGACGGGGATATACGCTGCTCGTCAACCTGCGGTTCGCGCGAACCCTGTCGATCCTGATCCGCGGCGGGGTCTCGATCGTAGACGGGCTGGCCCTGGCGGGACGGGCGACGGGGAGCCGATGGGTGGAGCAGCGGGTCGAGGCGGAGGCTGAGACCGTCCGGCACGGCAGCAGCCTGGCGGACGCGATCCGGCGGGTGGGCCCCCTGTCGGCTTCGCTTCCCGGATGGATCCACACGGGCGAGGCCAGCGGCACGCTGGACCGGATGCTCGACCACGCGGCCGACCGGAGCCAGCACCAGTGGAACCGCTTTGTCGCGCGCGGCCTGAGCGTTCTGGAGCCGGCGCTGATCCTGTTCGTGGGCCTGCTGGTGCTGCTGGTGGCGATTTCGATCCTGCTGCCCGTGCTGTCGCTGAACCGCACGCTGACGTGATGCCGTCGGCGCGGGCTCAGGTGTCGTCCGGATCGTCCGTGCCGGCGACCGGGATGGCCTCGAGCCTGCGGGCTACGCGGATCACTTCATCGATGGTCGTGAGTCCGTCCAGGACCTTGGACAGCCCGTCGTGGCGGAGCGTGATGAGTCCGTTGGCGACGGCGGCGTTGCGGATCTCGTTCGACGGGCGCTGCCGGACGATGAGGGCGCGGAGGCGGTCGTCGACGCTCATGATCTCGAAGATCGCCACCCGTCCGCGGTAGCCGGTGAAATTGCAGTTGGGGCAGCCGCGCGCCTTGTAGATGACGGCGGAGTCCACGCGTCCCGGAAACGACTGGCGGAGCTCGTCCATTACGACGGCGTCCGGGGTGTGCGCTTCGCGGCACGCGGGGCAGACCCGGCGAACGAGGCGCTGGGCGACCACGCCCTCGAGGCAGGACGACACCAGGTAGGGCTCCACGCCCATGTCGTTCAAGCGCGTGACGGCGCTGGCGGCATCGTTGGTGTGCAGCGTGCTCAGCACCAGATGGCCGGTCAGCGACGATCGGACGGCGATATCGGCCGTCTCCGAGTCGCGGATCTCGCCGATGAGGATGATGTCGGGGTCGTGCCGCAGGATGGAGCGAAGCGCGGCGGCGAAGGTCATGCCGATCTGGGGGTGGACCTGGATCTGGTTGATTCCGTCCATCTGGTACTCGACCGGGTCCTCGACGGTGATGATCTTGACCTCCCGCGTGTTGAGGCGCGAGAGGATGGCATAGAGCGTCGTCGTCTTGCCGCTGCCCGTGGGGCCGGTGATCAGGATGATCCCGTGCGGCAGGTCCGAGAGCGTCTGGATCGTCGTCAGTTGCGACTGGGCGAGCCCGAGGTGCTCCATGTCGATGAACATGGCCTTCCGGTTGAGGATGCGCATGTTCAGCGTCTCGCCGAATCGGGTCGGGAGAACGGACACGCGGAGGTCGAACTCCTCGCGGCCGACGCGGACCTTGATGCGGCCGTCGTGCGGCTTGCGGCGCTCGGCGATGTTCAGCTGGGCCATGATCTTGGCGCACGACACGATGCTGCGCTGCAGCTTCTGGAGCCCCTTGGGGATGGGGACTTCCTGCAGCACGCCGTCGATCCGGTAGCGGATCCGCATCCGGTTCTCAAAGGGCTCCACGTGGATGTCGGTGGCGTCCCGTGAGATGGCCTCGTAGATCACCTGGTTGACGAACTTGGTGACGCCGGGGTCGGCCTGACCGGACAGGATGTCGTTTTCCTCGGTTTCGACCGTCTCGGTGGCCTTGGCTTGAATGAGATCGTCGACCGATTCCACGCCGAGCCCGTAGAAGTGCTTCATCGAGCGCGCGATGTCGTCCTGGGGTGAGAGCACCCACTCCAGCTGGGTGTTGAGCAGCAGCGACAGGCTGTTGGCCATGGACAGGTCCGGCACGGTGGCGGTGGCGACGACGAGTGTTCCGCCCCGGATGTCGATGGGGATGACCCGGTAGCGGAAGGCCGCGCGCTGGGGGAGCCGGGCCACGGCCTCGGGCTTGATGATCACGCTGGCCAGCGGGCGGTAGGCGATGTTGGCGATCGCGGAGAGCTCGCGGAGCACGGCGTCCTCGGGGAGGAGCGAGTCCTTGATCAGCAGTCGGTCCAGCTTGTCGCCCGTGAGCTTCGCGCGCGAGCTGAGCTCGTCTGCCTGGGCGCGGCTCAGCAGGTGTCGGGCGATCAGGGCCTGCGCGAGCTCGGCCATGATCTGGTCCGACAGGTATCGGAGGGGGCCAGCCGGCGCGTCATGGGATGGTTCGCTCGTGGTCATGGCTCCGGGAACGTTCGGGTCTCGCCGCGGGATATGGACACCTGGCCCCCGTCCGGCGTGCGCACGGAAACATGGTCGTTTGAAATCGCGGCGAGTTCCAGCCCGAACATGCGGGCGCCGTTCGTGGCGGTCATGCCGTGCCCGGTTTTGCCGTTCTCAATGAGGGCGACGGTGATGCCGTCCGGGCGGATGAACACGCCGCGGTAGATGAGCTGGACGGTGCGCGGCGCCTCGCGCGGCACATCGGGCGTCGGCGTGGGCCGGGGGGCCGGCGCCGGGGCGGGGCGGGGGGCGGGGGCCGGCGTATCGGTCGAACGGGTGGTCGGGGCGTCCGGCGGGCGAGTCCTGGCCACGAAGTAGAACGGGTCGGGGCTGATGTTGGTGGCGGACTGGGCGATCTCACGCTCCAGCAGTCCGGCCAGGCCCAGGTCGGCCGGTGCGTCGCCGCGAGCCCCCCCGTCGGGGCGGGCAAATGCTGCGACGGGCCGGGCGACGGCCAGCTTCCAGACATACCATCCGGCCACGCCGACCAGCGCCGCGACGGCACACGCGAAGACCGCCTTCGCATTTGCTCGCGCCAATCCTTGCCAGAACGCTGTCATGTGTGTGGTCCGTTAGAATCCCATCGGCCCGGACGGCGCCGGCGCCGCGGCCCGCGCTTCGACCTGGACGCGCGTCAGCGCCTCATCCGAGAACACGAGCGCGCTGAACACCGCCCGGATGTCCAGCAGGTCCGGCTGGGCGGCCGAGGCCTTCTCCACGCGGAGATTCTTGAGCAGGAAGACGTGCCCGGGGCCGAGCACGCCGCGGAGCAGCTCCTGGAGGTTGGCGGTGGTTCCGAAGAGGCTCACGCTGACCGGGAACTCCTCGAGGTAGCCATGCGTCGGGTCGCCCGGAGCGGCATGAGAGACCGGCGGCATCGGCTCGATGTGCTGGATCGTCTTGATCTTGAGGTTGAGCGAGAGGTCGGCCATCTCCTCGACGGCGCGGAGCTGGAGCATCAGCTTGCGGGCGTCCTCGTTGCTGTTCACGGCATCGTCGATGCCCAGGTCGTAGGGCAGCGTGACGCCCAGCTCTCCCGACTTCTGACGGAGGCGCTGCCGCACCTTGTACAGCCGAACCTTGAAGTCGATGTGCCCGACCTCCTCGACATCGACTTCCGCCTGCTCGGCCTGCATGGAGATGCGCGCGACCGCCTGGGTCCACTGGTCGGACAGGGCCAGGAATCGGGCCTCCTCCTGCGCGCGCTTGGCGCGGAGCGGCTCTTCGCCCAGCAGGTAGTTGTTCTGCGCGAGCTGGGTGGACATGGTCGAGATCTCGCGCTCGAGCTGCTTGCGCCGGTGGTTGAGGGGCATGAGCACCAGGAACCAGAGCACGGCCATGACGACGCCGGCGATCGCGATGATCGCGAGCACCTGCTGGCCTTCGCTCCAGTTCAGCTTGCGGGTGGGGAGGGTGATCATGGTTGCTTCGTCCGGACGTCGATGACGAACCGCCGGGAGGCCGGCTTCCCCCAGCGCTCGTCCCGCTCGGGCTCGGGCACCAGCTGGTCGTCCGCCAGGAGATCGGCGGAGGCCACGAACGGCATGCTGCGCAGCGCCCAGATCAGCGTCTTGACCGTCGCCGGGTCCTGGCGTTGCGTGTAGACCTCGATGACCGTGCGCCCGAACGCGCTGTACGTGACGTCGGCTGGCGGAGCGGGCGGCTCGCCGGGTGCGCCGCGGGCCTGGGACGGCGCCGGCGGGATCGGCAGACCGCGCTTGAAGGCGGCCGATCCGGCGAAGTAGGCGTCGGCGTCGCTGATCATGGTGATCCAGTCGTTGGGGCCCCGCGCCTCGGAGACGACGTCGAGCAGGCGCCGGACGAGGCCGCCGTTGCCGAGCATGGTGCGGACGGGCTCGGCCATCTGCATGATCTGGGCGTTGCGCGCCTTGGCCTGCTCGATCTGGGCGGCCAGCTCCTGGCAGCGGCGGAGGCTTTCGCGCTGCGCGTTGAGCTGCGCGGTCATGCGTCGGAAGTCGCGATATCCGCCGAGCACGCTCACGGCCAGGATGAGGGCGGCGGTCACGCCGGCCGCGATCCAGTAGCGCTTCTGCCGGCGCAGCACGATCTCGTCGCGGATGGCGGCGGGGAGCAGGCTGAGCCCTCCGGCGTCCGGGGCAATCCCCTGGATGGCCAGTCCGGCGGCAATCGAGAAGCGGCCGGAGGTGGCGCGGTCCGGGCGCCCGGGCAGGTCGGCGGCTCTCACCACCGGCACGCCGAGATGGCCCGCCACATACTCGACCAAGCCCGGCAGCTCGGCGCCGCCGCCGGAGAGAACGATGCGGGCCGGGCTGGACGGTTCCTCGGGGTAGACGGACTGGAACGCTCCGAGCGCGGCCCGAAGCTCGGAAATCCACATGTCGGCGGCGCGGGCAAGTGCGGCGCGCTGCACCTCGTCGCCGCGGAGCAGGATCGGCTGCGACTCCTTGAGCGTTTCGGCCTGGGATGCGGTGCCCGCCGCGCGGCCGGGCGGCGTGGCCGGGCGACCGGGATCGTCCGACCGCAGCTGCAGGGCGGGCCGCGAATCCTTCTGGCCTTCCGCCTGGCGCGCCGCGGCATCGCTGCGCATGAGGGCCAGCGTGAACAGCTCGCCGCCGACGGCAAAGCTGCGGGCGAAGAGCAGGCCCCCGTGCCCGCCGACGGCCAACTCGGTGCCGCCTTCGCCGATGTCCGCGCAAACCTGAAGCCCGCCCTTGGGCCCTGCGGGCGCGTCGAAGAGCCCGGCCGCCCGGGCCGCGGTGAGCAGGGCGGCCGCGGCGGGCACGATGTCGATGATCTCGACCTTGAGCGAATGCCGCAGCGCCATGATCTCGTCCAGCACGGTGGGCCGGGCCATGGCGATCAGCATCTTGCGGTGGCCGGACGGGGGCTGAACGGGCAGGACGTCGTAGATCGTGGACTCGGCCGCGAGCTCGTTGATCTTGGCGATCTCGAGCGCGGCGATCTGCTCGAAGGTGCGGGGATCGTCGTCCGAGATCGGCATGGCCTGGAACATGACGTTCCGGCCGGATAGCCCGACGACGTACGGGAACTTGAGCAACCCGAGGTCCGCGAGCCAGCGGCGGATCACGTCGGCTGTATCAGCCGCGCCCGGGGGGAGCCGAATGATCTCGGACC
>CAYSLU010000100.1:0-18183 GCA_964431965.1 uncultured Verrucomicrobiota bacterium
GCGAGAACATCTCCGTGATCTTCGTGAACAACGCCGTGTACGGCATGACCGGCGGACAGATGGCGCCCACCACGCTGATCGGCCAGAAGACGGCGACCAGCCCCGCCGGCCGCGACCTCGCGACGATGGGCCAGCCGATGCGGATGTGCGAACTCCTGAGCACGCTCGACCAGCCCTACTACATCGAGCGCGTCGCGCTCAGCGGCGTCGCCGGCGTCCGCGCCGCCAGGCGCGCCATTGCGACGGCCTTTCAGGCCCAGATCGACAACCGCGGCTACAGCTTTGTGGAAGTCCTCTCGCCCTGCCCCATCTACCAGCGATGCACGCCGACCGAGGCGCTCGCGTTCGTCGGCGAGCAGATGGCCGGCTACTTCCCCGTACGCGTGTTCCGCAAGGAGGGCCAGCCGGTCCATGCGTGAGCGAATCCTCATCGCCGGATCGGGCGGCCAGGGGGTCATCCTCGTCGGCAAGATCCTCGCGACGGTCTCACTCCGAACCGTTCCGCACATCACGTTCTTCCCCTCCTACGGCGCGGAAGTGCGCGGCGGCGTGTCCCACTGCCAGATCATCCTGTCCTCCGACGAAATCGCGTCGCCGGTGTCCACGCGGCTCGACACCATCATGAGCATGAACCAGGCGGGCAGCGACGAGTTCCGGTCGCGCCTCGAACCCGACGGCCTGCTCATCATCAACCGTTCCCTGTGCCAGGTGCCGAAGAACGGCGACATCCTGGCGCCTCCCGCCTCCGAGATCGCCAACGACCTGGGCGAGGCCCGCGCCGCCAACTTCGTCATGCTGGGCGTCTACGCTGCGCGCCGCGCCCACGTCCGCCCGGACGATGCCGAGGCGGCCATCGAGAAGACGTTCGGCCATAAGAACCGCACCGCATGCGACGTCAATCTTCGCGCCTTTCAGGCCGGCCTGGGCTGGAAGCCATGAGCCAGCGCGACTCATCCCCGCGGACCCTGATCCTGCTGTCGGTGGTGATGCCGGGGCTGGGACAGGTCGTGCAGCGCCGGTGGCTGTCGGCCGCCATCCACGGGATCGGATCCACACTCCTCGCCACCGTCGTTCTCATCCGGGCCGTCCGCGCGCTGGCCGCGACCGTCCGCTTCGCCCTCGACTTCGCCGACGCTCAGGCCCCCACCCCGCCGGCCATGCCCGTGCGGGCCATCCTCGTGCCGCTCGTCGCTTTTCTCGTCCTCTATCTAACGAACCTGATCGATATCGCGCTGACCACCCGGCACGCGGCGCCGGAAGTGGTCGCCACGCCGCCGCCGCTGAACCAAACGGGAGGAAGAGGGTCATGAAGATCGCCGTTCCAAGAGAGATCAAGCGCCACGAGTACCGGGTGTCCATGACGCCCGCCTGCGTCCGAGCCTACGTCGCGCACGGCCACGCGGTCACCGTCGAAGCCGGAGCCGGCGACGGGGCCGGCTACACCGACTCCGAGTATCGCGCCGCCGGCGCGGCCGTCTCGAAGGACACGCGCAAGCTGTTCCAAGCGGCCGACATGGTCGTGAAGGTCAAGGAGCCCCTTCCCGCCGAATACGGCCTGTTCCGCGAGGGCCAGATCCTGTACACGTATCTGCACCTCGCGGCGGACGTGAAGCTGACGGATGCCCTGATCCGGCGCAAGATCATCGGCGTCGCCTACGAGACCATCCAGCTCGAGGACGGTACGCTGCCCTGCCTCAAGCCGATGAGCGAAATCGCCGGCCGGCTCTCCGTCCAGGAGGCGGCGAAGTATCTCGAGCGGGCCTTCGGCGGCCGCGGCATCCTGCTGAGCGGCGTGCCCGGCGTCCGGCGCGCCAAGGTCGCCATCCTCGGCGGCGGCGTGGTCGGCTTCAACGCCGCCAAGATCGCCGTCGGCATGGGCGCCGACGTGACCATCCTCGACATCTCGCAGAGCCGCCTGGCCTACATCGACGATATCTTCGGCACCACCATCCAAACCCTGTTCAGCAGCGCGGCCAACATCCACGCCTGCCTGCGCGAGTGCGATGCGCTGATCGGGGCCGTCCTGCTGCCCGGCGCCCGCGCGCCCAAGCTCGTCCGGCGGAAGGACCTGGCGCTCATGAAGCCGGGCTCCGTGATCGTCGACGTCGCGATCGACCAGGGCGGGTGCGTGGAGACCAGCCGGGCCACGACGCACGACGACCCCGTGTACCAGGTGGGCGGAGTGGTCCACTACTGCGTGGCCAACATGCCGGGCGCCGTGGCGCTGACCTCGACGCAGGCGCTGACCAACCAGACGCTGCCGTACGGGCTCCAGCTGGCCGACCTCGGGTTCCAGAAGGCCGTTTCCGCAAACAAGGCGCTTCGACAGGGCGTCAACCTGCACCGGGGCGACGTGACCTACAAGCCTCTCGCAGAGTCGCTGGGGCTGCCGTACACCGAGCTGGCAGTCTAGCCCGGACAGGCGAACCGCGCGGCGCATGCCTGACGCGCCCCGGCCGACAGGATCTCGACGGGGATCCATATCCCCGCGCTGGAACACTCAGTTGGCGATCCGCTCCGAGGTGGCCCGCGACCTCCGGGCGCGGGCAGGCGAGATCCTACCGCCGTTTGAGTGCCTGACGCGCCCGGGCCACGCACGCGATCAGCCGCGCGCCCCAGCCCTGCCCCCGGAAATCGAATGTTCCGGCGCGCATGGCGCCGGACAGCACGGCCTCGATCCGGGGCAGTATCTCCGGCGCATACGGGGCCAGGCTGCTCCATACGCCCACCGCGATGTGAAGCCCCGGGTGGAAGCCGCGAATCGTCCCGCACGGCACGTCACCGTGCCGGAAGATGTTCGCGGTCAGCGTCCGAGCCATCGCCCGCAGATCGCGCTCCGTGAACTCAATCCCGTCCCGCGCACAGTCCTCGACGAACTGAAGCTGGGCCGCCGCATGGCTCAGATCCTCGCCCTCGGACGGATACGCCGCCGGCTCGTACTCCCACACGAGGCTCCCGTTGGGCAGCCGCTCGCACTGGGACCGGAAATAGCGCGCGATGCGCACGATCCTCGCCCGGTAGACCGCGTCCCCCGTCATCTGCGCCAGATCCAGGATGGGCATCGCCAGGAAATGAACCCGGTTGAACGGGTTGAGTCGGCTCCCGCCGGACGGGTAGATCCGCCGGGGGCCCTTTTCGTACGGCTCGATGTAGACGCCCGATCCGCCCGGCAGCTCCATCCACTCCCGGTCGTGGAAGGCGATAGCCTCCCGGCACAGCGGGACCCACGACTCCACCTCTCGCCGATACTCCTTCAGGCCCTGGGCCTCCATGACCACACGCATCAGCCGCGTCAGCGGATGAAGAACCACGCCCGTCGTGAGCACGGACGAGTAGCTCTGCACGCCGCTCTCCAGCCATGTGGGCGGGACGACACCCCAAAGCGAATCGCGGCCGTGCAGCACGTCGCACCGGCAATCCCACGTCTGGCGCGCCCGATCCATGCCCGCCTCGATCCACCGCCGGTCGCCGGTCACCGCCCACAAATCGAGCAGCGCCAGCTGAAGGTGATTCTCGTGCCAGTACCGGTAAGGCGCAACCGGCCGCTTGAGCTGCGCGGCAGCCGTCTCCGCGGCCAGCTTGGCCCAGTCCGGCCGGCCGCCCCGGCGAGGAGCGACGAGGAGCCGGCGCGACGCCGCGATCGCCCGGTCGATCGCGGCCTCGTGCGCCTGGCGAATCGATTCGGCGGCACGCCGGGCCGCCGCGGCCGGCGACCGAGCCCGCTCCACCAGCGCGATCGCAAAGGCTCCGGGCTCAAGGGGGTGCGGCAGCGCGCGCCCCAGACCGTGGACTTCGCCCCGAATTCCCCTGAAGAAGCGATGAAGGCTCAGCCCCACCGAGGCCGCCCCGACCGGGATCGGAAGGCGCACCCGGATGACCCACCCGCCCGCATCCCGGCTCGTGTCGGAGCCCCACGTCTCGCCCGTGCCCGATCCCCGCTTGCGGCCCAGCGGGTTGATCAGCAGGAAGTCCCGGCTCGCCCCCTCGCCCGGGAGGACCGTGGCGACCTGGATGCAGTCCTCCTCATACAGCTGGCCGTCCCGCCCCGCCGACGGCGCCGTGGCGATGAGGGACAGGGGATCCGGATCGCGCCCCCGCACGGTCACGTGCAGCTCGGCCCCCCGCCTCTGGACCGCGCCGGTAGTCCGCACGCGGCTCCGGCGGCCGCGGACCTCCGGCATCTCGAACGTCCACTCGTCGCCCTCATCCCAAAGCCTTGCCCACTGGCCTCGTGTCATCGCGTTCACTCCCGGATACCCGCCCATTCGCGTCCGTCGATTCCGCTCCGCCACGGCCTCTCACCGCTGGAAACCGGAATCCGGAACGACCACCACCTTGCGCGTGGTCTGTCGGTCCGTCTTCAGCAGCTTCATCGCTTCGGCCAGCCGGCTCATCGGGAACCGGTGCGAGATCAAGCGATCAGCCGGCACGGTTCCGTTCCGGAGCAGCTCCAGAGCGATCGGCAGATAGACCGCCGGCGATGCGAATGACGCCCGGAGCTGCTGCTTCCCGAGGTGCATGGCGGTGGTGTCCATGAGCACCGTCCCGCCCGCGCCCCAGTCGAAGCCGATGTAGACGCAGTAGCCCTCGTACGCCATGGTCGCCATCGCGTCCGGGATCAGCTGGGGCGGCGTTGACATCAACACCTTGTTGAATCCGCCGAACGGCAGGCCCGCCTCGCGCAGCGGCACGGACGAGATGTCCACCGCCTCGTTCGCCCCGAGCGCCAGCGCCGCCGCCCGCTTTCCGGCCGTACGGTCCGCCGCGACAATGAGCCCCGTCGTGCGCCGCCGCGCGATCGCCAGCGCCATGAGCCCGATCGCGCCGCATCCGAGCACCAGCACGCGGTCCGTGATGCCGATCTCGGCGATCTTCACCATGTCCACGGCCACGCCGCACGGCTCGGCCAGGGCTGCCGCCTCCGGCGCCAGGCCGCCCGCCGGCACGCAGCTGTGGGCGGGCGTCGTCATGAAGTCCGAAAACCCCATGGCCGGCCGCCCCCAGAAGCCGGCCCCGCGGCGGCACAGATCGACCCGCCCGTTCCGGCAGTCGCTGCACTCGCCGCAGTACGAGCCCGACTCGAGCGCCACCAGATCGCCCACCTTCACATGCTTCACCGCCGAACCGGCCTCACGTACGTACCCGCTGAACTCGTGCCCGAACGCCCGCCAGTCGGTTGCCAGCGTCTCCGCAATCTCCATGTCGTGCCCGCAAATCCCCGTCGCCGCCACCTCGATCAGCACTTCGTCCGGCGCCAGCGGGGGCAGCGCCACGTCGCGGAACTCGATCTGGAACGGCGCCTTGACGTAGGCGGCCTTCGCGGTCCGGGCAGATGGTGTTGTCATGCGCAGGCTTATATCAGGAATACGGATGGGCGAACAACTTCACAGCCGCAACCTCGGTCAGACGGCCCTACCGCGCCCACCACGCGTGGACTGGTGAACCGTCCCGTCCATCCGCGACGGAAGCCGCCAGGCCCGTGTAGCCTTCCGGTGGCGCCAGCCTGCAGGCATGGCAGCGCGGCGCGCCCTACTCCACGGCGGCCAGAGCCATGGCCTCGATATTTTCGGGCGGCACGTTCGGCAGGATGGCCTCGTGGCTGGGGCTGACAATCAGGCGGGGCCCCAATGTGGCCTTCAGCCGGCGCACTTCCGCCCGAATCTCTTCGGGCGTCCCGCGCACCAGCAGATGCTGCGTGTCCACGCCGCCCAGGAAGGCGATGCGCCCCTTGAACTCCCGGGCCAGCGTGTCGGCATCCATGTCCCGCGCCAGCGCCTGCAGCGGGTGCAGGCAGTCCACGCGCGCATCGATCAGCCGGTCGATGACCCGGTGTATCGCGCCGCACGAGTGCAGGATCACCTGGTACCCGAACGAGTGGCCCAGGTCCGTAAACTTGCGGAACCAGGGCAGGATGAACTCGTCGAACTGGGCCGGCCCGCAGATGAGATCGAGCTGCGTCCCGAAGTCGTTGCCGAAGAAGAACCCGTCCACCAGATCGCCGGCCTGCTCGAAGAACCGGCGATTGGCCTCGAAGTAGAACCCGCACACGCGGTCCGTCACGGCCCGCACGACGTCGGGGCGCTCGTACATCCCGACCATGTACTGCTCCATGCCGAACAGGTCCATGACGTTGTGGTAGAAGCAGGTCCACAAGCCGCTCGCGCGGTAGTACTCGCCCGCCCCGCGCAACGCCCCGATGCACTCGTCGAAGTTCAGGTAGTCCGGGTTCGGCCACTCGTAGGCATCGACCCCGGCGGGGTCGGTGCACGAGGCCAATGGCCCGGCCTCGCCGTGCGCCACTTTCTTGACGCCCAGGTCGAAGATCCCGCGCCCCTGCGGATGCCGGTATGCGCTGCTGAAGAACTGCGGACAGATCCAGCGGAAGTCGTCCTGGACCCGAACGCGGAGTTCCTCCTCCGAGCGCGTCCCGAAGTGGCGGTGAAGGATCGGCCACGTCTCCGCGTGCGGGCATCCCAGCCAGAAGCCGCACCGATCCGCGGACTCGCCCCCGATGATTGCCGCAAGCCGTTCCCGTGATGTCATGCTCATGGGCGACATGATGGCACACGCGAGTTCGCGAAGAGAACAGCAGAATATCCGGCGGCGGCTCTCCGGGCGCCGGGGGCCGCCTGATTCCCGAGCCGCCGCTCCGCGTCTGCGCGCGGGAGTCCATCCTTCAGCCGGCCTTGACTTGCCGGTCTGCCCGCCCTAAATTTCCGCCCGATATGACAACAATTTCCCAGCGGGACTTGGTTTCGGCCATGGTCAAAGTGCTGGGCGTGGCCTTTCTGATCCTCGGCGTCCTGGCCGCCGGACGAGAGGGAATCGTGGCGCTCCGCGCCCACCGCGCGCTCGTGACCTTCCGGGAGCCCTACCTGTCGCCGAATGTGCCCGCCGACCTGCGCCGGCAGATCATGAGCGAGGGCCAGACGGCCCGGGACGTGCAGAAGTACACGCTGCGCCTCCAGCGAGGCAGCTCGCTGCAGGCCCTGGCGTGGGCGCTGGTCCAGGCCGCGCTGGGCTATGCGCTCGCCCGGCACGGAGGCTGGGTCGTGCGGTTCACCAGACCGGACGGACAGGCGGAGCGGCAAACGTAGCGCGCCGCCCGTTCCGCGGGCGACGGAGGTTATCCCGATGGCCGAATTCACCAAGAGCGAACTGAAGCACTGCGAGCGGCTCGCATGGGCCGGACTGGCCGCCGCATTCGTGATCTGGCTGCCGGCCGCCATCCTGCGATCCGCGCAGCGGGGC
Source organism: uncultured Verrucomicrobiota bacterium (assembly GCA_964431965.1). Classification (GTDB taxonomy): domain Bacteria; phylum Verrucomicrobiota; class Kiritimatiellia; order CAIKKV01; family CAYSLU01; genus CAYSLU01. The sequence goes on from CAYSLU010000100.1 coordinate 7,252, forward strand.
ATCCCCGAGTACCTCGTGGCCATGGTCGGCACCGCGGCGGTCGTGCTCCTGACCGCGGGCCTGTTCCGCGTTCTGGCCGCGGCGCGCGAGACCGCCCAGCGGATCGAGGATGCCGGCAGCCCGCTTCGCGTCTACCGGTTCCTCGGCGCGTTCGACCTTCTGCTCGTCGTCGGGCTGATCTGGCTGTTCGTCGAGCAGCAGTCCGTTCCCCAGATCGCCCTGTGCCGCGCCACCGAGATCGCGCCCGGCCTGGTCTTCGCGTTCGCCGGCATCGGGCTCATCCCGTGGGCGATCTATCTGGCCGTCCGCTCGGCCGTCAGCGGCCGGCCGTAATGCCGGACGGAGGGACCCCCGATGGAGATTGAACTCTTCGTGCTGTGTGACGCATCGACCGAGTCGTCGGGCAAGCTCAACATTCTCGGGACGTTCGATACCATCACCGTCCCCAGCCTGCCCGCCATCCACCCGCACTGCTCCCTGGCGCTGCGCATCCGCTTCGCCCACATCGAGGCCGGGCAGCACAGCGTCCGCATCAATATCGTCAACGCCGACGGGCGGCCCGTGGTGCCCAACCTCGAGGGGAACATCAACCTGCGGTTCGGGCCGAACGACCAGACCGCGGTCACGAACCTGGCGCTCAACATCGACCGGATCAAGTTCGACCAGGCCGGCCAGCACTCGATCGACCTCGCGATCGACGGCCGCCAGGAGCGCTCGCTCCCGCTGTTCATCCGGCTCCGCGAGAAGTCGTCCGCGCCCGCGGAGAGCTAGGCGGCCCCGCGATCGCCGCCGTTGAGGAGGCGCAGGCCGTTCAGGATCACGAGCAGCGAAGCGCCCATGTCCGCCGCGATCGCCATCCACAGCGTCGCCGCCCCGCTCACCGCCAGGGCCATGAACACCGCCTTCACGGCCAGCGCGAACCCCACGTTCTGCCGGATCACGCGCAGCGTGCGGCGCGAGTGCACGATGAGCCACGGGAGCCGGGAGAGGTCGTCCGCCATCAGCGCCACGTCGGCCGTCTCGATCGCCGCATCGCTGCCCATGGCGCCCATGGCCACCGCCACGCCAGCCGCGGCCATCGCCGGAGCGTCGTTTACCCCGTCGCCCACCATCGCCACGGGCCCGTGCCGCTCGGCCAGCTCGCGGATCGCCTGAACCTTGTCCTCGGGGAGCAGCTCAAACCGCACCTCGTCGACACCGGCCGCTTCCGCCACCGCACGCGCCGTCCCCTCGTTGTCGCCGGTCAGCATCACCACCCGGCGCACCCCGAGGCGCCGGAGGCGCGCCACCACCGCGCGCGCCTCCGGCCGGAGCGTGTCCGCCATGGCGATGAAGCCGCAGACGTGCTCGTCGTTTCCGACGACCATGACCGAGTGGCCCGCGTCCTCCAGCGCATCGACCGCGCGCTGAACGTCGGGCCCGCCGGCCTGCTTCTCGACCATCAGCCGGTGGCTGCCGATCCAGAACCGCCGGCCGCCCAGAACCGCCTCGGCGCCCTTCCCCGGGACCGCCCGGAAATCCGTCGCCGGCTCCACCCGCACGCCGTCGGCCTCCGCCCGGCGACGGATCGCCGCCGCCAGCGGATGCTCGCTGCGGGCCTCCAGGGCCGCGGCGCGCTCGAGCACCTCCCGCTCCGTGTGCCCGGAAAGCGGAACGATCTGCGTCACGACCGGCCGGCCCGCCGTCAGGGTGCCCGTCTTGTCCATCGCCACCGCCGCCAGCCCCGCGGGCGCCTCCAGGTAGTATCCCCCCTTGACGAGCACGCCCGCCCGCGCAGCCGATGTGATCCCGGCCACGATGCTCACAGGCGTGGAAATCACGAGCGCGCACGGGCACGCGATAACCAGCATCACCAGCGATTGGTAGAGCCAGTGCCCCCACCCGCCGCCCAGCGCGAGCGGCAGGCCGACGGCGACGGCCAGGGCCAGCAGGATCATCGCAGGCGTGTAGTAGCGCGCGAAGCGCTCGACCCATTGCTCGGTCGGGGCCCGCCGCGACTGCACCTCCTCCACCATGCGGATGATCCGCGCCAGCACCGTGTCCGCCGCCGGCTTCGTCGTCCGGAACTCAAACGCCCCTTCGCCGTTGATCGTGCCCGCGAACACCGGGTCGCCCGCCGCCTTCGGAACCGGAACGGACTCGCCCGTGATGGGCGCCTGGTTCACCGCCGTGCCGCCGGAGGTCACCACCCCGTCCAGCGGCACGCGCGCGCCCGGGCGGACCAGGCAGACCGCGCCCACCGGCACGTCGGCCACTGCACGGGTCACGATGCACCCGTCGTCCGCGCACCGGTACTCGGCCTGCGGAGGGGTGATGTCCAGCAGCGCCCGGATCGCATGCCGCGCCCGGCCGACGCTCCAGGACTCCAGCAGCAGGGCCAAGCCGAACAGGAAGCTCACGGCCGCGGCCTCGAACCACTGGCCGATAGCCACCGCGCCGACCACGGCGATGGTCATCAGAAGGTTCATGTCGGCGCGCCGGTTGCGCAGCGCGGCCCATGCCTTGGGCAGCACGTGCCACGCGCCGGCCACGATCGCGCCGGCGTAGGCGACGGCGGACCACAGGGGCAGGCCCGTGCGGCCCGCCGTCTCCGCCGCCGCGATCAGCTCCAGCAGGCTCCGGCCGGCCGCCATCTGCGCCGCCAGCCCTCCCGCCAGGCAGGCCCCGCTGGCCGCGCACAGGACCGCGCGGCCGCGCCGCGCCCAGAAGCCGTCGCCGCTCTCGGGCGGAAGGCCCGAGGAGCGATCCCACGGCACCGCCTCCAGGCCTGCGCTCCGGACCGCAGCCACAATCTCGGCGTCTCCGATCCCCCCCTCGTGGACGGCGACCGACATGGTTCCATTCAGCAGATCGAACTGGGGTTCGCCCGCGCCCGGCACACGCGCCAGGGCTTTCCGGAGGGCGTCGACTTCCTCCGCGCAGTCCAAGCCGCGAACCCGATACGCGCGCCGCCCGTCGCGTGAATCGCAGCCGCACCCGCCGCCTCCGCATCTCTCCTGGTGGCTCACGCTTCCTCCGCCTGCGGGGACACCGGCCCCCGTGCCCATAGTGTAGCACAGGCGGGCGGGGGAAACGGCCGATCCGGATCCGGCGGATCAGGCGTGCTTCAGCCACTTCAGCAGTCCGGACAGCGGGCGGGCGTTCACCACGTCGCCCCGCTCCAGCCAGCCCCGGCGCGCCGTCGCGACCCCGAAGCGCATGTTGCCGAACTGCTCCGTGTCGTGGGCGTCGGTGTTGATCACCACCATGGCACCGAGCTCCTTCGCCCGGCGGCAGCCCTGGTCATTGAGGTCCAGCCGCTCGGGGTGGGCGTTCACCTCGAGCGCCTTGCCGCAGCGCGCCGCCTCGCGGAGCACCGCATCCAGGTCCAGCTCGTACGGATCGCGCGAGCCGATCAGCCGCCCGGTCGGATGCCCGATGGCGTCCACGTGCGGATTGCGGATCGCGCTCAGGATGCGCCCGGTCATCTCGGCCCGCCCCTGCTTGAAGCCGCTGTGAACGGAGGCCGTGACGACGTCCAGCGCCGCCAGCACGGCATCGGGCAGGTCCAGCGAGCCGTCGCTCTTGATGTCCACCTCGATGCCCGTCAGGATGCGAATCCCCGGCACGCGCGCCGCCGCCTCCCGCACGGCCGTGAGCTGCTCCGCGAGCCGCTCGGCGGTCAGCCCGCCGAATACCTTGAGCGCCTTCGAGTGGTCGCTGACCGCCACATACTCGTACCCGAGAGCCTTCGCGGCCCGCGCCATGTCCTCGATCCGGGCGCGGCCGTCGCTCCAGTTCGTGTGGGCGTGCAGGTCGCCGCGGATGTCGGAGAGCGCGACCAGGTCCGGCAGGCGGCCCCCGGCCGCCGCGTCGATCTCGCCGCGGTCCTCGCGCAGCTCCGGCGGAATCCACGCCAGGCCCAGCGCCTGGTACATCCCCTCCTCCGTCTCGCCGGCCACGCGCCGCTCGCCGTCGAAGATGCCGTACTCGTTCACCTTCAGCTTCGCCCGCTTCGCCAGGTCGCGCAAGCGGACGTTGTGCGACTTCGAGCCCGTAAAGTACTGGAGCGCCGCGCCGAAGGACGACGGGTCCACGACCCGCAGGTCCACCTGTCGGCCCCCCTTGATCAGGACGCTCCCCTTCGTGGGCCCCTCGGCCAGCACCTCGGACACCTCCGGCAGCCGGCAGAAGGCGTGAACCGCCGCCGCCCCATCGGCGGAGGCGGCCAGGATGTCCAGGTCGCCGATCGTCTCGCGCATGCGGCGCAGGCTGCCGGCGTAAACGACCGGCTCGATTCCCTTGCGCCGAAGCTCGGAGATCAGCCGCTCGACGATGGGGAGCGCCTCGCCGAGCAGCATCCGCTGGCCGCCCGAGGCCAGCTTCTCCAGGCTCCGCAGGATGTTCTCCTCCTTCTTCTCGCCCATGCCCGCGAGCTCGCGAATCCGGCCGGCCCGGGCGGACTCCTCCAGATCGGCGAGGGTGGATATCTTGAGATGCCGATGCAGCAGGGCGGCCGTCTTCGGACCCAGCCCGGGCAGGCGCATGATGTCCAGGATGCCGGGCGGAACCGCGGCCCGAACTTCCTCGTAGCGCGCCATCCGCCCCGTCTCGATGTACTCAAGGATCTTCTTCGAGAGCGCGTCGCCGACCCCGCTCAGCTCCTGGAGCCGCTCCTCGCGCGCAACCGCCTCGATGTCCTCGGTGAGGTCGCGGACCACGCGCGCCCCCTTGCGGTAGGCGTTGAGCTTGAAGACGCTCTCCCCCTCGTACTCCAGGAGGTCGGCCAGCTCTTCGAATATGCGGGCGATCTCGGCGTTCTTCATCCGACGGCTCCTAGTGTGCTGTCTCGGAAATAGGCTTACAAAATGAAGGTCATCCTGAGCAAAGCGAAGGATCTCTTGCCGTGCGATCAAGCCCGAGATTCCTCGCTCCACTCGGAATGACAGGCACTTGCGCGTTTTGCCTAGTCATTTGCGGGACAGCACACTAGCGCGCCCGGCTGACGACAAACTCCGCTAGCCCCTCGAGCGGGGCCGTCAGGCGTCCGGCCGCGCGGAGCCCGGCCATGCCTTCCGCGATCAGGGCCTCGGCGCGCCGCCGCGACTCCTCGACGCCGAACACCGCCACGTAGGTCATCTTGCGACGCGCCGCGTCGGTGCCGGTCGGCTTGCCCAGCTTCGCCGCGTCCGAGGTGGCGTTGAGGATGTCATCCGTCACCTGAAACGCCAGGCCCAGGTTCCCCCCGTACCGCCCGAAGGCATCGAGTTCGGACCCGTGCGCGCCCGCCGCTATGGCGCCCATCCGGACCGCGGCGCGGATCAGCGCAGCCGTCTTATGCTCGTGGATGTACTGGACCGCGTCGGCCGTCGGCTCGGTCCCCTCGCCGGCCAGATCCTCAACCTGACCGCCGATCACGCCGCGGCTGCCGGCCGCCAGAGCCAGCTCTGCGGCGAGCTGCCCGGGCGGATGCGGCGGCGGCGCAGCCGTGCGCGCCAGCCACTCGAATGCCAGCGTGAGGAGCGCGTCTCCCGCCAGCAGGGCAGTTGCCTCGCCGAACACCACGTGGCACGTCGGCTTGTTCCGGCGCAGCACGTCATCGTCCATGCACGGCAGGTCATCGTGGATCAGCGTATAGGTGTGCAGCACCTCGAGCGCCAGCGCAGACGCCATGGCGGCCTCGCGGCCTCCCCCCGCCGCCTCGGCCGCCGCCAGGCACAGCGCGGGCCGAAGCCGCTTGCCCCCGGCAAACACGCTGTAGCGCATGGCCTCGTGCAGCGCGGCCGGCCGCGTCGACTCGGGGGGCATCCACTCGCGCAGGCGGGCATCGATCAGCTCGCTCTCCCGCCGCAGGTATGACTCAACGTCGAACATGTCCCCTCCCGGCCGCCGATCCGCTTCAGCGCGCGGCCTTGAAAATGCTCTCGGCCACGACGCCGGCCACGGCCCGTTGCCCGTCCGCGTTCAGGTGCACCCCGTCCTGCGTGAAGTAGTCGGGGTGGTCCTCCACGGCCGCATACAGATCGCTCACCAGCACGCGCCGGCGAACGGCCAGCGCCCGGGCCAGACGGTTCCGCTCGCGGACCCGCTCGTTCTTCGGATCCAGGACGCCGCTCTCGCCCCGGACCCAGACCGGCGTCGAACTCGCCCAGATCAAGATGCTGGCCGGAGCCTGCTCGCCCAGGAAGTCCATGCAGCCCCCCAGCGCCTCCGCGTAGGCCGGCTCATCGTACGCCCAGCCGTGCAGCCCGTTGTTGAGGTGAATCAGCTCGAAGGGATACTCCTGCAGCAGCAGGGCCAGCTCGCGCGTGAAGCTCGGGTCGCATACCGAGCGCGAGGTGGTCAGCCGGGCGCAGGCAAAGCGTCCCCCGACGATCTCCTCAACCGGCGAGAAGTACGACCGTGCGATCGAGTCGCCGATCATCAGCGCGCGCCGCCGGTCCTCCCGGTCCGCGTCCGCCACCCAAACGTCGCACCATTCGATACGCTCCCGAAACGGCATGGCTACCCCCTCCCGCGAAGCGGTGTTCCAGCGATCAGGACGGTCACATCAGTCACGCGCCCCCCCGGTCGGGGCTCACCCGGCCGGCAGCGGCGACTCCTTCCGGCCCGATGCCCCGGCCATCCCCGCCGGGGTCGGACTCGCCATACGCCGCGCATCGGCCGGCTCCACAGCGACGGTGTACCATGTGTCCAACGGACCTGTCCATGCTGAAGCCGACCTCGCGGGTGCTCGACGCGAGCCGAGCTTGACAATCGGGAGCTACGGGCTATCATACACTCAGATCAGGAGGGCAGCAGTCACGGAGGCTGCGGAGCTTCCGGAGCTAGACTGGGCGGGCGTGTTCGGTCGGTTCGGTTGGTCGAGTTGGTGCATCGGTTCAGCAGTCAGGCAGTGCGAGTCGGTAGATCAGGTCGGTGGATCGGATCGTCGGTGACGCCTGCAGCCCTTCTGATCGCTGCCGCAGTTGAAACCCGCGCTCCCCTCTGCCAGACTTCCGGCATGGGCTCCGTAAAGCACGTGACGCGCAGCAAGGGATTGATCCTGAAGACAGCCGGCCCACTCGCCGCCTTGCTGTTCATCGGTTCGTCGTTGCCAGCCCCGGCAGCGGACAACATGAAGGCGTTTCCACCCGCCGATACGGGAATGGTCCGCCACGTCCTCCACCTGCCGCCACAGACCGACGAGTATGCGTTCAAGCTGGAGTTGATCGTCGGCAAGACGGTGCCGCTTGATCCGGACAACCGGTATTTCTTCGCGGGCAGCATCGAGGAGGAGACGATCCAGGGATGGGGGTTCCCCCGGTACATCGTCCGCCAGCTGGGGGCCATGGCGGGCACGCTGATGGCGGTCGATCCGGACGCTCCCAAGGCGAACCGGTTCGTCACACTGGGCGGCGAGCCCTACCTGATCCGCTACAACAGCCGCTTGCCCGTCGTGGTCTATACGCCCGAGGGCGTGGAAGTTCGCTTTCGGCTCTGGCGCTCAGATCCGGAGGCGAAACCGATCGGGCCGGGTTGACGAAGCACGCCGCCCCGCTGGCGCTCCGCCATCGAAGCATCCAGCTGAAGAGCGCACGCAGCCAGGGCGAGCCCGTGCTCCGAGTCGCTTCGGGTGAACGCAGCGAGAACCGGGACGCATACGGATGAAGACGACGGAGACAGGTGGCACACCCGCCGGTACGCCCCCTACCGCGCTGGAGCAGAGCATGTCGGCGATCATCCGGCTGGGGCTCATGCTCGCTCTGCTGCTCGTCGTATCCGGGCTGCTGGACTACCTGCCCGGGGCCGGCATTCTCGTTGCCGGCCGCATCGCTCTCTCCGTCCTGCTCCGGCTGGGAATCTCAATCGCGATGATCGCGCTCATGCTCATGGCCTACCGGCGCACCGTAGCCGTCGTGGGCTGGGGCGTCCGGACTCTGCTCCGGCTCCAGCCGGGAGACCGGAGCCCCGACGAATCCGTCTCGATGCTCGCACGGAGCTCTGCGCTCCTGCTCTATGCCTGCCTCGTCTACTGGGCTCTCATGCGGAGCTTCGCTCCGCTCGTGTCGCTGCTTACCGCCGCGCGCTGGCCGATCACGGCGGTTCAGATCTGCAGCCTGGCCGTGGCAGTCGCCGCTATCGTGGGACTACTCCGCGGAGCCTGGCCCATTTTCGGCGACATCGGCGCAGCGCTGGCCGGCCGAATCACGCGCCCGCCGGAGGGCGGCGAGCCAACGAAGTGTCCCGCGTGCGGAGTGCTGAATGTCGCGGGTAGCCGGTTCTGCGCCTATTGCGGTTCGGGCATGCCGCAGTAGCCGCCCGGCGGGTGCCGATCGCACATGGAGGGCCGCGGGCGCGGCCAGGTCGATCTCGCTTCCGCCACCATGCGCGCCGTCACCGAGAGGAGAATCGTTGTGAAGATCGCGATCATCTACCACTCCGAAACCGGCAACACGAAGGCGATGGCCGAGCTTGTGCCCCAAGGCTGCCTGACGGCGCCGGGCGTGGAAGCCAAGTGCATGCCCGTGGATGATGGGGACCAAGGATAGCGTAACGCATCCACGACGGAACACGAGAGGAGCAACGCACGCCATGCCCGCAGAGGACCTGCCCGTCATTGACATCTCCAATGAGACCCAGCGCCACGTGACCATCGCCCAGGGGACCGACGCAGTTTACCAGGGGCATCCGACCACACTCCTGATGCCCGACGGCAGAACCATGTTCTGCGTCTGGACGTACAATCACGGCGGTCCGTGCGGCCCCATGGCGCGCAGCGATGACGGGGGATTGACGTGGAGCCGGCTCGATGACCGCATGCCCCCCGGGTTCAAGGGACACCAAAACTGCCCGAGCATCTACCGCCTGGTCAGCCACGACGGCCAGGAGCGGATCTGGGTGTTCTCGGCACAGCCGGACATGCCGCGCATCGTGAGCGACGATGGCGGCAGGACCTGGCGGGAAATGGATCCGCTGGGGCTTCGATGCGTCATGGCCTTCAGCAGCATTGTCCGGCTCCGCGACGGCGCCTACCTCGGCCTATACCACCGCCGCTCGGACGGCGGCAGCGGAGAGTCCAACCCCTCGCTGTCTCTGCATGTCCTGCAGACCTTGACCGCTGATGGCGGGCTGACGTGGTCCGAGCCCCGCACCGTCGCCGCAGTTGCGGGCAAGAAACCCTGCGAGCCGTATGCGTTCCGATCGCCCGACGGCAACGAGATCTGTTGCCTGATGCGGGAGAACACCCACACGGGCAGGAGCCTGATGATGTTCAGCCGCGACGAGGGGCAGACGTGGAGCCAGCCCGTCGACACCCCATGGGGCCTCACCGGCGATCGACATCAAGGAACGTATGCGGCGGACGGGCGGCTGGTGGTCGCGTTCCGCGACCGGGCGCCCGACAGTCCGAGCCAGGGACACTTCGTCGCATGGGTCGGTTCATATGATGACATCGTCAGCAGCCGGCCCGGCCAGTACCGCATCAAGCTGCTGCACAGCCATGCGGGCGTCGACTGCGGCTATCCCGGGATGGAGCGGCTGCCGGACGGCACGATCGTCGCGACAACCTACATCAAGTACCGGTCGGGCCCGGAGAAGCACTCCGTGGTGAGCACCCGATTCGGGTTGAGAGAGCTGGACGACAGGCGCTGACCGACGGCACGCGGCTGCGCGGGGGAAGGCAGCACGGCCCGGCTGAACCGCCGGATCCTCATCCGACCGCCAGCATCGCTTCGGCAGACGCACCGGACAGTTGACGCCCGCGCCCTACTTCATCCGGCGGATGCGCACATCGATCCCCGGGGTGCCCTCCAGCAAAGCGATCAGCCTGGTTGGATCGGTGTAGCCATCGTGATACGGCCAGAGGATCTTCGGCTTGAACGCCTTCGCGGCGTCCGCAACCATCTCAGGGGTCACCGTATAGGGCCGGTTCACCGGCGCGCCCGGTCACCAATCACTCCGGCTCGCTCCGGCGATGGCGCTGCATGCGGCGGAGCTTCGAAAGATGCTGCTGCTCCTCTGCGACCATGCCGACGATCTGCTGCGAGAAGCGATCGTCAAGGATCTCGCCCATCGGGGAGTACAGCGAAATCGACCGGCTCTCCACCAACCGCGCCAGTGTCAGCCACTCCTCCATGTCGAGTGGAGCGCCCGGGGTCGCCAGGTGGGTGTCCAGAAGGGCATCCAGGGCCCACATGGTCTTCCTGATCGTTTCGCGAATATCGAATGGATAGCAGTGGGTCTGCCTGCCTCCCGCGTGCGCCGAGGCGATCATGCTGAAGCTGGCGTGATGCCGCCGCTCCTCCTCCTTGAAGAGTTCGCACTGCTGGCGCACGGCCGGATCACGTGCGGCGCGCCCAAGGCGCTCGTAGAACGCCGCGCACCTGTTCTCCAAGTCGGCAGACTCTGCGGCCACATCGTGATGTGAGATCCAGTATTCCATCGAATTCCGCCGTCCTGTCTGTCCCCGAGTGGCCTCCGCTGGCGACCCTCGGCGCCCTCCCCCATGCCGACTGGTCTAGTCTGACACGGCAGCCTGAAGCAGGAGTTCGATCCTGCTTACGGCATCCTTGGCGTCAGAGCCCTCCGCGATAATGGTCACAACGGCGCCCCGGGGAGCGCCTAGCGACATCAAGCCCAGCAGGCTCTTTCCATTCACCATCTCACCGCCAAACTTGACGAGCACGTCGGCCCTGAACTGGCCGGCAGCCGCCGCTAACAGCGCTGCCGGCCGGGAATCCAGCCCCCGATCCGTCGCAATCACGGCCTTTCGCAGCACGACGTTGTCCATGGATTCACCCTCCGCCCTCTCTCCGGCATGAAGCTGCCGGATCCTGCCTTCGTGACTAGCAGATCCAATGCCAAGACGCGCTATCCGCCTCAGGCCCTCTCGGCGTGCGTGGATCGGTGCCGAAAAGAGGCGCTTCCGGGTTTGTGGGGGGATTCCTCATTGAGCGGAAAGCGGGTCCATGT
>CAYSLU010000101.1:0-17816 GCA_964431965.1 uncultured Verrucomicrobiota bacterium
GGCACCTGCGAAGGCCCCGGTTCCGCCGCCTGCGGCGCCCAAGCCGCCCGCTCCCGCCGCCAAGGTCGAGGCGCCCGTTCGCCCGCCGGCCCCGTCGAAGCCCGCTCCGCCGCCTGCGCCGTACCGGCCGCCGGCTCCGCAGCCGGTCAGCCGTCCGTCGGCTCCGTATCGGCCGGCCGCGCCGGCTCCCGCGCCTCAGAAGCCTCCTGCTCCGGCGCCCGCGCCGGAGGTGCTGCCGCCGGTTTCGCCGCATGTGCCCAAGACGATCACCGTGCGCGGCGCCATCATCGTCAAGGACCTGGCCGATCTGCTCGGCATGCGCGCCAACCAGCTCATCGCCGAGCTGATGGCGATGAACGTGCTCGCGTCCATCAACGAGCGGCTCGATTTCAAGGTGGCGCAGAAGATCGCCGAGAAGCACGGCGTCACGGTTGAGCACGAGAAGAAGTTGTCCGAGCACCGCCCGCCGGCGCCGAAGAAGACCGGGGCGGACGAGGAGAACCCGGACCGCCCGGAGGACCTGATCTCGCGGCCTCCGGTCGTGACCATTCTGGGCCACGTCGACCACGGCAAGACCTCGCTTCTGGACAAGATCCGGAACGCGTCGGTCGCCAAGGGCGAGTCCGGCGGCATCACGCAGCACATTGGCGCGTACACGCTGGACTTGGACGGCCGGAAGATCACCTTCCTCGACACGCCGGGCCACGAGGCGTTTACGGCCATGCGCGCCCGCGGCGCGAACCTCACGGACATCGCGGTGATTGTGATCGCGGCGGACGACGGGATCATGCCGCAGACGGTGGAGGCCATCAAGCACGCCCAGGCGGCGGAAGTACCGATCATGGTCGCGATCAACAAGGTCGACCTGCCGGCCGCGAACGTGGACCGCGTCAAGCAGCAGCTGGCCGGCATGACCCTCACGCCGGAAGACTGGGGCGGGACCGTGATCTGCTGTCCGGTGAGCGCGACCACCGGCAAGGGCGTCAACGAATTCCTCGAGATGATCCTGATCCAGTCGGAGATGCTGGAGCTTAAGGCCAACCCGAAGCGGAAGGCACAGGGCTATGTCATCGAGGCGCAGCTCGAGCCGGGCATGGGCCCGACGGCCAACCTGCTGGTGACCAACGGCGTGCTGAACGTCGGCGATATTCTGCTGTGCGGCCCGCACTGGGGCCGGGTGCGCGCGCTGATCAACGACCACGGCATCAAGGTGAAGTCCGCCGGTCCGTCAACGCCCGTGAAGTGCCTGGGGCTGTCGGGCGTGCCGCCGGCCGGGGCGGAGTTCCGGGTGTGCGCGAACGACCGGGCGGCGCGCGAGCAGGCCGACGAGCGGATGTCGCGGCAGAAGACCGAGCAGGTGCTGCAGCCCAAGCGCGCCTCTCTGGACAGCTTCTTCCAGCAGCTGAAGGACAACGAGCGGATCGAGCTCAAGATCCTCCTGAAGGCCGACGTCCAGGGCTCGCTCGAGGCGATCGAGCACGCCCTGCGGGACATCAAGAGCCAGAAGGTTCTGCTCAACATCATCTACTCCGGCGTCGGGAACATCACGACGAACGACGTTCTGCTGGCGAGCGCCTCCAGCGGCATCCTGCTCGGCTTCCACGTGGCGGTCGAGCCGGGCACGAACCAGCTCGCCAAGCGCGAGGGCGTCGAGATCCGGCTCCACAGCATCATCTACGAGATGATCGACCAGGTGCGCGACGCGATGGCGGGCCTGCTGGCGCCGGTGATCCGCGAGAAGGTCATGGGCCACGCCGAGGTGAAGCAGGTCTTCACCATCTCCAAGGGGCACAAGGTGGCGGGCTGCACCGTCAAGGACGGCAAGATCACGCCGCGGCTGAGCGCCCGCGTGAAGCGCGGCAGCGACGTCGTCTTCCAGGGGTCGATCGCGTCCCTGCGGCGGTTCCAGAACGACGTGAGCGAGGTGTCCGAGGGGCAGGAGTGCGGCATGCGGCTCGACAGCTTCGGCGATCTGCAGCCCGGCGACATCATCGAGTGCTTCGACGTCGAGAAGATCGCCCAGCAGCTCTGATCGCCAACCGCGGGCCCCCGGATCATGAAGACCGACCGTCTCACGCGAGTCAACCAATCCATCCGGCGCGAGATCGGGCAGATCCTCTTCCGGGTCATGAACGAGCGCGGCTTCGACCTGAGCGCGGTATCCGTCACGCGCGTCATGACGAGCAGCGACCTGAAGGCCGCCCGCGTGCTGATCTCCATCCGCGACCACGAGTCGGAGCGCCAGCACATGCTGGACCTGCTGCGCAAGCACCGCGGGGACATCCAGGAGGCGCTGGGGAAGAAGCTGATCATGAAGTACACGCCCCGCCTGTCCTTCGTGCTCGATACGTCGATCGAGGAAGGGGATCGGGTGCTGGCGGTCCTTTCAACCATTGAACCCGCGTCCCCGGCCGGGGCGGAGCCGGCCGGCGCGGACGACGCGGAAACCGATACCGAGGCCGAAGCCGATGAGACCACCGTATAACCCGCACCGGCGCGCGCCGGTCGATCCCTTCGACGGCATCCTGCTCGTGGACAAGCCGTCGGGGCCGACGTCGCACGATGTCGTGGACCGCATCCGCCGGCAGTTCCGCCTCGACAAGGTCGGGCATGGCGGCACCCTGGATCCGCAGGCCACGGGCCTGCTGGTGCTCCTGATCGGGAAGGCCACCAAGCTGTCGGGCCAGTTCATGTCCTCGGACAAGACGTACGAGGGGTGCATGCGCCTGGGCATTGCCACGGACTCCCACGACGCCCAGGGCAAGATCGTCTCCGAGGCGGATCCGTCGGGCATCACGCTGGAGCGCCTGGAGGCCGAGATGGCCAAGTTCCGCGGCGACATCATGCAGACCCCGCCGATGGTGTCGGCGGTGAAGAAGGACGGAGTCCCGCTCTACAAGCTCGCCCGAAAGGGCCGCGAGGTGGAGCGCGAGGCGAAGCTCGTGCACATCTACGAGTTCGTCGTGCTGCGCCACGAGCTGCCCCGCGTGTTCTTCCGCCTTCGCTGTACGAAGGGCACGTACGTCCGGACGATCTGCCACGACATCGGCCAGGGGCTTGGGTGCGGGGCGAATCTCGACGAGCTGCGCCGGACCCAGTCCGGCTCGTACCGGGTCGAGGATGCGGCGACGACGGCCGTCCTGCTCGACCTGGATCTGGCCGGTCTGCGCCAGAAGGTCATTCCCATCGGGGCGATCCCCCTGCAGCAGCGGGATCCGGGGTGAGCCGCGCCGGGCGGCGCCGGCCCGGCCACCGTTTCATGAAGGTTTGCCGGACACTCGCCTGCCTGAGCCGGGAGCCGCGCGTCGCGACCCTGGCGATCGGCGTCTTTGACGGGCTTCATCTCGGCCACCAGCGTGTGATCTCCCGGGCCGTCCGCCGCGCCCGGGCCTCGGGGGGCGAGGCGTGGGTATTCACGTTCGACGTTCATCCGGCCCGCGTCTTGAAGCCCGAGATCGCGCCGCCGCTCCTGGCCGACGCCGCCCAGAAGCGGGCGGTGCTGGAGTCGCTGGGCGTGGATGGGGCGCTGATCGTGCGCTTTACGCGTGCCTTCGCGGACCGCGATCCGGAGCGCTTTGTGCGCGCCCTTCGCGCGGCCGCGCCCGGCCTGAAGGAAATCTTCGTCGGCGGAAACTGGCGGTTCGGCCGGGGCGGGGCGGGAGACGTGCGGCTGCTCCGCCGGCTGGGCCGCCTGTGGGGCTACCGGGTGTCCGTGGTCCCGCCGGTCCGCTGCGACGGCGAGATGATCTCCAGCACGCGCATCCGGTCCGCCATTGCCGCCGGCCATCTGCAGGATGCCGCGCGCATGCTGGGCCGGCCGTTCAGCATCGCGGGCCGGGTCGTTCGCGGCCGCCAGATCGGCCGCCTGCTGGGATTTCCGACGGCCAACATCGAGCCACGCAACGAGGTCCGCCCGCCCGACGGCGTCTATGCCGTTCGGGTCCGCCTCGCGGACGGCCTGCATGACGGCGTGCTCAGCATCGGTCCGCGCGCCACCTTCCGGGACAGTCCGCCGGGAACCTGGATGGAAGTCCACGTCTTCGACCTGAGCCGGAACCTGTACGGGCAGACCATCGAGGTGTTCCTGATGGCCCGGCTCCGGACGGAGCGGCGGTTTAAATCGGCGGATGCGCTGGCCCGGCAGATCGCCCGCGATGTGCGCCATGCCCGCCGCGTTCTGGCGCTCACTGAAAAAAAGATCGTCGGGGGGGCTTTACACGCCAGCGGCCGGCATATATACTCCGCCGAAATCAGACAGTAAGAGAAAAGAAAAGAGGTTCGAAGGAAGCGGGTTGACTGGGCCATGGAAAATAAGACCAAAGAGCTGATCAGCAAAGAGTTCCGCGTTCACGAGACGGATACGGGGTCGTCCGAAATTCAGGTCGCGTTGCTGACGCGCCGGATAGAGGATCTGACCCAGCACTTGAAGTCTCACCGGAAGGATCACAGCTCTCGGTACGGCCTCATCAAGATGGTCAGCTCCCGCCGCAAGTTGCTGAACTACCTGAAGCGCACGCACGAGGATCGGTATCAGAAACTGATCACGCGTCTCAAGCTTCGCCACTAGTAGTTCGCTCGGCTTGCGGGTTATCGGCGCCTGTTTGCACGCCTCCCTACGGATTGTGTCGCCATTGCGCGGCGCAGCCGACCCCCCCTTTACACAAGGCAAGAAAGAAAAGAAGAGAGAGAAGAAGCAAGGAGAAGGAAGAGAACCATGAAGAACACCACGTCGGTCGAAATCCAAGTCGGGGACAAGCCCCTCGTCATCGAAAGCGGCCTGCTGGCCCAGCAGGCGAACGGAGCGGTCACCATCCGCCTGGGCGACAGCATCTGCTTTTCCGCGGTAACCGCCACCAAGCAGCCTCGCGAGGGCATCGACTATTTTCCCTTGCAGGTCGAGTACCGCGAGAAGTACAGCGCGGCCGGCCGCTTCCCGGGCGGCTACATCAAGCGCGAGGCGCGTCCGAGCGAGAAGGAAATTCTCACGGCGCGATTCACCGACCGTCCGCTCCGCCCCCTGTTCCCCAAGGGGTATCGCAACGACGTCCAGATCAACAACATGCTCCTCTCGGTTGACGGCGAGAACGATCCGGACATCCTCAGCATCAACGCCGCCAGCGCCTCGGTGACCATCTCCGACATCCCGTTCTTCGGGCCGGTCGGCGCCGTTCGTGTGGGCCGCGTCGAGGGGCGATTCATCATCAACCCGACCAACGCGGAGCGGGAGGTGAGCGATCTGGACCTGGTCTACGCCAGCGTCCGCGACATGCCGGTCATGATTGAAGGCGACGCCAAAGAGATCAGCGAGGCGGATCTGCTCGCTGCCATGAAGCTGGCCCACGCCGAGTGCGTGAAGCTGATCGACGCGCAGCTGGAGCTGCGGCGCAAGCTCGGGCTCCCGGACAAGGTGGTGGCCGATCTGCCCGAGGGCGGCCCGGTTCTGGACGCGGCCCGGCAGCTGGTCGGCGCGCAGATCCAGGACGCGTTCCTGATCGCGGGCAAGGCCGAGCGTCGGAACAAGGTTTCGGAGATCCTGGCCGCCGCGAAGGTCAAGCTCGCGGCCCAGTTCCCGGAGGCCTCGGCCGAGGCGTTCCGCCAGGCGTTCGACCTGCTCGAGATCGAAACGGTACGGCGCAACGTGCTCGAGCGCGGGCGTCGCATCGACGGCCGCGGGTACGACGATGTCCGCCCGCTGCAGGCCCAGGTAGGCGTGCTGCCGCGCGTGCACGGCTCGGCCGTCTTCAGCCGCGGCGAGACGCAGTCGCTGGGCACGGTCACGCTCGGCGCGATGTCCGACACGCAGGGGATGGACGCCATCACCGGCGGCCCGGACGAGAAGAAGTTCATGGTGCACTACAACTTCCCGCCGTACAGCGTCGGCGAAGTGGGCCGGCTGGGCGCCACCGGCCGCCGCGAGATCGGCCACGGCGCGCTGGCGGAGCGCTCGCTCCAGCCCATGCTGCCCGATGACTACCCGTACACGGTTCGGATGGTTTCCGACATCATGGGCTCGAACGGATCGACGTCCATGGCGAGCGTCTGCGTCGGCAGCCTGGCGCTGATGGATGCGGGCGTGCCCATGAAGAAGGCCGTCGCGGGAATCTCGGTCGGCCTCTTCACCGCTCCGGGCAAGTCCCAGCTCGTGGTCGACATTCTGGGCGACGAGGATCACTGCGGCGACATGGACTTCAAGGTCTCGGGCACCCGGGACGGAATCACGGGCTTCCAGGTGGACCTCAAGATCCGCGGCCTGCCGTGGGACATGGTTGCCGGCGCGTTCGACAAGGCGCACAAGGCCCGGATGAAGATCCTGGACTTCATGAACGGCGTGCTCGCCGCTCCGCGCGAGGAGATGTCCCCGTTCGCCCCGCGTATCCACCAGCTGAAGATCGACACCGAGAAGATCGGCGAGCTCATCGGGCCGGGCGGCAAGAACATCCGCCGCATCACGGATATCTCCGGCGCGAAGATCGACATCGAGGACGACGGCACCGTTTCGATCTTCAGCAACGACCACAAGGGCATGGAGATCGCGGTCCGCGAGGTCAGCCTGATCACGGCCGAGGCCAAGGAAGGCGTCATCTACAACGGCACGGTGACCGGCATCACGAAGTTCGGCGCGTTCGTCGAGATTCTGCCGGGCCGCGACGGACTGGTGCACATCAGCGAGCTGGCGGACTTCCGCGTCCGCACCGTTGAGGATGTGTGCAAGGTGGGCGACCAGATGTGGGCCAAGTGCATCGGGATCGACGAGAAGGGCCGGGTCAAGCTCAGCCGCCGCGCCGCGATGGCCGAGATGGACGCGCAGGCCAAGGCGGGCGAGGGCGCCCAGCCGCAGCCGCCAGCCGCCCAGTAACGGTCGGTCGGCGAGCGTTCGCGAGACAGCCGCTTCGCGCGGGGCGAGAGTCCCAGCGGGGCGGCTGTTGTCTTTAAGAGTCAAGGCAAGAGACCCTTGGCGCCAAGGCAGACGCATCTGATCCCAGGTTCGGCAGATCATGGCCGCAAAGACGCGCAAGAAGCGCAGGACAGATAGGTTCCGGAGGCTTCGGTAGGGACCAAGCAAGTGAAGCAAGAGCGATCCGCAAACAATTCGCGTCTTGCGCCTTCTGTGTCGCCTCTTTGCGGCTGCCCCGCCCTGGGCGCGCTGCGTCGGGCGCCTCACAACGCGCTTCGCTTTCAGTTCGGGGGGCGTCTATACTTCGGGTTCATGCGCATGCGTTCCAGCCCGTTCGTAGCGGTGGCGTGGCAGACGGCGCGCGAGTCGCTTCGGCAGCCGATCGTGCTGCTGCCGACGGCCGCTGCGGTCCTGATCATGGCCGTGTTGCCGCTGGTGGTGGCGTACCAGTTCGGCGAGCAGGGGCGGCTCGAGCGGGACAGCGCGCTGGCGCTGCACTTTGTCGTCGGTCTCATCGTGGCCGTCTCGGCGGCCAGCTCGTCTCTGTCGCGTGAGATCCGGAGCGGGACGGCTGCGCTCGTGCTGAGCAAGTCGGTGGGGCGGGGAATGTTCTTCCTGGCCAAGTATGCGGGCGTGGCGGCCGTCATCCTGGTCTTCTCCCTGGCCGCGGCCATGGGCACCCTTCTCGGGCCGCGGATCGGTCCCCAGCACTACGTGGTCGACGCGCGGGTGGGCGTCGCGTTCCTGGCCGTGCCGTTCGTGGCGTTCGCCTGTGGCGGCCTGCTGAACTTCCGGCGTCGGCAGCCGTTCCCGAGCGCCGCTTTGGCCGCGATCATCGTGCTGTGCGGCGCGGTGCTGGCGTGGGCGGCGTGGACCGATCGGGCGGGGCGACTGGCGCCATTCGGCGCGAGCATGGACTGGCGGGTGCTCCCGGCCAGCGCGCTCGTCACGCTGTCGCTGCTGGTCGTCGGGGCAATCTCGCTCGCACTGGCGACGCGCGTCGGGACCGTTCCGAACCTGGCGGTCTGCGCGGTGGTCTTCATGGTCGGGCTCGTGTCGGATTATCTGCTGAGCGGCCCGGCCTCCTCGGGGTCCGCCGTCGCGAGGGCGCTGTACGCGGTGATCCCGAACTGGCAGCATTTCTGGCAGGCGGATGCGCTGGCCGGGAGCGGGACCATCCCGTGGGGATACGTCGGATGGTGCGCGCTGTACGGTGCGGCCTGCGTCGGCGGCGCCCTGTCGCTGGGGCTGGCGGTGTTCCGGCACGCGGAAGTGGAGCGGTAGCGGACTATGGACGGACACTCGGAAAGCGGCGGACCGGGAGGGCGGAGCGGCGAGGTCGTGCTTCGCGTCGAGCGGCTCGAGAAGGTCTTCCGCGACTTCTGGGGCCGCCCGCGCGTGCGGGCGCTCCGGGGCGTGGACCTGGACGTCCGGCGCGGCGAGGTGTTCGGCCTGCTGGGGCCCAACGGGTCGGGCAAGAGCACCACGATGAAGCTGGTCCTAGGCCTCCTGCGGCCGTCGGCCGGCGTCGTGGAGGCGCTCGGCCGGTCTCCGCGGGACGTGCGGACCAAGGCCCGGATCGGCTACATGCCGGAGGACTCCGCGCTCTACCGGTTCCTGACGGCGGAGGAGACGCTCGATTTCTACGGCCGGCTGTTCAGCATCGACCGGCGCGTGCGGCGCGAACGGGTGGAGCAGCTGCTGGAGATGACGGGCCTCCTCCACGCGCGGCGACGGGTCGTGGCGGAGTTCTCCAAGGGCATGATGCGGCGGCTGGGGCTGGCCCAGGCGCTGATCAACGACCCCGATCTCATCCTGCTCGACGAGCCCACGTCGGGGCTCGATCCCGTGGGGTGCCGCCAGATGAAGGACCTCATCCTCACGCTGTCCCGGCGCGGACGGACGGTCGTGCTCTCCTCGCACCTGCTGGCGGACGTCGAGGACGTGTGCGACCGGATCGCCATTCTCTATGACGGCACGATCCGGGCCAGCGGCGTCGTGTCCGAGCTGCTGCGCGAGCGAAATGCCGTGAGCTTCACCGTTCCGGCGATGGCGCCCGAGCGGCTCGAGGCGCTGCGGCGCCGGCTCCGTGAGGAGATCGGGGTGGATCCATCCGTGGATCATCCGCTGCGGAGCCTGGAGCGGTTCTTCCTGGAGATCGTCAGCCAGGCTCAGGAGGGGCGCACGGATCCGTCCGGCGTGGCTCAGGCCGGGCGCATCGCCGCCTTCCTCGAAGGGCGGAGCTGAACGGCGATCCCATGACTCCGACGCTCGCCATTGCCCGGCTCGCCGTGCGCAGCGCCATCCGATCGCGCTTCCTGGCCTCGCTTCTGGTGCTGATGCTGATCGTGGTCGCGGGCCTCCCGTTTACGATCCGGGGAGACGGGACGGTGACCGGGCACGCGGTGATCCTGCTGCACTACACCCTGGGCCTCTCGTTCGTGCTCCTGGCTCTGGCCGCCATGTGGCTGGCCTGCACGGGCGTGGCCGCCGACCTGTCGGAGCGCCGGCTGGACCTGGTTGCGGTCAAGCCGGTCCGCCGGTGGCAGATCTGGTTCGGCAAGTGGCTGGGGCTCGTGTTCGTGATGGCTTTGCTGGTCGGCGCCACGGGCGGGGCTACATGGGCGCTGCTGCGATGGACGATGCGGGCGGGCGCTCTGGCGCCGGATGACCGTGCGCTCCTGGAGCGCGACGTCTATCGCACCCGTGAAGCGGTCGGGCCGGATCTGTCGGTGATCGACGCCGACGCCCGGCGCCGGCTTGAAACGTGGACGCGGCAGGGGCAGATCCCGGCGGGGCTGTCGGACGCACAAGCCTACGCGTCGATCCGGACGCGGCTGGCCATGGCCGCGCTGACCGTGGGCCCGGGCGAGCGGCGCTCGTGGACGTTCGTGCTGCCTGCCGGCCGGCCTGAGGCGGGGGAATGGGGGCTGCGGTACCGGTTCGCGTCGTCCCACCGCGGCGACACGCGGGGCGTGGCCGGGGAGTGGGCCGTCCGGCCGGCGGGCGCCAGCGGCGCGTGGACGCGCGCGGAGGCTGCCGCCCCGGAGATCGCGCAGATCCTGCCCGTACCGGCGTCGGCAGCGGCTGGCGCGCCGGGCGGGCGCGTCGAGGTGGAGTATGCGAACGCGGGCGTGCCCGGCGAGCCCTCCGTCATGTTCTATCAGGACGGCGGGCTGGAGTTCCTGCTGCCGCGTGACGGGTTGGGCGCAAACTTCGTCCGGGCCCTTCTGGTCGTGCTGTTCGGGCTGGCCTTCGTCACGGCGCTCGGGCTGACGGCGGGATCCCTATTCTCATTGCCGGTGGCGGCGTTCGTGGCGGCGTGCACGCTGGTCGTTCTGGCATTCGGCGGATACATCGAATCGGTCGTGACGACGGGTGTATTCTACGTTCCGCACAACGCGCCGATGCCGAACCCGACGGCGGCGGACGTGGCGATCATGGCCCTCTTTCGCGGGCTGGACCTGGCCGTGGGACCGCTCACCCGGTTCGATCCGCTTGTCGCCCTTTCGGTGTCGCGCTACATCCCGTGGGCCGAGGTCGGACGCGCGTTCCTGACGTATGTAGCCTGCGGATCGGGCGCGCTGGGCCTCGTCGCCGGCCTGGCGCTCCGTCGCAAGGAGATCGGCCGACCGACGGAGTAGAGCCCGGGCCGGCCGCCTATTCGTCGTCGGTCTCGGCGGAGGCCGAAAGGCCGTGCAGCTTCTGCACGAACTCCGTCGATGCGACGGCCTCGCCGGGCGTCTTCGGACCGCTTCTGTCATACATGCTGTACCGCGCATAGCGCATGCGCCATGCCCACTCGGGGTCGGTCGCATTCGCCGCGGTATCGAGCTTCGCCCTGCTGGCCTTCAGCTCGAAGAGGCCCTTCGGAGGGGTGTGGACGAACTGCCGGTTGGCGGCCACGGCCGCCCATAGCCCCTTGAGGTCGAGCACTTCGTCAACGCTGATGTGGGCGTGTCGCTGGAGCGGGTCCATGGCGAGCAGGCGCAGCGCCAGGGCATCGCGCTCAGCCGACGGAACGAAGAGCTGCTCGCCGAGTGCGTACGACCGATAGCAGGCGTCCAGGTAGGCCGGGTCCATCTCCGCTGCCTTGCGGAAGGCGGCGTATGCCTCGGGCAGCCGCTCCTGCGCCTCTCTCAGCTGCCCGAGCAGGAAGAACACCTGGGGCCGGGTCTTGCCGCGGTCGATCAGATCTGCCAGCACGCGCTCCGCCGCACCCCGGCTGGGCCGGCTCGCGAACACGCCCTCGCAGCCGAAGCAGAGGCTGGCGACCTGGCCGAACTGCTCGGGCATGCGCTCGAACGCGATGCGGTAGTGCTTGTCCGCTTCCTCGAACTCGCCCTTGGCCGCCAGGCGCTCGGCCAGCCGCCACTGGACGCAGTAGGCATCCGCGAAGAGCCCCTGAGCCTGCTCGTAGAGCGGGAGCGAGCGTACGATCAAGCCGGCGTGGGTGAACTCGTCGCCGCGCTCGGCCATTCGGACCGACCGGACGACATTGCTGAAGAACTGCGCGTCCTCGCCCTTGCCCTTGGCGGCCAGGATGTCCGCCAGCACGCCGTAGCCGCGCACCCGGTCGCCGGCGCGGGTCTCGCCGTCGGTAGGGTCGACCTTCAGAGCGGTTCGCGCGGTCGCCTCGGCCTCGTCCAGGCGGCCGGCTTTCCGGAGCAGGGCCGCCTTCCAGATCAAGGGGCGCTCCTCGAAGCGGTCGCGGGCGTAGAGGGCGTCCAGCCACGGAATGAGCGCCGGCCCGTCCATCTCGACCAGCGTGGCGTACGCCGCGTCGTCGCCGGGCGCGCCGTGAAGGTGATCGCGAAGGATGCGCCGCGCCTCGTCGTCCCGTCCGACGGCGTGGAGGGACGCGCCGACCCGCGAGGCGAACGGCACCTCGCCGCCCGAGGAGTCGCGGAGTTCGGCCAGGTCACCGACTCCCCACCACGGGGCCCTCTCCAGGAGCGCCACAGCGTCCGCATGGCGACCGCTCGCATGATAGACGCAGAGCAGTTGCTTGAGGCCGGCCGAAAGGTCGCGGCTGGCACGGGCGCTTGAGGAGCGGGGCGACTGCGGCGCGGCGTGCTGGCCGGCTGTCATCACGGCCAGGAGCAGCGCTTCCGCCCGGACGTACTCGCCCCGCTCGATCAGCAGGTTGCTGAACTGGGTGATGCGGTAGCCGCCGTATTCGGCTTCGCCCGACGCTGCGCGGCGCACCTCGGCTTCCGCCGTCGCGAGGCCTTCCTGCTCGACGTCGGGCCGCCCCAGAAGGCGGCCGAGCTGGGCCAGGCGGAGGGCAAGGTCGCACCGCGCCGTCGTGCCGCCCCGCCCCGGCCGTTCCGGAGCGGAATCGGGCGGCTCGGCCAGGGCGGCGCGCAGCAGGCGGAGCGCCTCGTCGATCTCGTCGATGGCCAGCCAGGAAGCGATCAGATGGGGGACCAGCTTGGCGTGCAGCGCCGGGGACTTCGCGGCCCGCGCTTCGGCCGCGTGCAGGGCCGGCGGGACGAGTGCGGTCTGGCGGGCCTCCAGGGCCGTCGCCGCCCACTCCGCCCATGCATCGGCATCCGGCTTCTCCTTCAGCAGGAGGGCGAGGAACGCCATTCGGACCTCGGGGGGGAGCTGGCGCGCGGCCTCGCGGCGCACCTCGCCGAACTGATAGGACGACCCGGAGTCGGCCATGTCCATCGCGGCCTTGACCGCTTCGTTCGTACGGTTCGCCAGCAACAGGCCGTAGGCATAGTAGCCCACCGCCGCGCCGCGATGGCGCTGTTCCTGATAGTCCTCCGAACTGCCGCTGCGCGCCAGGCGGATGAAGGGGGAGCTGGATGCGTCGGACTCGGGTGGCTTCCGTCCGAACTTGCGGTCCATGGCCTCGAACAGCCGGACGGACTCCGAATCCATTCCCGTCACGAGGCCCCACTGCGGGGACGAGAGGGTGTCGACCTGCCCAAGCGCGACACGTCGCGCCAGCGCCCGGGTGGCCGGTCCGGCGGGAACCGAAAGGCGGGCCTTCGGTATGGCCAGCGCCTGCCGAATCAGGTTCGTCGCCTCGGCGGGGTCGATCAGGGAGACCAGGTCCGGGACCATAATTTCCGAATCCGAACCGCCCTTCTTCGACTGCTGCTCGGCCAGAGCCTGACGGAATGTCTCGACGATGCCGATCGGCGCGGCCCGGAGTTCCATCTTCCGGACGATGCCCGACAGCTCACGCACCTCCTCGCGCAAGCTGTCCCGACGGTAGCTCTCCGCCTTGTCGATCGCCTTGGTCAGAGCGTCGAGCTCCCGCCGTATCGCCGCCGTATCGCCGTTCAGGTAGAAGGAGAAGAGGCGCAGGAACCGCTCGCTATCGGCGGTCCGCGCCGTGGGCTTGGGCCGGGCGGCGACCCGGGCCGCCAGGGGCGGCCAGGCCGGCGGCGGCGGCATCGCGCGGACGATGCCCGGCAGCGAAACGCCGGCGTCGGGGTCGTCCGACGACATGTCGAACATGACGCGGCGCACGGCATCAGGCTGCCGGGGCAGCGCGACGAAGCGATCGTAGAGCGCCACCCAGCGTTCAGCGGCCTGTTCGGGGGGGAGTTGGTCTGACTCTGACCGGAACGCATCCACATCCTGCTGCAGCTGGTCTCGCGGACTATTGGTCGCGGGGCCGGGAGTCGGAGCGGCCGGGGTCAGCGCCCGGGCGATCATCTCGATGGAGCGGTCCGCTCCGATGAGCGTCAGGGCGGCGGTCCCGGGCGATGCCGCGGCCGATCCAACCGCGCGGATCGCCGCGTCGGCGCCGCGCACCGGGGCGTTGTCTGCTGCCGGCGTCGGGGGCGCCATCGGTCCGGCCAGCCACGCGGCCGCCATCATCCCGAGCCCCCATCCGCCAGCGATCCGCGTCCGGTTTCTCATGGCCTGCTCCTCAGTGGTGTCTCGTCAGAGACAACCCAACCGCCACAACCCATAGCCCGAGCGATGCGGGCATTATACGTAGCGTCTTCTCTCGGTCGATTGCCAATTCCACGACAGAGAGCCACAGATCGGGATCGGTGGACGCGTTGCCGCGACGGTGCGGCTCGCCCGTGTCATGGAGGGCCGCAATCCCTTGCGGCCGCCTTTGGTTCGGCCCCCGTCGCGCGCATGACCGGCGCCGAAGGATTGGCGCCATCCAATGCGCAAAGGACCAGTCGGACCACCCTGAATCGGGATCCGAAGCAACACGAGAATGACACGGGAATGAACGTGACGCCGAAGCGGTGTGAGGTGCCCGGGCGCCGTTCCTTCCGCATTGAATTCCTTTCGCGCCTTTCGCGCGTTTCGGAGTCACAATGGGGGCCGATAGCTGAACCGGTGAACACAAGACTCCCGTCGTGAGCGCGGGCGTGGGAGGCACCAATATGCGACTCAGTTCCGTTCTGGTCTTGTTGCTCGCGCCGGCCGTTGTCGGTGCAGCGGATCCATCCGCGGTCACGATTGACCAGGAGCGTCTGACCCGGCTTCGGGCGGCAAAAACGCCCTCGTTTGACAAGCCTCTCCATTTCAACACCCCGGCGGCCGATGCGGTTCTTTCGGCGCTGGAGGTGTTCCCGCCGGACAACCCGTGGAACACGACGGTCGATGCGTGGCCGGTCGCCGCGAACTCGAAGGAGATGATCGCCGCGATCGGAGAGGACAAGCCGCTGCGCTACAACGCGGACATGGGGTTCGTGCTCGTGCCGCCCGGGCAGAAGAAGGTGGACGTGAAGGTGACGGCCTATGCGGGCGAGTCCGATGCGGGGCCGTACCCGGTGCCGGACAACGCCGTGATCGAGGGCTGGCCGGCGAGCATCAGGCGGGAGCCGACAACGGGGCACCTCAAGCTGGAGGACGTGCAGCGCGGCAAGCCCAGCCTGGACGCCGACCGGCATGGGATCGTCGTCGATCCCGTGAACCGCAAGCTCTACGAGTTCTACAAGCTGACGAAGACGGACGCGGGCTGGACCGCGGAGCAGGCGTCGATCTTCGACCTCGCGTCGAACACGCTGCGGCCGGACGGGTGGACGAGCTCGGACGCCGCGGGGCTCCCGATCTTTCCGGCCGTCGTGCGCTACGACGAACTCCAACGCGGCCGGATCGGGCATGCGCTTCGCGTCACGTTCCGGAACACCCGCCGCGCCTACGTCTACCCGGCGACCCATTTCGCCAGCCGGAAGACGGACGCGAACCTGCCGCGCATGGGTGAGCGGCTTCGGCTCCGGAAGGACTTCGACACATCCGGCTTCTCTCCGGAGGTGAAGACGATCCTGGAGGCTCTGAAGCGGTACGGCATGCTCACCGCGGACAACGGGATCGATTGGGCTGTCTCGGTTGCCCCGGACGAGCGGATTCCCGTGCTGCACGAGGAACTGCGGAAGGTGAAGGGATCGGACTTCGAGGTCGTGACGCCGCCGAAAGGGTATGTCCCGGCGAATCGGTGACAAGGCGCGGCTGGTGGAGGAGCCCGGGCCACTCTTGTCGGCGGCCGGCGACCGAGTGCTTGAGGTGCTCTGCGAGATGCTCAGCACGTGAGCCCCGGTGCGGGGGGCGGACGGAATGGGAGGCGGAGATGACGGAGAACGTGGAGAATCGGCCCGGTGCCTGGATGTACCGGCATGACGAGATCATAACGCAGCGCCCGTACGGGGTGGACGTCGACGCCGATGGATGGCTCTGGCAGGGCTGCGCGACCGGCCAACTCGTCGGCCACCACCTGCGGACCAACGCGTTGCGGATCTTGCCCCTCCCGGCCATCGGCCGCCACGCCGTGTATCAGGTGTTCGCCTGGGACGGGAAGCTCGTGCTCACACTCGGGTCGTGCCCGTTCTATGTCGTGCTGGATCCCGCGACCGGCGCCTGCACGCGCAAGTCCATTCCGGCGGCGCGGCCGATCGTCTGGTACGGGGCGCGGACCCCGCGCCGGCTGCTGCTCTACGAGCGGTCCGAGTCCAAGGTGCTGGTGTTGGACGGCCCGGAGGCCGAGCCGCGCGTCGTGGCCTGTCCGTATCCCGGGCAACTGGCCTCGGGTGACTTCTGCTCGGACGGCCTTGTGTACAGCGCGCTGCCGGACCCGGCCCGCATGGTCCGCTTTGACCCCGCCGAGGCCCGGTTCATCGACGAGACGCCCGTGCCGTTTCCCGATGCCGGACTGTCCGGGAAGAGCGAGCACCGGGGCGTTCTCTACTGCGCCGACTCGGCTGGCGGCCGTCTGCTGCCGTTCGAGATGGACACGCGCCGCTGGCTGGATCCCATTCCGACCCCGGACCATGGGAAGCGGTACGGCTTCATCGGCGGCGGCTTCGACTTCAAGGGCTGCGCCTACTACTGCCTGTCCACGTACATGCACCGGAGCCGCCTGGATGTGAAGACGGGCCGCGTCATTACGCCCGATGGCCCGCTGGCCGTGGACGGGCGTCCGCCCCGCTTCCTGGACCGCTTTCTGGTCTTCGATCCCGAGACGCGCGCATTCGACTACCTCGTGGCGGATCCGCAGCCCGACGGCATTCCCATGGTGTGCTACGCCTGGGCCGACAGCGAGCGGTTCGCGATCACGGGCATTACCATTCCGTTCGACGAACCGGGCGTGCCCGGGACGCAGCTCGGGCCATGGTTCGTCCTGCAGAGCGAGCCGGCGGCCGACGAGCCGGGCTTCTCCGGGTGCGACTTCCGGTGGGACCGCGAGGCGCATGTGCGCCAGTACCGGCGAGGCTACGGGAGGACCCGGTCGCTATTCCTCCCCAAGGATCCCTACGTGCCGCCGACCTCCAACCTGCGTGGGCCGGCCACATACTATCCCCCGGGCGTGACCGCGGCCCTCAAGCGTCGGGCGGAGCGCACGGATGCGACGGCGTACTGGCGCGGCGTGGTCGAGCCAGTGGTCGCGGGAGCGGAGAACGACTCCGCGCGCGTGCGCGCGATCGCCGCGTTTGTCCGTCGTTCCACTTACTACAACCCGATTCAGGAAATGGAGGGCGGGAGCCCGATCGCGCTGCTCGAGGCGCACGACATCCGCTGCGGCGCGGCGGTGCGCGTGCTGCGCGCGCTGTTCGATGCGGCCGGCGTCGAATCGCGGACGACCTCGATGTCGCACCACGTCGTCGCGGAAGCGCGCTACGACGGCGAGTGGCACATCGCTGATGCGCTCTTCTTTGGGAGCCGGCAGCCATCGAAGGACGGCCGGGTGCTGTCCGTGGCGGAGCTCAAGGAAGACGTCTACTTTGCCGACGGCTGGGCTCAGGACGGCTTTCTCTATGACGATGACGAGATGCTGAGCGAGGACGGGTTTAGCGTGCTGGGCTACGTGTTCGGGCCGTGGGGCGCGTATCCGTATTACTCGTGGTATCTCGGGGCCCCGGCGGAGCACCCGCCGACCCGGCCGGTGATCCTGCCGGTTCGCCGCGAAGGCGGGCAGCAGGTTCGTGTCGCATGGGCGCCGTCGGCGCGCTTGGGCGACGGGCCGATTGAGTACCAGGTGCGGATCGCAGACGACCGGGCGATGCAGAACACGGTCTTGTGCGCGACAACCGCCGATACCGGCATGCGCTTCGACGTCCCGGAGCGGAATCGCATGTACTATATCGAGGTCCGGGCCATGGACGATCATCGCCGGCTGAACCCGAACACGTGGTATCCCCCCTCGCGCTCAAACTTCGTGCTCGTGCCGCAGGAGCAGTACGGCTGGTACGGCGTGCTGTAGGGCGGCCAGACACGCCGATCGCCAGACGAGCGTGTAGCCGCGGGCGTAAGCCCGTGGCCGTGGACGCCGGGAAAGCCACGCGCTCACGCGCGCGGCTACAACGGGAGCACGGATGTCGAAGCCCGCGTATGATCGACGGGCAACGTGGCGTGTAAGCTATGAGAAACCAACGCGGAGTGGGGGCCGGGAAGACGGTGCTGGGACGGCCCCGATGAAGCGGAGGCTGAGCCCGGCGGT
>CAYSLU010000102.1:0-17625 GCA_964431965.1 uncultured Verrucomicrobiota bacterium
GGCCCCGACTGGCGTCCGGAGGACGTGTGGGGCGAGATCGGGTTCCTCGGACGGTAAGTTTCGCTTTATCTTCCTGCGGCCAGACTATATATTCCCCGCCCACAATTGCTGGATTCAGAACTGCGCAATGGCATCCGACCCAAACCCACTGAAAGCGCCTCGCGGCCTGACGTTCCGCGCCGTCGTTGTCTGCCTGGTCGCCCTGTTCTTCATGGCGGCGTGGGTGGAGTACGAGGAGCGCTACACGGACGGCGGGCCGCTCGCCGAGAATTCGCCGCCGAACGCGGCCGTCGGGGTTGTGCTCCTCGTGATGGGGATCGGCACGCTCCTCTATAAGGTACGCCGCCCGCTCCGGCTCTCCCCTCAGGAGCTTATGGTGGTGTACGCGGCGCTCGTGGTCTCGGCCCCCCTGATGACCCAGGGCTTGTGGGGTCGCATGGTCGGCATGCTCTGCGCCATACCGGCCAACCAGGACTTCAAGTCATACGAGAGCCTGCCCGAAATGCTCTGGCCACACGGCCCGAACCTCGTCGCCAACGGGCGGTTCGAGCAGGAGCTTGCGGGGTTCCGGTCTGGCGCGGACACGCGGATCGACTGGGCCGAATCCAACTGCGGCAAGCAGGGCCGGCTGCGGGCCCCGGTGATCAGCGGAACGGGCGCGACGTCGCGGGCCTACCTCGAGTTCGGCATCGACCGGTTCGGCGCCGACGGGCGGGAGCTCCTGGTTCCGGGCGAGCGGTTCCTGTTTTCCATGCTGGCCCGCGTGCAGGGCCTGCAGAAGGGATCCTCCTACTCTGTGACCATGCAGGCCGATACCGGCGTCGTGCGCACCGTCTTCATCTCCACCAGCGCCACGCGGCCGTCTTTCGCCCAGCCGGACGGGTTCGAGCGCATGGGCGCATCGAGCCTGATGGTGCCGCTCGATCTCGCCCGGCGCCTGACGTTCACGATCGGCATCACCGGCGCCGGCCAGCTCTCCGCCCAGGACATCCAGTTCCTGAACGTCGAGGCGGTCGAGGGCGTCTACTCCGGCCGGCGGATCGCCACGGAGTCCGAGTGGAGCCGGCTCGGACCGGACGAGCGCGCCTTCACCATTCCGCGGCCCGACAACCTCCTGAGCCCGCGCGGGGTGAAGTACCTGCTGACCGGCATGATCCCCATCGAGCAGTGGATGCGCCCGATTCTCACCTGGTCGGTCCTGATCGCCGCCCTGTTTGCCGGCTTTCTGGGCCTCAACATCCTCATGCGCCGGCAATGGGTCGAGCACGAGCGCTTCTCCTTCCCGCTGACGATCATCCCCAAGAACCTGTTCGCGGAAACAGACGTGGACGGGCGCCGCCGCTTCGTCATCTTCCGCAACCGGATCATGTGGATCGGCTTCGCCATCGCGCTGCCGCTGGCGCTGCTGAAGGGGTTCAATTACTACAACGCATCCATCCCCGCCCCCGTCTGGGGAACGGTGAACCTCGACCAGTTCTTCCTCAACCCGCTCACAAAGGCATACCTGGCCGAGGTCCAGATCACGCCCGAGTCGGTGTCCATCGTCATCCTGGCCGTGGCGCTGCTGATCGAGACGGACGTCCTCTTCTCTCTGTGGGGCTTCTTCCTGATCTTCCAGCTCTTCAACCTGTTCGGGCCCGCGCTCAACTTCAACCGCTTCCCGGGCTACCCGTGGCGGCACCAGCAGGCCATGGGCGCGTTCATCGCCTACGCCGGCCTGGCGCTGTTCGTGGGGCGCAAGCACCTGCGCGATGTCTTCGCCCTGATCGTCCGGCGGCACGCCCCCGCCGCCGCGCGGGAGGATCAGAGCCACTACCGGGTCGCAGCGGCCATGATCCTGGCCTCGCTCGGGGTGCTGGCGGCCTGGGGCGCGTGGACGCGCATGGGCGTGGCCGCCGGGCTCATCTTCTTCGGCTACATGCTCGTCCTCGGGTTCGCGGCCAGCAAGCTCCGCGCGGAGTGCGGCGCCCCGTTCTCCTACATGACCCCGTACTACGGCATGCAGTTCGTGGCCGCGGTCGGCGGGTTCGCCGTCTTCGGATCGACGGGCATGCTGGTCGCGACGATCGCCGCCGGGTTCATGACCACCGCCGGCTTCCTGCTGATGTCGCCCGCGCAGGTCGAGATGATGGAGCTCGGCCGGCACTTCAACGTGCGGCTGCGCGACCTGAGCGGAGGCCTCTGGATCGGCCTCGTCGGCGGCATCGTGATCGGCGGCTTCGCCATGCTCTGCTGGACCTACGGGCTCAGCGCCGACAGCTTCAAGTCCAACTGGTGGTTCCAGCAGACCCGGTACTTCGACCAGTACCGCGCGGGCGAGCTGAGCGCGGACCGCGCGCTGGCCACCGACACGCTCTTCAGCAACCCGGAGAACCGGGCGCTGGATCCCGTCCACAACTTGAACGCCAAGGGCCTGACGATCGGAGTCGTCGGCACGCTGGCCATCTCGTTCCTGCGCAGCCAGTTCATGTGGTTCCCGTTCCACCCCATCGGCTACGTGCTGGCCTCCAGCCACTTCGTGCAGCTCACGTGGCTGGCCGCATTCCTCGCGTGGGCGGTCCGATCCGTTCTATTCCGCCTGGGCGGCGCCCAGGCGATCCGGCGCGGCCTCGTGCCGTTCTGTGTCGGCATGTTCCTCGCGGCCATCGTCTCGATTCTGTTCTTTGACATCCTGGGCGTGATCCTGCGGACGCAGGGCGTCGCGGATGTCTACAGCAAGATGCCATGAGCGCAAACCGAACCAGCGGATGGGGAAGCCAGTTGGCCGTGGCCGGCGTGTTCGCCGCCATCGGCGCGGCCGCGCTCGTGTTCTTCGTGCGCTTCGCGGAACCCCCCGGCCGCGTGCATCGGGAGCCGTTCCGGGCCGACTATGATCCCGCCCCGCTCGTCCAGGCCATGGCCGGAGACGGGCTCGCCCGCTATTTCTCGACCATCGCCACCGCCAGCACCAACTCGGACGCCCGGTGGGTCGGACGCGTCAGCGGCACGCCCGGCGCCATCGCCACCGAGGCCCTGATCCGCGACGCCTTCGCCCGGTCGGGCTGCGACGTGACCACCCAGGAGTTCCGCGTCGTCATCCCCGTCACGGAGCAGTGCGAGGCGCGCGGAGCCGACGGCCAGCCCCTCGCGGGCGTCGACCTCTATCCGTTCATCCCCTCCGGGCTGCGGCCCGTGGCGCTGCCGGCGGACGGGCTCGAAGGCGAGCTCGTCTTCGTCGAGGGCGCCTCGCTCGTCAACCTGAACGGCCACGATCCGCGCGACACGATCGTTCTGACCTACCTCGACACCTGCGGCGCATGGGCGACCTTGGCGTCTGCCGGCGTGAAGGCCCTGATCGTGATCGAGGACCAGGACGCCAAGCAGATGCGCGCCAGCCCCGATACGCGGGGTGTCTGGGAGGGGGGCGTCAGTCAGGCCGAAACGAGCTTCCCCCGCTTCTTCGCCCGGGGGCGCATCGCCGATTACGCCGGCCGTCGCGTCCGGCTCCACGCGCGCGTCACCTGGCAGGAGCGCACCGCCCGCAACGTGATCGGCCGACTCCCGGGCGCCGGACGCCCGGACGAGGCGCTCGTGCTCACCGCCTACTACGACAGCTACTCGCTCGTGCCGGAACTGGCCCCCGGGGCCGAGCAGGCGGTCGGAGTCGCCGCGCTGATGCAGATGGCCGAGGCCCTGGCCCCGTACCGCGGCCGCATGCGCCGGGATGTCGTCTTCATCGCAACGGCCGGACACGCGCAGGCGATGGCGGGAATCAGTCGCATCATGGAGGCCGCCGGCCGCGTCCGCGAGATGCGCCCCCCGACGACGATTCAGGAAGAACGCCGGAAGACCGAGGTCCAGCTCGCCGGCTTTGCCGACACGGCCCGTGCCATCGTGTCGGATCCCGCGCTGTGGACGAATCCGGCGACCGACCGGATCAAGGCGCGGATCGGGTCTGAGTCGTCGGACTTCCGCACCTGGCTCGACCAGCGCGTCTCGACCGTTGCCGGGGAGGTGAACCTCGAGCACCGCGAGATCGCCCTGACCGCCCGCCTGAGCTACCTGCGCGCCGGCAGTCCCGTGTTTCGCGATGGATTCGATGCGTTCAAGGCCACGGACGACCAGCGAAAGGATCCCGCCAACCGCCATCCGCTCCTTCAGGCGATGCTGGACGCCCAGCAGCAGGCGAACGTGTCCGGCAACAACGTCGCGCTGAACTTGGCCCTGCTCGCCGCGCATCCCGAGTTCACGGAGTGGCGCTACCTCGACCGGCTGACGAAGCTGATCGACGCCGTGATCCAGCACCACGCGACCCGGATCCGCGAAATCGACGAGACGCTGGCGCTCTGCCGGCTGTTCGACTCCTACCGGCACACGCTCACCATCTCGCTCGAGCTGAACAGCGGCGGGTCGAAAGGGTTGCGCGACGTGGCCGTCCTGGGCGGATTCGGCGGCTCCATCGTGGAACCGCAGGTCACCGAGTTGCGCAACACCATTTCCGATTACGTCCCCGCCAGCAACAGCGTGCCCCGCTTTGAGATCGTCTCCTGGGGCGTCAAGGACATCGCGGGATCAAAGGAACGCCCGAGCTACCAGGTGGGCGAAGGCATCAGCCTTCAGTCACAGCCCTGGCTCCTGTTCGGACGGCTCGCCTTCGCGATGGTCAACTACCGGTTCGCGCCGCCCAAGCTGACCACGCCGGAGGACACATTCGACGGACTGAGCCTCTCCGCGACCCGCGAGCAGCTCGCGTGCATCGGGCCAGCGCTGCTCAGCGTGGCCTTCGGTCGGCTGGACTTCAAGGACATCCCGTCCGACCAGAAGCGCCGCGTCGTGGCGATTCACGGGCGGGTGGTCGGAAGCGCCGGCACCGGCGCCGTGGTTCCCAGCCATCCGATGGGCGTACGCACCTTCGTCGGACCGAAGGGCGGAGCCACCCAGTTCCCGCTGATCAACATGCGCGGCGTGAGCCGGGTCCCCATCCTCGCGACGGATCCGTATGGCCAGTACGAGCGGGCCTACGGGTTCAACTTCGTCGGGAACAGCGGCTGGGGCGGATTCGTCACGGCCGATGCGGCCCGGTTCGCCGAGGACGGAACCATCCGGTACTTCAAGGACTCCGGAAAGGCCGCTCAGGGGACGTTCCGAAGCGAAAATTTCCCGTCATACGACGTCCGCATCGCCTCATCGTCCGGGCCGAAGCCCATCAACGTGGTCCTGTTCCGGTGCACGCCGGTGGAGATGCTCGATCAGGGCAACCCGAAGACCATGAAGTCGTTCCTCCGGGTGGACTACCTGCGCCGGCAGGGCATTTCCGGCCCCGGCAGCTTCCGGCAGATCGATACGACGGCCTACCTCGAGCCCGACCTGTCCTTCTATCTGGCGCTGCTCGACGGCGCCTCGGACAACCCCAAGATCCAGACCTATCGCGGGTTCATGCTCAACGCGGACCCCGCGGCGCCCGTCACGCCGGGCGAGCCCGAGCTGTTCGGCCGGGGCTACCTGGCGGCCGACACGCCGCTCATCGTGTTCCCGCACATGGACGCCGCGGAGTCCATGCACCGCACCGCCGGGAAGCGGCTCCAGCTCCAGCAGCGCCACGGGATGGCCGACGAGCTGATGATGGGATTCCACACGCGCGGTCTCGAGTGGCTCGCGAAGGCCCGGAAGGCCCTGGAGGACCGGGATCCGCTGGCCGCCCAGCTGGCCGCCGGGAGAAGCCTCGCCTACGCCATCAACAACCACCCCGTCATCCGCCAGCGCATCTCGGACGCCGTGATCGGCATCCTGTGGTACCTCGGCCTGCTCGTGCCGTTCGTGTTCTTCTTCGAGAAGCTGGTCTTCGGCTTCGCCGACATCCGCAAGCAGCTGCTGGCCAGCGGCCTGATCTTCCTCGCCGTCTTCGCGCTCCTCCAGTTCTTCCACCCGGCCTTCCAGATGGTCCGCTCGTCCATCATGATCCTCATCGGGTTCATCATGCTGCTCCTGACGCTGCTGGTCACCCTGATGGTCGGCGGCAAGTTCCAGCAGAACATCAAGGACCTCCGTAGCCGCGAGGGCCGGGTCGAGGGCGCCGACATCAACCGCGGCGGCGTCATCGGCACGGCGTTCATGCTGGGCTTGAACAACATGCGGCGCCGCAAGGTTCGGACCGGGCTCACGTCGATCACGCTCGTGCTGATCACGTTCGTCATGATCTGCTTCACGTCGGTCACATCGGACCTCGTGAACGTCGAATACCCGACCGGCCGCTCGCCCTGGAACGGCCTCGAGCTCCAGAAGCGCAATTTCGTGACACTCACCGCGTCCGAGCTCGGCGCCCTCCAGCAGATCTACGGCCGCCAGTTCCCCCTGTCCGCCCGCTACTGGCTGACCGCCCGCCTCGACGCCACCAAGCTGCAGAACACCGAGATCCTGATCGACCGCGACTACGAGGCCGGCGGCCAGAAAATCCAGAAGCGGGTGCGCGTGAGCGCGTCGATGCGGATGGACTCGCAGGAGCCCCAGTTCTCGGGGCTCGACCGGTTCCTGCGCACGGAACGGCGCTGGTTCCCCCGCCCGCCGGCCAACCGCCAGGAGCGGACCGCCGCGCTGGCGAGCGGCTACAAGGAAACGCGCTACGTCATTCTTCCGGACGTGGCGGCGCGCGAACTCGACATCACGACGAACGACGTGAACGCGGGGACGGCCACCGTCACCATCCGCAGCGAGGAGTTCAGTGTGCTCGGCATCATCGACTCCGCGGCGCTCGAAGCCTATGCGAGCCTGGACGGCCGGAGCATCCTGCCCTACGACCTGAACACCATCCAGAGCCTCGGCCGCAACGCCCAGGGCGGGGCCATTGTCCCGGACGACGTCAAGCGCCTGCCCGCGAGCCAGGTCATCATCGTCAACCGCCAGCCGGCCTCCGCTGCGGACGAGCAGGAGCTGCTGGTCGCCTGCGGCATCCTGTTCCCGCGGCAAGCCTACCGGCTCCCGCCGGACACCCGCGAGCGGCCGGCGGTCCCGTTCCGCGCCCAGCGCGAGATCGTGATGGAGTACCTCGAACGCGTCGGCGAAGGCGCGAACTACGCGATCGACGGGATCTCGTACTACGGCTCCCGCATGCGGGCGAAGACGTTCGAAGGCCTGCTGGATCTCCTGATCCCCATCCTGATCGCGGCCTTGACGGTGTTCAATACGATGCGCGGCTCGGTCTATGAGCGGAAGGACGAGATCTACGTATACAACGCCGTCGGCATCGCCCCGAACCATGTGTTCTTCATGTTCATGGCGGAGGCGTGCGTGTTCGCCGTCGTCGGCGCCATGCTGGGCTACCTGCTCAGCCAGGCCACGGGGCGCCTGCTCACGGCGCTCGACCTCACCGGCGGGATGAACATGAACTACAGCTCGATCGAGACGATCTACGCGTCGCTGGCCATCGTCGTCGCCGTGCTCCTCTCGACCATCATGCCGGCCCGCAGCGCCGCCCGCCTCGCGGCCCCCTCGGAGCTGCGCGAGTGGACCGTCCCCGAGGCGCAGGGCGACGTCATGAGCTTCAGCCTCCCGTTCACCTTCACCCCGCACGACCGCGTGGCCGTCGTCAGCTACTTCAACCGGTGGCTGGATGCGAACGGCGAGGGCAGCTCGGGCGCGTTCTTCTGCGCGCCGCCGCGCGCCGTGGTCCGGCGGGACCCGTCCGAGCCCGGCGGGCTCGTGCCGGGCGTCGTGACCACCGTGTGGCTGAAGCCGTACGACCTCGGCGTGTCCCAGCGGCTGGAGGTCTGGCTGCCGACGGATCCCGAGACGCGCGAGTTCATCGCCAGCGTGCGCCTCGTCCGGGTCAGCGGCACCTCGTCCGCCTGGCAGCGCACGGTGAAGCCGTTCCTCGGCCTGCTGCGCAAGCAGTTCCTGAACTGGCGCGCGGCCACCCCGGCCGAGCGCGGCGAGATGTATGCCGAAGCCCGCAGCCTGCTGAGCCGCCCCGGGGCCGCCGTGGACCCGGCGCAGGAAGCGACGGAGGAGCACGCGCATGGCTGACGCCCGCAAGCGAGTGAGCGGGGACAAGGAGCTCGAGCTCTACCGCTCGATCCTGGAGGAGCCCAAGGAGTTCCGCAACGGCTTCACGTGGGTGACCGTGGCCGGGGCCTTCTTCTGCGGGCTGCTCATGATGCCCGGCACGATCTACCTCAGCCTGATGACCGGCGGCGGCATCGCGGCGTCGTGGGTGACGCTCATCATCTTCTCGGAGGTGACGCGCCGTGCCATGAAGACCCTCAGCCGGCAGGAGCTTGTCGTCCTGCTCGGCGTGGCCGGAACGATGTCCGCCGGCGGACCGATCGCCGACCTGATCTGGCGGCAGTTCCTGATCCGCTCCGATGCGGCCCGCGACATGGGCCTGATCGGCCAGTTCCCCTCCTGGTTCGCCCCCCAGCCGACCAGCGACGCCATCCTCGGCCGCAACCTGCTGCACCCGGACTGGATGGTCCCGATCATGCTCATGGTCTTCCTGTCGATCATCGGCACGCTGCGCAGCTATACGATGGGCTACTTCTTCTTCCGGCTCACGTCGGACATCGAGCGCCTTCCCTTCCCGTTCGCCTCGGTCAGCGCGTCCGGCGCCATGGCGCTCGCGGAGGCGGGAGAGAAGAAGGCCACCTGGAAGTGGCGGGTGTTCAGCCTCGGGGCCGCGATCGGCGTCAGCTTCGCCATCGTCCAGGTGGGGGTCCCCCTCCTCACGGGCGCATTCCTCACCAAGCCGGTCATGATCATCCCGCTGCCGTGGTACGACATGACGACGCTCACCGAGAGCGTCCTGCCCGCCACCCCCTTCGGCATCGTGCTCGACCTCGGGCTCGTGCTCACCGGGATGATCATCCCGTTCTGGGCCGTGGTCGGAACCGGGGCCGGCATCCTGATCACCACCATCATGAACCCCGTCCTGCACAAGGTGGGGGTTCTCCAGCGCTGGCAGCCGGGCATGGACACGATCT
This sequence comes from uncultured Verrucomicrobiota bacterium, assembly GCA_964431965.1. Taxonomy (GTDB): domain Bacteria; phylum Verrucomicrobiota; class Kiritimatiellia; order CAIKKV01; family CAYSLU01; genus CAYSLU01. The sequence continues at coordinate 8,952 of CAYSLU010000102.1, forward strand.
CCACGACGTTCAACAACTCGATCGACTTCTGGTGGAGCTTCGGCCTCGGCGTCACGATCTGCATCGCGGTGATCTCCTTCTACCAGACCGGCCGCGACATGATCCGCAACATGCGCGAGATCCGGGCGCGGCGCCGGACGGCGGCCCCCGGCACGCCGCGGGAGAACCTCTGGGAAACGCCGAAGGGGCGCGGCGACTTCTCGCCCTGGATCGCCATCGGCCTCTACGTCGTCGCCTCGCTGCTCGTGGTCGCCGTCTGCCACCGGCTCGTGCCGCGGTTCCCCGTGTACTTCCTGCTCCTGTTCACGCTCATCTACACGCCGATCATGTCCTACATCGACGCGCGGCTCGTCGGCATCTGCGGGCAGCAGGCCAACATCCCCATGCTGAAGGAGGCGGCCATCATCCTCTCCGGCTACAAGGGCATCGACATCTGGATGGCCCCGATCCCGGTCGACCAGTACGCCGGGGCCGTGTCGGCCTTCCGGAGCAAGGAGCTCACCGGCACCAACTTCTTCTCCTACGTGTGGTCCACGGCCCTCACGATCCCCCTGGCCTTCATCCTCAGCTTCGTCTTCTGGGCGTTCGTCTGGAAGTCGGGCGTGATCCCGTCCGACCTCTACCCGTACGCGCAGAAGATGTGGGAGCTGCAGGCCAAGAACTCCGTCCTCCTGTTCTCCTCCACGATGGAGACCGCCGGCGCCAAGCCGCTCTTCTTCCAGGCCCTGCACCCGTGGGTCATCGGCTCCTCCTTCGCGTTCACGCTGATCGCCTTCACGCTGCTCTCCGCCTTCCGGCTGCCCGTCATGTGCGTCTACGGGTTCGTGCAGAGCATCGGCGGCATGCCGCACAGCTTCGTGCTCATCGTGGTCGGCGCGGTCATCGGCAAGTTCTACTTCCAGCGCCGCGTCGGGGCCCAGCGATTCCTGCAGATGATGCCCGTGCTCCTGGCGGGCTACGGAACCGGCGTCGGGCTGATCGCGCTGATCGGCGTCGCCGCAAACCTCATCGTCACCGCCGTTTCGGGGGCCCCCTTCTAGGACGCTATGGAACAGATCGGCACACAGGTCCGGCTGCCGCTCGGGCGCGCGCTTCAGATCGCCATCCAGGGGATCCGCATCCGCTTCGGGCGCTCGCTCGTCACCGTCAGCGGCGTCGTCCTCGGCATCGCGTTCCTGATGAGCAACGTCACCTCCCAGCTCATCAAGGGGGCCATCGCGCGCGAGCGCGAGGTCCGGCAGACGGTGTCGCTCATGGCCACGCTGGTCCGCTCGGAGGTCGGCGACCCGGCCGGACGGCGGATCGGCGTCGTCGTCGCCGGCTCGCCCAGCGACGCCGAGCGCCAGCTCCTGGCCGATCTCCTGAAGCCGCCCGCGGCCGACCTCCGGATCCACGGGCTGGCCGTGCCGGGCGCCACGCCCATTCCGCGCGAGGACGTCGGCCGCGGCGCCGCCCTGCTCATGGTGCTCGGCGACGCACCGGCCGCACCGGCTTCGCTCGCCGAGCTCGGCGCCGGCCTGGTTCAGCCCGTGGTGCTCGACTCGCTGGCCAGTCGCGAGTACCCCGGCCAGCCCGAGCCGGCCATCCGCCGCGAGCTTTTCTTCGGCAAGGAGGCCGACGAGCAGATGGACCGCCTGCGCCGCCAGGCCGAGCAGGCCCGGTTCCGCACGATCTGGATCGCCGCGATCTCCATCCTCGTGACCATCATCGGCGTCTCCAACGCGCTGCTCATGTCCGTCACCGAGCGGTTCCGCGAAATCGGAACCATGAAGTGCCTCGGCGCCCTCTCCGCCTTCATCCGCCGCCTGTTCCTGCTCGAAAGCGCCATGATCGGCCTCGTGGGCTCCGTGATCGGAACCGCCGTCGGCGCGCTCATCCCCGTGGTGGCCTACGGCTTCATGTACCGGTTCCCGGTCGTCCTCGCCGCCCTCTCGCTGGGCGTCCTCGCGGCGGCCGCGGTCGCCTGCATCGCGGTCGGAACCCTGATGGCCATGCTGGCGGCCATCTACCCGGCGAACTTTGCCGCCCGGATGGTCCCCGCCTCGGCGCTGAGGAGCAACGTGTAACGTGGCCATGGACCCCTCAATCGACAGCCTGTTCGCGGACAGCGGCGAGGCCGGGCGCAGCGGCTTCGTCATCCGCGCCGTGGACGTCCGCCGCGTCTACCGCATGGGCGAGGAGGAAACCCACGCCCTGCGCGGGGCCACGCTCGATGTGCGCCGAGGGGAGTACCTCTCCATCATGGGGCCTTCGGGATCGGGCAAGTCCACCCTCTTCAATATGATCGGCGGCCTCGACAAGCCCACGTCCGGGAAGGTCTATATCGACCAGGTCGATATCGCCCAGCTCGACCCCTACGAGCTCGCCTGGCTGCGCTGCCGGAAGGTCGGCTACGTGTTCCAGTCGTTCAACCTCATCCAGGTCATGTCCTGCATCGAGAACGTCACCCTGCCCATGTCCTTCGCCGGGCTCAGCAGCGAGGACGCGCGCACGCGCGGGCTGGAGATTCTTGAAATGGTCGGGCTCGCGGACCGGGCGCTTCACAAGCCGTCCGAAATGTCCGGCGGACAGCAGCAGCGCGTCGCCATCGCCCGCGCGCTCGCCAATTCGCCGGACATCATCCTGGCCGATGAGCCGACCGCCAACCTGGACCTCCGGACCGGCGAGGAGATCATCGAGCTGTTCCGCCACTTGCGCGACCGGCTGGGTGTCACCATCATCACCGCCACCCACGACCTCAAGATGCTCAAGACGTCGGACCGCATCGTCTGGATCGAGGACGGCCGCATCGCCAAGGTGACCACCCCGGAAGAGATGAAGATCCAGATCGAGGAGATCCACTGATGCTCCTCCGCCGGAAATCGCCTCCCCCCCCCTCCCCGGTGCGACCGCCGTCCCGCGACCCCCTCGCCGCCGTTCCCCTCGTCCCCGGCACCTTGGACCGGGCCGTCGATGGGCGGGGGCTCCTGCACCTGCGCCTGCGCCCCCAGCTGCGCGGGATGCGAAAGCGGGTCGCCGACCTGCTCGGATACGACTATTCGCGGCGCCTGGAGCTGGACGCGTGCGGCACGCTGTACTACCAGCTGATCGACGGACGCCGGTCGCTCCGCGACATCGCCGGCGAGATGGCCGAGCGGGGACACGGCACGCCGGAACAGATGGAGACACGGGTCGCGCTCTTCACGAAGGAACTCATGACCCGGAACATGGTCTGGCTGAAAGTGGAGACCGACGCGAAATGAAGCGGAGCATCATCGCCAGCGCAGACAACGTGGCCCGGCGCTACCGGTTGGGCCAGGAGCTTGTCTGGGCGCTGAACGGCGTCTCCCTGGACATCTTCGAGGGCGAATACCTGTCCATCATGGGCCCCTCTGGGTCCGGCAAGTCCACGCTGTTCAACATGATCGGCGCGCTCGACATCCCGACGTCCGGCACGATCCGCTTCATGGGCGAGGACCTGTTCGCGCTGCCCGAGGAGAAGCAGGCGTGGATCCGGTGCAATAAGATCGGCTACATCTTCCAGACCTACAACCTGATCCAGGTCATGACGGCACTGGAGAACGTGGCCCTGCCCATGGTACTTAAAGGCGCATCCCAGAAGGAATCACGCGCCCGGGCGTCGCACGTGCTCGAGACCGTCGGACTCGGCCACCGGCTGCACCATCTGCCCGCCCAGCTCTCGGGCGGCCAGCAGCAGCGCGTCGCCATCGCCCGCGCACTCGTGAACACGCCGACGGTGATCCTGGCCGACGAGCCGACCGGTAATCTCGACACGCGGACGGGCGAGGAGATCATCGAACTCCTCTCACGGCTTCAGCGCGAGAACAACGTCACCATCATCACCGCAACGCACGACGTGAAAATGCTGGCCATCTCGGACCGGATCGCCTGGATCCGCGACGGCAAGCTCGAGCGGCTCGAGGAGCGGGCCAACGTCCAGATCACGCGCGTCGTCTGACGCCGCCTCAGCGGATGCCGATCAGCACGCCATTGGGCATCGGCAGGTCCACGAACACGACCGTTCCCGGCTGGGCCATCTGCGCGAGAACATTGGTGTAGCCTCCGGCTCCGGCCGCCGCCGAGCACGTCCCCGCAAATGTGTCGTAGCGGGCCACCCGCGCCACGGCAATCCGCCCGCCGCCGCCGGCGCCATCGATCGTCGACCCCGCCGCCCCGCCGCGCGCCAGCAGCCGCCCGCCGGAGCCGCCCGTGAAACGCACGGTCTCGATGAAGACGCCGCCGCCCGAGCCGCCACCGTAGGCCCCGATCGCGCCGTCGGCCCGTATCGTCCCGCTCACGTCAACCCGATCGCCGCCCCGAAGGCGCACCAGCCCGCCGCCCCGCCCGCCGCTGCCGTTTCCGGTGCGCGCCGCCCCGCCGCTCCCCGGGTACACCGGCGCGTTCGAGGACCCGTAGGTGATGCCGCCCGACGACTGCGACGAGCGGCCGCCGGCTCCGCCGTATCCCGCACCGCTGCCCGTGAGGCTCGAAGACACGCCCCGCCCAGGCCCCACGCCGTGCGTCGCCGCCCCGCCGTTGAACCCGCGGCCGTCGGCCGACAGCACCGCGCCCGCATCGATGGCCACCGAATAGGCCCGGATCAGCGGCGAGCCGCCGTTCGTGCCGTCGGACTGCAGGTACGCCCACGCGTTGCTGCCCATCTGGAACTGGCCGCCCGCGGCCAGCAGCACCCCTCCGTCCGGCCAGGCCGCGTTCGTCGGGCCGCTCGACACGTAGAGGCGGACATTGGTCACGACCGCGGACCGGGCCAGCACCAGATCGCGGCCGACGCGCACCTCCCCGTAGCCCCGGACGATCGTGCTGTGGTAGACATCGTTCGACAGGATGCAGTCCCGGCCGACCAGCAGGCGCGCGTTGCCGAACATCGTGCTGCCCGCGAGGAAGTCGCGCCCCACCGTCACCGTCGCGTTTCGGAAAACGTCGAGCTTCGCGCTTCCGCCGATCCCCGTGACATCGCCGGTGACCGAGAGCTGGAACCCGTCGGTCGCATACCGGATCCAGGCGTTCTGCAGGACGAGGTTGGTCACGGACCAGGAGGTGAACCCGGGCACGACCCATTGTCCCGAGTGCCGCACAACGTTGTTGAGGAACGCGTTGTCCGGGAAGTAGAGCGTTCCCAGGTCACCCATGAGGTCGCTGGCGCCGGCGCCGCTGTCCGCTGAAAAGCGCACGGTCGGTTGCGGCAGGGCGGCCTGCAACCCGGCGTCATAGTAGATCGCGATTCGCCCGCCGCCGCCGCCGCCCATCAAGGTCCCGGCCCGGTCTCCGCCATCGGCTCGCACGGCGCCGGAACCCGAGAAGGTGCGGCAGTTCACCCAGATCGCACCGCCGGAACCGCCGCCGTATCCACCGCCGACTCCGTCGGCCGAGAGCACGCCGTCGACGACCACATCGCCAGCCGTATCGAGGCGGATCAAGCCGCCGCCAGCGCCGCCCTGGGTCGCCGCGTATGCCCGGGAGCCGCCGCCGCTGCCCGGCCACTCCGGCTGGCTGGCATCGCCGTACGTCCCGCCGCCGGCGGCGTCGCTCCCGCTCCCCCCGGCGCCGCCGTACCCGCCGCCGCCGCCGGTTGCCGTGCCCTGACGGCCCCCGCCCGGCCCGTAGCCGTTGTAGGAATACCCGGCGACATAGTAGCCCCCTCGGAAGCCACGGCCATCGGCGTTGATGCCCGCGCCGGTGGCAATCCGCAGGTTGCCCACGCTAAAACGGATCGATCCGCCGTTCGTGTTGTGCGAGTGGGGGTAGATCCAGGAGTTGCTCGCCAGCCACACGTCGCCGGTCACGCCCACGGTTGCGCCCCAGTCCGGCGTTGCCGCGTTCGTCGCCCCCGCGAACAGGTACATCGCGCCGCTGTTCGTCAGGGTCAGGCTTCCCCCGCACTCGAGCGTCACGTAGGAGAGATCCAGAACGCCATTCGTCCCCTGGATCAGGATGCTGTTCGTCACCGTCAGGGCCAGTTTCGTGTCCGCCAAGATGATCCACCCGTTCGTGACGTTCATCGAGTCCGCGGCCCAGGCGGAGAAGCCGGGAATCTTGAGCACCCCCGTATGCGGCAGCCACGCGGGGTCGAGGAATTCCCTGTCGGGCAGGAAAATGGTGCCGATGCGCGCGCGCGCCGGGGACGGAATGTCACGGCCGTATGTCGCCGTGATCCGCACGCGTGACTTCGGCTCGACCGCCTGCGCGGCCGGGTCGTACACGATGGCGATCCGCCCGCCGCCGCCGCCGCCGCCGATCACGCGCGGCGTGGCCGGCGTGTCATAGCCACCGTTGCCACCGCTGGCGTTGATGGCGCCCGAGCCGCGGAGCGCGGCGCAACGGATGAACACGGCTCCGCCCGAGCCGCCGCCGCCGCGGTTGGGAACCCCATCGGCCCCATTCGCCACAATCGAGCCGTCCAGCGTCACGACGCCCGACGCGTCGATCCGCACGGCGCCGCCGCCGTTGCCGCCATTCGACGGATAGGCGTCACACCCGCCGCCGCCGCTGCCCGGCGACGAGGGCTCGTTCGTCGAATCGTTAGCCGCACCAGCGCCGCCATTGTAGCCGTTCCCGCCCGCCGCCCCATGCCCGCCGCCACCACCGCCATTTCCGCCCGTACCGCCGCCGCCCGGCCCCTGGCCGCCCCGCGTCGGCGTGCCGCCGCCATAGCCGCGGCCGTTGACGTTAATCGCACCGCCCGGGCTCACGACCAGGTTCGAGCACACGACGTACACCCGGTTCGACATCTGGCCGTCCGCAAACGCCGGCGGCAGCGACATCTGCCCGCCGGCCAGAACGGCCACCTCGAGCGCCGTCAGGGATGTCGCCCAGTTCGTAAAGACCAGCGTCGCACCCGCCGCGACCGTCAGCTCGGCCACCTCGGCGGCCGAGCTCAGCAGACAGACTCCCGTCCCGATCACCACCGCATCCGAGGCCGACGGCAGCCCCGGAGGGCTCCATCCGGTGGCGTTGAACCACACCCCCGTTCCCAGCCACGACCGGACCGTCGCCGCCGCCGTCGTGAACGCCACGGACTCGGACGCCCATGACTCACCATCGACGTTGGTTGCATAGCACCGGTAGAAGTACGGCGTACCGCTCTGCAGCCCCACCAGCGAGGAGAACGTCCAGTCCGGCGCCGAGCCGATCGCCACCTCGTTGCTCCACGCCGCCCGATTCGTCTCGCCATCGGTGGGGCCCCAGAAGACCGAGACCAGCGGGCTCGGACTCCCGCCCAGCACCTCGCCCCGCAGCAGGGCGCCGCTGGACGACACATTCGTCACGCCCGCGCCGTTGCTGACGGTGGGTGCCCCGAGCGTGGAAAACGACGTGACGGGACTGGCCTAGGCGTCGCCAATGGCGTTCGTCGCGTAGAAGCGGTAGTGGTAGCGCGTGCCCGCCGAGAGCCCGCTCACGGCGTGGCTCACCGCGCCCGTTCCGGCCGAACCGGCGAACTCGTTGGTCGCCCAGCCGGTCGTCGAGGTGCCTCCGTCAGCCGTTCCCCAGAACACGGTGACGTCCGTCGTAGCCGTTCCGGTGGACAGCAGGGCGCCCACGAGATTCGCGGAGTCGGCGGCGATCGCGTCCGGCACCCCGTTCGTGATCCGAGGCCCGGCGGCATAGATGGCCGTGTAGGCGCGGTTCACGGCCCCGTCGTGCCCCGTGTACCAGAACCGGTAGAGCGTGCTGTCACGAACCACGCTTCGTCCTGGAAACGCCTGCGCGTCATCGCCTCGGCCGTTTGTGCCCAATGCCACGCGACCGTTCGTGGACTTCGTATCAACGGGCGACGGGATGGTGCTGTCCAACTTCGTCCACGCCAGCCCGTCGGGCGATGTCGCGCAGTAGATGCGGGGCGAGGCGTTGTACGCGCCGTACCACATCACGAAACGGCCCCCATCCTTCGTCACGCACGGGTAGTAGACATGCGTGGCATCGCCGCGCGCGGCGGTCCCCAGCGGGATCTGTCCGTTGCTCGACACCGAGTCCGAGTTGGTCGGCGTCGTGTTGTCGACCTTGGTCCACGCCAGTCCGTCGGAGGACGTGGCGCAGAAGACCCTCCAGTTCGTGCCGTCGTGCCCGGAGTACCACATCAGGAACGTGCCTTCGTCGAGCAGGACGCACGGGTGAGCCGCATGGACGGAATCGCCGCGGCCCGCGGTTCCGAGCGGGATGCAGCCGTCGCCGGACGCCGCGTCCGAGTTGGCCGGAGTGCCGTTGGTGACCTTGGTCCAGACGAGCCCGTCAGCCGACGTCGCGCAGTAGATCCGCCAGTTGGTCAGGTCGTTCCCCCCGTACCACATCCAGTATGTATCGCCGTCCTTCAGCACCGAGGCCGAGGCAACGTGGTAGTCGTCCCCGCTGCCGGCCAAGCCCAGCGGCACCCGGCCGAGTGTCGATGCGCCATTGGACGCGGACGGGATTCCGTTGGTGATCTTGGCCCACACCACCGCGTCCGCCGAGGTGGCGCAGAAGACGCGGTAGTTCGCGCCGTCATACCCCGAGTACCACATGCGAAAGCCGTCGGCTTCCTTCAGGACCGCCCCCGCCAGGACACCGGCATCGTCGCCGGACCCGTTTGATCCCGTCGGAATGCGCCCCGCATCGGACGCGCCGTCGGATGCGGCGGGTATCGCATTGCTGGACTTGGTCCACTCGATCGTATCGGCAC
>CAYSLU010000103.1:0-17144 GCA_964431965.1 uncultured Verrucomicrobiota bacterium
TACGCGCGCTCGCCATCGAGGTCGATGCACACGCGCCAGGCGAAGCCGGCGCTTTCGAAGATCGCCTTGCCTCCGGACTGTCGCACGCGGACCGCGGCGCGATTCCACTTCATCTCATTCACGCGCGGACGGAACAGACGATCCCGTGCGACCTCCGCGCCCTCTCGCTCGAGGATGGCGAAGGCGCCGTGCGTGCGCTCGCCGAGCTTCGTCCAGCGCGCGAGCGGAATCTCGGCGATCACCGTCGACGCATTCGCGGGCAGCGTCACCGCCCGCCGCTCGTCAACGGGTCGCCCGCCGGCCAGGCGGAAGAGACCGAACCGGACGTCGCCCCGCCACTCGAGTCCTTCGTTTACGCCGAACACCTTGACGGCGCCGGCTTCTTCCGCGACCACGACCGTCACCGGCTGGAACGCCCGCCGGACGGGATGGAACGACGGCGTGCGCCTCAGGTAGTAGTCCACGATCGTCCAGCTCCGCACGGCGGGCCAGCAGTCGTTGTACATCCAGAAGATGGCCGACGAGCAGTCGAACATGCGCCGCCGGAAGTTGCGGATGTACTCGTGGAGCCCCTCGGACTGGTAGACGCCGCCCCAGTAGACCCACTCCTCGAGCGAGAGGCGGTTGATGTCCCGGCCCACCGTCTGCCGCAGCGAGAGATCCGTCTCGTTGCGCGGGCGCCAGTAGATGACGCTGTTCTCGTGGAACTCCCAAGCGAACGAGCCGACCTGCTGCTGGCCGGGAGGCAGGCATGCGCGGACGGTGGGGAGGGCGGTCGGGCCCAGCGTTCCGCCCTCGTTCGGGAAGCGGCCTGTCGTGGTCCGATAGCCGCGCAGGTCGTCTACCCCGAACCCCAGCGCCCACGGATGCTGGTCGCCCACCTCCGGCGCATTGGGGTCCGCCTGGTCCGGCGAGAACGGCGAACTGGGCTGATAGTACCGGGTCCCGTCCTCCTTCCGGACGATGATCGGGAGGACCATGTGGAAGAGGGCGTAGTCCGGGTGCGCCACCCCCTTGTCGTAGCTCCACTGGTAGTTGCCCCATTCCATCTCGTTGTTCCCGCACCACACGACGAGGCTCGCGTGATGCGCGAGGCGGCGGACCTGGTGCGTCGCCTCACGCTTCACGTCGGCCAGGAACGCGGCGTCGGTCGTCGGATACTTGGCGCAGGCGAAGATGAATTCCTGCCATACCAGTATCCCGCGCTCGTCGCACAGGTCGTAGAAGTCGTCGCTCTCGTACAGGCCGCCGCCCCAGATGCGCAGCATGTTGAAGCGGGCTTCCACGGCGCGGTCGATCAGCGTTGCGTAGCGGGCGCGGCCGATGCGCTGGTAGATCAGGTCGGCCGGCACGAAGTTGCCGCCCTTGACGAAGATGGGCTTGCGGTTGACCTCGATGACGAACCATCGCCCGCCGGCGGGATGCGGATCCTGGTTCACCCGGACGTGGCGGAAGCCGATCCGCCGCGCCGCCGACCCGATCACGCGGCCGTCCACGCGGAGCGTGACCGTGACCGTGTAGAGCGGTTGCGCGCCGTGGCCAATCGGCCACCACAGCTCCGGGCCGGCCACGTCGACCCGCGCCTCGACCGTGTTGGACTTCGGCCGGATCGTTACCGCGGTCGACTCGCTTCGCCGCCCGCCCGGTCCATCGACGGTCACCGTGAGGCGGCCCTCGCGCGTGCGTTCGTCCAGCCCTTCGGCGAAGACGCGGGCCGTCACCGTGCCGACCGCCAGGTCGGAGGAGACGGCGGCCATGGCGACCAGGCGGTCGAACCGGACGCCGGAGGCGATCTCCAGGCGCACGCCGCCCGTGATGCCGACGTTCACGAGGCGGGGCGACCAGTCCCAGCTGAACTGGCACTGCGGCTTGCGCAGCCAGTGCCGCTTGTGCAGCTTCCCGCACGGCTTGACGCCGTATCCCTCGAACGGCCGCTCGCTGACGGCGAAGAGGCCTGACTCGAGTTCGACCACCAGCACGTTTTCGCCGGCGCGCAGTGCGCCCGTGACATCGAGCCGGCAGGGGTGGAAGACGTTCGCGTGGCGGCCGACCTCCCGGCCGTTCAGGTATACGGCGGCAGCCAGGTCCAGCGCCTCGAAGACGAGGAGCGCGCGCTCGCCGGCTTTGAGAGCGGGCGCCCGGAAGCTCCGGCGATAGTGCCACACCGTTTCCTCGACCCAGCGGGCGTGCAGAGCGTTCAGCCCCTCGGTCGGCTCCTGCACGAGGCCGGCCTTCATGAGGTCGAGGTGCACTTCGCCGGGCACCTCGGCGTCGAGCGCCCGGCTGAGGTCGGCATCGGCGGCAAACAGGCGCGACGCGGGGCCCCCGCGCTCGCCGTCGTCGAACCGCAGCTTCCACGTTCCGTTGAGGTCGATCACGCGCGTGGCCGTCTTCATCGTCTGGCCTTTCGTTTCGGGTTCCAAAGCCGGCGCCGCATGCGGTCGGCACTGTAGCGGCATGGCGCGCGCGATTGCAAGGGGGATGGGGCCTGTGGGAGTATTCGGCATCCTTGAAGACAGGAGGCCGGTGTGTTCGAGGGACAGATCATGGACCTGTACGCGGCTACCGTCGCGGAGAGCAACCGCCGGATGCCGTTTGATGCCGCTTCGCGGGCCGCCTTTGAGGGCTGGCAGGCGCGGGCGCGACCGAAGCTTGTCGAGATCCTGGGCGAGATGCCGCGCGAGCGGTGCGCGCTCCGGGCGGAGCGTGCGGTCGTCGAGGAGACTAGGCGGTACACGCGCGAGCGGGTGGTCTACTGGACGCGCCCCGGCCTCCAGGTTCCGGCTCATCTGCTGATTCCCAAGGGCGTGAAGCTTCCAGCGCCAGCCGTGCTGTGCCTGCACGGCCATAGCGCGGGTGGGAAGGACGAAACGATCGATCCGTCCTCGATCTACCGCGGATTCGCCGTCTCGCTTGCGGAGCGCGGGCTGGTGGCTCTGTGTCCGGACCAGATTCCCTTTGGCGAGCGACGGATTTCGGGCGACGGCATGTACATGATGGTGACGCACGGCCTGAACATGCTGGGGCACACCCTGATTGGCGTGCGCTACTGGGACCTGGTGCGGGCGCTCGATTTTCTGGAGTCGCTGGACTGCGTGCGGCCGGACCGGATCGGGGCCATGGGGCTCTCGCTCGGCGGCGAGATGACGCTTTTTCTCTCGGCCCTGGATTCCCGCGTGCGGGCCGCGTGCGTCTGCGGCTATGTGACCTCGCACCGGAACACGTTCCTGGCCCGGCCGCACTGCACGTGCGGCTGCCTGCGCGATCTGGCCCGCTGGTTCGAGCACGCGGATCTGGCCGCGCTCATCGCGCCGCGGCCGCTCTTCCTCGATTCCGGGCGGGCCGATACGGCGTTTCCGACGGCCGATGCCGAGGCGGTGATCCGCGAACTGCGCCCGGTGTACGATCTGTTCGGCCGACCGGCCGCCGAGCTCGGGATCGAGGTTCACGACGGCGGCCATGAAATCGCCGGCCACCTCAGCATCCCGTGGATGGCGGAGCGGCTGGGCGCGGCGCGGGGCGGAACGAACGAGTCGAAGCCGTGAGAGGGTGCGCCACGTCATGAGTCGAACTCTGTGTGAGATTGGCCGATCGCTCTTCGATCCGCAAACGCGAGCCCGCGGCGACTCCTATCAACGCCAAGGTCGCGTCCAGGTCCGCGCTTCGTCGTCCGCATCGGTCGAGGCCCTGGTCCGGGGATCCGAGCTCTACACGGTGAATGTCGACATCGCGAACGATGATCCCCTGATGCGCTACGAACTGGCGACCGCGTGCACGTGTCCGCACTTTGAGGACGGGTGGCTGTGCAAGCACATCTGGGCCGTGCTCCGCGAGATTGATGCGCAGCAACTCATCGTACCGCCGCCCGGGACCGTGATGAACGAGCCCGACCTCCTGGCGGACGACGAGCTGTTCGACGCTCCGCCGACCATGAAGCCGGTTCTGAAGTTCCCGACTAAGCCGGGAGCGCGGCCGCCGTCCTGGCGCCGAACGCTGTCGGATATCGCCCAGAAGGCGGCCTACGACGCTCCCATGCATCATTCGGCCCGTGCGCCGGCCAGCCGGGAGACGGAAACCCGATACGTCCTCCAGCTCGACTCCGTCGGATACGGGGGGGCTCTGCCCATCCGGCCCGAGTGCCGCTTCCTCAAGCAGAACGGCGGCTGGAGCAAGTGGAAGTCGGTCTCGGCGCTCGAGCGGGCGCCCGGGCTTTCGGACGAGGACTTTCGCCTGGCGGCGGCGATCATGGGCGCGACGAATGTCTACGGGTACTCGTATTCGTCGTACGCATACGGAGGCGCCGCGCTGGGGGCGGCGCTGGCCCGTCTTCTGCCCCAAGTCTGCGGGAGCGGCCGGCTGTACGCGGTGCGGGGCGACCGCGAGTTCGGGCCGCTCGCGTGGGACGGCGGCGAACCGTGGCGATTCGAGCTGGAACTGGCGTCGGAGACTCCGGGAGCGGCGATGGAGTTGCGCGGGTGTCTCATTCGCGGCGAAGAGCGGCGCGAGCTTCACGAGCCGGTGCTGCTGCTCTCGGCCGGCTGGGCGATCTGGCCGGACCGGATCACGCGGTTTGAGTCCGGCGGGAGCTTCACGTGGGTGGCCGCGATGCGGGATCGCCGGATCACGGGCGTGCCCGCGCAGGAAGCCCAGGAGTTCGTGGCCGAACTGGTGAAGAAACCCCGCCTGCCCCCCGTTCGGCTGCCGCCGGAGCTGCGCTTCGAGGAGATCCGCGTCAAGCCCGAGGCCCATCTGGCCATCCGCGCCGCGACGTCGTTTGATCCGCGCAGCCTGCCGGCCAAGCTGGAGTTCTCATACGCCGGCCACCCGGTGGCGGCCCACGCGTCTTCATCCAGCCTGGTTCTGCAGGGTGAGCGGCGGATCATCATGCGCGATACGCAGACCGAGCAGGCGTGCGTGGCGCTCCTGCAGGAACTGGGCGGACGGCCGAGTCCCTACCAGAACGACGAGAACGCGCCGTACACCATTCCGGCCGGACGGTTGGTGCCGCTGGTCGGCCGGCTCATGGCGGAGGGGTGGAAGGTCACGGCGCGCGGCAAGCTGTACCGGCTGCCCGGCCGCGTAGATGTCTCGGTGCAGTCCGGGATCGACTGGTTTGATCTCAGCGTGAAGTGTGAATACGGGGACCAACAGGCGGCGCTGCCGGCGCTGCTGGAAGCCGTGCGCCGGAAGCAGGGCTGGGTGGAGCTGGGAGACGGCTCGCTTGGCCTGATTCCGGACGACTGGCTTCGCCGGTACGGCAACGTGGCTGTGCTGGGAGAAGCCGACGGCGAGGCGATCCGGTTCCGGAGCGCGCAGGCCGGCCTGCTGGACGCCTGGCTGTCCGCCCAGCCGGAGGCGCGCCTCGACGAGGTGTTCGCCCGGGTGCGCGACGAGCTGCAGCGCTTTACGGCCATCGAGCCCGTGGCCGAGCCGGCCGGGTTCGTCGGGCAGCTCCGGCCGTACCAGCGCGATGGCTTGGGCTGGCTGACCTTCCTTCAGCGGTTCGGCTTTGGCGGCTGCCTCGCGGATGACATGGGGCTGGGCAAGACGATCCAGGTCCTGGCCCTGCTGGAGATGCGGCGGGCGCAGCGGTCCGCCGACGGGCTGCCGCCTTCTCTGGTGGTCGCGCCGCGTTCGCTGATATTGAACTGGATCCGCGAGGCTCAGCGGTTCACTCCGGCGCTACGCCTGCTGGATCACACCGGGCTGGGCCGCGCGCTTCAGGACGGCTGGGCGGATACGTGCGATGTGGTGGTGACAACCTATGGAACGCTGCGCCGCGACATCGGCATCCTGAAGGACGTCGCGTTCGATTACGTCGTGCTCGACGAGTCGCAGGCCGTGAAGAACGCGGTCGCCCAGACGGCCAAGGCCGTCCGCCTGTTGAAGGGGCGGCACCGGCTGGCGCTCAGCGGGACGCCTGTCGAAAACCATCTCGGCGAACTGTGGAGCCTCTTCGAATTTCTGAATCCGGGACTGCTGGGCGGCGCCTCCGGCTTCGGCGTCGCCTGGGCCCGAAACCCGGACCCCGAACAGCGCGCGATGCTGGCCCGTGCCTTGCGCCCGTTCATCCTCAGGCGCAACAAGAAGCAGGTCGCGCCGGACCTGCCGGAGCGCCAGGAGGACACGCTGTACTGCGAGCTCACCGCCCATCAGCGGAAGCAGTACGACCAGCTCAAGGAGCACTATCGGCAGTCGCTCCTCGCGAAGGTGGCGCGGTCGGGCCTCAACAAGTCGAAGATCCAGGTGCTGGAGGCGCTGCTCCGGCTCCGGCAGTGCGCCTGCCATCCCGCGCTGATCGACGGCGGCGACGGCACCGCGCCGTGCGCCAAGTTCGAGACGCTGCTTCCCCAACTGGATGAAGTGATCGAGGAGGGACACAAAGCGCTGGTGTTCTCGCAGTTCACCAGCTTCCTGGCGCTGCTTCGCGGGCATCTCGATCGGAAGGGCGTGACCTATGAGTACCTGGACGGCCGGACGCAGGACCGCCAGGCGCGCGTGGATCACTTCCAGGAGAGCCCGGACGTTCCGCTGTTCCTGATCAGCCTCAAGGCCGGCGGCCTGGGCCTGAACCTGACCGCGGCGGACTACGTCTTTCTGCTCGATCCGTGGTGGAATCCGGCAGTGGAGGCCCAGGCGATCGACCGCTCTCATCGGATCGGCCAGCGGAACAAGGTGATGGCCTACCGGCTGATCGCCCGCGGCACGGTCGAGGAGAAGGTGCTGGCCCTGCAGGACCGCAAGCGCGACCTGGCTAACGCGATCATCGGCGCGGACAACGCCATGGTCCGCGACCTCACGCGCGAGGATCTGGAATTCCTGCTGGGGTGAGCCGTCGGGCCGGCGCCGGGGCATGGGCCTCGCGCGGGCGAGCATCCGGCATTGACTCGACGGAGCGAGGCCAAGCTATAATCCTGCGCGTGGCAGGTTGCGCCGGTCCGGATAGTCGGGCTGGGCGGCCGGTCGAGTCTAGGAGGAACGTGATGATACGCGATGGCCTGCGGATGGCGGCTGGAGTGCTGGCGGTCGCGCTGCTCGTCGGATGCAGCCCCCAGCGGGATCGAAACGACTTCGAGAACCTGCGGGTGAAGGCTCGGGAGGCGGCGATCCAGGGGCAGGCCGACGAGGCTGTCCTCATGCTGGACAAGGCCATGGGCGAGCGCGGCTTCCGGCCGTTCCAGCCTGAGATCCTGCAGGAGCTGACCCTGGCGTTGCTCGTCACAGGCCGCGTGGCGGACGCCGAGAGCCGGGTCATTGCGTTCATGCAGCGGAAGCCCGACATGGGGTATCCCTCGGCGCATGTGATCGCCAGCTACCTCGAGCAGCAGAACCGGATGGCGGACAACGCGGCGTGGCTGGAGCGGCTGATGGGGCTGAAGCTTCCCGAGCGCATCCTGGCGGAGGTGGCGGAGCGGCGCATCCAGACGGTGCGCGTTCTGGGCCGCTTCGGGGATATGCTCCCGATCCTGGACTCGGTCTCGAGCCGTCTGCCGGCGGCCCCGCTCCAGCGGATGGCCGAGAACCAGACGATGGCGCTGATCGCGGCGCAGCAGTTCGCGCATGTCCCGAGCTTCCTCTCGTACGTGGATCGCGAGGCGGCGAAGGCCGCGGATCCGGCCTGGGCGCCGCTCGCCGTGCGGCTGCGGCTCATGGCGCTGGCGGGCGAAGGCAAGTGGGAGGACGCGCACCGGTTCTTCCGCGACCAGTGCGCCCGCTCGGCCGACGCGGATCTCGCGCCGCTCCTGAATCGCCTGGTGGGAATCAGCCTGTCTGGGGGACGAGCTTCGCTGGCGACGCAAACGGTCGAGTGGGCGGTGGCCGATCTCAAGGGGCGCCCCCTGACGCGTGACGCTGCGGCCATGTGGTGGATCCGAATGCCGGTGGAGTCGGGGGCAGGCGAGGTCGTTGTCCGGCGCCTGGCGCAGCTGCTGCCGATGGGCTGCAGCACCGGCCTCGTGATCCAGCAGGTCAACGCGGCGTACAGCCTGATCATGGAACACGGCTCGTCCAACGACGTGGTGGGGTTCGTCGCCGTCTGCAAGACGCTCCTCCCGCTGGTGCGGACCGACGCCGATGCAAGCTTGGTGAAGGGGATGATCCTGGATGCCAGCTTCCGTGGGGAGCTCTTTGACGAGACCCTGGCGGTGCTGCAGTCGGGAATGCCGGGGCAGGACGCCCGATGGCAGGAGATGATGTCCAACAAGGTGCTGGCGCACCGGGCGCTCAAGGACGGGCGCGTGGATGAGGCGGTCGAGCGGTTCCGGCGGTTCATGGAGTACGCCGGGCAGAGCGAGGACCAGGTGGACCCGGTGAACGGGACCCGGGTGACGAAGGAGATGATTCTCGGGCTGAACGCGCGGCGCATCGGCGACATCCTGACCTCCGCCCGGCGGACGGCGGAGGCGCAGAAGGCGTACGCGGAGGCCGCGGGATACTACGAGGCGGCGCTGCCCCGGTTTATGGAGACCGATCGGGAGCGCGGGCAGATTCGGCAGGCACTGAACGAACTCCGCGCCCTGCAGCCGGCGGCGCGGTGAAGATCGGCGGAGGAAGACAGCATGTGGGACTATACGGATAAGGTGATGGACCATTCGCGGAACCCGCGCAACGTCGGTTTCATCGACGATGCGGACGGCGTCGGCGAGGTCGGTTCGCTCTCCTGCGGCGACGCGCTGAAGCTCTCGATCAAGCTCGACTCGGCGGGGCGGATCGCGGACGCGAAATTTCTGACGTTCGGTTGCACGAGCGCGATTGCCTCATCGTCGGTCCTGACCGAGATGATCAAGGGCAAGACGCTTGAGGAAGCCGAGCGGATCACGAACCAGGACATCGCGGACATGCTGGGGGGGCTGCCGGAGCAGAAGATGCACTGCTCGGTGATGGGGCGGGAGGCGCTCGAGGCCGCGATCGCGAACTACCGGGGCGGCAAGTCGGGCAAGAAGGCCGTGCAGGGGAAAGTGGTGTGCAACTGCTTCGGGGTGACGGGGGAGGAGATCGAGCGGGTCGTCCGCGAGAACGGCCTGGCGCACGTCCAGCAGGTCACGAACTACACGAAGGCCGGGGGCGGGTGCGGCAAGTGCAAGCCGGAGATTGAGAAGATCCTCGAGCGCGTGCGGGCCGAGCGGGCCGCCGCCGACCAGCGGCGCGCGGAGCGGCCGACGAAGCTCACAAACATCCAGAAGATCCGCATGGTTGGCGAGACGATCGACAGCGAGATCCGGCCCAAGCTGAAGCGGGACGGCGGGGACATCGAGCTGATCGACGTGGCGGGGGACCGGGTCATCGTGGCGCTGCGCGGAATGTGCGCCAACTGCCAGGTCGCGCACTTCACGCTCAAGGACGTGGTCGAGAAGACCCTGCGCGAGTTCGTGTCGCCCGACCTCGTGGTCGAGGAGGAGAAGTCGTGAAGCTGGTCTACCTCGACAACAACGCGACGACCCGGGTGGCGCCCGAGGTGGTGGAGGCCATGCTGCCGTTCTTCACCGACCGGTGGGGGAACCCCTCGAGCATGCACGAGTTCGGCGGCGGGGTCCGCCGGGACGTGGAGCAGGCGCGGGCGTCGGTGGCGGCCCTGGTCGGCGCCGACCCGTCCGAGATCATCTTTACGAGCTGCGGGACGGAGAGCAACAACTCGGCCATCCGGGGCGCGATGGAGGCGGCGGACGGGAAGATGAACGTCGTCACGACCCGCGTGGAGCATCCGGCGGTGCTGGCGCCCTGCCGCTATCTCGGGGAGCGGGGTCGGCATGTGATCGAGCTCAATATCGACTCGACCGGCCAGCTCGACCTGTCCGAGTTGCGCGAGGCCCTCAACCTCGGCCCGGCGCTCGTGAGCGTCATGTGGGCGAACAACGAGACCGGCGTGGTCTTCCCGATCGAGCAGGTCGCCGAGATCGTCAAGGCCGAGGGCGGGATCATGCACTCGGACGCGGTCCAGGCCGCCGGCAAGCTCCCGATCGACGTGCGCCGGGTGCCGGTGGACATGCTGTCGCTTTCCGGGCACAAGCTGCATGCGCCGAAGGGAGTCGGCGTGCTCTACGTGCGCCGCGGCACGAAGCTCAACCCGTTCCTGCTCGGGGGGCACCAGGAGAACAATCGTCGGGCCGGCACCGAGAATGTGCCCTACATCGTGGGGCTCGGGCGGGCCTGCGAGCTGGCGCGCGCCGCGATGGGCGACGAGAACACGCGCGTCTCCGGCCTGCGCGACCGGCTGCAGGAGGGGCTGATGGCCGGCTGTCCGGATGTCCGGATCAACGGGGATCAGCGGCACCGGCTTCCGAACACGGTCAACATCAGCTTCGAGTTCATCGAAGGCGAGTCCATCCTGTACGGGCTGAGCGATCTCGGGGTCGCGGCCTCCTCCGGATCGGCGTGCACGTCCGGCTCGCTGGAGCCGTCGCACGTGCTCCGCGCCATGGGCGTTCCGTTCACCGCCGTGCACGGCTCCATCCGGTTCAGCTTGAGCCGCTATACGACGGCGGACGACATCGAGTACGTCATCCGCCACATGCCGCCGATCATCCATCGGCTGCGGGCCATGTCGCCGTTCGTGAAGCGGTGAGCGCCGGGAGACGGGCGCGCCGGGGCGTCCGCCTCCGAACCGACGGGGTGTTCCGGATGGCGCCGCTGCTCTTCATCTTCGATCTGGACGGCACGCTGGTCGATTCGCGGCGGGACATCGCCACCGCGATGAACCGGGTCCGCGCCCGACACGGTCTGCCGCCGCTGCCCGTCGAGACCGTCTCGCGCTACGTCGGCGACGGGGTCCGCCGGCTCGTGGAGCGATCGCTGGCCGGCGTGGACGCCGATATCGACGAGGCGGTCGCGCTTCAGAACGAGCTATACCGGCAGCATCTGCACGACGAAACGACGCTGTATCCCGGCGTGCGCGACGGGCTTCAGGCGCTTGGCCGCGCCGGCCACCGCCTGGCGGTTGCGACGAACAAGGAACACGTCGCGTGCGAAACCATCCTCACGCACTTCGGGATCCGGCCGCTCTTCGGCGCCGGCGTGATCGGGGGCGGCATGGGCGCGCGGCTCAAGCCGGACCCCGACATGATCGCGCGCCTGATGCGGGCGGCCGGCGCGGATCCGGGCGACACGTGGATGGTGGGCGACCACGAGACGGACATCCGGTCGGCGAAGGCCGCGGGGGTGTCGAGCGTGTTCCTGGAGTCCGGCATCGGCCGCGTGGGCGACGATCCGCCCACGCTGACCGTTGCGGCCTTTCCGGACTTCGTCCGCGCCGCTCTGGCCGGCGGGCTCTTGAGATAGAGACGTCCGGTCAGGACACGACCAGCGTCTTCCGGGACTTGCGGCCCGCGGACCGGCAGATCCAGTCCACCGCGAATCCGCTGTCCACCGGCCGGATATCCGCCACGCCCGCGCAGTCCGCATCGACCCGCGCGGCGAGGATGGCGTACTCCGTGGTGACCGTTCCGAGCGCCGGCAGCCAGCGGTAGGTCGTCTCGCCCTGGAAGGAGCCGAGCGAGACCGCCGGCCGCAGGCCGATGGGGAACGGCGTGTTGGCGAACTCCATGCCGCGGGTGAAGGACCGGCCGGCCCACGGCAGAGCCTTCCGGGCGTGATTCTCCTCCCAGTTGCCGATCCAGGGGAAATCGGCGCGCTTCCAGACGTAGGCCACGAGCAGCCCGAGGCGCGGGTTGACGGCGCTGAACCACGCATGCTCCCTGGCCGGATCCATGAGCTGGGTGGAGAAGTCGCTCGACTGGCGGTACTCGGAGCCGATCATGCGCAGGTCGACCTTGCCCTTTACGCCCGGGCCGACCGGCCAGCGGAACGCGGTGTCGCGGCGCATGCGCTGGATGTCGCCGAAGACGGCGGGGTGGGTGTGGCCGAGCGTGGCGGGCATGTCGAACAGCGTCACGCCCTTTTCGAGGAACGGAGGGCCGAATGTCACGTGCTCGCACATGGTGAACGGGGCGTCGCGGCGGGCGAGGCTGCGGATCTCCTCCTTCACGCGGTAGACGGCCGAGTCCGCCGCCGACGCGATGGTGCGGGTGAGCTTCATGTCGGCGATCGGCATCTCGCAGCCGCAGACCAGCGCGAGCGAGCGGCCGCGCGCCCTTTTCCTCAACGCCTTCCAGCGGAGGACAGGGGCCTCGCCGTGCGGGCTCAGCCCGGCGCGCATCTCCTCGGGCGAGGAATCGCCGAAGGCGCCGAGGCAGAGGTTGTGGCCGGAGATGGCCGCGAGCAGCTTGAGCCCGTACTTCGACTTCATGGCCGGGCGGTACGCCCACGGCTCGATGCTCTTCCAGACGGGAATCCAGAACGGGTTGACGGCCGGGCCGCCCTTGATGCGCAAGCCGGCGATGTGTCCGCCGCCGACCATGACGGACAGCTTCGCAAACCCGTTGTCCAGCTCCCAGGTCTTCCGGCCGTTCAGCTTGCCCTGTGCGACGTTCATCGGCTTTCCTCCTTCAGGTACGTGTCTCGGTCCAGACGAAATCCCGGCCCCAGCCGGCGCGCGAGCGCGGCGGGGTCGGCCTCGCACGCGGGGTCGATCTCGATCCGGTGCGCCGGCGTGCCGTCGGCGGAGCGCGCGATCGCCGCGCCGAGCGCCTCGGCCCGGCGGGCCGCCTTGAGGATCAGGTCCCGCTGCGCGGTTTCGCGCGAGTCGGCGCCGGACGCGTTCTTCACCGGCGAGAACTCGTCCTCGCGCGCGAAGGCGAGCACGAGCGCCTGGCGCGCGTCCGGCAGGGCGTCGAAGATGAACTTCTCGAACTTGAAGGCGTTGGGCTGGGCCGGCTTTGCCGGGCGCCCGTCGTCATCGCAGTATGCCACCTTCTTGTGGGCTCGGTGGAGCGGCAGGCCGGCCGATGTCTCGCGCTTGAGGAAGTCGAGCGAGAACACGTGGATGGCCACGCTGCCGAACTTGAAGCGGAGTTCGCCGTCGGGCTCGGTGGCCCGCTTCTGCGCGTCGGTCAGCTCCGTGTACTCCACCACGGACAGCCGGCCGCCGCGCGTGACGACGACGCCCAGCCCCTCGTCGGGCCCCCGCTTGGCGCAGACCTTCAGGGACATCTCCGCGCCGGTGGTCCGGTGCAGGCCGATGAAGACGGGGTCGGCGATCTCGACCAGCGGGTTGTCGACCTGGAAGTAGAACACCGTCCGGACGCCGCGGCGCTCCATGTCGGCGCGCATGCCGGTGCGCTCGAGGGCGGCGAGCACGCCGCCATGTCCGTCCGGGCCCATGAACACCCGGTCCGGCTGCTCGAGGACGATTCGGCCGTCCGGCCAGAGCGCCGGCAGTTCGCCCTGCCGGAAGAACATCACGCGGTCGGCGTGCAGGCCGAAGTACCGGTTGGCCTCGAAGAAGGCCCGCGTCGGGGCGTCGTTCGCGGGGCTGGTCATCACGTAGAAGGGGACCGCGCCGCCGTGCCGCTGCTCGAGCGCGAGGATCTTGCGGGCGTGGAACTCGAAGAGCGAGGCGCCGGACACGGGGCCGACCGGATACATGCCCTTCGGGCCCTCGAACCCGAGCCGCGTGCCTTGCCCGCCGGCCACCAGAAGCGCCGCCACCTCGCCGGCGCGCAGGGCGGCCTCCCCCGCGGCCTGCCCGGACGCCTGCTGGGCCGGGGAGGCCGCCACGACCGGGGCGGGCGCGATGCCGGCGGCCGGGCTGGCGGCATCGCCGCCGTGGCCGAGCAGCGCCCGCATGCGGATCACGGCCTCGAAATCGATCGCCTCGACCTGCGCCAGGAGTCCATCCTGCTGCAAGGGGGTCAGGCGGGGCCAGAACTGCAGCACATGCTCCTGGCCGTGGCGGCGCAGCAGATCGTGCGCCTCGCGATACGTGAGGGCCATCGGTCGTTTCTCCTGTCTGTCCGGGGCGGTCGATCTACTACTGTGCGGCGCCCTTGCGAATCCGGTGCGCCATCTCGTGGAGCTTGTCCCGCTGCTCCGCGCTCAGGTCGGCCTCGCGGCCGAGCAGCGTCTCCGCCAGCTTGAGGGCGCGCGGGGAATCCCCCCGCTTCACGTACAGCTCCGCCAGGTGCGTATGCGTGTCGAGGTCTTCCGGGCGGAGCTCGATCGACTTCTCGAACGCGCGCTGCGCCTCGTCGAGGCGGCCTGTCTTCATCAAGACCACGCCCAGCGTGTCCCACGCGGCGGGGAAGGCCGGGGTCGCGGCGAGCGCCTCGCGGGCGATCTGTTCGGCCTCGGCGAACTCGCGCCGCTCGGAGAGCGCCCAGGCCAGGTCGTTCAGCACCTCGGGCGGGCGCTGGGACTCGAGGCTCTTCCGCAGGAAGACCTCGGCGAGCGCGTAGTCGTGCTGGCGCATCTGGAGCGAGCCCATGATGTGGTTCGCAAACGCGTTGCCGGGATCGGCCGCCAGCAGCGGGCGCACGTGCTCCTCGGCGGCCTCGGGCTTGCCTTCCATCAGGTCCAGCCGCAGCAGCATTTCGAGCACGAAGCGGTTGTCCCGCTGGATCGAAAGGGCCTGGTCGAACAGTCGGCGCGCGTCGGTGAGATCGTTGCGGTTGACCGCGATCTGGGCGCGGGCGTAGAGCGTGAAGAAGTCCGGGGTGGTGATCTTGTCGATCTGCCGGGCCGCCTCCTCGAGGCCCGCCGCGTCCTTCTGTTCCACGAGGACGCCGACGAGTATCATCCACGCCTGGGTGAGCTGGGGCTGGACCTGAACGAGCTCCTCGAGGACGATCCGCGCCTGGCCGAGGTTGCCGGCGGCGGCGTGAAGCATGGCCCATTCGAACGCGATGGCGGTCTTGAGTGCGCCGGCCTTCTCCGCCCGCGTCAGCAGCTCTCCGGCTTCGGTGATCTGGCCGCGCTGGCTGGCGGACCGGGCCAGGCCGACGAGCGCGCCGATGTCGTCCGGGGTCCGCTCGAGCACCTCGCGGTAGATGCGCTCGCTCTCGGACGGACGGGCCTGCGCGAGGTAGACCGAGGCGAGGGCCTTCTTGGGCTCCGCGGAGTCCTGATCGGACAGCGCGATGGCCTTTTTCAGGCCCGATACGGCCATGCCGGGGTAGCCGGACAGCGCCCAGGTCCAGCCCAGTTCGGCGAACACGTGCGGCGACCGCACGTACCCGTACGTCCTCGAAAGCGTCCAGAGGCTGTAGTCGCGAGGAGGCGTCTGCACCAGCTTGTCGAAGCTGCGCTTTACGTCGGCCGCGTCGGAGGCGGCGTAGCCGCCCTCGACCATCAGCTGCTGATTCAGCAGCGCGCTCACGTTGCCCGGCGTGAGCGTGCGGGCCGACCGGTAGGCGTCGAAGGCCAGATCCGGCGCCTTCAGGTCCTCCATGAGCACGCCGAGGTTGTTGGCCGCCATGCTGAGCTGCCGGAGGAAGTAGCCGGAGAGCCAGCCGACGAAGTCTGTGCGCTTCAGGTCCTGCACGGCCCGGAGGGGCGGGCCCAGGCGCTCCCAGGCCGCGCGGTTGTCGGCCGCGAGGCGGGCGGCGTCCAGCTGCCCGGGCTCCGTGGTGCCGATGAAGACCACCTGGTGGGGGACGACGGTCCGCCCGGCCGCGAGCCAGAGGTCCGGCAGCCCGAGGATGGCCAGCTTGCGGTCGATGTCGGGGTCCGTCTGGAGCCATTCCTGGAGGAACGGGATGGCGCCGACCTGCAGGAGGCTGCGCAGGCGCAGGCTGGCGAACTGGTGCGAGACGTACTTGAGGTAGGTGGGGTTGCGCGTCATCTGGAGGTTCAGGACGTGGATGGGCCGCCCGCGCTGGTGCGCCGCCAGCACGAGGCTGTCATCGATCAGCCCGTCCGTGATCAGCCACTCGCGGTCGCCCATGGCATCGACCACGGCGTTCGCGTACAGGTCCACGATGTGGGCCGGCCGCGCATCGGCCTCCTTGAAGTTCAGGAACGGCGGGACGGCGGCGGCGGCCAGCAGCAGGATGCCCAGGATCACCCCGCCCCAGCCCTGGATCCACTCGCGCGCATCGGTTTCCGCCCGGCCCCACCAGGACGCCGGGACCAGATACCAGTAGGCGGAGAGGTAGCCGAAGGCGGAGGCCGCGAAGACGTAGGGGGTCACGAGCAGGCGGCGCTCCCCGAGCAGGCGCCACGGCGACGGCTGGATGTTGTAGAGCAGGAGCGCCGCCAGCGCCGCCATGATCAGGTGCAGGAGGTAGAAGCCCCAGTCCCGCTCCTCGTTCAGGGAGCGGCGGCAGGCCATGGCGGCGGCGAACCACGGCACCACGGTCACGACCGCGACCAGCAGCCAGCCGTACTCGGGGATGCTTTGCGTGATCAGCTGGTACTGCGTCCGCCACGCGCCCCAGACGACCTGGAACGGCGACTGGAACCCGCGCAGCAGGAAGGCCTCCGTATGGCTGTAGCGCCAGGCGGCCAGCAGGTAGACCGAGAGGCCGGCGACGAAGGCGAGCGCGATGCCGATCAGCACGGTGACGCGGAGCCGCTCCGTGATCCACAGGCGGTGGAGGAGCGCCACCGCGAAGATCGGGGCCACCACGATGAACGTGGCGGTCTCCGCCGCCCCGGCGCCCATGAGCCCGGCCAGGAGGATCAGCGTTCCGTCGCGCTCCCGCTCGAAATAGACCAGGAGCAGGTATGCGGCCAGGAGCAGGAGCATGACGTCGAACGAGCCCACGTGCGCCCGGTTGCAGACCGTCCAGAACGGCACGCAGAACGCGAGGAACAGCGATGCCGTGACGCCGCCCAGCAGGGCCGCCCGGCGCGCCCGGACCGCGTTGTCGGTCCGGACCTCGATCGTGTTGTGGATGGTGCGAGCCATCACCACGTGGATCAGCCACACCGCCGCGAATCCGCAGATCGCGCTGAAGACGCCGAGCCGGAGCGGCAGCGTTCCGAACGGCAGGAGCGCGAGCAGCCGGACGCACACGTCCCAGAGCGGGCTGGCCGTATCCGGGAAGGGCGTCAGGCCCGCGTGCTGCACGATCAGTTCGATGGATCGGCCGGGGTAGGTGCCGCTGCCCATCGTGATGAGGTACACCGCGAGCGCCCCCAGCGCGACCGGCAGGCCCCACAATGTTGACAACGGTTTCCGCGCGTTTGGATCGTCCATGGTATGGCTCTGGAATCAGGCTCCGTCGCCGCAGCCGGCGTCAGGCCGGAACTCGCGGCGTTCGCAGTTGTATATAGGAGCCCGCCTGCTGTCGCAAGGTCAAAGGGCGGTA
>CAYSLU010000104.1:0-16679 GCA_964431965.1 uncultured Verrucomicrobiota bacterium
CGAGACTGCCGCGCTGCGCGCAGCGACTCAGGAGCGTCGTTCGGTTCGGCAGTCGGATGCCGGTTGACGGTATGCCATACCAGCGATATGGTTATCCGTATGAAGACAACGCTCAATATCAGCGACGCAACAATGCGCGAGGTTAAGCGCGAAGCCGCACGGCGCCGCCAGACCATGTCAGAGCTGGTTGAGGCGGCGCTGCGCACGATTATCGAGCCAGAGCGACGCGAGGTGAAGCTGCCGCCACTGCCTGAATTCGGCAGTGGTGGACTGCGTGTGAACGTCGCCGACCGCGATGCCCTGTACAACGTGATGGGAGGGTGACCATGTTCGTTGTGGACACGAACATCCTGATCTATGGCGCGGACAGGGACTCACCAGATC
This sequence comes from uncultured Verrucomicrobiota bacterium, assembly GCA_964431965.1. Taxonomy (GTDB): domain Bacteria; phylum Verrucomicrobiota; class Kiritimatiellia; order CAIKKV01; family CAYSLU01; genus CAYSLU01. Next base: position 385 of record CAYSLU010000104.1, read on the forward strand.
ATGCGCGATGCCGCGAGTTGATCGAACTATGGCGCGCGCAGACAACGCCGTGGTATGTGACTTGGGGGATTGTGTACGAGTTTCTGCGGGTCGTCACTCACCCCCGGGTTCTTGCTCGCCCCTTTTCTGCAGCGCAGGCGTGGACCTTTCTCGATGCTCTGTTTGCGTCCCCGCACCTTCGGGTCCTGGCCGAGACGGACCGGCATCGGCATGTCGCGGCTGAGGTCTTTGTCGAGGTGCCTGGCATCTCCGGTAATCTGGTGTTTGACGCACATACGGCAATCCTGATGAGAGAAAACGGAATCAAGACGATCTATACAAGGGACACTGACTTCAATCGGTTCCCGTTTCTGGACACAGTCGATCCGGTCACGGAACACCGCCGAACAACCTCCTCCAGGCGACGTCGTGAAGGCCGCGCCTGAGGCGCACCGTTGGGTTACATGGGAAGCCGGGCGTCCACCGCGCTGCCGTTGGCAAAGCGGACATGACCGGCTGACAACGGCATACCTCCGGATTATCCTTCCGCTCTGAGATCAGCCATGATGAAGACCGACCGTCCGTTGTACTCGCGTGATGACCTGCCGGCTCTGAGGGCGCGCGGCCGAGCCGGGGTGTTCGAGGTGCTGGGCTCGTTTGACTCGGCCGGCATGGCCGACGACGAGTTTGTCCGCCGCGCGCTCGGGCTTCTGGACCCCAACCGGGTGCCGGGGCTGGCTGAGGCGATCGCGCTCGGCGATCAGGCGGGCGCGCTCGCGCTCGTCGCGGGCCGGTTCGGAGGAGCGGCTCGGGAGGAGCCGCCGCCCGCTCTGAGCGGCGAGATCCGGCGCGTGGCCGGCGATGCACTGGTCAACCGGTTCAGCTTCTACGGCGAGACGCACACGCTTCCCGAGAGCATCGACTGGGACTTCAACCCGGGCACGGCGCACTGGGGGCACGACCTCAACCGCTTCACCTACCTGGGGCCGCTCTGTGCGGCCTGCCGCGCCACGGGCGACGAGCGGTACAGCCGGCGGGCGATCCACCTGATGCTCGACTGGATAGCGAAGTGCGACTTCGCCCGCGCGTTTGCGGGCACGCGGTACGCCTTCGGCTCCTATCTCAACCTCGCCATCCATATCGGCGCGTGGGCTTCCACGGTGCGCCAGCTGGCCGCGTGCGGGCGGATTCGTCCGATCGAGCTGCTGCGCATCCTCAAGTCGATGCAGGAGCACCTGGCCTACCTGGAGATCGTCACCAACCGCCACGGCGGAAACTGGCCGACCATCGGATGCTTCGGCATGCTGCAGGCGCTCGAACACCTCCCGGCGCTGCGCGAGACGGAGCGCTTCGCCGTCTACTGCCGCGACACGATGGCGCGGCAGGTAGACGAGCAGGTCCTGCCCGACGGCGTGCAGGATGAGCTGACGCCGCACTATCACCTCGTCGTCGTGCGCAACCTGATCAGCGCGTGCCGTTCGCTGCGCGCGCTTGGCCTCGACCTCGCACCGCGAACCCTGGAGACCTTGCGCGCCATGGTTCACTACACCCAGCAGGCCACGGTGCCCGACGGGAGCCGACAGGCCGCGTTCAACGACAGCGACCCCGGCTGTCCGGCGAACCTGCCCCCGCTGCTGGGGCCGCTGGGGCTGGAGCACTCTCTGCTGCCGCCCGGGCAGCTGGGACCGGAGTTCTTCCCGTACGCCGGCGTGGCGTTCCTGCGCCAGCGGGCCGACCGCGGCGATCTCTACCTGGCATTCGATGTCGGCCCGTACGGCCGCAGCCATCAGCACGAGGACAAGCTGGGGTTCTGGCTGTTTGCCTATGGGCGGAGCCTCCTCGTGGATCCGGGGCGGCACCTGTACGACGCATCCGAGGCGTCCTACATGGGCCACCTGAAGAGCACCCGGGCGCATTCCACCATCATGGTGGACGGAGCGGGCCAGAACAGCAGCGCGCGCCGCGACACATGGATTGCGAAGGCGCCGCTCGACGGTGGTTGGGAAGCGACGGAGGATGAGACACGGGCTCGCGGAGTCTACGATCTTGGGTACGGGCCGAAAAGTGACATTCGGGTCACGCACCACCGGGAGATCGTGTTCGTGCGCGAGCGGTTCTGGATCGTGTTCGACGTGGTCGCGGGTGAGGGTACACACGGCGTCGAGTCCCGCTTCCAGTTCGCTCCCGGCCCCCTGCGGCTGGACGGTCAGCGCGCGTGCACCGGATTCGCGGACGCCAACGTGCTGGTGTGGCCGGCTGCGAATCGGCCGTTTGAAGACGTCCGCATCGAGGAGGGGCAGGAGAATCCGCGCAGCGGCTGGTACTCCGACTCCTACAACAAGATCGAGCCGGCGCCTGCGCTGTCTCTGACGGTTCGCGGCGTGCTCCCCGTGCGCCTGGCCACGCTGCTTCTTCCGTACCGCGGCGCGGTGCGTCCGGACGTGACCTTCGACTTTGACGGCTGCACGGCGCGCGTGCGCGTCGCGGGGGACGTGGATGTGCGAGTTGGCTGTCGGCTGGGGTGAGGGCGCCGCGACGGATCGGGTGGTCGTCTCCAGTCCGCAGGACTTGGACGTGTCGCCGGGCTGCCCGCCTGCGTCGGTGGGGGATCCGACTCCGGAGGCTCGTGCCACGTGGCCGGCCTCAGGAATCCGGATGTCCTCGACCCCCAGGCGCGCTAAGGCTGCGCCTTGCGCCCGAAGCGGTTTGAGGCATACTGGGCTGCAGACTCGGGGGCCATATGGCTGACACTACAATGCACGTCCGTCGCGCCGCTGTCTCAGCCGGTCTGGTTCTCTGCCTGCTCCTTTCGGGCAGCCCCATCGCGCGGGCTGCGACACGAACGTGGAATGCGCCGTCGGGCGGGGCGTGGAGCGACCCGGCGAACTGGCTCTCGAACGCCGTGCCGACCGGTGTTTCGGATGTCGTGGTCTTCTCCTCCGTCGGCGACGGGACGACGAACACCCTCGACCTCTCTGGCTTCCGGGTGGGCTCGTGGCGGCTGGCCCAGGGCCGACACATCACGGATCTGGCCGGCAACACGTTTACCGCTCTCTCCGTGACGGTCGAGGGGCTCGGCGTCGGCGTGACCGGTGTGCTGGAGGCAGCCGGCGGCGGCGCGATCGTCGCCGAGGACTCCCTCTCGATCGGAGTGGGGGCGAACGCCGACGCGTCGATGTCGCTTGCCGCCGATGTCGCCCTGCAGGTCGGCCTGGCGACGAATGACCGGGCTGTCCTGAAGGTGGGCGAGAACACCGGCAGCACCACGTCCTATGGGAGTGCCAGCCTGGCGGCGGGCCATGCGTTCAACGCGTACGTCAGCAGCCTGGCCGTTGGCCGGCGGAATGCCGGATTCTCGTCGGGAATCAGCTACGGGTATCTGGACCTGTCCGGGGTGACGAGCCCCGGTGTGCTCGATGTGTCCGGCGCCGTTGATCTGGGCGTCGACCGCCAGGCTGCGGGCGTCGTGGTGGTGAGCGACGCGGTCGATGTACGGATCGGCTCGGCCTTGAGCCGGGGTGGACGGCTGTGGATTGCGCAGACTTCGCACGACGCGAGCACGCCTCCTTCACGCCTTCAGCTGGGCCGCGGGCGGTTTGATGCCTATGTAACGGAACTGCGGGTCGCGGACGGGGCGTCGTGCGACGGGTCGCTCTTGGCCACCTCGGCCTGCGGCGTACTGGACGTATCGGGCGATATCTACATCGCATCTGCCTCGCCGTCGCGCGGTTCCGTGGTGGTCGGCGACGGCATGGCGCTCCGGATCGGCTCCCCCTCATCCCGCTCCAATGTGCGGATGGGCTTCGGGCAGAGCTATACTCGCGCCTCCCTCACCGCCGGGACCAACGTGTTTGAAGCCTATCTCGGACTTTTGTCCGTGGGGCAGAGCGGTGGATTCGGCGGCTGTTCGAACATCGTTGATCTGTCGAGTGTCGCGCGCGGCGTTCTCGATGTGCGCGGCCCTGTGACATTGGGAGTCGGACGCAGCTGCAGCGTTGCCGTCTCGCTGAACCGCGGCTTCGACGTGATGATCGGAAGCCCAACGGGGCGAACGGCGCTCGGCATCGGCGACGGGTTGCTGCCCGGCCGGGTTACGTGGGCGGGTGGAGGTGTCTTTAACGCCTACCTGACCAACCTGGTTGTCGGGCGGAGTGCCGACGGCAGTGCCGGTACGACAGACTGCTTGCTGGACCTGTCGGGGGTGACGAACGGGGTGCTGGATATCCAGGGCGACATGTGCGTCGCGACGGGGCGGGACGCGAGGGGAACGGTTGTGCTTCCGGCCTTCACCGCGAGCGTGAGCAACCTGGCCGTCGGCGTGGGGACGAACACGGGGCTGCGCGGGGAGCTTCGCCTGCACGGGACGGTGTTCGGCGTGTCGGGCGGGGTGTCGATGAGCGGCTCGTCCGTGGCGAACAAGGGCCGGATCGACGTGGCCGTCATGGGTGCGCCGGCTGGCCTGGATCTGGCGGAGTCCGCGACGCTCAACGTGGTGACCGGGACGGTCAGCATCACGTTCAGCAACCCCGCCAGCTACTACCCCGTCTACTGGGGCCTGCGCTGGCCGGGCGATCACGTCGCCGCCCTGACCAATCTGGCTGCTACGGGCCGGCTGGCGTGGGACGCGAGCGCCCTGACGCACTCCAGCATCGACAGCCCCGTAGGCGTCTTCGCCAGGGGCGGCGTGACCTACGTCGGCGCGACCATGCGGACACCTGGCATCACACTGGAGATCCGCTGACATGCTCTTCCGGCCGCCGCTGCCGATCAGGATGTGGGATACGTGGCTCTTCCCGTGGGAGGGGCGCTACCACCTCTACTACCTCACGACGCACACCAAGCCCCCGTGGGACGGGCTGGGGCATGCGGTGAGCGACGACCTGCTGCACTGGGAGATCCTGGAGCCGATCCGCACGCGCGGGCCGGCCGGGGCCTGGAACGATTCGCCGACGTTCACGGGCATGACGTTCGCGCATCGCGGCCGCTTCTACATGCTGGCCGGCGCAAATCCCGGCGGCACGCAGGTGGTCGGGCTGTACGAGTCGAAGGACCTGTCGAACTGGGCCGAGCAGGCGGGCAATCCGGTCATGCGGCCGATGGGGCCGTGGTACCGAACGATCCCGTTCGCGCCAATCAGCGCGACCGACGTGGACTTCCGCGATCCCTGCGTGATCTGGGACGAGGCGGACCAGTCGTTCCACGCGTTCGTGTGCGCCCGGTCAGGCGATCCGGGGCCGGACGCAACGGGCGCCTGCGTGGCCCACTACCGCTCGCCGGACCTGATTCGCTGGGAGGCGCTGCCGCCGCTCGCCGAGGTGGGCGGCCGGTTCTTTCACACGGAGGTCCCGGATGTGTTCCAACTCGACGGGACTTGGTACCTGCTCTTTACGACTTACAGCTTCTGCATGCGGATCGACACGCCGTCCAAGGAGGCGGTGTGCGGCTCGTTCTACATGATCGGCGGGGCGCGCTACACCGATCCCTATCGCCTGCCGGAGGATCCGCTTGTCATCGGCTCGGGCGGTTTCTCCGGATACCGGCTGGACGCCATGGTCGCGCGGACGATCCCGTGGGAGGGCGGGCGCCTGCTCTACCACCACGTCGCGTCCGAGCGCCCGAGCCTGGGGGCTTTCAAGCGGATACGCCGAAACCCCGACGGCACGCTCCGCATCGAGTATCTGCCGCTGCTCGAGAAGCTGGAAACGCGGACCGTGCTCGACGGGTGTGGCGGAATGGGGCTGGAATCGGCTGTTTCGAACCTGGGCCAGTGGCGTGCCGACGGTGGTGGCGTGTCCGGGCGCTGCGCGGCGGGGGCGTCCCGGCTGACCGTGGCCGCCGGCGTGCCGGACCTGCACCTCGTGGTGGACATCGAGGCGGCGACGGCCGAGCGAGCCGGGGTCTGCTTCCGGATCTCGGAGCGCGAGATGGCGCTGCTCTTCCTCGACTACGCGCGGCAGGAGCTGTACGTGGGAGCCGGGAAGCTCACCGCGCCCTGGGCGCTCGAGCTGTTTCCCGCCCAGGATCGCTACCGCATGCCGCTGCGGCGGGGGCAGGTCTACCGCCTGCGGGTGCTCGTGCGCGATGCGCACGTCGAGGCCTATCTCGACGAGCTCTGGGTCTTCTCGTACGTGCTGGGCGGTGACTATCGGTCCGACGGCGTGGGGTTGCTCGTCCACCGGGGCGAGGCCCGGTTCAGCGGGTTGCGTGTGGCTGCAATCGAACCGCTGGCCTGACGGGACGCTGGACCGTAGACCGTAGACCTTGGACTACAGACTACGAAGTTGGGCGAACACTCCCCCCCTCAGTAGCCGTCCACATCAGCCAGATCGGCGGCATCCAGGCGACGATAGAACAGCTTGTGCGTCCACGCCTGGTAGGCGATCACGATCGGGACCATCACCAGCGCCACGCCCAGCATGATCTTCAGGGTCAGCGGACTGGATGCGGTCTTGTGCGCCGTGAGGCTGAAGGCCGGGTCGATGCTCGACGGGAGCAGGTTCGGATAGAGTCCGGCCACGCCCCACAGCGTGGCTCCAACGATGGTCACGCCCGATGCGATCCATGCCTGACCGGGCTTGCCGCGGGCCTGGGCCACGCGATTCGCCACCAGGCCGGCCACCGCCAGGGCGGGAAGCACGAACAGCACCGGCGCCGCCAGGTAGTTTGCATAGAGATTCGTCTTCGCCGCGCTGACGCCCAGAAAGGCGGCCGCCGCGATCAGGACGACCGGCCACGCCCCGCGCGCCACGCGCGCCGCGCGCTGCTGGAGCTCGCCTTCCGCCTTGAGGGCGAGCCAGAGAGCGCCGTGCTCGAGGAAGAGAAGCAGGAACAGCACGCCGCCGAACAACCCGTAGGGATTCAGCAGCGCCAGCAGTCCGCCCTGCAGCCGTCCCGCGCCATCGATCGGCGCTCCAGCGAAGATGTTGGCGAAGGCCACGCCCAGCAGGATGGCCGCCGCACCGCTCGCCAGCCACAGGCAGGTGTCCCACATGCGCCGCCACCCGGGCTCCGGCATCAGGCCGCGGAACTCGAGCGCGATGCCGCGCACAATCAGCGCAAAGAGCAGCAGCATCAGCGGCGCATAGAGGGCGCTGAACATCACGGCGTACGTGCCGGGGAAGGCCGCGAACGTCACGCCGCCGGCCGTCAGCAGCCACACTTCGTTTCCGCCCCAGAAGGGCCCCATCGCATGTATGGCCTGGCGGCGCTCGGCCTCGCTGCGCGAGATGAACGGCAGCATCGCCCCGATGCCCAGGTCAAAGCCGTCCAGCAGAAAATAGACGGCCCACAGCACACCCCACAGCACGAACCAGACGGATTCCAGCATGGTCACGCCTCCTTCGGGCCCTGTCGGGCATACTTGGCAAGCAGGTAGAAGTCCACGATCCCCAGCAGCGTGTACAGGACCACGAACCCGGCCAGCGAAACAACCACCTGCGACACGTCCAGGTTCGTGGAAACCGCATCCCGGGTCTTCATCACGCCGTACATGATCCACGGCTGCCGTCCGACCTCGGTCACGATCCAGCCCATCTGGTTGGCCAGGTACGGCAGGGGAATGGACCACACCGCGATCTTCAGGAACCACCGGTAGTCCGAAATCGAGTTGCGCTTCCAGAACGCAAACAGCGCGACGGCCGCGAAGTAGACGCCGAGGAAGGCCATGATTCGGAACGAGATGAACGTCACCAGAACCGGGGGGCGCTCCTCGGGAGGCCAGTCTTTCAGCCCCCGAATGACCGCATCCGGCCGGTATTCGGTCATCAAGCTCAGCCCGGCCGGGATGGACAGCGCTTCGATGCTGTTCCGCTCGTTGGCTTCGTCCGGCCACACCAGTATCGGGAACGGCGCGCGGGCCGTCGTCTCCCAGTGGGCTTCCATGGCCGCGAGCGCCACCGGCCGCGTGTTGTACACGTCTACCGCGCTATGGTGCCCTTCCAGAACCTCCGCCACGGAGGCCAGGAGCGCGAATGTGGCCGCCAGCTTGAACGAGCGCCCGAAGAAATCCACCTTCTGCCGCCGCAGAAGGTGCCACGCCGCGATGCCCATCACGAAGAATGCGGCGAGGATGTACGCGCCGAGCAGCGTGTGCGCCACGGTGGTGATCGCCGTGCGCTGCAGCACCACGGCGGCGAAGTCCGTCAGCTCCGCCCGGCCGTTCCGGAGCGCGTAGCCGACCGGGTGCTTCATCCAGGCATTGGCCACCAGGATCCAGAAGGCCGAGAGGTTCGAGGCGATGGCGACCAGCCAGATCGCGAGGCAGTGCGCCTTGGCCGACAGCCGCTTCCAGCCGAAGATCCACACGGCCACGAACGTGCTCTCGAGGAAGAACGTCACCGTGGCTTCCACCGCCAGCAGCGACCCGAAGACGTCGCCCACGAAGGTCGAGTAGCGCGACCAGTTCGTACCGAACTGAAACTCCAGCGTGATTCCGGTCACGATGCCCAGCGCGAAGTTGATCAGGAATAGCTTGCCCCAGAACCGCGCCATGTTGCGGTATACCGGCAGGCCGGTTCGGACGTACATCGTTTCCATGATTGCCAGGAGCACGGAGAGCCCCAGCGTCAAGGGGACGAAGAGGAAGTGAAACAGCGCCGTGGCCGCAAACTGGAGCCTCGATAAGATCAGCACATCCATGAAATGCCCCCAATCTCGGAGTAATTCGTGCAATTATTAACGAATCGGACTTCGGGCCGCAAGATTCTTTTTTCGGGTGTGTCTTGGCCGGACATGGTCTTTCCCTTCGGCAGCGTTTCGTTCGGTCGGGACGGAGCCCGCCCCTCCAGGGCGGCAGAGGCGGCGGTGTTCGCCCCATGGAGGGACGACCTCCGTGTCGTCCGCGAGCGAAACCGAGCGAAAGGGAAAGACCATGCTTCGCTGGAGCGGACATGGCCCGGCCGGCCGCGCGTCATCGGCGCGGCGGAGCGCGGCCCGCCATCGCCGCTCATCTGGACCCGGATTGCAGCCGGCTGACTCGGCCGGTGATGTCGACCCCGGGCGAGGCGTCGCTTCGCAAGAAGGTTCCGCCGGCGAGCGCTCCACCGGACAGGCGTCCCGTCGCGTCGAACTGCAGGTGGACCAACTCGCCGTCCGTGTCCACTCCATGCTGCGTGTCGATGGCGTCTTCGATGCGTCCGCTCCAGACGATGAGATCGGTTGATCCGTCAGCCCATCGCAGGTGGAGCCGGCCTGCGGTTCGATCGGTGAACTCGACGCCGGGGCGGGTGGCGTGGGCCGTCACGTGCGGCGCCTCGGTGCCTGCGAATGGGATCAGGACGGTAGCCAGGTGGACCTTCCACGGCTCGCGCTCGGTGGCCGCGAGTCGGACCATGGGCGCGGGCACGTGCTGGCGCCGTCCGATGTCGGGCAGCCATCCCCGCATTGGATCCCGCTCGCCCGAGTGAACCGCCAGGCGAGCTGCATCAGGGGCCAGCGGGAAGAGCAGCAGCAGGTTGCTGGCGGGATGGGCGGTGACGGCGGACCGGCCGTCCTCCCGGACGTGCGCGGCCCCTTCGCCGAGCTGCCAGACGCTTTCGATCGTCAGGCTGCCGTCGCGCTCCGGCTTGGTCAGGACATGATCCATCACGACGAGGCACCGGCCGCGGATCCAGAGCAGCGCGCGGTGGTGCTCCCCGAAGACGCCCGCGCCGTAGCGCTCGTCCGGAGTGTTCGGCCAATAGCCCCCGTTGTACAGCCCCTCCACGAGGTCGTATCCGGGTGCCTGGCGGAGCCTGGCCCATGCCAGTGAGTGGGCCTGATCAAGCCCGTCCAGGTTCACGGTGCTGTGGTGCGCGGTGCCCCGGGCATATGCGTCGTGGGGGATCGGGTAGCCCGGATCGACGATCAGCGGTCGGCCGTGGGCGAAGAGCTGGATGGCGTTGCGGCCGGGATGCCAGTGCCACCCGCGCCGGATGGTGGCGTCGAACGTGACGTAGGTCGCGTCAGGCCCCCACTGGTCGCGGAGAAACACCTGCCCGACGTCGCGGTAGTGTCGGCAGGGGGGCGGCGTTTGGTCGGGGAGCCCGGCTGCCGCCCTGAAGTCACGGCGGGCGGCGGCCATGTGGTCGCCGTAGGTGCTGCGGCCGGGGACATAGCTGGTGTCATTGATCGGCGTGAGCGCGCCGTCGGGGCGGATGGCGTGGAGCGCGTAGTCGTACATGCCGGCGATCGCTTCGGCCGGAATGCGCAGCCCCAGTCCAGGCATAGCCCGGGCGAGCTTCCACATTTCGGCCAGCAGTTCCAGCACATCGCAGTGGTATTCCGCGGAGCCTTCCATGTCGGCGCCGTCGGGCAGGATCTGGCGCGCGACGGCGTCGTTCAGAATCCGCACGCCCAGCGCGCGCCAGGAATCAGCCTCGGGCAGGAAGGACAGGCGGATGCCGCTCAGCAGCAGGACGTCGCCGTGCAGGATGCGGATGTTGCGGCCGGGGTACACGTGGGACGCGAGATACGTCAGGACGATCCGCGCCGCCCCGATGATCGTCTCGAAGAACGCATCGTCGAAAGCCGGGCTGCCGAGGAAGGCGGGCAGGAGCCCGAGCCAGCCGCCGCTGCGCGTCGAGCCGATCCGCGGTGGAAAGGAGGTGGGCCCGTCGTGCAGGGGTGGGGTCCAGGCGGGCGTAACCGGGTAGGCGTGCAGGAACGCTTCGATGTACCGCCGGGCCGACTGTGCATAGCGCTCGTCCCGGGTCTGGCGGTAGGCGGAGGCGAGCGGCCCGATGAGGCCGAAGATCATCAGCAGCCTATGGGCCTGGCTCGGTCTCGGAAGGCTCTGGCCGGTCCAGTCGATCGCCTCGGGCTCGATGCGCACCCAGTCCTCGCCACCGTCGGTTCGGAAGAGCTCGCCGGCGACCAGGCGGTCGGCCTGTCGGAGCAGGCCGGGCGTGCCTGGCGGAACCCAATCGCCTCGCACCTCCGCCAGCCGCCGCGCGTTCTCGAGAAACTCCTGCCGCCAGTTGCTCATGCCGCCTCCCATCTGACTCGAATCGCCGGGCGGCCCATGCCCCCAAAGAACGGCAACGCTATCGCCTTGGAACCGTTTCGCTCGGTCGGGACGGAGCCCGCCCCTCCAGGACGGCAGAAACGGCGGTCTTCGACCCATGGAGGGGCGACCTCCGTGTCGTCCTCGAGCGAAACCGAGCCAAAGGGAAAGACCATGGGGGCTACTGCGACCTCCGCAGTTCGTGCTCGACGACGAGCCGCATGCCGGCGCTGAGCCGCCACCAGGAGTAGTCGCTGTCGGCGATTGTGCTCGCGTGCGACTCCCCGTCCACCGAAGAGAACAACTCCAGCCAAGGCCGCAGGCGGTAGGTCGCCCATGCGCCGGCCGGCGTGGGCGTGTCGCACCGGCTCTCGCCATCGACGCTCTGTGCATAGGGGCGGGTGCCGGTTCCCGCCCACACGCCCACGTTCAGGCGCGCGGTGGGCTGGAACTCACAGCCCATGGCCCCGCCGAAGCCTGAGTAATCCGCTTCCGATGCATCCGACTCGTTGTACTCCGCATATAGCTCGGCCCACACGGTCACCCGCCGGGGCAGGTGCCAGCGCAGTCCTGGCCGCACATCGGCGCGGCTGTCGGCCCGATCCGCGGCCGACGTGTAGACGGAGACATCGTAGAATGTCTGGCCGAAGGCGCCCTTCAGGCTCAGCTCAGCCGGCCACGTCGTCAGCGTTCGGACGATGTACGGCCTCGCCTGCCAGAAGGTGCAGTCGTCGGAGGGCCATGCCGCGTCCCGATAGAGCCCTCCGCCAAGGGTTGCTCCGGCTTCGTTCTGTGCTTCGAAGTGGCGCCAGCGGACGAAGGCCGATACGTCATCCGTGGACTCGGAATCGCTCCCCGAATACTGTCTTCGACGGTAGTCGAGGAGCAGGGCGGTCTCCGTCTTGAGGCCGAGCGCGATCACGTCCAGCCCCGGGCCTGCTTGCCAGAAGGGTGACCCTTCGCCTTGGCTGGATAGGTTCAAGCGGTTGTGCTCGTAGCCGGCTTGTGCCTCAAGTCGAGGGACGACAAAGGCATCGCTGGCGGCCGCGAGAACTCCCGGGAACAGCGTGAGGGCTCCGATCGCGGACCGTGCGGTCTGCCAGGTCATCTCTATCGCCCCCGGTTCGGCGTTGTGCCTTGGGCCCCGGCATCCGACGGGGCCTTCGCCCCTTGGCCGGTTGATCCGCTCGCACCGCCGGTTCCGCCGTTGGCGGCCGGGCGTGCATTTCCGAGAGACGAGGCGGTTCCGCCGGACCCCGACTGCACACCTGGGTCTGCCGCGGATCCGCCCCCAGAGCTCCGGCTGTCTCCCCCCCCGCCGCCCGCGGGTGTATTTCCGGGTGACGGGGCGCTGCCTCCCGCCCCGGCCGGCCCGCCTGACTCAGTCGGTCCGCTCCCCCGACTCGCTGATCCGCCCGGACCTCCTGCGTCGGGAGTGCTCCCTCCGCCTCCCCAGCGCCCTCCCGACCCGGTCCCATCCCAGAGTTGCTGCCGGATGCGCGTCCCCTCCACGTTCGCCCGGTGTTGTTGCACCGCGAAGCGACTGGCGCGTATGACCTCCGTGCGGCGCATATTCCGCTCCGCAAAATCGACCATCATCTGCCCCACGGCGGGCTCGTCCATGCCGCTGAGGCGCATGGTTTCGCCGGCTTCCACGATGCTTCGCACCCGCTCAGCCTGTCCGCCTTGCGCGCGGGTCAGTACGGCCTTCAACGTATCGGTCGACAGCCCGCTCTCCAGCGCCAACGTCACGGCTCTCATGAGCTGATCGTGCGACGGCGTCCGGGCGCCGTATCCCGCCTGCCGCAGCATCGCCGCCGCGCTTTGCAGGTTGGCCAGCCGGTTCCGGACTGCGTCCCGCAGTGCGCTCCCGTCCACCGCCTTGGCCGCGCCTTCCTCGATCCGCGCCAGGACGGGATCAGGGGGCAGCCCCTGCCGAATCGCCTCCTGCACCGGGGCCAGGCAGTCCTGCACCGATGCCGCCGGAAGGCTATTGGCCTGCAGCAGTCCGACAATGCGTCGCCACCGGATGGCATCCACGCCGGCCGGCACGAGCCCTTCCTCGGCCGTCACCGCGACTCCGGGTGGGGCGGACTGCCCGGTTGACGAGCCCGTCCATAGGACCATCAACAGTACACCCAGCCAGCACCTCAGCAAGGCTTTGACACTCATACGTCAACTCCTGTCATCGTAGACATCTACCACCGCATTCTCGCGACCGAACCCGTCGGGACGATGTGTCGCCGCGCCTGGATCCGTCACCCACGTCTTGCCGTTCACGAGGAACTGGTACTCGTAGTGCCCCTCGGGCAGTGTGATGTTTGCCGTCCAGTGGCCGGTTGCGTCCGGTCCGTGGAGCCGGATCACTCCGGGCGTCCAGTTGTTGAAGTCACCCAGGAGTTCCACCCGCTGTGCGCCGGGCGCGTGGATCTGGAAATGAACCCGCACATGCTGGGCCTGGGTCTGAGGCATCAGGCGCCAGGCTCCCAGCATCGCCAGCAGCATGGCCGCGGCGCCGGCCAGCGCCGGTACGACCCACTGCCGCCGCTGGGGCAGAAATCCCGCCAGCCACCCGCGGAGGGGCTGTCTCGCTGCGGGCCGTGCCGCCATGATCGCGGCGGTGAGTCCGGCCGGCGCCCGCACCCTGGCGTTCTCCAGCCTTCCGAGCGCGTTCCGGTACTTGGCCACCGCCGCGGCCTCTTCCGGCGTACCGGCCGGCGCGTCGGCCTCTCCGTCGAGCAGGGCATGGATCCGCCTGGTATCTTTCTTCTCGTTCATCTCGCCTTCTCCCGCTCGCCGTCCAGCAGGCGCACAAGCTCGTCCCGCCCTCGAGCCACACGCATCTTGGCCGCGCTCACGCCGATGCCCAGCGTGCTCGCCACCTCTTCGTAGGTCATCCCTTCCATGTGCTTCAAGACCAGCGCCTCCCTCAGTGCTCCGGGCAACTGGCCCAGGGCGGACTCCAGGGCTTCGTCTCGCGCCTGCGGAGCCGGCGTCGGGCTCAGATCCTGCATCTCGGCCGCGGCCTGCTCCATGTGCTTCCGCCGGCTGCGGCTGCGGAACCCGTTCTTCGTGAGGTTTGCGCCGATGCTCAACACCCAGTTCCGGAAGGCGTACTCCGGCTTGTACGAATGGATCTTCCGATACGCCCGGCAAAAGGTCTCCTGTGCGATGTCCGCCGCGTCATGCCAGTTTCCGGTCATCCTCCACGCCAGGTTGAACACCGCATCCTGATTCCGGCGAACCAATTCCGAGAAGGCGCCGTCATCGCCGGCGCGGCACTGTTCTGCCAGATGGGAATCGGCTTCGTGCATCTCAATCCATACCTGTACACCACTGCCGCCGACTTTGTCACTTCGCGGTTTGCAGTCTGACGCCGGCCGGATGTGACGTTCCCGGAACATGAGGTGTATATCCAGTAGAGCATCCGGAGGTCGGATGCACGGAACGCTCGGGCGCGAGCCCGGAAAGGAGTCTTCAGATGAAGACGGCCAGCATGTGGAAGACGGCGGTGATCGCGGTGGTGGCGGGATCGTGTCTGGCGGCTGGCGCCGCGATGGCTGGGGGAGGACAGGTCCGGCAGGACAAGGGCAGCGCTTACGGATCCACTCCTCGGACCGGGACCGCTTCGCTGACGGCGGTTTCGAGTGGGGACCGGACGCGTGACCGTCTGCGTGACGGATCCTGCCAGACCGCGGTTGCGCCGGCGCGCGACTGCACCCGTGCTCGGGCTCGCGATGGGTCCTGCACGACGCGGTAGACGACTGGGGACGGCGAGTCCGTCTCATCACTGGGGAGGGAACCCGCAGGCGGTTCCCTCCCTCCCTTTTCTGGCCGGACGGCCATCGGGGGGGGGCGGCGCGGCCTGACTCTCGGCCGACCGGTCCGGTGCGTGCGAGTGCGCTCTGTGAGCCGGTCGCACCTGCCGGGCGCTTCCGGACGGACTGCGTCGCACCGCCCGCTCCCCCCGTGGTACGCTTACTGCTGCATGGCGCTCCGATGAACGTCGTCTGGTCCGCCTGCTTCTGGAGCCGCACACGGAGGAGACCCCGTCCATGCTCTCAATGACGACCGACTACTTCATGGCGAGGTGGAGTCCGGAGCCGTACCTGCGCCGGATCGCGGAGGCCGGATTTTCGCACATCCACTGGTGCCACCAGTGGAACACGGACTTCCTGTACGATCGTGCGGAGATCGAACAGATCGGGCGCTGGCTTGCCGATTTCGGACTCGGCCTGCTGGACCTGCACGCCTCGCACGGCGTCGAGAAGAAGTACATGGCCGTCCGCGAGTATGAGCGGCTGGCCGGGCTCGAGTTGGTGAAGAACCGCATCGCGATGACGGCCCGCCTCGGCGGTGACGTCATCATCCTGCACATCGTCTACTCGCCCGAGGAAGAGGCGAAGCTCGAGGTGTCCTGGGGGCAGCTCTGCCGCTCGCTCGACGAACTCGAGCCGGTCGCAAGGGAGCACGGAGTGCGGATCGCCGTTGAAAACGGCACGTTCCCCCCGATCCGCCGCCTCTTTTCGGCCTACGGCCCGTCATTCCTCGGGCTGTGCTACGACTCCGGGCACGGCAATTTTGTGGCCGGCGGCGGCGGGCTGGACGAACTCGAGGGGCTGAAGGACCGGCTGATTTCGGTTCACCTGCACGACAACAACGGCCGCGAAGACCAGCATCAGATCCCGTTCTCCGGCACCGTCGACTGGCCGCGGCTCGCGAGCATTCTCGCGGCATCGGCGTACACGAAGTGCGTCAGCATGGAGTCGACCATGGGCCAGTCCGGCATCGCCGACGAGCGGGAGTTCCTCCAGAAGGCGTTCGAGGCCGGCACGCGGCTGTCGCGAATGGTGGAGGAGTGTCGAGCGTCTCCTTCCGGCTTTCTCACGGCCCCGTAGTCAAGCTGAGCAGAAGAACGGCGGAGGACCGCCGTCCCGGCCGTAATGGGCCAGTGACGTGAGGGTTGGAAAGCGCCCGAACCGGCCGGGGACGGCCGGCTCCAAAGACCCATCATCCGCGCCTTGGAGACGGCGGTCCCCGCCGTTCCGACCCGCCCGTCACTGACGCCTTACCCCCGGCCGTTCTTTCACATGCGGTTGCCCCACGTGATTGGAGCAATGGTTGCCGTGGCCAGCGGTTCACCGGTCGATTTCGAACCAGAACGCGAAGGCTGGCGTATCGAAACCCAGGCGGACGTCGATTCGGGCCGTTTTCCCATCGATCACGAACGGCATGGCCTTGTCCGACAGCAGTTCGCGGACAGTTCGAACGGTTCGCCCAACCGGCACGTCCAGCACCATGGGGAACTCGGCCGGCTCCCGGAAGTACGACGTGA
>CAYSLU010000105.1:0-16555 GCA_964431965.1 uncultured Verrucomicrobiota bacterium
GCCCAGGCGACGCGGTATCCGCGCGCCTGACCCTCGACGTTGGCGGAGCAATACAGAACGCCATATATTTATATTGCTCCATCCGGGTCTGCGTGGTACGGTCTTGTGATGTCAGATGCCACGTTCGAATGGGATTCGGAGAAGGATCGCGAGAATCGGCAACGCCACGGCGTGCCGTTTGACCTCGCGCAGTACGCTTTTGCCGATCCCTCGCGTGTGATCGCACAGGACGTGACGCACAGCCGGGACGAGGATCGATTCTTCTGTTTTGGACGCGTCGGGGACGGCATCCTCACCGTGCGCTTCACGTATCGTGAAGGCTCGATTCGGATATTCGGTGCGGGGTACTGGCGCAAAGGAAAGAAAATTTATGACCAAGAGAATCACATACGCTGACGGCCCCATTGGGGATGTGAAAGTCGTCCGGGACTTTCTCCCGGCTCCCGCCGAGCTGGTGTTCCGGGAGGAACAAGTCAAGGTGACGATCGGACTAAGCAAGGCGAGTGTGGATTTCTTCAAGGTAGAAGCCCGCCGACACCACACGCAGTATCAGAAGATGATCCGCAGACTTCTGGACCTGTACGTGTCTCAGCACAAATGACGGCCGCCAATCGGGTCCCCGTGACTGACTGAGGTTATCAGCCAGCCACGGTTGAGGGGTCAGGGCTCGTCATTCGCCAGTTGCTTGACGGGAGTGGGGCTTGCAGTGAAGTCGGAGAAGCGTCCATAGGCACCTCCCAAACCGGGCGTTGACGACGGTTGCCATCCTCCCTGCGCTTCCTGTTTCTTTGCGGCCGTTCTGCATAGGGGATTGCGTGTGCAGTCCTAGTCCGGGCTCCAACAATACGTCGATTCGCACCGCAGCTTCACCGTGAACGTTTGCCACGATGAGCATTACATGAGCCTCGGGCTACACCGGAACCCTGTATTCGGCTGGGGCGGGAAGCGGCACGTGGAGCAGTCGGACGAACGGAGCGGGCTCTGACGAAGGGTGCAAGCGAGCGGCGCGATGGGTATGGGGTAAACACCCCATAGCGCCAACTCGCCTTCTGGGTTACTAGAGCTATCGTGAAGAAAAAGGCCTGCTTCCAGCATGGGAGCTCCGCCGCAGGTCGAAGAGCGGCGCCCGGAGACCGCACGCCCGACAAGGTGCGAGCCGTAGCCTTCAGGATTGAGGACAAGGTCTACGAAGGCGGCTCCGGCGCGAGCCACGTCACGTTGTACTCCGCCCTCCTGCTCGAGAAGCGGGTTTCAGCGCACACGCTCGACGCCTGGACCAGCGACGAGAAGAACCACGGCTTCGTCACGGTGAAGGGCAAGTTCCTGGCCCGGCTCGAAGTCTTCAGGCAGTTTGGCGTTTCGCGCAGCCAGGACTTGCGGGCGAAGGGCGTGTTCAAGACCCCGCGGCAAGCCCCGGCACGAGACCGCCACGCCAGGCGCCGGTAGTCCTTCAGCGGATGGACAGCAGGATGCCCGGGGGCGGCGTGTAGACCGCGAAGACCACCGAGCCCGGATCCGCCCCGTCGGGCGGCCGATTGGTGTACCCGATGCCGTTGGTCACGGCGACGACGCCCGTGAACAAGGCGTAGCGGTTCGTGATCCGGATGCCCTGCGGCCATTCGTTGGACGCCACATCGCCGTAGCGAACAGAGGGTATGCCGACCCAGACGGCGATCCGGCCTCCCCCGCCGCCGCCGCCGCTGGAGGATGCATACCCGGCGCCGGTGCCGCCGTTGGCGCGCAGAACGCCGGAGCCCCCGAATCGGCCGCTCCGGACAAAGATCCCGCCGCCGGAGCCACAGCCGCTCCGCATGTCGGAGGGGGCGTAATAGCCCTCCTGACCGTTGGCCGTCATCGTCCCGTCGAGCGTCACCCCGCCCGCCGTCTCGATCCGGATGAGCCCGCCGCCGAAGGAGAACCACGGCGCATTGGCATGGCCGGCACCCGCACTGCCCGGATCGCTCGGCGCCCGGGCGGAGCCATACGGGCTCCCGTCCCGGTTCACTCCCCAGACGGTTTCGCCACCCTTGCCGCCGTATCCGGCGCCTCCGCCCGAGTACAACCCGCGGCCCGGGCCATAGCCGGAACCGAGATACGCTCCGCCATACCCGCGCGCGTCGGCGTTGAAGCCGCCGGCCGCCGGAACCGCCAGGTCGTGAACCCGAAACAGACACGACCCGCCGTTGGTCATCTGCGAACAGGGGTACACCCATGAACCGCCGCACACCGCCATCGTGCCGGTCACGCCGACCAGCAGGCCGAACTCCGTCCACACGCCGTTCGTGGGGCCGCTGAGGAAATGGGCGGAGGCCTGATTGGTCAGGATGAAATCGCCGCCACACGACATCGACACGTTCCCCTTCAGCGCCACAAAGCTGTTCGAGTGCGCCGCCCGAAGGCCGCCGGCGCAAGCCAGGTCGCCCAGCAGGGTCAGGCGGCCGCCCTGCTCGAGAGTCAGGCGGCCGCCGCAGGAGACGTCGCCGCTCGGGTCGCTCATCAGCAGTCCGTTGGTGCCGGTCACCACGATGTCGCCATCCACCCGGATATCGGCGCCCCCGGCGAGGCCGACGGCGACGTTGCTGACGAGCAGCGACGGCACCGACCACGTGCCGAGACCGTTCACGATGAGCCGCCCGGCCAACCGGGAAATGACGCCTCCAAGCAGGCTCATGTCGGACAGCCAGATCGTCCCCGCCTCGGACGGAGCCTGGATGGCGAATCCCTCGCGAGCCGTGTGGAACTGGTAGTAGCCGAGCCCCGCGTCTGCCGAGACACGCAGGCCGGCGGCCCCGGCCGCGGAGTCGTAGTGGAGGGCGATGCGCCCGCCGCCCCCGCCCCCACCCTCGGGCGTGCGGCTGTACGCCAGCCCGCTGCCGCCGTTCGCGCTGATGGAGCCGGAGCCCGACAGGGTCCCGCAGGTGATCCAGACGGAGCCTCCGGAGCCGCCGCCGCTGCGCATGTTGGAGCCCCACGGATTGCCCGGCTTCCCGTTGGCCGCTATCGCCCCGTGCACCGTGACGGTCCCGGTCGCTTCGATGCGGATGGCCCCCCCGCCGGCGCCGCCCTCGCCCGCGTTGGCCTGGCCGCCCCCGCTGCTGCCCGGCAGGACAGGCGCATCGGCCGCTTCATAGGCCGCGCCGCCATTGTCGGCGGTCGCCGCGAACTGGCGATCGGAATTGCCGCCGCGCCCGCCGTGCCCGGCCCCGCCGCTGACGGCCAGTCCGCGGCCCGGCCCCGCACCGTTGGAGTTGGCGCTCCCGGCATAGCCCCGGTAATCGGCGTCAATCCGGCCGCCCGGCATCACCAGCAGGTCCGTGCACACAACGTGAATGCGGTTGGACATCGCGGTCGCCGGGAACGCCGGAGGCAGGGAGATGGCGCCGTTGGTCCTGACGGTCACGCTGGCGGCGCTGATCGTCGTGCCCCAGTTGGAGCACACGAGCGTGCCGTTGCTGACGACCAAGGAGGTCAGCCCCGCGGTATCGTTGGTGAGGAGGACAACCCCATAGGCAATCGCAACGCTGTCCCCCGCCTGCGGATAGTCACCCGGCGGCATCCAGTTGGCGGCGGCGAACCAGTCGCCGGTGGCCGGCCCGTTCCACGTCCGGTCCTGTGCCGCCGCCGCCCCGAAGGCCAGCAGGCACAGGGCGGCCGCCAAGGCAGACCGCGTATGCGCACCCCAACCTGTTGGTCCACCCATCACGCCGCGAACTGTATCGTGTCGGTTCGATGCGGTCGAGCAGCAGCGGATCAGCCCCCCCCCGGCTCCAGAGTCCGAGTCGGAAGCGACGACGCGCGAAGCGGCCGGGGCTGCGGCCGGCCGTCACGAGCCGCCCGGACCATCGAACAGCGTCGCCGCGATGAGGCGCCGGTAGGCGAGCGGGCTCATGCCGCATACGGCACGGAACTGGCGGCTGAAATGGAACGGATCGCCGTAGCCCACGGCGGAAGCGACGCGCTTCACGGGCAGCGCCGTGTGGATCAGCAACTCCTGCGCCCGGCGCACCCGCAGCCGCTTGATGTATTCCTGGGGTGTCAGGCCGACGGCCTGCCTGAAGATCGCGTCGAAGTAGCCGGGCGAGACGCGCGCCGCCGAGGCGAGCCGCTCCCGCGGAAGCGGGTCTGCCGCATGGTCGTCGATGTACCGGAGAACCGGCACCATGCGCTCGATCCGCGCGAGCATCGCCGGGGCCGCGGCCCGGTAAGCCGAGACCGCGACGATCTCCTCGAGCAGCCGCGTCTCGAGCGCCTTCCGGCGGACCAGGTCGGGAAGCCTCCGGCGTTCGCGCTCGACTGCGTCCGGCCGCACCAGGTCCGCGCACAGGTCGCCGATGCGCGCGGCCGCGGGCGGGCCGATCACGGCGGGGATGTCGAACAGGGCCAGCAGGTCGATCGCCTCCGAGATCGTGAACCGCATGTGGGCCCAGCAGCTCTCGATCAGAGGCCCCGCCGGGTGCACGAACCGATGCCGCACGCCCGTGGGAATCACCACGGCCGAACCATCCGGAACCGACGCGCTCCGGCTCCCCTCGCGCTCGCATACGACGATGCCGCCGCGGAACCGCGCCACCAGAGCGAACGGCAGCGCGCGCCAGCCGCTGTCATACCAGCGGCACGCGGACACGCCGCCCTCGATCAGGGCGACGCGCAGAGAGGATTCGACATGCTGCTCCGCAAGGTCCAGTATCGGCCTCATGATTGGAATATGATGCATTCGGCGGAGGCCGTCCCGCAAGCCGGGATCTGACAATCCGACATGCGATTGGCACTTCCGTCCATTCCCTTGTCCGCGCGCGTGCCGTACGCTGTCGTCAACCTTTCCAGGAGGATTCCGCATGAAGAGGTCTGCGTGGTTCGGAACGATTCTGCTGGCGATCGGAGCGGGGTTTGCCGGCGCCGCGCCCGTGATGCTTGTTGAGACCGGCTCGGCGCGCTGCTGCGTGGTCGTCCAGCCGGAGAAGAGCTTCGCGGAACCGGACGCGTTCAACTGGGCGCCAAAAGCCACCTTCCTTCAATGGGCGGCGGCGGATCTGACGAACTATCTATCCCGGATGAGCGGCACCGCCGTGCCGCTCGGGCCCCAGCCGGTCGAGGGACTGATCCCGATCTACGTCGGATGCGCGCCCCAGCCGCCGAAGGTGAAGGCCGGCACCCCGTATGGCGACGCCTACGTCATCGACGTGACCGCGAAGGGAATTGCCCTGCACGGCGAGTCGCGCCGCGCCGTGTGCTACGCCGCCGCCGACCTGCTGCACGGCCTGGGCGTGCGGTGGTACGGTCCGACCGAGATGGGCGAGGTCGTGCCCGCGCGCCAGACCATCGAGGTAGCGGTCGGCCGGACGGATGCCGCGCCCGACTACATCACCCGCCGCATCTGGAGCCGGCCGCCCGACGAGCTGCGCTGGATGTACCGGAATCGCCTGGGCGACGCGACCGTTCCGGCCGGTCATGCGACGCACGGCTACGGCGCCTTTCTGCCCGGGTGGAAGGACCGCACGATCACCAACCATCCCGACTACTACGCGCGGGTAGACGGCAAGCCCTCGTACTTCCCCAACATGGCGAATCCCGAAGTCGTCCGCATCTACGCCAAGCGGGCGATCGAGATCTTCCAGGAGGGCCCACGCGGTGGCGCCCAGGGGGGGAAGCAGGCCAGGGGCTTCATCACCATCTCGCCGGACGACGGCTACCTGCAGGACGAGCGCCCCGAAGTCGTGGCGATGAACAGCCCGGGCCGGGAGCCCATCCTGGGCATGCCATCCTTCTCTGACGCCTGGTTCGACTTCATCAGCCGGGTGTGCAAGGAGGTCGAGAAGCAGGCGCCGGGGCTGGACTTCAAGTTCGGGTCGCTAGCCTATATGAACTACCTCCTTCCGCCGAAGAAGGCGCCCGACGCCCACATCGTGCCCGTCATTGCCCCCATCGCGTTCAACCGCTACGTCAGCATGGGCACGCCCGGCGCGGTGTCATCGGAGATGCTCGAGCAAATTGTCCGAGGCTGGACCGAGATCTCTCCGCGCGTGGGAATGTATATGTACAACTTCAATCTCGCCGACATGGCCATGCCGTACAGCCGGCGGGTTCACTGGACGAAGGACTTGCCCAAGCTCCGCGCGATGGGCGTCCGCGACATGACCATCGAATCACACCCCAACTGGCACACGATGATGCCGGCGAACTACGTGGCCGCCCGCCTCATGTGGGATACGAAGGCCGACGTGAACGCCATGCTCGACGAGTTCTATGTCGGCTACTACGGCCCGGCCGCAGCCCCCATGCGCCGCTACGACACCACGGTCGAGAACGCCTACGAGACCACGAAGGTCTTCGCCGGCGCGACGTGGGGCATGCACAAGATCCTGACGCCCGAGGTGATGAAGCAACTCGAGCAGGCGCTTTCGGAAGCCGAAAAGGCAGCCAAGGGAAAGGGCATCTACGCGCAGCGCGTGGAGGTCGTCCACTTCAGCTTGAACTTCGCGAAGATCTGGTTCGCCGCGCGCGATGCGCTCAACCGCTACGACCTCGCCGAGGCCGAGAAGCAGGGCGCGGCGTTCATCGCGAACTACCAGGCGGGCTACGCCAAGTATCCGCTCTATTTCGGCAAGAACATAAGCTGGTCTCCCAACAGCGAGCGCTATTTCGAGCTGTTCCACAACCGCTGTTTCAAGGACGCAGGCCGGGTTGCCCGCGAAGGAACCGTCGTGTACCGCATCCCCGACGAGATGCCCACGCACCTCGAGGTCGTGGAGGGCAACGCCAAGCCATCGGGCGTGATCCCCGGCAAGGGAACGGCCGAATGGAAACCGATGAAGACCTTCTCCGCCACGCTCGATGAGCAGGGCCTGCCGCTGTTCCGCGGGGTGTTGTGGTACCGCCACGAGTTCGAACTGCCCGCGGACGCGCGCCAAGGGGCGGCCTACCGGCTCTGGTTCGGCGGCGTGGACAGCCGCATCCACGTCTGGCTCAACGGCCGCGATGTGGCCGAGAAGTTCGCCGGGAGTTACGCGCCCGCGGAGTTCGACATCACCGCCCCGCTCAAGCCGGGCGAGCGGAACGAACTCCTGATCTCCGTAGACAACACTTTCCCTAATGACATCGGCACGGGCGGCATCATCCGGCCGGCCGTGATCTACGTGCCGAAGGCGAGTCCCTAGTCGGCCGGATCCACGTCAGACGAGTCCTGGCCTCACGGGGCCATCCCCGGGCCGCGACTCGGGCCGGCCCAAGGCATGGCGCTCTGGTTGGCGAGAGACGACACAAGAAGGAGGAACATGAAGACACACGAGTTGTCGGGGGCTCCGGTCAGAGGGCTGCGCGTCTTCACCTGCGGCCACAGCTTTCACGTCTGGGTGGCCGGCATACTGGCCGACATGGCCAAGGGAGCCGGCATCGCCGATCATCACGTGGCCGGCACGTCGTCGATCGGCGGATCGCGCGCCATCCAGCACTGGGATGTGCCGGATGAGCAGAACGAAGCGAAGAAGGCCCTGCGCGCCGGGGTCGTCGATGTGCTGACGCTCTCATGCATGACACAAGCCGACGAGGGCATCCGCGCGTTCGCCAGGTTCGCGTTCGAGCACAATCCCAACGTTCGGGTGCTGGTGCAGGAACTCTGGCTGCCCGAAGATCGCTTTCCGTTCGACCCGAAGATCCGAGTGCCAAAGACGCCGGAGCAATACGATCGCACGACGATGGCCGACCTGAAGGCGCCGCACGCGGCGTATTTCAGGATGATGGAAGACCACGCGCGCGCGCTGAACGCGGAGATCGGCAAGCAGACGGTGTTCGTCGTGCCCGACGCCGCGGCCGCCATGGCCCTGCGCGAGCGCATCATCGCTGGCACGGCGCCCGGCCTGGAGCGGCAGTCCGAGCTGTTCACCGATAGCTGGGGCCATCCGACTCCCCCGCTCCAGGCCCTCGCAGGCTACTGCTGGTTCTCGGCGATCTACCGCATCAGCCCGGTCGGCCTGCCGCAGCCCGCCGTCATCGCGGGCAACCCGAGGTGGGACGATGCACTCAACCGGCTGCTGCAGGAGCTGGCCTGGAAGGCCGTTTCGCAGCACCCCATGGCCGGAGTGCGTCGTTGACTCTCGACCTCAAAGGCAGGATCGCCGTCCGGTGCCGGGTGCGTCAGGCTCCGATCCCCAAGACGCGCGACCCGTTCATCAACACGCATCTGCTCTCCATCGGGCCCGACGCCGACGGGCGCGAGCGGTTCTGGACGTCGAGCTGCAATATGGTGCAGGGGACCACGTGCGTGATCGTCAACGAGGACGGCGCGCACCGGACGTTCCTGCCGTGGGTTCCGAACTGGAGCTTCTACGGCGCGGTTCAGGAGGATGCCGACACGCTCTGGCTCTGCACGCGGATGAGCCATGTCTTGCGCTTCTCGATCCGCAGCGGCCGGTTCGAGCGGTTCGAGACCGGCGGGCCCACGGCCCACGTCGGGCAGGGCATGGTGTTCGATCGGGCGACTGGGAAGCTCCTCCTGGCTGGACGCGCCGCGATGCGCTCCGTCGCCGTCTCGTTCGACACGCGCCGGAAGCGACTCGTGAAATTGCATGACGACGTAGCGAGCGAGAACGCCATGTGCTATTCCTTCCCAAACGGAGACGGCACCTGGTCCATCGTCATGGCCACTCCGGGCCAGTCCTTGCTGCGATGGGATCCCAAGCGCGAGACGCTCCGGAGCCTGGCCCTGAGCGAATCCAGCCTTCTACACGCCCCCCTGGCCTCACGACTGATCGCCGACGAGAAAGGACGCCGCTACATTCCCGAGCGCGGCTGGTTCAACCCGCGGTCGTGGCGTCTCGAACGCAGCGGGCCACGCCCGGCGAAGGAAATGACCTGGTTCGCCCGCCGGGGCGCCGTCGCCTACGGCGCCGAGGACCACGAAGGCTCCATCGCCATCCACGCATGGGACATGCGCTCCGGCGCCCTGAGCCATCGCTGCGACGTATCCGACGCGCAAGTCCACAGCTGCGCGCTCAGCCGGTCCGGCAAGATCGTGGTGGTAAACGTGTACGGGGTGTTCCATCGCTTCGACTCGACCACCGGCGCGCTGGAGCTCTCGCGGCCGCTCGCCACGGATGCCGTCAGCCACGTCGACTGCCTCTGTCGGATCGACCGGGACCGGCTCCTGGGAACCCCGTTTATCACGCAGCGCTTCTGGGAACTGAACCTGAGGACCGGGGCCGGACGTGACTGCGGCCGCGCGGCGCCCGGGTGGGGCGAGGTGGCGCAGACGTGGAAGATCGGGGGCATGGTGTACATGGCTGCGTATATCGGCGGCGAGCTGACCGAATACGATCCGTCGAAGGATCCCCGCTTCCCGGAGAACCCGCGCGTCGTCGCCAAGCCGCCGCGTGGCCAGCGCCCAATTGCTGCGGCTGACGATGGCCGCCTCATCTTCTACGCCTGCACCCGGCCATATCCGGATCTCGGATCGGTGCTGACGCGATACGACACCCAGACCGGCGCGGCGACGTTCGCTGAGGACCCACTCCCCGACCAGAAGATCTGCGGCCTCGCCTTCATCCGGAAGGCGAACGCCCTGCTCTGCGGCACCTCCATGCACGCGGATATGAACAGCGGCCGCCCCGCCTCCGATCGCTGCTACCTGGCGCGCATCGCCGCGGACACGCTCCGCGTGGAGGCGCGCGCCCTGGCTCCGAAGGGCACGGATGCCGTGGAGGTGATCGGACCGCTTGGGCGTGGTCGCTGGCTGTGCACGTTTGCCGGCCCTCAGGGAACGACCTGGTCAGCAGTCGATCCGCGCGCACTCAAGACGCCTTCGTCCGACGATCTCCACCCCCTGCCCCAAGGGGGCCGCCGCATCCAGAGCGCCGGCAAACCCGGCCTGTTCATCCTCCGCGTCGCCGATCGCATCGAGCTCTGGGACATGCGGCGGCCACGCCGCGTGAAGACACTGGTGAAGGGAATCGACGGCGACGTCTTCTTTGTCGGCAACGTGTTCGTGCAGGGCGACTCGGTCTTCCTCGTCACGCCGTGGGAGATCGTCGTTCTGGAGGACGTGTTGCGATGAACGACCGCGATGCTCGCAGACGGGGCGTACTTGGAATCGCGCTGGTGCTGGGCCTCTGTGGCGGCTTTGCGCTCCACGCGGAAAGCGCGAAGCTTCCGGACGGCTTTGTCCC
Source organism: uncultured Verrucomicrobiota bacterium (assembly GCA_964431965.1). Taxonomy (GTDB): domain Bacteria; phylum Verrucomicrobiota; class Kiritimatiellia; order CAIKKV01; family CAYSLU01; genus CAYSLU01. The sequence goes on from CAYSLU010000105.1 coordinate 10,158, forward strand.
GTTCGAGGTCCGGTTCCGTATCGTGGCCACCAATACCGCCAGGCTCTCCGCCCGCGAGCGGACCAGCATGGCCGTTCCAGGCGGCAGCCGCATGTTGGCGCTCGGCAGCGAGTGGTCGTCGGCCTTGGTCTTCGACGGCGCCTTTGCATCCACCGTGGCGGATTCCTTTCCCAACAACGAGATCGGTCCTGAATACCCCCTGATCACCCGCGTCCGGATGTCGCCCGCGCGAACGAACGCCATCGTGGAACTGGGTATCCGCTGGTTCACGGCCGACACGCTTCCGAAGCCCGGACAGGCGCGACTCCCCGCCGACGACCCGGGCGGTCCGGCCGGCCAGCCCGCGGCCGAGCGTCCCCCGGACCAGGTGCTGCGGCTGGACCTGATGGGCGATGGATTCATGTTCATGGTCGGCCCCGCGGAGAACGGCAGGCCGCTGATCCAGACTGCGGCCGAGTACAACCGGCGCTACTGGCCCGCGTTCCAGGCGTCGGAAGTGCCCCCCGACCAGCGGCCGCGCCAGTTCCCCATCGTGGATCACTTCTCCTCCATCGACGATGACCGGACCACCTGGCGCGAGGCCGTCGAGAACATGGCGCGCATGGGCATCACCGTGCTCGGCCTCGGGCACAAGCCCATCCCCGAACGGCGGGCGCTCACCGTGGCCAGCGGACTTCGCGGCACCTCGGACGGCGACCACGCGCCGCCCGGCGGATACTTCGACTATAAGCCGGGCATCACGGACGAGGTGATCAAGCAATGGGCCATGGAAAAGCGCGAAGCCCAGATGAAGGGCGGGTTCGCGCCTGGGGACTTGACCCTCTTCGCCATGGCGGACGAACCGGCGTGGGCGTACCCGAAGCAGTTCAAGGCGCTGACCGACAACGCAGAGGCGCTCGCGCGCTTTCACGACTACCTCAAGGCCCAGGGGCTCAGCCTCGCGGACATCGGTCTCGAGCGCTGGGACGACGTGCGCCCGATCGGCCGCAGCCGGGCGCGCGACCTGCCCTCCCGGCGGCTGTTCTACTGGAGCATGCGGTTCTTCGCGTGGGATTCCACCCGCCACTTCGCCCGCAGCACGCGCGCATTGGAGGAGGCGTTCTATCCGGGCTTGCCGGTCTTTGTGAACTGGGCCACCCACAGCGGCCGGTTCTACATCCCCGGCGGCTTCGGCAACAACGCGGACAAGGCCAGCCCCGACGCCGCACAAGGATGCCACGACTGGCTGGAGTTCGGCCGCATGCGCGGATGCACCATGCTTTGGATCGAAGACTGGTTCGGCGACTCGCGCGCCTGGCAGTGGTCGTTCTACTGCTCGAAGCTCAACAGCGCGGCGCGAAAGGGCGGAGTCCAGTTCGGCGGCTTCATTATCCCGCGAACGTGCGGAACGCGGGAAGACGGGATTCTCCAGCGCATCCTGACGATCGCGGGAAGTGGTGGCAAGGCGATCCGATACTTCACCTTCGGGCCGGAGTACAACTTCCCGGCGAACTGCTATTCGGAGAAGAGCGCTCAGCTCGTGCCCAGGATGGCCGAGGCCCACCGCATGATCGGAGCGGCCGAGGAGTTGCTCTGGCCGGGCCGACGCCCGCAGGCGCAGGTCGCCTTCGTGTCCCCGCGCAGCGCGCTCGTCTGGGATGCGATGGACACCACCAACGCCCCGATCCGCGACGCCGGGAATTCGCAGATCGACACCAAGACGGTGGACTACATGTCCGAGATCTACTGCCTGTACCTGGCGCTTCAGCATGCGAACGTCCCGGTCGACTGGGTCGAGGAGGACGATCTCTCGCCGGCCGGCCTCGCCGGCTACCGCGTCGTCTACCTCACCGAGCCCGACCTCCCGGCCGAAAACGCGCGCGGCCTCGCCGAGTGGGTCAGGGCCGGCGGCACGCTGGCGACCGTCGCCGGAGCCGGCTCGGGCGACCGATACGGCCAGCCGTGCCGGGTGCTGAGCGACCTCACCGGCATTGTGGAGGCGCACCGCCCCCGGCTCTTGATTGAGAAGACTCGCGACCTGCCGACGGCGGCCGAGGGAACAGGCGACCGCGGCAGCTTCGCGGCAGCGGGCATCGTCGGCCAACTCTCCGGAACCGGATTCGTGGTCCGCGCAACCTTCTCGAACGGCGCGCCGGCCATCGTCGAGCGGGCCTGCGGGGCCGGCCGCGTCCTCCACTTCGCCTGGATGCCCGGCATGTCCTACCTGAACTCCTCGCGCGAGGCCCTGGACGGGCTGCCGGTCGGCTTCTCGAAGTCCATTCGCGCCTGGATCGCCGAGCCCCTCGCGCTCGCCGATACCCGGTCGCCGGTCACAGCGAGCATTCCCATGGTCGAGACGCCGCTGCTCCTCTCGGACAAAGGGGCGGCTATCACCCTGCTCAACTGGACGGGCGCCCGGCAGGAAGCCGTGACCCTGACCGTTCGCCTCCCGTTCGCACCCGCTAGGGCGAAGGCGGTGAAGGCCGGCGATCTGGCGCTCAGCCGGACGGAGCAGGGCGTCTCGTTCACGCTCCCGCTCGGAGCCGCGGATATCGTGATGCTGTGGCCGTGACAAGGAGACAACCCGATGAGGATGCGTAACGCCTGTTTGGCCCTGCTGGCGACAACCGTGGGGGGCGGAGCCGCCCGTGCCGTGGACCACGTGGACGCGGTCATATCCGAGATCACCCAGCCCGCTGCGAAGGCCCCGGCGGATCGTGCCGCTTCCCGGGCGCCGCGGGGGCGGCTCGACAAGAGTCCGGCCGCACGGGACGAGTCCGAGCCGGGCGCCGGTGACGCCACGGTGGACGGCGATGCCTCGACCAACGCCACCGGCAGGACCAGCGTCTACATCGGCCCCTCCGCCGGCCAGAGCGCCCAGGAGGCGGCCGCACAGAACACCGTCATCGGCGCCAGCGCCGGGATCTACCTGGCGACGAACCGGCTGAACACATTCGTCGGCTTCCGAGCCGGCAGCTACAGCCGCGCCGACCAGAACACCGCCGTCGGGGCCTGCGCCGGAACGAAGCTCGGGCTCGGCTACGGCAACACGCTCGTCGGCCACGTCGCCGGCGGGCACCTCACGTCCGGCAGCCGCAATGTGATCGTGGGCGACAAGGCCGCCGGGCTCATGCGGTCCGGAGAGGAGAACGTCATGCTCGGGGCCAGCGCCGGGGGCTACACGCACGGCGCCTCGAGGAATGTCTACGTGGGCAAGGACGCGGGCGCCTACAGCGGCGACGGCCGCGGCAACGTGTTCATCGGCTACCAGGCCGGCCTGCGCGAATCCGGCAGCAACAGGCTCATCGTGGCCAACGGCTCGGCCATCGGCCCGCTGGTCACCGGCGACTTCGAGGCCGGCCGGCTCGGCCTGAACGGGAAGGTCGGCATCCGCACCGCGGCCCCCGCCGCCGACCTGCACGTGGTGCACGCCAACGATCCCGCGTCGGGCGGCCTGAGGATCGAGAACGCGGCCGCGCCGAAGGAGCACTGGCGCGTCTTCGCGGACCAGCGGTCGGGCGACCTGCTGCTGTTCTCCGCCTCGGGCGGCGGCAGCGCGGCGCCCGCCGCCCGCATCGACGCCAGGACCGGCGAATACCGGACGTCTTCCGACCGGCGGTTCAAGCAAAACGTCCAGGCCATCGGCCCGGTGCTGCCGCGCGTCCTCCAGCTGACCCCGCGCTCCTACCACGCCGCCGGCGAGGCGGCGGAAGGCCCCAGGCACATCGGCTTCGTGGCCGACGAGGTCGAACCGCTCTTCCCCGAGGCGGTCACCCGCGAGCCGGCCGGCGGCCCCGCGTACGTCAGCTACGCCGGACTCGGCGCCGTGGCCATCCAGGCGATCCGGGAGCAGCAGGCAGAGATAGACGCTCTGCGGTCGCAGAACACACGGCTGCAGCAGCGCCTCGACGCACTCGAGGCACGCCTGGCCGGAACCGCCCGCTGAGGCGTCGAAAGGACTCCCATGGCATACCGACTCACACAGGGCGACCTGCAGGCGCGATTCGACGCGCTGGGCTGCCTCACGCACATCGGGCACCCCGACCGCATCAGGGAGTCGCCCACCTGCTTCTATACGGCCGGCCCGCTCCGCGAGGGGCACTGGCACGTCAGCTTCGGCCGCCAAGACATACTCGTTGACCCGGAGGTGACACGCCGGGCGTTCGATCTCGAGGCCGGCACGCTGACCCTCACCACCGAGTACCGCGGCCCGGGCAGTTGGTGGGGCTTCGACTTCACGCGGGCGTACCGCCTCGACAGCGGACTCCTGCGCTGCGACTTCTCCATCGAGAACTGGTCGCGCCGCAAGGGCAACCAGCTGCACGACTGGGTCGCAGCCGCCGCCCGGCTCCGCCGCCTGCGCTACAGCACCGGCGTCAACTCGTGGACCGACTACGCATCGGACTGGGCGCACCGGCCCTACCCCACGAACCTGCGCGTCGAGGCCGGCTTCTTCTGGGCCGGGCTGATCTCCACGAGCCACGACGTGATCGGCTACTTCACCCCCGGCAAGGTCGACTCCTGGCGCGTCATCTACGAGGGTCAGGGCATGCAGCGGATCCGCTCCGTCGCGATCGACGTCGTCAACTCGATCGACCCCCACCCGGACCGGGTGACCCATCAGGACATCCGGCTCTCCGGCGCCGCGCCGCGCTACGCCGGGACGCTCTACGTCGGCCGGTTCGAGAGCATGGAAGCCCTCTGGCAGAAGGCCGCGGATGTCCTGCAGGTCGCGTTTCTCGCGCCGGACCGCTGCGCGGGATTCGTCGGCGAAACGCTGCGCCTGCCGGTCATCGCGCCGGCGCGGGCCGGCGGCGCCCCCCCGGTCCGCGCGCACCTGTCGGACGAGTCCCACCGCCGCGCGAGTCGGGTCCTGGCCGTCCATGACGGCGCGCTGGCTCTGCCGCTGGAGGGCGGCGAGGGCCGGACGGTCATCGAGCTGGACGCCGGGGGCCAGCGGACCGAGGCCCGCATCTGGCGGCAGGACGGCTGGGCTCGGACGCTGCGCGCCGCGGCCCGCTATGCCGCGACCGTCAAGCGACCGTCCGGCTTCAACGCCGAGAGCGTGCTGGGGGTCGTCACGCTCGCGCAGGCGGGCCGCCTGCTCGGCGAGGAGAGCTGCGGGGAAGCCGCGCGCCAGGTGCTGGACGAGACGTTCTCCGTCTACGTCGATCCGGCAACCGGCCGAAATCAGCGCCTCCATAGCCGAGCGCAGAACTACGGATCCCTGCTGGACGCCATCCGCGTGTACCACGACCGGACGGGCGACCCGGCCTTTCTCGACCGCGGACAGCGGAGCGCGGAGCAGCTGCTGAGCCTGCAGCATGGCGACGGCCATTTCTACAACCGGCACGCGGTCTATACCAATGTCATCCACCCGGCGAAGAGCCTCTTCGACTGGGCCCGGCATCTGAGCCGCCACGGCCGCGACGCTGAGGCTCAGCGGCTGATGCCGGCGGTCGAGCGCGCCTACCGGGCCATCGCTCGCGAGGGCGACGACTCGATGACGGAGGGGTCGGATCACTTCGAGGACGGCATGACCGCCTGCGCGGGCTACCAGATCGCCTCGCTCGGGCCGCACTTCGGGTGGGGGCCGGCGGAGCGGCGGACCGCCGAGGCGATCTTCCGGAAGCGCCGCATGCTCAAGCCGCGGGTTCCCGACAGCCGCTTCTTCGGGTCCACGCTCCGCCACTGGGAGACGTACTGGGCGCTGGGGCTTGGCTCCTGCATGCTCGGCGGCTACGGGTGGAACGCCTGGAGCGCCTCGTTCTCGCACGCGCTGTTCATGGCGACGGGCCGGTGGGAGTACCTGGTGGACGCCTACGCCACCATCTCGAACGGCCTCCAGGCCGTGGACGTCGGGCGCGGCGTCTTCAATTTCGGCTTCTCCGTCGACCCGTTCTGGTACGATTACTACGACATCGGGACGGCCGTCGCCGGGGAGCAGTACGTCCCGTTCCCGGACGAGATCGAGGTGGCCGGCGAGCAGCACGCGGTTTTCCTGACGCTGGACGCAACGTTCTACCGCCAGCTCTACGTGCGGGTGAGCGCGAAGGGGGTCGAGGTGCTCAACGGCCGGATCGTCCCGGCGCCCGGGCCCACGCTCGATCTGGAGAGCTACGCGCTGGACCTGGATGAGATCGTGGTCGTCCTGGAAGAAGGAATCGAGGCCGCGCCGCCCATCCGCGTTGCGGGCCGCCAGGCGCGCGTGACGGAGCTGCGCCGGAATGAGGAAATCTGCCGATGAAACCATGGAGCTTCGTGCACGTGGCCGATATGCAGCCGGGGTCGCCGAAGTCGTACCGGTTCAACCCGTCATTGATCAAGAACTGGCATGAGGCCCGGGCCCAGATCGTCGAGCTGCGGCCGGACTTCATCCTGGTCGGCGGCGACGTCACGCGCGACGGCAGCATCCACCG
>CAYSLU010000106.1:0-16425 GCA_964431965.1 uncultured Verrucomicrobiota bacterium
GCCTGTGTGGGTGTTCTAGTACATTGTATGGTTAGGCGTCGGAAGGTAGTGCTTGTAGATCATGGATTTGGTGGAGTAGGCTGCGCGACATGCACTTGAACGATTTCCAGGTCAAGTATGGCATGTCGAATCAGGACATTGCGTTGATCTGTGGATGCTCGAGATCAGCGGTGCAGCACTGGCGCAGCGGGATACGGAACATGCCGGATGCGATCTCCCACCTATTCGGTGCTTTGGATCTGCTGGCGCAGGGCAACACTCAGCGACTGAGGGACGCCGTTCAGAAGGTGAACCCGGCTGGTGTCCTGCCGGATCGCGCTTCGCGGGCGTCTGTCCTTGAGGAGTTTGAAAGCGCGGTTACGCGTGCGATGGACAAGCTGGAACTGGCGCTCGAGTTGCGTCGCGAGCGGGAGCGGCTGGCTGCAGAAGTTCAGGAGCGCATGCGCATCCAGGACGAACTGGCGCAGACGAACGCGAATCTGGACCTGGCGATCCAGCAACGGACATCGGAGTTGAACCGTCGCCTGCAGATGGAGACGCTGATCGCGACCGTATCGACGCGCCTCCTGGGGGCCGACGACCAGTCGATCGTCTCCGAGATTGAGGGTGTCCTGCGCGAGTCGGCCGCGTTCGCCGGCGTCGACCGCTGTGCGGCCGTGATGCTCGATGAGGACGGCACAACCGTCCGTCAGACCCTTGATTGGAAGTCGGACGACTCGGCCCCTGCCTTGTTCGAGCATCGCCGGGCCTTGGACTCCCTCCCGTGGTTCAGGCACGAGCTCGCGCGGGGAGAGGCGGTGCGGCTTCGGACGCTTTCGGACCTGCCCGCCGAAGCTGACGTCGAGCGTCAGGCATTCGAGCACCTGGGCTTGCGCTCGTTGCTGGTTATCCCCCTGCGCTCACACGGAGTCCTGACGGGGATGCTGGGGTTCGGCGTTCGGGTGTCCGGGCACGCATGGCGCGACGAGGACGTCCAACTTCTGCGCCTGCTGGGTGAAACGGTGGCGACGGTGCTGGGGCGGCAGCGCGACCACGCGGCCCTGCGGCAGAGCGAGCGTGACTTGAGGTCGCTGCTCGATGCCGCTACGGAGGCGATGCTGCTTATCAAGCCGGACGGAACCGTGCTGGCAACGAATGCGACCGCCGCCGGCCTCTACGGCGAGAATCCGCGTCGTGCCGTCGGCCGCATCGCCTACGGCTATTTTACGGAGGATGTCGCGCTTGCCCGCCATCGCGTCATCGAGGACGTGCTGGTTCGGAAGCAGGGCGTTCGCTACGAGGACTCGCTTGAGGGGCGGGTCTTCGACGCCAACATCCAACCGATCCTGGGCGCCGCTGGTGAGGTGGAGGAGATCGCGATCTTCGCGCGGGACATCACGCAGCAGCGTCGGGCCGAGCAGGCGCTGCGCGAAGGACTCGAGTCGCTCCGCCGGTTCCAGCACGTCGTGAATCGGAGTCCGGCCGTTGTTTTCGTGTGGCGTATTGCCGAGGGGTGGCCGGTCGAGTTCGCCTCAGAGAACGTGGCGCAGTTCGGCTATACGGCCGACGAACTCGTGTCCGGGCGGGTCTCCTGGCCCGGCATCACGCATCCGGACGACGTTCCGTGGCTCGAGCAAGAGGTGAAGGGTCACTTCGAGCGCGGGGTGAAGGAGTTCTGCCAGCAGTACCGGCTGATCGCCAAGGGCGGCGATGTCCGGTGGGTGCAGGATCGGACCATCGCGATCGAGAACGAGGCCGGCCAGGTCACCCACTACGCCGGTGTCATCATGGACATCACGGAGGAGAAGCGGCACGAGGAGGAGCGGGCTCGCCTGGCCGAGCGCCTGCAGCAGGCCGAGCGGATGGAGAGCCTGGGCATCATGGCAGGCGGGATCGCACACGAGTTCAACAACCTGCTGACGGTTATCCTGGGCCACGCCGAGCTGATCATGGCGGAGTATCCGCAGGCTGGCACCCTGGGAGAGGCCATGGGCGCGATCCACCGGGCCAGCGGCCGGGCGATCGACTTGAGCCGGCAGATGCTGCTGTGCACGGGGCGATACCTCACGGCGATGGTGCCATGCGATGTCGCCGCCGTGATCCGGGACATGGCGCCTCGGCTCAAGGAGGCCGTCGGCGTCGAGCGCAGGCTGGACATCAGCATCGGCCAGGATCAGTCCGTTGTGCTCGCGGACCTCGAGCAGCTTCGACTCGTGATCTGGAACCTGGTGGCCCATGCCGCAGACGCGACGACGGACGGCCGGGGGTGCGTGCGGGTTCGGACCGGCGTCGGAGACCTGGGGAGGCGCGACTTCGCCGATTCCGTTCTTGACGAGAGTCAGCGCGAAGGCCCGTATGCGTTTGTCGAGGTAGGCAACAACGGGGCGGCGCTGGACTCGGACACGCGTCGACGGATGTTTGAGCCCTTCTACATCAGCCGCTTCACGGGGCGCGGCCTGGGCTTGGCCTCCGTCCTGGGGGTCATGCGCCGGCACCGCGGGACCATCCAGGTGCGCAGCTCGGCCGAGGACGGCACGACCATCACGGTCTGGTTCCCGATGGCGACTCCGACCGTGGCGCTGCCGCCGGCCCGGGCAGACCACGCACCCGGCGCTTTGTGACGGACATGGGTTTTGCGAACACCGGTGAATAGCACGCCGGCCGCCGGTGGTCGTGAGTGGAAGAAGCCCGGAGTTCCCGCGTGTGCCATGGGTGGCGGTGAGGCGGAAAAGCCACTGGCCCGTGCGGCGGCGAATCTCCATGGTTGAGCGTCCCGTCGGCGTTCCCCTATACTCTGCGGGCCTTGTCTCATCATGCAGAAGACTGAACTTCGGAGGTCGGCCGGGCACAGGCGGGTGCCCGTCGGCTGGATGCCGGCTGCGCTGTGCGCAGCGGCCGCGCTGGCCATGGGCGCCGCACCGGCGCTGGCCGAGCGGCGGGCGTGGCTGGCTCCGGAGCTGACCCGTCGCGCCTACCTCACCGTCCCCGGCGAGTTCGGCCGCAAGCTCCTGGTGCGGATTCCAACGGAGCCGGATAACCCCGCGGCGCCGCCCTTCGCGGCGTTCGACGCCGCCGGCGGCACGGCCGAGTGTCAGGTCGCCTTCGCTTCGGAGCGCGAGGTGTTTGTGCTCGTCGCCGCGCGCAACGCCGACCGGGGCCGCGAGTACGCGATCTATTTCGGCTCCGATCCCAAGCCCGGCTTCGAGCCGCCGCCGCCCGAGCCCGATCCGACCCCGGTCCAAGTCGAGGTCATCGACGCCGGCGGGCACGCCGTTCCGAATTCGTGGGAGAAGATGCGGTACATGATGGCTCAGGGCAGCCGGTCCGGCGAGCTGTCGTATTACCCGTCGCTGGACGCTCTGGGCGAGGCGCGCTCCCAGGAGAAGCGCGATCGCCAGCGGATCGTCATTGCGCGGAGCTACCTGCTGTGCGCGTCCGAGGCGGTCTACCGGTTTGCGGTCGACTGCGAGGACGCCGGGTTCCTGCTGCTGGACGGACAGCTGGTGGCCGAGTGGCCGGGCGAACATGACGGAGGCGCGTGGCGCGAGGGCGGGCCGGTGCTGGTCAAGGCGGGCCCTCGGCGCCTCGAGTTTGTCAGCCGCAGCGCGCGTCGGCGCCCGCAGCTCCGGATCGGCTGGCGCCCCGAGGATCAGGCGTCGGTCGCGCCGCTCCCCGCCAGCCTGCTGCTGGCGGCGGTCGCGGCCGACCCCGTTCGCGTCGAGCGCCTGAGCCAGACGCTTCACCCGTCGTTTGTGACGCGCCAGCGCCGGGCCTACCAGTTTGCCGGCTGCGATGCGACGTTCTTTCCCGTCGAGTTCCGGAGCACGACCGAGAACTGGCTGTCCACGGCCGTGAGGTGTCGCTGGGAGTTCGGCGATGGTTCGACGGGTGAGGGCGCGGCCGCCGGCCACGTCTACACGCGCCCGGGCGTCTACGCCGCAACGCTGGAGGTTCGCGACGGCCTGGGGTTTGTCCGGCGCTGGCAGGATACGGTTGACTGCCGCGAGACAGTGCCCCGCCCATACTCCATCCACGGGGAGATGACGGCCCTGCCCGCCGTCTGCTATGCCGCCGACACGGTCGAGCCGCGCCTGCGGCTGGCCACCTCGTTCCCGTGGACGAACAACCTGTCCGTCACCGGCGAGCTGGCGATGAGGGACGGGCGGCGGCGCGCCATGGATGTGACGGACTTGAATCCGTTCCGTGAGGACTCGTGTCCCGTGGTGGCGGGTCGGGCCGGCGACGTGGCGTGGTTCACCTGGTCGGTCAAGCACCAGGGCGTCGAGATCGAGCACGGCCGGGTGGAATTCCTGACCCCGCCGTTCGCGCGGCTGCCGGCGCGGGTCGACGGCGATCGCCTGTACGACGCGGAGGGCGTGCGGCTGGTGCTCATCCCCGACGCCGGCCCCGGCCCGACGGCGCCGGGGCTGGGCCGCTCCGCGCTGCGCATCGTGTGTGTGGATGACTCGCTGGTCCCGGCGACGGACGCGAAGGGACCGGTCGTGGCGTACGACCAGATCCTGGCCTCCGCGCTGGGCCAGCGGGTTGCGTCCGTGACCCGGATCCAGATCCCCGACTGGTCGGCGCGAAGCGAGGCGTACGGCCCGCTTCTCAAGCTGGCGCTGGTGCCCGAGCTGGTCGATCGGAGCGCGGACGTCGTGGTCCTGAGCGTCGGGCTGCGCGACATGCTCGACGCCGTCCCCCCGCCGGCGTTCGAGCGGCAGGCCGCGGCGCTGTGCGACATCATCGCGGGCACGAGGCGGCAGGCGGTGGTGTGGGTGGCGCCGCCGCCGTATCCTCCGGACGCGGACCGGGTCCGGCCTTACGCGGCGGCGGTGCAGCGCATGGCCGAGGCGCGCGGGATCCGGGTCGCGGATCTCTACAGCGCGTTCCGCAGTGCCGGTGAGCGGGACGGCGCGCTCTTCAGCCCGGACTCGATCGCCCCTTCCGCGCGCGGGCAGCTGCTGGCGGCCCGCGTGATCGGGAGCGTTCTGCTGGATGGTATGGGAGACACGGAGACATGGCGTTCGACCCGCTGGAACTCGGTATTCGGCAGCCTGCGCTGAGCGCGCGCACCCCGGTGTGGCCGCGGCAGAAGCTGGTCCTGGGCCTCGCGACAGCGGGGCTGGCGGGCCTCCTGCTGTGGGACGCCGTCGCGGTGGCGCGGGCGGCGGTGCTGCTTTCCGTGCTGTTCTACCTCGTGTTCACCGCCTACAAGCTCGCGCTCATCTACTGCTCGGCCACCGCGGACGCCGAAATCCGAATTCCGGCGGCGACTCTGGCCGCCCTGCGTGACGAGGATCTGCCGGTCTACTCCGTCCTGGTTCCGCTCTACCGGGAGGCGGAGTCCGTGGAGCACCTGGTTCGATCCCTGGGACGCATGGACTACCCGGCGGAGAAGTTGGACGTTCAGCTCCTGCTTGAGGAGGACGATCACGAGACCCGTGAGGCGGTGCGACGCATCGCATTGCCGGCCGGGTTTCGCCTGACGCTGATTCCGGCGTCGTTTCCGCGGACCAAGCCGAAGGCGTGCAATGTGGGGCTGTCGCTCGCGCGCGGGGAGTACCTGGTGATCTACGACGCCGAGGACGAGCCCGAGCCGGACCAGATCAAGAAGGCGGTCGCGGGATTCGCCGCGGCGCGCCCGGATGTCGTGTGCCTGCAGTCCAAGCTGAACTTCTACAACCCGCGGCAGAACTGGCTGACGCGGTGGTTCACGGCCGAGTACTCGGCGTGGTTCGACCTGTCGCTGCCGGGGCTGTCGAGCCTGCGCGCCGTGATTCCGCTCGGCGGCACCTCGAACCACTTCGTGACGGCGAAGCTGCGCGATCTGATGGGGTGGGACGCCTACAACGTGACGGAGGACTGCGACCTGGGCGTGCGCCTTTTCCGGGCCGGCTACGGCACGCAGATGCTCGACACGACGACGTGGGAGGAGGCGTGCAGCAGCCTGCCGTTCTGGATCCGGCAGCGGTCGCGCTGGCTCAAGGGGTACATGCAGACGTACCTCGTGCACATGCGCATGCCGCTGCGGCTCGCGCGGGAGCTCGGGCTTCGGAACTTCCTGCACTTCCAGCTCCTGATCGGCGGCATCGTGGTGTGCGCGCTGATCAACCCGATCTACTGGCTGCTCGCCCTGGCGTGGTTCGTCTTCCGGGCCGAGATGCTGCGCACGCTGTTCCCGGGCCCCGTGTTCGCGATGGGCGCGTTCTGCCTCTTCGCCGGCAATTTCGCCTTCGTCTACGCGGGAGCGCTCGGCGCGTTCCGGCGACGCTACGACGACCTCGTGAAGTACGCGATCCTCGCGCCTCCATACTGGGTTTTGATGAGCTACAGCGGGTGGCGCGGGTTCTTCCAGTTCCTGCACTCGCCGTTCCACTGGGAAAAAACGCGGCATGGACTCTTTCAAAAAAACAGATCTGGACCCGCCTGACGGGCTTCCGGGCGCGCGGGGCGGCCGGCTGGGACTGTACCTGCTGGTGCTGCTGACGGGCATCTTCCTCGCCCGCGGGCTGACGCGACTCGACGAGGTCTCGCCGGAGGCCCGGATCCGGGATTCGATATGCCTGCGGCTCGTGGCGAACACGACCGACGGCCGGCAGGCGCTGATCAGCTCCGTGTGGTGGGCGCCGCTCCCCACGCTGGCCCGCCTGCCGTTCGTGTTTCTCTCGCGCTCGGCGGAGATCCCGGCGGCCTCCATCCTCGTCAGCGCCGCGCTGGGCGCCGCCTCGATCGTGCTGCTGCTGAGGATCATGGGCTGGTGGGGCGTAGGTATTCGGTTCCGGCTGGCCGTGGCGGCGGGGCTGGCGCTGAACCCGCACTTTCTGGCGGAGTGCCACAGCGGATCGTCAGCCACCGGAGTCGCGTTCCTCGTGCTGCTCACCGCCCACGGCATCGTGCTGTGGCTCACGGAGCGCCGGGTGCGCGGGCTGGCGTTCCTGGGGCTGGGGGCCGCGCTGCTGATCGTCAGCGGCGTCGAGGTCGCGGCCTGGGCGCTCATCGCGCTGGGGGTTGTGATTGCACACGAGTTCTCGACCCGCCTGACGGGGGCCCGCCGCGAGTCGACCCTGATCTTGGGCCTGTTTCCCGCCGCGTACGCCATCGGCCTGTGGCTGCTGGTGAACTGGCTGATCATGGGCGACGCGCTCTACCTGCTGCGCTCGCTCGGGAGCCGGCCGGTGGACGCGGGGGCGCTGTCGCTGGACGACCGGGATCGAGCGGTCTTCTTCGGGCTCTCGGCGGCTCCGCTGGTCTTGCTCGCCGCGACGTCGGCGATCGGCCGCTCGAAAGGCGGCGCGATTCTTGCCGTGCTCGGGCTGGCGCTGCTCGTTCCGGCTGCGGCTCTGGCGGCGGGGCGCTGCCTGTGGGACACGACGTCGATCCTGATCGTGCTGGTCCCGCTGGGCGCGCTGGGGGCCGGATGGCTGGTGCGCCTGTGGTCGGGTCGCTGGCGCGCCGCCGCCGTCCTGGCCGCTCTGCTGCCGCTGGCGCCGGCCGCCTGGACGTGGGCGGCGGCGGCGGCGGGAGTTCCGGCGTCCGCGCTGGGGCCCGTGCGCGATCGGTCGCTCAGCGCCGCTCCGCCGCTGGCCTCGATCGCGAGGCGGGTGCTGGCGGAAACCCGCTATCCGCGCGTCTTCGTCTGCGGGTACGGGAGCTTCGCGGCGCTGGGTGCGGCTGACGGCCCGGTGTTCGTGCATGCGCTGGACTTCGATTTCGTCCAGGCGCGCCGGGACTACTACGGGCACCGGCTGTACCTGCTGGTCCAGCGGCCGGCCGGCCGCGCCGGGCGGGAGAGCGTGTACTGGAAGTACCCCCGCTTGTTTGACGAGGGTGCGGCCAGTACACTGCATCACAGCGACTGGGGCGAATGGAGGCTCTACGAGATCATCGAGGGGCGGTCGTTCCGCCCGGTCGGGATGGGTGCGCAATGAACCGGACCTCATGGATGGCGGGTGCGTGCCTCGCGATGGCCGCGGCGGCCGCGGGGCTGGGCGCGTGGTGCGCCGGCATGCGGGGCGAGCTCGACGCGGCGCGCGTCCGGGTCGCGGAGGCGGCGCGCTCCTCGGCCGAGCTTCGCGGCCGGGCCGATGGCGATGCGGCGCTGGCGCGGTCGCTCGCGGCGGAGTCCAACCGCGCGGCGGCCGCGGCGGCCGCGCTTGAGGAAGAGCGCCGGACGCACGATCCGCTTCGCCTGCAGATCGAGGAGATGGTGGGGCGGGAGTTCCGGTCCCAGCAGAACCTCATGCAGCGGGAGGCGGAGGTGGCGCGCCTGGCCCGGCTTGTGTCGGATCACGAGGCGCGCATCGGCATGCTGTCCGTCAGCACGCAGAAGATGGGGCGGGCGGTGGCGACCCTGACGGCCGGCAAGGAATCGGCGGACCAGGCGACCTCCGGGCTGCGGTCGCAGCTGGCGTCGGCCCAGGCCGCGTGCGCGGCGCTGTCCAACGATCTGGCGTCTGCTCGCGGCCGTATCGCCGCGCTCGAGAAGCAGGGGGATGCGGCGCGGGCCGAGCGCGATGCTCTGGCCGCTCAGATGGCCGACGTGCGCGAGCGCCTGCGGCGCGCGGCGGAGGAGAAGGCGGCTCCGTAGCGCGACGCGGGTGGCGGCGGGTGGATGGCGCGCGGACGCCCTCCGCCTACGGCCCGATCTCCGGCGGCTCGTTCGGTACGGCCTCCGGCATCCGGCCCTGCAGCTTGAAGGCGATGTCGCGCGCGAAGGGCGGAACATCGAGCTCCAGCACGCCGTTGCTGGCGACGCGCTCGATGGCCGGCAGCGGCGTGCCGTGCAGGGTGTTCCAGAACTCGACGCGGATCGTGCCGTTCGTCATGTCCGGCAAGCGGATGACCAGGTTGCTGACTGTCGGCGCGCCGGCGGGATCGGCGTGCTCGTAGTCGCGCGTCTGATAGATCCATCCAAAGCCGCGCTCCCGGTCCTTCATGCAGCGGGCGGCGACCGTGTCTTCGCTGCCCGGCGGGAGCAGCTCCGCGATCACGGACACGCGGTTGCTGCCTCGGTGGTCGTCACCGCGGGTGAATGCGGCGACCGCCGCGAACTCAGGGTAGAGGTTTTCCTCCTCGATCAGATCCCACCACCAGAACATCGGGGCTCCGCTGACGGGGGTGACGACGGAGGCCCAGAGGCCCGCGTGCAGCGAGTCGGCCAGGTGCTTGAGTCCCGCGGCCATGGGTGAGCCGCCGAACTCGGTCACGAGCACCGGCTTGCCAAACGGGTTGTTGAATGCGGCGGTCTCGCCCAGCAGGTTGACGATCTGCAGCGGCGAGCGGCTGAAGTGGTAGGCGTCGTTGGGGCAGTAGTCGATCTCCGGGAGCGAGATAATCTGGCTGTTCTGGTGGGTGTAGTCCCCGCACACGTGTGTGCCGATCAGGTGGCGGTTGGGGTCCATCGCCTTGATTGCGCCGGCCATCCGGCGGTGCCACTCGACCACTTCGGGCCGGCGGTAGGAGTCCTTGGACGTGCCCGTCAGGTCGAGCTCGCTCCAGAGCTCCCAGGAGAAGATGCTCGTGCTGTAGGACCACCGCGCCACCATGTAGCGCATGAGCTTGAGGAAATCGGCGTGCGCGCGGGGGTCGGAGAAGAACTCGTCGGGCGACTTCAGGTAGCCGCCGTTGACCGTGTTGTACGGGTTGAAGGCCCATTCCTCGTCGCACCACGTGCTGAACTTGCCGTGGTTGTTCAGCACGAGGTTGATGTGGATGCCCTGGCGCTCGGCTTCCTCGACGACGCGGTCCAGCTCCCACGCATGGGCGAGGTTGTACTGACCCACGCCGCGGTACCCGGGCAGGGAGGCGAGCCACTCGAGGCCGAGCGACCACGAGGCGCACCAGATCTCGGTCATGTTCTCGCCGTGTCGGCTCATGTTCGCGAAGTGGCGCGTGTAGGCTGTCGATCCGGGCGGCGTGCGCCGCCGCCAGGGGAACTGTCGGTCCATGCGCACGTCGAAGGGAGAGCGGATGTTGTGGCCGATCGGGAAGAACGGCGATCCGGAGTCGAACTCGAAGTAGCGCGGGTCGGATGCTGAGACGCGGACGAAGCCCGGCGTGGCAGGCGGCAGCGCGAGGAAGCGGCCGGCTGGCGAGACGGTCTCGCCGCGCGCGTCGCGGACGCGGACGGCGTACTGGTGGAGGCCCGGCTGGAGTGGGGCATAGCGAACGCACCAGACCGGCTGGCCCTGGGGCGTGATGCGCTCGTCGGAGCCCTCCCCCTCGCGGAAGAAGTTGCGCATGAAGAATCCTTCGACCTCCGTGCGCCGGCCGGCCGGCGATTCGAACGACGCGCTCACGCGGACCTGGTTTGTGTCGTACGGGTCCGCATAGCGATCCGGCAGTTCGAACACCAGCTCCAGCTTCTCGAAGCACGGCACCTGCGCGCGGTTGACGCGGAGGTTCCGGATGCGGGGGGGCTCGGCGTCCGGGGCGCGGGGGGCGGCCTGGGCCGCCGCGATGCGGCACACGCCGGTGTAGGGCTCGCGCGTGAACAGCCGCAGGCCGACGGCGCGCGGGTGGGAGAGCGAGGCGTAGTTCCATGCGGAGTAGTGGCCGCGGGGCTCCCAGCCGGCCGTGTCCGGGGCGAGGTCCACGGACAGCCGGTTCCACGCGCCGGCCGCGAGCGGCTCGGGGTGCAGGTTCTGGAACCAGTAGTAATCGCGGTCCTGCGCAAAGAAGAGCGCCTGCGCGTTGCTCGGTGCATCGGCCGGCCAGAAGACGTCCGCCTGGATCGCGCCGACCGAAGTCCACGAGGATGTGCCAGGGCTGAAGAGCACGGAGGCGCCTTCGGCGTCGGCCAGCGCGAGGGCCAGCTCGGCGTCGGCCGGCCGGCCGGCCGGAGCGGACGGGGGGCGGGCCGCCGCGGCGATATCGGCGGGGCGGAGCGCGGCCGCATAGATGCGGATGCCCGCCAGGCGCCCGGCGGCGCTGCGGCCGGATGACCGGCCGATCAGGAGCGGATCGGACGTGTCCGGCATGCCCTGGTAGGTGCGGCGGCCTTCAAAGGAGACGGCCACGGGCTGTCCGTCGCGGTACAGGGCGGCGCTGTTGCTGAGCCCGGCGCCGTCGTAGGCCACGGCGTAGGCGTGCCACTGGCCGGCGTCGCCGCTCGGCTTTGCGCGTGCGGTCCAGCGGCGCATCTGTCCGCCGCCGGCGAAGGCGCTGAACGCCAGCCGTCCTTCGTCGTCGATCCCGAACTGCCACTCCCGGCCT
Source organism: uncultured Verrucomicrobiota bacterium (assembly GCA_964431965.1). Taxonomy (GTDB): domain Bacteria; phylum Verrucomicrobiota; class Kiritimatiellia; order CAIKKV01; family CAYSLU01; genus CAYSLU01. Next base: position 11,197 of record CAYSLU010000106.1, read on the forward strand.
TCGCCCTTCGAGGCGATGGGAAAGGACCGGCCGGTGCGCATGTTGATCCAGGCGGCCACGCTGAAGGGGCGGTCTGACGTGTACGAGCCGAACGAAAGGGCCGGGGAGTCGGCTATCCGGACATGTCCGTTCTGGCCGTCGAGTTCGAGCGTCGTACCGAAGCGGTCGTCGAACACGCGCCGGGCTCCGTCCTGAGCCGAGCCGTGGAGCGCGTTGGCGGACGCATCGAGCACGAGTCCGGCGTCCGGCTGGGGGATCCGGGCGGCGTAGGAGAGGGGTATCCGACCGGTCCGGGTCGTCAGCTCCGGCGGGGTTCGGTTGGAGATCGCGGTCCGGAAATCGAGATCCAGCGCGGGCGGCGGCAGGGCCGCGGCGCGGCTGCCGCATGCCAGGAGGGCGGCTAGGAACAGGATCAAATGTTTTTTCACACGCGATGCCGATGGTTGGGAGCGAGCCGAGAAGCTACCACACGCCTTCTCTCCCCCGCAAGGCGCGGCAGTAGCTGGGGTACACGACGTACTCCATGGTGAGGCCGCAGGCTGTGCTGTCGGGGCCGCAGGCTTGTGGGCGGATTGGGTGATGTGTAGACTGCTGCGCAGTTTGCTGCGGGAAGCTCGGAGAGCGGGGGGGGGATGCGGCCATGGCCAGAACAGTGCGCGTGGAGTTGAAGGAGCGGTCCTACGACATCCAGGTGGGCACGGAGCTGCCGGTGGGCGGCGCGCTGGACGGCGAGTCCGGGGCGGCGGTGCTGATCGTAACCGACTCCAACGTGGATCCCCTGTATGGCGACCTGTGCGACCGGCAGCTGACCTCGGCTGGCTGCCGTGTGACCCGCGCCGTCATACCGGCCGGCGAGGCGTCGAAGGATCTCCACTGGGCGGGCGTCCTGTACGGGAAGGCTGTTGCCGCCGGGCTGGATCGGAAGTCGGTGATCGTCGCGCTCGGAGGGGGCGTAGTGGGCGACTTGGCTGGGTTTGTGGCCGCGACCTATCTACGCGGTGTGCGCTTCGTTCAGATTCCGACCACGCTTCTGGCCATGGTGGACAGCTCTGTCGGAGGGAAGACGGGGATCAACCTGCCCGAGGGAAAGAACCTGGTCGGATGCTTCCATCAGCCCGCGCGCGTGGTCGCGGATCTGGCGACGCTCCGCAGCCTGCCGCAGCGGGAGTATGTCTCGGGGCTGGCCGAGGTCGTGAAGTACGGCGTGATCTGGGACGCCCGGCTTTTCCGTGATCTAGAGGCCAGCGTTCGTGGTCTGCTGGACCGGAATACCGAGTTGCTGGACCGGATTGTCGCGCGGTGCTGTGAGATAAAGGCCGAAGTCGTGGCGATGGACGAGCATGAGGTCGGACCTCGGGCCATCCTCAATTTTGGACACACTCTGGGGCACGCGATCGAGAAGGCAGCGGGGTACGGCCACCTGCTGCACGGCGAGGCCGTGTCGATCGGCATGGTGTACGCGGCGTATCTGTCGACTCGCCTGAAGGGATTTGCCGATGACGACTATACGCGGCTCGTCTCGATTCTGAAGAGCCTGAGGCTTCCGGTGAAGACCGAGGGCGGGGCGGGGGCATGGGGCGCGGTCCGGGACGCGATGACGGCGGACAAGAAGTCGCTTCGCCGCGTGCCGCGCTTCGTCCTGGCCGAGCGACTGGGCGGCGTCGTTATTGGCTGCGAGGTCGGCGATGCGGAACTGAAGGAGGCGTGGGATGTCGTCAGTTAACGAGATCATCGTGCGCGAGTACTTCGAGTTCATGGGGTATCTGGTCAGCCAGCCCTGCAAGTACATGGTGCCCGGCCGCCACAAGCGCATGGAGGAGGAGATCGATCTGGTCGTCGTCAATCCGCTCGTGACGGAGCAGCGCATACCGGATGCGCTGGTGTGGACCTCGGCTGAACTCGGCGGCATCGCGCGTGCGGTGATCGGTGTTTACGGAAGCCACACGGAGCGGTTTTCGGTCGCGCGACTGGAGCAGACTCCGGAGATCCTGCACTTTGCGAGCGAGCGCGCGCTGGATGTCGTGGCGCGCCAACTCGGGTCGCGCGATGTGGCGCGGATCCTGTGCATCCCCGAGTTGCCGGCTTCGGGGGAGTTGCGCGGTAATACTCTTAAATTGTTGCGCAACAACGGGATAAACGGTATTCTCTCGTTTCGGACCATGCTTCAGGATCTGATCAACGGCGTGGATACGAAGCGGAACTATGAGAAATCGGATCTCCTTCAGACCATTCGGATTTTGAAGAACTACGATCTGGTGAAGAGCGGTCAGATGGAACTCTTTGGAAAGTCCGGCCGCCGAACCCGTCGCGACGGGAGCCCCTCGGAACCCAAGCCGGATCGCCGTGATGATGAACCGCGTCCAGCGTGAGGAGGCCCGCCGAATCCTGGCGGCCTACATGGACCTCTATCGCGCGAAGCCGTATGTGGACCTGCTTCCGCTGCTGCGTAATCCCGGCCTGCACCGGGCCTTTGGGGCATCCGGCCGCGAGTATCATGTTGAGGTCGCGGCGGTGTGGGTGGACGAGGTGCGCGGCCACCTCCAAGTCTATGGCGGCATCGATGATGGGGGAATCGCCGCCTGGTTCCATCTGCGCAACATGCTGTCAAGCTTCGTGATCCGACCGAGCGGCCGGATTGCAGAGGATCGCAAGCGCAGGCGGCGATGGCTCCCGTGAGCGACCTGCGGAGCATGGGGTTGGATGCTAAGGCAGCGGAGGGACTATGAGCGCGAACTCGGAAGAGCAATCGTTTCGGCACGGACTGTTGCTGGGGGTGGCGTACTATCCGGAGCAGGATCCGGAGACGGAGTGGGAACTGGACGCCAGACTCATGCAGGATCTGGGGCTGAACTGCGTGCGGATCGGCGAGTTCTGCTGGAACCGCATGCAGCGCCCGGACGGGACTCTGACCCTTGACTGGGTCGAGCGCTGCATCGATTTGCTTGCCCGATACGGGATTCGAACCATCCTGAGCACGCCGACGGCCACTCCACCGGTTTGGCTGGTCGAGCGATTTCCGGACTTGCCGTGCATCTGCCCGGATGGGCGACAGGGGACGTTCGGCGGGCGTCGGCACTACAGTGTGTTCCACGAGGGCTACAGGGGATGCTGCAGGGCTCTGGCCGCCGGGTTGGCGCAACGCTTCGGTCGACACGAGTCCGTGATCGGCTGGCAGATCGACAATGAGATCGGAACCTATAGCGCCATCGACTGCTCCGCCCCGGCGCTGAAGGCCTACCACGAGCACCTCCGCCGCGAGTATGGCTCGGTCGATGAACTGAACCGACGCTGGGGCCTCGGGTTCTGGAACCAGGAGGTCGAGCGCTTTGATCAGATCCCGGCGCCGACCGAGATGATGTGCACGCGGAGTCCCCAGCACATTCTCGACTACAACCGGTTTTGCATCAAAGGGATGGCTGAGTTCATGCTGGTGCAGGCGGCGGCGATCCGAGAGCATGCGGGACGTGATCGATTCATCGTGGGCTGTGCGATCGAGCCGGCTCAGCGAGAGCTCTTTCGCTTGCAGCGAGAGCGTGGGGTGAACCTGGTGGATGAGGCAACGGTGCACAACTATCCGGAACTGCTCACCCTCGACGGTCAGGCTGCCATGATGCTGGACCGGTACCGAGCGCTGTCGGGGAACGGACGGTATCTGGCCTTGGAGCATCAGACGGGATCGGGCTACACCACGACGGGCGGGATGCTTGCGGAAGTGCGCCGATACTGGTCGTTTGAGACGCTGGCGCACGGTGCGCGCGCCCTGCTTTGGTTCCACTGGCGGCGGTTTCGCACGGGCTGCGAGTGGCGGCACACGAGCGTGGTGGAGCGCGATCGCCGTCCCCGCGACGTCTACCGCAGCATCCGGACAATCGTTGGCGAGATGAAGCGGATCGAGCCACTGCTGGCGCAGGCTCGCGTGCTGGCGGACGTCCAGATTATGTTCGACCCGGCGAACGCGATCGCGCGCGATCGATCCAGCGAGGGCTTCTTCTGGATGGAGATCCAGCTGCCGGACGGCGTCGCGCAGCGGTTTCCGCTGTGGGTGCGAGAGGTGCTGCGGGCTGTCTACAACCCGCTCGTCCGGCTGGGCCGGGCGGTGGAGTTCGTCGACTCGGCGGATGCGTGGGACGTCGGTCGTCCGCTGATTGCGCCTGACTTGGACATCTGTCCGGAGGCGCTGTCGGTGCGCCTGCGGGAGTGGTGCGAAGCTGGCGGGATGCTCGTGTGCTTTCCGGGCGCAGGGGAGCGCGATGCGTTCGGCGCGCAGCGCGATGCGTGCCCGCCTGGCGTGCTCGCGTCGCTATTCGGCGTGCAGTTGGACGAGTACTGGCCGCTGGGCGCCAACGGCGGATCGGCCTTCGATCATCAGGCTGGCCGGGCGCAGGCATCGGTCGGCGGCGTGCCGCCGGTGCGGGCCGACGTTTGTGTAGGCGGCTTGCGGATGGCGTGCGACATGCGGCATGGCGAGGTGCTGAGCATGGAGGGAGCGGTTCCGCTTGGCGTGCTGGCTGGCGAGCCCTACGCGGGGCGAGCGGTGATGTCCACGCGCCGCGTGGGGCGTGGCGCGGCGATCTATCTGGGCGCTGTCCCGGCCGACGTCGATGCGGCGGTGGCTCTGTATCGAGCCATTCTACCGCCTGTTCCCGGTGTGAGGTGGCCGTGCCCTTGCGTGCGACTCGAGACTCGGGAAGGGCGGCACGACTTCCTCCTGAACGGCACGGATTGCACATGCCCGCTGGGGCGTAACGCCCGGGACCGCATCACGGATCGGGATCTGGATCAGCTTCCTCCGTGGGGGGTTGCGCTCGTTCGCGCGCCGTGAGCGCCGCGCGACGGACGCCTCCGACAAAGAAAAAACGTAAAATTTCAGCGTGCTCGTTGACGTCGATGGGGGCGGGTGCTATAAATCTAACCATCTTCTTGAGGGGATAGCCCCTCGGATGGATAGCAACAAGATTCGCCGGTGATCGTCCGGCTCGGTAAGAGACCGGATGGATACGGTGCGTTTTGTCGTGTTTGTTCTTTGAAAATAGAATAGCCAACACACGATCACTTCGAGTCGGAAGTGGTGTGACTTGCTTGAGCTTGAGGTCTGTCCGTCGACATGTCTTGTGGACATGGAAAGATGAATGGTTGCTGGTCCTGAGTAAATCGGGGCCGGCTTGCTATCGTTTTTTCTACGGAGAGTTTGATTCTGGCTCAGAACGAACGCTGGCAGCGTGGATTAGG